>NC_018645.1:635000-1235000 GCF_000307105.1 Desulfobacula toluolica Tol2
AATTTTTCAAGCCAGATATCATAATCATGGTGTAATCCTGATTCATTATCATTGATAAATACCGATGCTGTTATATGCATTGCATTAACAAGTACAAGTCCTTCGGTCACACCGCTTTCATTGATGCAGTCTTGAATGTCGGATGTGATATTGACAAAAGCCCGTCTGGTTGGAATTTCAAACCATAATTCTTTTCTGTATGTTTTCATAAATTACTCCAGTAGCAGTTAATTGAGTTGCAAGAATAAACCATATAAAAAATCATTTTTCAAGTTGGTTTGCTCACAAAAAAGAATGAGCGTGCTTAGCTGAGCTTGACGGCTGTTCCATACACCAACAATTCAGATGCAGTGCCAACAACACTGGTAGTCATATAGCGAACATTTATGACTGCATCAGCCTCCATTTCAGCGGCCTTGGCTGTCATCCTTTCTGTGGCGGTTGACCGGGCATTTCCCATCATTTCCGTGTATTCAATCAATTCGCCGCCAAGAATGAGCCTGACGATGGCGGACAGGTCTTTGCCAAGCCATATGGCAAAGACCGTTTGCCCCTGGACAAGCCCGAGAACCTCAGTTATTTTTCTATCGGGCAGTGTATCTGAGTTCAACAGCAGAACCCCTTGATTAGACTCAGCAGGCAATGTTTTTTCAACTGCTGCCATGTGAACCTTTTGCCGGGGTTATTAAAGCCCCTGATTAAAAATCTTTAAATTCATCATCAAAAGGGATGACCTGGTTCGGTCTGATTTCGTTTGTTTTTACTGCCGGCATTCTTTTTTGAGAAGCAAAAGCAGATTCAGCTTTGGAAACAAGGATACGGTTTTGTTGTAAAGAAAAATTTGAGGTGCGGTCTTTTGTCGTGCCGTTGACAAGCTGGACAAGCTCTCTTACATAGTCTTTGAGCTGTTCTGCCTGGGCGTTCATCTCTTCGGCTGCTGCTGCTGACTCTTCTGCATTGGCTGCATTCTGCTGGACCACTTTATCCATTTCCGAAATATTTATATTTACCTGTTCAATCCCATCAGACTGTTCTTTGGACGCCTGGGTAATTTCCGCAATCAGTTCTGCAACCTTGCCTGAGCTGTCTGTTACCCGACTGAAAGCATCGTTTGTGGTGGCAACTAATTCTGATCCTTCATTGACTTTTTTAACGGTCCCCTCAATCATATCAGCGGTGTTTTTTGCTGCATCAGCCGCTCTTATGGCAAGGTTTCTGACTTCATCTGCCACCACGGCAAAACCGGCACCTGCTTCTCCTGCACGGGCAGCTTCAACCGCAGCATTTAAAGCCAGAAGGTTTGTCTGGAAAGCGATCTCATCAATGGTTTTGATGATCTTTGAGGTTTCCAGGCTTGCTTTGGAAATATCTTCCATAGACAAAATCAGTTGTTTCATGGATTTGTTGGCCTTGGTTACCACCTGATTGGCATCCTTCATCAAATTATCCGCATGCCGTGCATTTTCAGCATTTTTCTTTGTCATGGAAGATATTTCTTCCATGGATGAAGACGTTTCTTCTATTGAAGCTGCCTGCTGTGACGATCCATCGGCAAGGGACTGGCTGGTGGAAGACACTTCGCTTGATGCATTGGTCACCTGTTCTGCTCCCTGATTCAACCCTTCACTGATACGGATGATGGGCAGAACAAGGTTTCTTGCAAACAAGAGTACTACAAAAATTGCGACACCAAGGAAGGTCCCTCCCACGATAAGGGTCATGTTTCTCATGGCAACAGATGTGGCCATTAATTCATGCTTGTCCTGGTTAACACCAATTGCCCAGCCTGTGATGGAAACCGGTGCAAAACCGACTACCTTATCCTCTCCTTGATAAGAATATTCATCTGTCCCGGTTTTTCCACTTAGCATCTGTAAAATAATGGATTCTACCTCTTTGATATTTTTTAAATTTTTTTCAAGAATAAACTCTTTTTTGGGATGAATAATTGTCATTCCCTTTTTGTCCACCATGAACGGATAGCCGGTTTTACCTATCTTCACCCGGGTAATTTTATCTGATAAAATATCCAGCTTGATTACTGCTCCAAAAATACCTGCAAATTGTCCTGATGTTGTTTTTAATGGAACCGCCACTATGACGATTGGTTTTCCAGTGACTTTTGATTTGTCAGGAGCGCCGATATTGGTCTTTCCTTGTTTGGCAGCTTGAAAATAATCCCTGTTAGTTAAGGATAATTTTTTGTCCCGAAGTACACCCCCCAAGTTGTCTGATACGGCAGTTCCATTTGCATCTGCCATGAAAAAAAATTCATAGGCGCTCCCAGTCTGCTTAAAAACGGTGGCAAAAAATTGATCCAGGGCCTTTAGATCTGTAAGGGCATTGTCACTTCCGTTTTCATGGACATTTTGTGCGGCAGCGATGACAAGTGGTTCAACTGCAAGGGATTTGGCAAGTTTGATTTCCTGTTCAAAAAAGAGATCCGTCATGGCGGCAAGATCCAGTGCAACCTGTTTTGCCCCGGATTTGCCGGTTTCCATCAGGGCCTTGGAAGCCTTGTTCACCGAGAAAAAACCAATGATGATTAAAGGGAAAAGAACAACAAGAATACCGCCGGTTATAAGTTTGAATTTAAGACTTTTTTTTTCCATTTTATTCCTTCTGGTTATCATTTGATTATAATTATTTGATTGCCACTCTTTTTCAGCCAAAGCTAATAAACGCTAAAACGATAACTCAGCCGGCTGACATATTCTTAATAAAAAGAATCCCAAATAGTTCAAATACAAAATTATTCAAATACAAAAAGAATGCCAAATGGTGTAAAAAAATGGTGTTGTAAAAAGTTCAATATCTATTTTACAACACGAATTGTTTTGTTGTTATAAATGGCTTTCAATACATTGGGTTATGCTTAAAGCATTTTATGAGCTGATTTTTTTGTCTTCATTAACAATAAGCATAGAGACAGATAGCAAAATTCATCTTTCAAACAAGAAAAGAATTTTGCTAGTTAGGGGAAAGAATTTTGCTAGTTCAAGACGGCGATCTCAAAATAAATGAGACCAAAAGGGGAGGGCAGGGTCAAATTGTTGAATATTCGGTCAGGTGATTTTGAAGAAATGTTCAAAATATCGGTACAGAGACTGAAAGTTTTGTCCAAAGAATCAAAGCTGCACTGGTTTGAGTTGATCCTATGAAAATTGAGATAAAAATGCTTCAGGTATGGTTGTAACTTTATTTTGAGTACGGTCAATGAACACAATACCTGTTTTTGCCAGTAGAACCAGGTTACCGGTTTTTGCGTTTGTTGCGCGATAAAATATATCACATCCATATTTATTAAAGTCACCGGTGCCTATTTCAAACTTCAATTTGTCGCCATAAAACGATTGTGACTTATAGGAAACTGCAAGGTCTGCGAGAATTAATCCTTTCCCGTCAATATCAGTTTCAGAAAAGCCGAAACGGCACAAAAATCGAACCCTTGCTTCATGCATCAGAGAGATAAGAGCATCATGTCCCACATGGTTGCCGTAATTCAGGTTTGATATCCTGATGGCAATTTCAGTTTCAAAAACAAATTTTTTTATCATGTCAATTTCAATGCGTGCCATAATCTTCCTTGTTAATCAATTTGTTTAATCTTTGTTTAAAGCTTTTCTGTATCTTAAAAGTTTCTTTTTTAGCCTTTTTTATCTGAAATTTCAATGGTATCATTCCGGCAACTCGTCAATGATATGAAAATGGAATGCTGATATGAAATTGATTGCAGATAATCTTAGAATTACAAAAACCGATGTCCAGGACGCGCTTAATGTCCGTGACCCAAGGCCTGTGCAGGATCTTGTCAAGCTATGTGCGGCAAAAATGGCCTTTGCCATTGATGTGAATACCGGACCTTTGGGCAAATCGCCTGAAGAGGGCATGGTGTTTTTTATTAAGGCGGTGGAGAGTGTAACAAACCTTCCTCTGCTCATTGACACCTCTAATCCTGCTGCAATGAGGGCAGGGGTTGAAGCTGCTCATAACCGGGTCATTATCAACGGATTTTCCCTTGAACCCCAAAAAATTGAGAAGATCTTACCTCTTGCACAAGAGCATGATGCGGATATTGTGGGATTTTTATTGTATCCTGACAGCCGGGTGCCCAAGGATGAGGCTGAGCGGTTTGAGGTCGCGCTTGAGCTGTTTGAACGGGCTGAAGCGGCCGGGGTGTCAAAAGAGCGGATCATTATTGATCCCATTGTGCCGCCTTTGGCATGGGAGGACGGGATTGTTCAGGCAAGATCGGTGCTGAATGTCATACGGACTTTGCCCGATCTTATGGGGTTCCCGGTTAGAACCATTGCCGGGGTTTCCAACCTTACCACGGGGGCAAAGGATAAAGCAAAAAAGAACCTTATGGAGCAAGCTTATGTGGCCATGCTGGCAGCGGCCGGCCTGGATTATGCCCTGCTGGATATATTGAACGGGGAAACTGTATTGGCTGCAAATGCTGCAGCCATTCTTGCCCGGGAAGATATTTTTTCCTGGGGCATGATTCCCGGTTAATTGAAAAATAAACATCAGGAAAAAATTATGAAAATCTTGAAAAAGCTGTTGATCATTATCCCTGTTGTCTGCGGGATTGCTTTGTTTGCCGTAATGAAAATGAATAAAAAAGCACCGGTCCGTCTTGAGAACAAAGAGAGGGTTCAGACCGTCCGGGTGATCCCTCTGGAAAAAATGCAAGTTATCCCGCGGATCACGGCCTATGGGTATGTTGAGGCAGACCGTACCTGGCAGGCAATTTCCGAGGTCAGCGGGAAAATTGTCAATGTGAACCAGAACCTGAAAAGAGGGTATTTTATAAAAAAAGGCGAGGTTTTGTTTAAAATTGACACCACCTCCTACGGCCTGGCAGAAACCCGGGGGGTGGCGGATCTGATGAACGTGGATGCAAGGCTCAAAGAGTTGGAGCAGTCCCGGAAAAACACGGAACGTCTTTTGGCCATTGAGAAAAAATCTCTTGCCAGTGCGGGCCAGGAGCTGAAACGCAAGCGCGGATTATTTGCAAATGAATATATCTCCGCGTCTGATCTTGAAAAGGAAGAAAGAACTTTTCTGGCCCACCAGACCACTGTTAACAACTTGCAGAATACCCTGGACCTGATCCCGTCGCAAAAAAAGGCGCTGCTGGCTCAGAAAAAATCGGGTGAATCCATGGTAACAGAACGCAGACTGGATGTTGCCAGGACTGAAATTCGGGCTCCTTTTGACTGCCGCCTGTCGGTTGTGAATATTGAACTTTACCAGTTTGCAGCCGCCGGAACCGTTCTGGTGGAAGCTGAAAGCGTTGACCGGGCGGAAATTCCTGTTTCCCTGACGCCAAAGAGTTTTATGACCCTTTTGCCCCGAAAATATGAGGGCACTGTTGGGCAGTTGCCGGATATGGAAACCATCCGACGGGCCATCGGCATTACCGCCAGGGTCAGACTTCCCCTGGACGGGCGGGAACCCATTGAGTGGGAAGGCATTTTTTCCAGGACAAGCGAATCCATGGATCTTAAGACCGGAGCCATTACCATCTATATCACTGTGGACAAACCTTATGAAAATGTGATTCCGGGCAAACGCCCGCCCCTGGTCACAAATATGTATGTGGAAGTTGAATTAAAAGGCAGATCCATGCCGGACCGGTTTGTAGTGCCCGGAAGTGCTATCCATGACAAAAAACTTTATATCTGTACCCCTGAAAATCGGCTTGAGATCCGGCCGGTGAACATTGAGTTTTATATGGCGGATGTGGCGGTTTTGTCGCAAGGACTTGAGGCTGGAGAGACGCTTGTGCTGGCGGATCTGGTGCCTGCAGTGGAAGGGATGCGGTTGAAACCTGTTTTGGCACAAGAGGTGGTGACGCTGTTGCAACAACAGGCCATTGGGGAGGCGATTCAGCGATGAAAGCATTTAAACAGGTTATCTCCTATTTTTGCGCCCATCCCACGGCATCCAATCTTTTGATGCTGCTGTTTATCGCCCTGGGTGCCGTATCAGTCACTGATTTGAAACGGGAAACTTTTCCTGATTTTTCAATCAATGCGGTTGAAATTTCGGTGGCCTATCCAGGTGCCACAGCAGATGATGTTGAATCCTCTGTGTGCAGGCGCATTGAAGATGCCATTGACAGTGTGAGCAATATTGCCGAGATCAAGAGTACGGCCATGGAAAATCGGGCTTCCGTTGTGGTGGAAATGGCGCAAGACAATGATATTATTGAGTTTTTTAATGATATCAAAACCGAAGTTGAGGCTGTCAATGATTTCCCGGTCGAAGTGGAAGATGTGATTGTAAAAAGGGTTAACCGGACAGATCCGGTTGTGTCTGTGGCTGTAACCGGACCCATGAGTCCATTGCATTTGAAATTTTATTGTGAAGATTTAAAAGACCGGCTAAAGCGCCTTGACCGGGTCTCTCAGGTGGAGATCCTGGGATTTTCAGACCATGAATTTTTAATTGAGATCCCTTTTTATAACATGATGCGGCTGGGTCTTTCCGTGTCGGACATCCAGGGTGCTGTGGCCGCCCAGAATGTGGATCTGCCGGCCGGAAGCCTGGAAACACGGGATTCGGATATTTTGATCCGGTTTTCAGAAGAAAGAAAAACTTTGCATGACCTGGAAAATCTCATTGTGGTATCTTCGAGAAGCGGTGCTGAAATTCGTCTGGGGGAGATTGCAAAAATTTTTGACAGGTTTATGGATGATGAGGATAAGATCCTGTTTGACGGAAAACGGGCCGGACTTCTTCAGATCAACAAGACCAAGTCTGAAGACGCCTTGAAAATAATGGATGAGGTGGCGGCCTTTCTGGAGGAAGAGCAGGCTCGTGCCCCGTCCGGGGTTTCTTTTTCTGTTACCCAGAACGTGTCCAAGATTGTCCGGGACCGCCTTCAAATGCTGATCAAGAACGCTGTGGTCGGTTTGATTCTCGTGTTTTTAGCCATGCTGCTTTTTTTTCCGTTTGGGTTTTCCTTCTGGGTGGCCATGGGACTGCCGGTTTCGTTTTTCCTGACCTTTTTCTTTATGAAGCACCTGGGGCTTTCCATCAACATGGTCTCCATGGTCGGGCTGCTCATCGGCCTGGGGCTGCTCATGGATGATGCCATTGTAATTGCCGAGAATATTTCCGCCCACCTTGACAAAGGTAAAACTATTTTTAACTCCACGGTGGACGGTATCTGTGAAGTTGCGGCAGGTGTGTTTTCCTCTTTTTTAACCACGGTGTTTATTTTTGGATCTTTAGCCTTGAGTATGGCAGGAGATATTGGAAAGGTTCTTTATGTCATTCCAGTGGTGTTGATCCTGACTCTTTGTGTGAGTCTTGTGGAAGCCTTTTTGATTCTTCCCCATCACCTGTCACATTCTCTTTCAAAGCGGGTGCCGGGCTTGCAGAAAAAAACATACCGCCAAAAGATGGACGACGGGGTCAACTGGCTGAAGGAAAAGTTTCTGGGGCGGATTGTTGATGCGGCAGTAAATTTCAGGTATCTGTTCATCGGACTTGTGATCTTTGTCTTTATTGCTTCTGTTGCCATGATTGCGGGCGGGCGTTTGAAAACCCAGGCTTTTCCGGATATCGAAGGGGATGTGCTGCAGGCAAGGGTTCTTTTTCCCCAGGGAACTCCCCTTGAAAGAACGCAATTTTATGTGGACCAGCTGGTTGCTGCGGCCCAAAAGATGAATGACCGGCTTGCTCCTTCCCAGCCGGGCAAGGCAGATCTGGTGGAGCATATCGGCGTATTGTACAACACCAATGTGGATGCAGGGGAAAAGGGCGCTCATGTGGCAACGATATCCCTGGATCTGTTGAGCGCTGAAAAAAGATTCAGTACCATGGATGATATTATCGGTCTGTGGCGAACCCTGGCAGGGGATATCCCGGATGCCATTGCCGTCGCGTTCAAGGAGCCTGTTATAGGGCCGGGTGGGCTTCCCATTGAAATCCGGCTTAAGGGAGATAGCCTGGATGAATTAAAACAGGCCTCCACACAGCTGATCAACTGGTTTTATGCTTATGAGGGCGTGTCGGATCTGTATGATGATCTTCGGCCAGGCAAACCTGAAATTCAGGTAAAACTTAAAAAAGGCGCTAAAATCAGGGGTTTTGATGCCCAAATCGTTTCAAAACAATTGAGAGCCGCTTTTTATGGTGCCACGGCAAGCGAAGTGATTGTGGGGGATGACTCCTATGAAGTCAATATTCGCATGGCAGGTGCCGACCGGAACAGTGTGTCCAGTCTTGAAAATTTTTATCTCATGGACGGCAAAGGCGAACGGGTTCCTTTGAACACAGTGGCATCCATTACCTACAGCCGGGGCTATTCCGGGATCAAGCGGGTGGATGCTGACCGGACGGTTACGATAACAGGGGATGTGGACACCCGGGTGGCCAATGCAGCCGATATCATAGCTGATACAAAGGCCAGGTTTCTGCCGCAATTGAAAAAACAATTTCCCAATATTATTATCGGGCTTGAGGGCCAGGAAAAGGAGATGAAAGCGTCAATGGGCGGTATGGTAAAGGCGCTTGGTATCGGTGTTTTCGGGGTGTTTTGTTTGTTGAGTTTTCAGTTCAGATCCTACCAGGAACCCCTGGTGATAATGATTACCATTCCATTTGCCTTTATCGGTGTTGTCTGGGGTCATATTCTCATGGGACTTGATATCAGCATGCCCAGCATTATGGGGTTTGTGTCCCTGGCCGGTATTGTGGTGAATGATTCCATCCTTCTGGTGGGGTTTATCAAACTGCATACCGCTTTGGGTAAATCCGTGGGTGAGGCGGGAAAATTGGCTTCAAGAGAGCGGTTCAGGGCGGTGATGCTGACATCGGTTACCACCATAGCCGGGCTTTTACCACTTCTTTCTGAACGATCTTTACAGGCCCAGATACTGATTCCACTGGCCTGCTCCATTGTGTTCGGACTTTTGATGTCAACGTTGCTGGTGCTGGTGGTGGTGCCCTGCCTTTACACCATTATGGCGGATTTTAACCTGGTGAAACCGGTCTCCCGCACTGATTTTGTCCAGATCACCGCGAAGGACTGAGTGAAACCAGACAGAAAATTGTTTACCGATATGAACGTCTCCAATGATTTGAGCTGTCGGAGCGATAAAGACCGTTGAATCAATTCAGGGCCTGGAATTTTTGTTATTCCGGATATAGAGGGGAGGAAACTCCTCGTTCCCCTTTTTGGAGCTTGATCATAAGATCGGCCACAAGGAATCCACTCAAAAAATTTAAAAATGACATTTAGGAAAAAAATCGGATTACCGGCAACGTAAAAAGAATGCAACCGGCGATCCAGGATAAATTCTGTTAATATGGGAACTATGAATACAAGTCACCGCTTTTTGGTGTCAGGTCAAACCAAAGACTGATACCATTATTGTTCTCTATGATAGTGAGATAATTTTCCATTTTTTTTTGCATAAAAATACGTTTTGTAGTAGTTATCACTTTGATCATCCAAATTAAAAAAAAATATCTTTTGGGAGCATAAGTGCAGTGGTTGATGAAATAATCAAAATTGAAAAATCCTTGGGGTTACCTTTTTTACAAGCTGTGCTGGAGAACTCATCAGCTTGTATAATTCTTGCAGAGGCATCATCAGGGAAAATTATTTACATTAATAATGCTGTTCGTATCTTTCGTGGAAAAACAGATGCACCATTAGATAATATCGCTTTGAAAGAATACGTCCTTTCATGGAAAGATTTGTTTCCTGATGGAACACCAATGAAAAATGAAGAAATGCCTCTTGCAAGGGCAATATTGAACGATGAAATTATTAGCAATGAAGAAGTCATAGTAGAGTTGGATAATGGAGAGTACCGCTGGGCTCTTGCTTCAGCTTCTCCCATAAAGGATGAGAATGGGACAACCGTTGCAGGAATTGTGTCATGGTTGGATATAACAGATTACAAAGAAAAACAGATAGAACTCCAAAAAACAAAAGATGAGATTAAAACTTTAAAAGGACTTATTCCAATCTGCTCATCCTGTAAAAAAATTCGTGATGATAAAGGAAATTGGAGTCAAATTGAGGAATATATACGGAGGCATTCAGAGGCCGAGTTTAGCCACGGTATATGTAAAGAATGTATTGTTAAACTCTATCCTGATTTAGATATCTATGGTAAATAATTAAGTGTTGATTATGTCTATAAATCCTGTCTTTTAGGCCTCTGAAGACTATAACGTGATAAGCTCGCTTTTGATAACCGGATTATTTTTTCAAATCCGGGAACCTTGTTCGGCAATCTTACTCTCAAAGCCCTGGAAAAAGATGATTATGTTTCTTCCATCCGGAACAAGCTTCTGGCCGAAGCCTTTTACCTGACCGGGGATATTGAAAAATATGGAACCGGGTTTATCCGTATCAGGAAAAAACTCAACGAATTAAAGACGGCGACCTGCAAAATCAGTGAGACCGGGGATTTTTTCAGGGTCGAATTATTGGATATACGGTCAGGCGACCTGGAAGGAGTTTCCAAAACGCCGGGGAAAACGCCGGGGAAAATGTCGGGGAAAACGCTGGTGCAGATACTGAAAATTTTATCCAGAGAACCACACCTGACGATTCCTGAAATTGTCAAAAAGATCCAAAAGTCCGACTCAGCCACTCAGAGGGCCATTCGAAAATTGTGTGAAGCAGGGTTTATTGACCGGGTCGGATCTGCTAAAGCAGGGTATTGGAAAGTTCTGGTGAGTCAATCTGAAATTGATGGAAACAAATAAGGATCATGTTTAGCTGAGCTTAACAGACAGTGCATCTAAGTTTAACCTTTACGCCATTCTATCGGATTTTAACCTGGTGAAACCGGAAAAATCATGATCCCATCAAATTATTTGATGGAAGATCTCGCGATCTGTGCCTCGTCAAAGGAGGCCATCTGGGTCATGATTTTACAGGCTGTCTCGGCCATGTCAATGGCAATTGCAGCTCCTGTGCCTTCTCCCAGCCGCATGTTGAAATCAATCAGGGGGACAAGGTCCATGTGGGAGAGTGCCGCTTTCTGGGACTGTTCCGCAGATTTGTGACCGGAGATAAGATAACCTCGGATGCTCGGGTTGATGGCATAGGCCACAAGTCCTGCCGCCGTTGAAATTACCCCGTCCAGAACCACTGCGGTTTTTTTGGAGGCAGCAGCCAGAATTGCCCCGGCAATGCCCGCGATTTCAAACCCGCCTATTTTTTGAAGGATCTCAAACCCGTTGGACGGATCAATGGTATGAAAGGCCAGAACCCGTTCAATGACTTCTGTTTTGTGGGCAAGACCCTTGTCGTCAATGCCGGTTCCCCTTCCCGTGGCCTGGGCTGGTGAAAGCCCGGTGATGACACAAATGATGGCGGAAGCAGGTGTGGTGTTGCCTATGCCCATTTCTCCGACGCCTACAATGTCAATGGGGTTTTGTTCATAGGCGTCAAGAAAGGTTGTCATGCCGTTTTCCAGGGCATGGATCACCTGTTGGCGTGTCATGGCATTTTCAATGGCAAAGTTTTTTGTTCCGTTGGCCACTTTTTTAATGATCAGTCCGGGATGGGGGGTAAATTCACGGATGACGCCCATGTCCACCACTTTCATCTCTATGCTGTGGTGACGGCACAACACATTGATGGCAGCACCGCCGTTTAAAAAGTTGTCCACCATCTGGGCTGTTACCTCGGAAGGATAGGCGGATACGCCTTCCTCGCAAATCCCGTGATCCCCGGCAAACACAAACAGATTTTTGCGCCTGATTTCAGGGTTCAGACTGTCCTGGATCAGGCTCATTTGGATGGCCAGATCTTCGATACGGCCCAGTGCGCCCAGGGGTTTTGTTTTTTCATCTATTTTGGCGGTGGCGGCTGCCAGCAGGTGGTTTGGCAGGGGGGTGATTTGTTCAATTACTTTTTTGCACAGGCTTTGGGGTGCAAGCTCATTGAGCCTTAAGTCCGGGGTATGGCTTTTTTGCGGGGTTTTAATGGTTGGCGAGTTTGATGCAAGGCTGAAATCAAGGATATATTTCAAGTGTTTTCCAGACAGCACCTCTGCCATGAGGTCCGGCGCTTTTTGCGGGGCAACAATGGCTTCTATCAGCAGATTCAGCTCTTTTTCATGGGCCTGCATGAACGGCACTGCTTTTTTCATATGAGCCCGTGTCATGCCGTAGACACCTGAGACCACAGCCTCCTTGTAATGAATCAGGTTGAGCAGGTTGGTTTCAATATGTTCATTTTTTGAAATTCCGCTGAAAAAGCAAATCTGTCCGGCTTTGCCCACCTTGGCAATGCCTTGGCAAAAGGCAATAAAATCCCCGCAGGTATTGATCACCAGTTCAAATTCGCTCTCATGGGTGTCTTTGTTGCAGGCAATGCCGGTGGCTGCAACAAAGGGGGCAATATGGGCTATTTTTGTTTCATTTTTTTCAAGGACTTGGGGCACAAGCCCCAGATGCCGGGCATAAAGCGCTGTGATCAGCCCCATGGTGCCGGACCCGTAGATCAGTATTCTGTCATTTTGCCTGACGGATAATTTTTCAAAGGCATTGATCACGCACCCGACAGGCTCTGCAAAACAGGCCGCATGGAAGGCCAGATCATCAGGGATGGGAATCAGGCTGTCTTTTGGCAGGACGGCATGGTCGGCAAATCCGCCGTCCGTATGGAACCCGGTGATTTTCATCTCCTGGCAAAGGTTTTCCCGGCCGGTTTGACAAAAGGTGCAGGTGCCACAGCTTTTTCCGGGCCAGACAACAAAGCGTTGACCGGTTTGATCCGCGACCACGATTTCATGCCCTAAAACCCTTGGCAGAACAAGATCCCTGTGGCCCTGTTCCCACATTTTGGCATCGGTACGGCAGATGGCACAGCAAAGGACACGGGTTTGGACATACCCTTTTTCAGGGGGGGGTGTCAGTTGTTCGGCAGGGTCGATTTCAAGTTTGCCAAGGCCGGTTAACACCATTTTCATGTTATAACTCCTCTTCCGTCAGAACGAGTTTTTTTATGCATACATTGTTAAATCCGTTTTCTTTGAGACATGATTCATGCTGCCGGACAAGGTCCATCTGCTCAAAAGTGAAGACGCTGGCTTTTTCAAGCTTGACCAACAGGTAATCGTCATCTTTGAACCGGATATAGTCTTTACCGGATTTGATAATCAAAAGTTCCATTTTATTATTCCCTTTTTATTGCATCAGTTTTATTGCGTCCGTTTTATTGCATTAGGCGGTGAAGTTTTTTTAGTCCTTTTTTGGGATCTGTATTCTGGGCTTTTACCCAGTTTTCCAGGGTTTCAAATGCTGTTCCTGCTTCCAGAAGTTTTGTTGCCTGTTGGATTCCATCTTCCACATCTTTGGCTTTTCTTGCAGCAAGGAAAATCAGGCCTGCATTGAGCAGTGCCGCGTCTTTCCTGGCACTGTTTTCCTGGTTGTTGATCAGGGCGGCAAAACGTTTTGATTCGGTTTCAATGTCTTGTTCAGGCGACAGTTCCGTATGGTTTTTCACGGCAAGGCCCAGTTTTTTAGGGTCAATGGTAAATTCGTTTGTTTTTTTATTTTCCTGGATTTGCGCGCAATGGGTGATTCCGCAGACCGAGGCTTCATCCATGCCCTTGTCTGAGTCTTCAATGGAACCGTGCAGAACAATGGCATTTTGATAGCCTATTTCCTGCATGACATCTGACACAGGCCGGATCATTTCCCTTGAATATACGCCCCTTACTCCGATGGACGGCAGGGCCGGGTTGGCAAGGGATGCGGCAATGTTAAGTGTGGACCCGAAATAGATTTGAGACAGGATGCGGCCCAATGCCATGGGGTGAATATGGGGGCTCATGCCGTTAAACAGGCCAAGACTTACGGTTTCAATGCTTTTGGCAACAATATCAGCCGTGCATTCCACATCAACACCCAGGGCCTCTGCCATGTCAACGGTTCCGCACACGGATGTGATGGCCCGGGCACCGTGCCTTGCCATGGGGATGCCGCCTGCAGCCGCAATAATGGAGGCGGCAGTGCTGATATTGAATGTTTTAAAGGTGTCCATTCCAGTGCCGCTGTTGTCAACGGTTTTGATCTCATGGTTTAATTTTACTTTGGTTGTGTCAAGATCATAAATGGCCTCCCAGGAACCTGCCACTTCTTCTTTGGTTTCGCCTTTGGCGGTCAACGCTGCCAGGAAAGCACCCTGGTGCATGTCGGTGACTGTATTGTTTAAAACACAAACAAACGCTTGTTTTGCCTCATTTCGGGTGAGATTTTTTTTTTGGATAAGGCGGGTGATAATTGTTCCGAATTCCCTGTTAATTGTCTGGGACATAATAGATCTCCTGAATAATCACTGATTAATAATCATAATTTTATTCAAAAGGATCTTGTTCCAGCAAAGAATCCTGTAAATCAGTATTAAGGCAGGCTTTCCGACTTACGGATCATCCTAATCACTGCGTCTTCCCCTTTTAAACAGAGTGACATATTGCAGTTTTTGTCCCCGATCACGGCAACGGCTGGCATGTGACGGATTTGCACCGTCTTTCCTTTTAACCTCGGGAAGGCCGTATCGGCAATCCCGGCACCTTGATACCTTAAAAAAGGTTATACCTTTCCGGGCGTTATTTTGTCAATCCATAAAAGACCCCCGGCCATCACGGCCGGGGGTTGAACTGTGTCAGTTACAGCAGTCTTGGCATACCATTTGGCCGTCCACATCTTTCAGCTTGGATTTCATGACCGGTTCTTTGCAGCGCGAACAAGGTTCGGAAGGTTCAATGCGCGCCTTTTGCGGCAGTTCCATGGAGGTTTCTCTGATTGTAAACAGTTCTTGGTCCGGGGTTTCCAGAATCGACATGCTTTTTTGAAGATGAAGTTCCTGGAACTGTTCCTGCTCGGTATCAGTCAATTTTCCATCAATCATTTTCCGGATCAGTTCCATGTGTTCCGGGGCAAGCCCGCTTGTGCCCGCTTTTACCGCGACCCGGACGCCTTTGCCTGAGTTGCGGCTGAGCAGGGTCAGTACCATTTTTCCGTAATCCTTGTGAATAAAATTTCCCTTTCCAAAGGTGCAACCTGTCAGAACCTGTACCGCGTCAGCTGAACAGGCGTTTGTTTCGACAATGGCGATGATTTCTTCATCTTCGGATCGGTTTTCTTTAAGCCATGCCATACCTGCTTTGGCTGCCTTATAGCCGATGGACACCCCTGGACAGACATGTCCGTGAAATGACACGCATTGCTTAAAATCATTGCTGTTCATGATTTCCTGTACGTTCATAATTTTTTTTCCTTTGTTGCTTTAGCGTTTTAAACAAAAAAAAAGGCCACAAAGATTCATCCCTGTCTTAAAACAGGCTGACCTTCGTGGCCTTTTATTATATTACGTTATGCTGCAACCGCCATTGTGACGGTAAATTTCTTGTTTCCAGCGTTGTCGCCGGCATGGCACACGGCTTCTGCCGTAATTATTATTAATGACAACTCATAGTGGATGGTTTTCAGGAAGTCAAGGGTTTTGTTTTTTCCAAATCCACTGATTTGCCTTTGGACAGGTCTTAAAAAAATATGCGGTGGATTTGGGACTGCAGCAGTGATTGATTTTTTGTACAGCTTGTATTAAAATTGCTGAATTATTCTATTGCGATTGCTGATAAATTTAGCATATGACCTTATTGGTTCGGTGCGTTGGAATGTTAACCTGTGAGTACGGAGTTGGAACAGATGGATCATGAACTGCACAAGCTTCAAATAGCATGTGCTTATCTTTTTTCTCCCATCCATGCAAGGGATAATGCTTTTATTGTCAGTCTCGACCGCAACATGATTAAAAAAGCATTCAGGGAAAAAGCAAAGCTGTACCATCCGGATCTTCATGGCAATGAAACAGAAGAAATGATCCTGAAAAGAAAAGAACGTTTCATCAAAATAAAAAAATCTTATGAGTATCTGTCGCAAAGAGTCCATGATGACAGGCCTACAGATGTAAAACAGCCGGAGAATAAACCTCAAAAGCGACCGGTTGTTATTGCTGTAGGCGGAGCAAAGGGCGGTATAGGAAAAAGTCTGGTCACAGCCAATCTGAGCGTTTCCCTGTCCAACAAAGGACTGAAAACAGTTGCCGTGGATCTGGATCTGGGAGGGGCTAATCTGCACCTGTATCTTGGCAAAACCCGTATAAAAAAGAATATCAATGATTTTTTTGATAAAAAAGAGCTTGCCATCTCAGATATCATGGAAAAAACTGATTTCGGCCCTTACCTGATCGGCGGTGACAGCGGCAGGCTGGGAGCCGGTAATATTCCGTTTGCCCGAAAACTCAAATTGTTGAAAGCGATAAAAACAATTGATGCCGATTGTGTTGTCATTGATTTGGGAGGTGATACCTCCTATAATATGCTTGATTTTTTTCTTGCAGCAGATCAGGGTGTTGTGATGACAACATGCGATCCTGCCTCATATCTGGACGCCTATACATTCATCAAAGTGGCTTTATATCGAAAACTGAATCGTTTGTTTGGGCCAGAGTCGGATTATTCAGGAGAAACAACCGGTGTTTTAAAAAATCTTATCCAGGACATGACCCTGCCTCAAAATGGGAGAGGGGTATCAGACATGAATGTTTTCAGGGCAAAAATCAAACAGGAATGTCCGTCAGGACTGGGTATTGTTAATCAGGCCATCTCAGGTTTTTTCCCCCACATCATTGTAAACAAGACAAATGATGCAAATGCAGCCCTTGAACCTGTAAAAAGGATTCAACAGGTGGCAAAGCAGAACCTCACCATTGATGTAAACCATCTTTGCAACCTGCCGTTTATGACCGACATTGAGAGAAGCGCCAGAACTCTTGTTCCATGGGTTTCCACAGACAGTAACGGCAGTTTTGCCCTTTTGCTGGACGGACTATCAAAGACTCTCCTGAGCAATATCATCCTTTAAAATATATATAAAGCATATCTTATTTTCCAAGCTCCTGAACTTGATTGCAGAAGAGGCTGCCATATTTGAGTTAAGGTGCTTGATTTTTTTATTTTCTGCAACTTCAAATAAATTCATAACCATTCCCAATAAATTCTTTTTCTAATTGCAATTGGCTCAAACTCTTTTTAAGATGTTTTTGGTTATTATAAGTCTCTTTAAGCTGCAATATTTTTAATATTGGTGAATATATTGACAAATACAAACCAATAATATAACTATTAGGCTATTTTTAGCTGTGAGGACGGGAGGCTGAAATTTCCTTGAATACAAACAAGATAAAGGAATAATAAAATGAAAATTTCAAAAAAAATAAAATTGGGATTCTTATTGATTTTATTTGTTTTAATTCTGGCTGGAATCTGCCAAGCAGATACCTGCAAAGCAACCTATGGAAATGGAATTCTTTCAGTTAAATTGGCTACCGGCAGTCCTGGTGAACTGGGTTTGCTAAAAGAGCTTGCCGAAGTATTTAACAGAGAACACAACACATCCATGTGCTGGATAAAGGCAGGGTCGGGTAAATCTTTAGAGCTTCTCAAAAATAAAAAAGTGGATATTGCTATGGTTCATGCGCCTGCTGCTGAAAAACAGGCTGTTAAAGACGGCTGGGCCATTAAAAGAGTTCTTATCGGATCTAATGAGTTTTATATAGTTGGTCCCAAAAGTGATCCGGCAGGCATTGCATATGCAAAAAGTGCTGCTGATGCCTATGCCAGGATTGCAAAAAGCCAATCAAACTTCCTTTCTCGAGGTGATAATTCCGGGACCAACAAAAAGGAACTTGCCATCTGGAAAAAAGCCTGCATTGATCCTGAAGGGGACTGGTATGAAGGCAATTGGTATATTATCACAAAAACATTTATGATGGCCACTTTGAAAAAAGCGGATCAGATAAACGGGTATTTTATGACAGATTCATCAACCTGGGTGGCTGGTAAAAAAGATATTAAAAATTTGAAAGTTTTGTTTAAAGGAGATCCTGTTTTAATCAATACTTACCATGGCCTTTGCCAGCCCGTCGGGAATGGCAAGTCTCAAGAATTTGCTTCAAAATTTATTGATTTTATTGCGTCAAAACAAGGTCAGAAAATTGTTGGTGAATACGGGAAAGGCTTATATGGGGAAGCTATGTACAATGATGCAGAATATGCCAAACAATACAACCATTAAAAGGAGACTTATAGTGAGTAAACTCAGAAAATTCCCGGACAATGTTATACCGGTTAATTTTAATAGAAAAAGCACTGCCCTGCCGGACAGGAAAACATTGTCTTCAAATCCATTTGCCATGTTTGTGGATGAAAATTCTTTAAATCCCGATGAATTCAGCAAAGCACTGTTAGCATCTGTTAAAACGCATGATGATTTGGTTTTTGAAATTGAAAAAGAGAATCAAAACAGATAAATCTCATAGCGCTTAACCTTGATTTTTATACAGCAATCTTCCTTTTAAATGGGGCAGTCCCTGGTGTTTGTCTCTGAGTTCAAAATGAACAATAGGCGGATGGCCTTGTGTATGGTTTTGGCGGTCATACCCCAGAATAGTTGTTGCGGGCAGGAAAATCGGCAGTTTGAAAGCCGCTTCAATCATGGCGGCATCCTGAATGCCAAATTCCCTGTCAAGGCTTGCTGTAACCCTTGCTAAGCTCCACATGCCATGGGCAATGGCTCTTTTGAATCCAAAAAGTTTTGCAGGTAACGTGTGGAGGTGATGGGGATTGTAATCCCCTGAGACGGCTGCATATTTTCTGCCGGTTTCTGACGGCACAAAAATGGTCTCTTTTTTGGCTAAAAAGATGTCACTTTTTTTCTTTGATGGTTTTTTCTTGTTTACACGGTTTTTGGTTAAAAAAGTTGAGACACCCTGCCATACAAGAGTTTTGCCTGACATCACTTCCAGAGTAAAATCGGTTTCAATGCCTTTTGGAGTTTTTCTAACACCTGAAAGGATGCAGGCAAGATCAAGAATTTCATTGGTTGTCACAGCTCTTTTTTGTTCAAAAGACTGAAAAATATGGATCAGCCCCAATGGATTAACCGGAAAAAAACAAGAGGTGATAAACCTGCCTATAAGCCCGATAAAAAGTGTCTGAAAATAGGATATGGGTATGATATCAATCCTGTTGTCCTCTGAAAATGCACAGATTTTTCTATACTGTTTGATTCGCTGTTTATCAGGCAAATAATTTTTCAGGATCATCCGGGTGGTTTTCATAATCGCATTATCTGCAATCGTATTGGTGCGAAAAGGAGAAATCAACACGGCCTTGAGAAAAATAAAACCCATTTGGCTTTTAAAGGAAGGGTTCTTTTTTATCTCAAAAATGGTTTCATACCCGGTCAGTGGAATGTCTATAATTGGCGGATTATTTTTCATAGGGTTTTTAATTTATCCTTGCTCAGGGGGAAGTCAATAATGACTTTCATGTTTTGTTGTGTGCAAACCAATGTGACCTGATTATAGCATAAAATGGCCATATCTGACCGTGGCTGTTTAATAAAAAAGTGTTATTTGATCATGAAAAGTGTTATTTTAATTAAAGATTAATTTGGTTTTTAAATCAAAAAAAGCCTTAATCCAGCGAAAAAAAATATTTATAGTCTGACAAACCGATCCTCTATGAAATGAAATTTGTTACCATTGTATCTTGTACTGCTCTTACGACCGGGATGCAAACGATAAAGATCCAAACAGTGACTTTCAACCTTTGTTGTTGGCAAATCAAGGTGGCACAAGCCTATGCCCGAAAGTTGAATTTAACACTTATTTTAACAGGAGGCGGAAAATGGATTCAATACTTGATATTGTAATGGCAAGAGATCCATTTGAAAAAGAGTTCCATCAGGCGGTCACAGAAGTGATTGAGTCGGTAAAGCCGGTTCTGGACAGGAATCCCGAATACCGTCATGCAGGTATTATGGAAAGACTCATTGAGCCGGAACGTGTGGTTCAGTTCAGGGTTCCCTGGATGGATGACCAGGGGCAGGTTCGGGTCAACCGAGGCTTCAGAGTCCAGATGAACAGCGCCATAGGGCCTTACAAGGGAGGAATGCGTTTCCATCCTTCTGTAAATCTTTCCATTATGAAATTTCTTGCATTTGAACAAGTCTTTAAAAATGCATTGACCACTTTGCCTATAGGAGGTGGAAAAGGAGGATCGGATTTTGATCCCAAAGGCAAATCAGACAATGAAGTCATGCGCTTCTGCCAGAGTTTCATGTGCGAACTGTTTCGTTATTTAGGCCCTTATACGGATGTCCCGGCAGGGGACATTGGTGTTGGCGGAAGAGAGATCGGATACCTTTTCGGGATGTATAAAAAATTGAAAAATGAATTCTCCGGTGTTCTGACCGGCAAAAGTCTTAACTGGGGCGGAAGCCTTATCAGGCCGGAAGCAACCGGTTATGGTTCGGTGTTTTTTGCCGATGAAATGCTGAGTACCCGTAAACAAAGCCTTAAGGACAAGGTTTGTCTTGTTTCAGGCTCCGGCAATGTTGCCCAGTATACCATTGAAAAACTGAACCATCTGGGGGCAAAGGTGCTAACGCTTTCAGATTCTTCCGGATATGTTTATGATGAAAAAGGGATTGATGACGCCAAACTTCAATATATCATGTACCTGAAAAACGTCAAACGCGGAAGGATCAAGGAGTATGCCGAAAAATATCCCAAAGCGGTCTATACGGCTTTTGATGCGGGGACTGACCACAACCCGTTATGGAATCACAAGGCTGACTGTGTGTTTCCCAGTGCCACTCAAAATGAAATCAATGCAAAAGATGCCCAGAATCTGGTGAACAATGGTGTCTATATGGTCAGTGAAGGGGCGAACATGCCCACCATGCCGGACGGGATTGATATATTTCTTGACAATAATATACTTTATGCACCCGGCAAGGCAGCCAATGCCGGCGGTGTCGCCGTATCCGGGCTTGAAATGTCCCAGAATTCAATGAGAATCAGGTGGTCCAGGCAGGAAGTGGAATCCCGGCTTAAATCCATCATGCAAAGCATTCATGCATCATGTCTTTTGGCTTCGGAAGAATATGGAACTCCCGGCAACTATGTTAATGGTGCCAATATTGCCGGATTTATTAAAGTCGCGGATTCAATGATGGATCAGGGGATTGTTTGATCTGTCATGATTGTTTAACTCCTGTTCAAAAAGGCCTGTGATTTTTTTTGCAATTTTTTTATCGAATCATTCTTACATGTCAAAAATATAGGGTTTGATCATCGCAAGTTCGTTGGGCCGGATAGACCGCCAGGATATGGAATAAAGTGTTTCAGGGACATTTTTTTGAACAGGGGTTAAAACAGCCACCCTGATTTTATCATCTATTTCAATCCACAGGGTCTTGCTGATATTCAGATTATACTCTTTTGACAGTTTTTGGGCAAAATTATGGATATAGTTTTTTAAGGATGTGTTCATCATGCTCGGCTGGGTTTTGGCATTTTTCAAGATAACGGCAATGGGAACAAGGTAGCTGATGTTGTTTTTATCGGTTCCCAGTTTAACAATTTTAACATGGTATGATCCAGGCCACCATGAAACCGGCTTTTCACCTTTGGTTGTTTTTCCGTCCCATTCATAAATAAAATCATGCAGAATCATTTTTCTTTCCTTTGTTAAAAAGTTTTGATTGCCATTCGGCAGGCATGGGCAAAATCCTCGGGATAACATCCGCTGATCCATCTTAACTGGGCTTCGGAAAAGGTGTCGGGCGCATAGGGAAGTCTCGGGATAAAGGAATACAACATGTGTTGATCATGAATTTTTGAATCAAACCGTTTTGAAAATTCAATGGAGGTTACAAAGTTTGCCCCAAGGGATTCAAGTGTCTTTACGGCGGTCAGGATGGCTTGGTCCAGAGAATTTCTCATCTTGATATCTGCTTCAATAATATTACCGCAAGCGATTTTGGGCATAAGCTGCAGTTCCCATTCACTTATCTGGGCCTTGGGCACAAATAAAATAACCTGGTCATCTTCCATCAGTATTAGGGAGGATTGATTGCCTTTTTTGCCGTCCGTTCTTGTGTTGTGCTTAATTGCTTTTAAATAGGTTTTGAAAAATCCTTTGCCCGTTGCATCTTTGTACTGCCTTATAAAATCATTGATAAGGTCACCGCAGGAAAAGGACGGTATTGTTTGACCTGAATCGGTTTGAACAAGTTTCGGGATCATGGCATTTTGCTGGTGTATCATCTGGTGGGAGGCATGCAGCCTGTGGCCGGACTGGGCATATCCGAATCCAAAGTTCCATCCCCACAGGGTATTGTCAAATTCTAGGCAAGGAGCCGGGGTCTGGTTGAGTTTTGCCTGCAGGGCCTTCCTGAGATCTTCAAGCCGGTTTTGAGTTAAGCATGCTTTTTTGTCGGGCAGACAAATGCCAAGCCCGGCAGCAACTCTTACAAAGGCGCGCTGGTAGTATAAATGACGAATGCCTTTCATGTCTTCATCGCAAAGATCCAATGCCCTGTACCGGATGGCGTCATTGGCCATGTTTGATGCAAAATGGCCCCAGGGAATATAGGAATTTCGTCTCAGGTATTCAAATACATGGGTTTTCCCGTCTTCAGACAGATATTCGCCTGTAATTTCATTGTTTCCCTGTACCCCAGGTTTCAGCACCAGGGCATTTTTATAGTCATCAGGAAGATACCGGTTGTTCACAAGCACTTCAAAAAGTTCATGGTCATGGATTTCCGGGATCAGCTTGTCGTTTTGATCCTTTGTATATCCGATCCCGGCAGGACTCTGATTATCAGGATCAAAAAGGATACGGCAGGATTTTTTTGCCAGAAGCATCAGTTCTTCGGGGTCTGTGGATGCCTGGGCCAGTGCAATGGTAAGCGGATGCGGCAGAATGTCCAGAAGGGCTTTTTTGTTTTTGATTCCCGTGGTTTTATTTGCCTGGAACTTTTCAAAGTTTTGAAGCAAAGAGCAGGGAGCCGGTTTTGAGATACCTATGGTCTCGGGGTGTTCAGCTTTTACATCGGCCCATGCAGAGTTGATATATGTGGTGCCCCTGAAGGGAAACGGGTTGGCAATTTCATAAATAATGTCTGCACAGGGTTCATAAAGATCCGCATCGGGGAAATTGACACTGTTGTCAACTATCGTGCCGTCTTCAAGCTGCCCGAGAGATGCAATATGGTCATGGTTTCTTAAGTTTTTCACTTCAAAACCAGGCTTGTGAATTCCTACGATAAACCGGGCGTCCTCTCCCACACAGGATCTTGGGGTTATCATAATTCAGGTGCTCCCGACGGTATCAGGCAGACAAAGGTAAAGGTCTTGTCCGATGTGTTTTTGAACTGGTGTTCTATGTTTGCCGGAATAAATATGGCCGATCCTTCCGACAAGGGGTGCCAATGATCCTCTATAAGCACTTCTCCTGTGCCTGTGTGGACAAATACTTCATGTTCCCAATCATGGGTGTGCCTGGGGGTATACCCGTTTTTGCCCATTTCAAACACTCTCATGCAAAAGTTTTTTGCCCCGTCTTGTTTTCCGATCATAACCCTGCCGGCAACGTTTTTAACAGTCTCATTGCTCATGACAACCGGCAAGACATCTTTATAATTGACCACTTTCATTTTTTTTATAGGTTCCTTATTTGCAAAGTGATTCAGATTTGAATGTTATATCTGTCTATATTTTATATGGTAATGTTTTGGACAAATCAATCAATTAATTTGTCTTTTAACGATAGGATGGTTAGCTGTAAAAAATAAAAAAGTAGGATTTTTTCCTGATTTTAAGGTGACTGCCGGAGTGGAATGAGATATGTTTGCTTTTCCTTGATAATGGATTTTAAAAAAATATTGAGGAAAGTGGATTGTTAACAACTGGTTAGCATGAATATATTTAATAATAGTGAGTTGCAATATTGTGAAAATAAATAAAAATTTTGAATTATATCGATTTCAATTGCTTTCGAAGAGTCGCAATATACAATTAGACTTGTTTGAAAATATTGAAACCCTTATTAAAAATAAAAATAAATTTTTGGGAACAATTTTAGCTGATTTTCCTGAAATAAAACATAAAAAACTGTCTACAATACAGAAAGTCATATATGAAAAGCACGATTGGCATATTCTAAAAATTGGTGCTAAAAAAGAGATCAAAAACAATAAACCTGATTTTGACAAAGAAAATTTGGAAGATTGGCCTCATGTTACAGTTATTATAAATAATCATCCTGAAATTCAAACAATAGCCATATCTATAAACAGAAAGGCTTTTAGCAGTACTCAGGTAGTTGCTAATTTAATAAAAAATGCTGTTCAGGATCAATTATATAAATACGACTTTGTTATGCATGTAGAGGCGAAATTTCAAAAAAATAAATTCTGGGCATTAATCAATGAATATAAAGAGGATATAATCGCTTTGAAATTTGAATTGATATCCCCTGATATGAAGGAAACATCAAAAATATTAAGCTTGGATTTGGGAACAATCAATAAGCTTACAAATTCGCATAAAATAAATTTGGAACTCAATAGTTTCAATGGTAATGCTTTGGACATAAATCAGGAAAATGATAATATCAGAAGTCTTGTCGATTATGCAGCAGAAGGCGGAGGTGATATTTCTATTAAAATTTCGGGATTGCAAAGAAGAAAAAGGGCATCAAAATTTATAAAATCTGTAAAATTTGATGAAATAAGTTTAGACAATCCCACAAATGAAATTCTCGAATCTTTAACAAAGATTTTGATATGCATACCTCTGTAAAACAAGGATTCAGGATTTGATAACACTCTGAATTATTCTGCTTGAAGTCTGTAAATCAAACTACTCAGGATAAAACATCCTTGAAATTTAAAAATGTGTTGGATATAACATAATCGATCGTACAATTCTCGCACGCTTACCGAAAGGATACAAATTTGATCAAGCCTTGGTGCTGGTGAGTTTTGGTTCTTTTTTCGTTTAAATCCCTAATGTGTAATTAAATACAAAGGAGCAATATATGAGAAAATTGAAATCATTTTTTATTTTTAATGTTATAGCACTATCCCTTTTTTGGGTTTTTAATTCATTAGCTTATGCAGATCTTATTAATTCTGAAGAATGGGAAACAAGTGTTGATTCTGGGTCAGGTTATGGACAATGGACATTAAAAGAAAATTCAGACGGCTCTATTAGAACGGATGGAGAGTGGACTTATGTTTATAAAGGAAATTATGTTAATTGCCCTTTTACAAATGCAATAGTTACAATATCTGGACAATCTTTATCATTTAGCGCCACAGGCACAGCAACAGCTTCTGGTGCCCCTGTAGGCTATAATACAGCAACCTTTACATTAGACGTTAACGGAACAACTTCAGATAATTCTGGAAATGGAAACTATAGTATTTCTTTTAATCAATTTGGTTGGCCATCAAAATATTCAGGCAATTGGCAAGGTAATTTAATAAGTGGTGGTGGAATAACAACTACTATATTAAAAACCTACTATCGAGATGCTGATAATGATGGTTATGGTGATCCAAACAGTCCCTACGAAGTTGCTTCTCAACCTTCAGGATATGTAACAGACAACACTGATTGCAATGATTACGACTCAAGTATTCACCCAGGAGCGACTGAAATCACAGGAGATGGAGTTGACCAGGACTGCAATGGTGAAGATTCAGAGACTAAGGATTCTGGTAGCGATAATGTAGAAGTATTTATAACACGTTTTTATCAACAATGTCTTAACAGAGAACCTGACACTGATGGGCTCAATCATTGGATGAATAGCCTAAACAATGGAGATAAGGCAGGGGATGAACTCGCAGAGAATTTTGTTTTCAGTGAAGAGTTTCAGCATTTAAATACATCTGATTCTGAGTTTGTAACTATTCTTTATAATGCATTTTTTAATAGAACACCGGATACGGATGGCTATAATCACTGGATGAATCAAATTGCCGATGGCATGAGCCGTTCCTCGGTTCTTGACGGATTTACATCGGCTCAGGAATTTATAAATCTTTGTGAAGATTATGGGATTAAAGCAACTTCTTCTTCAAACGACACGTCTGTTCAAGGGTTTGTTACCCGTTTTTATCAACAATGCCTTAGTCGTGAGCCTGACACTGGAGGACTCAATCATTGGACTAATAGTCTTTACAACGGTGATCAAGCCGGAGCTGATCTTGCAGAGTCTTTTATTTTCAGTGAAGAGTTTCAGAATCGAAATACATCTGATTCTGAATTTATAACTATACTTTATAAGGCCTTTTTTGATAGAGAACCGGATACATCCGGTTATAATCATTGGATGGATCAAATTGCCAATGATCTAAGCCGTTCCTCGGTTCTTGACGGATTTACATCGGCTCAGGAGTTTATAAACCTTTGTGAAAATTATGGGATTAATTCTACTTTTACAGATCCAGAACCATCAGCATGTATTGATTTGATCGGTTCAAGGTATTCTGTTACAGAAATCAGGAATTTGCAAAATTGTGGTGGACCAACTGCAGATTACGATTATTATAATATTATTAATATCCAGCAAAATGGTTGCAGTGTTACTTTTTTTGATTCAGAAGGGATATGCGGATCAGGAAACTTATCCGGAACTTCTGCCACAATCACTTCAACCTGGTATGAAGATGGTGGAACTGTTGATGCTGTTTATAATGTTACATTCGCAAGTGATGGGTCTTCATTTCAAGGGACAGGAAGTGCTACATGGACGGATGGTTATGACAGCTGTCAAGCTACTTCAACAATAAAAGGTACAAAATATTAGAAAATTAAAAAAATGACTTAGCAGTCTGTAAAATCAAATTCCTGGACTATGGTACAGCCTATCAGGCTGTACCTATCCAAAATCTTTTTGTAGTATCCGCTTTCAGGATAGGCAATAAGATCATATTGGTCGATTAACGGAGTTGTTACATGTAATTGTGTTTTGGCCGGGAAAGGAGTAAGGGGTTATCCATTATTGGTCTCCAGAGTTTCCAAAGCTTCCTTGGCAGCGTCAACTAGGTCTTCATGGTCAAGTTCGGCAAGTTTTTCTTTGATCCAGTCTGCTGTTTTTCTGTCTCCGGTTTCTCCCAGGGCATAGAGAATATCTCCCTGAACAGGGGGATCGGTTTCATCAAACAGGCTGATCAGAACGGGGCACAGACGGGCAGCCAGTTTCGGGTCAGTTTCGGCAAGTTCCTCCACGATTACCATGGCTCCCAGCCTGACTGACCAGGTGTCATGCAGTAAAAGTTTGATAAAGGCGTCAAAAATATTCTGCTTTTCAATCATCTGCCGGGCTATCCAGGATGCGTCCCCCTGTTCGAGAATGTTTTTCAGGGTTCCGGCACTTAATTGTGACGGATCACGTCCCACTATCATATTGACAATTTCATCTGCCGTAACATTACCGGTCCATCTGAAATCATCATCAAGGATCAGGCAGGGTGCTGACATTACGCCGTCTTTTTGTGCGGTTTCACTAAACAAACTGCCGTCAATGATATGAAGATTTATGTTTTTGCAATTCAACGCAATGGGGATGACAGTTCTGACCACATTGGGACAATGGGGGCACTCAAGAGCAATATAAAGTGTTAACCGCACCGGGATGTCTATTTTATCAAGTGTGCTTTGAACATTCTCGGAAAGGTCGGATTGGGCCAGCATGGGTGGGGTGCCGTTGACCTGTGACAGGGCGTCAAGAAACGGGTCCAGTTCTTTTTTTAGGGGAAGGGCTGAATAGGTGATGTTCTCTTTGAGCAAGAACCCCGGCAGGTCTTTTTCTCCTTTCTCAGATTCAATGACCAGCTTTGATGTGGCATCTGCCATCTGGCGGGTAAAATTTGCAAATTGAGAGTTCTCAGCGTGATCCGTGGCGATCAGTTTTATCTTGACCGGTTCTTTGATTGTTTGATCCCAGGTTTGGATCAAGGTTTTGGATGCTGTGTCAAATATGTTCATAGTAAGCCTTCCATTTGATTGTATAAGGTTAGATGTATATCTTGAATACGGTGCATTGCAATCCCTTTTATTTTTATTGCAGGGGTGACAGCTCTTCTTTAGCAGATTCATGCTTTTAAATTAAGGGCAAATCATGTAATTATTGAACCTGTAACCGGATTTTAACCTTTATATTGATCTATAATCGGGCAGAAAAAATGAAATTTATTGCTGACCTTCATGTTCACTCCAAGTATTCAAGGGCTACGGCCAAAAATCTTGATTTTGAAAATCTTTATTATACGGCACAGATGAAAGGCATTACGGTTGTCGGAACCGGGGATTTTACCTATCCAGCCTGGATTGACGAGATTGAGTCCAAGATTGAAGAAACCGAGCCGGGAATGTTTTCCCTGAAAAAAGAGATTGCAAGGGATATCGACAAAACCGTTCCTGAAAATTGCCGGAACCCTGTACGGTTTATTTTGCAGACCGAGATCAGCAATATTTACAAGAAAGACGACCGGGTGAGGAAAAACCATAACCTGGTCTATTTTCCCGATATTGCCAGTGTGAAAAAATTCAATGCCAGGCTGGATGCCATCGGTAACATTAAATCCGACGGCCGTCCCATACTGGGACTGGATGCAGCCGACCTGCTTGCCATCATGCTGGATGTCAATGACAAGGGCTTTTTTGTGCCGGCCCACATCTGGACCCCCTGGTTTTCCATGTTCGGGTCAAAATCGGGATTTGATTCCATTGAAGAGTGTTTTGGTTCTTTAAAAGAGCATATCTTTGCCGTTGAAACGGGATTGTCTTCCGATCCTCCCATGAACTGGCGGATCAAGGATCTGGACAATGTCCGTCTGCTGTCCAATTCAGATGCCCATTCCCCAGGATATCTGGGACGCAATGCATCCGTGTTTGACACGGAGTTGAGTTTTTTTCATATGCGCCAGGCTCTTGAAAAAAATGATCTTGAACATTACCAGGGTACTTTGGATATGTTTCCCCACCAGGGCAAATACCATTATGACGGCCACAGGAAATGCAATATCTGTCTGAATCCCGCCGCCACCGACCAGATTGACGGCATCTGTCCCGAATGCGGTAAAAAGGTTACCTATGGAGTGCTCAACCGGGTCCAGGAACTGTCGCAAAGACCGGAAGGGTATGTGCCGGAAAATCGGCATGGATATCAAAGCATTATTCCCCTTGCTGATATGCTTTCGGAAATTTTTGAGGTGGGTCCTAAAACCAAAAAAGTGGCAACATATTATCAAAAGGCCATTGAAAATCTTGGGCCGGAGCTTGGCATCCTTCTGGATAAATCTTTTGAAGAGATAAAAACCGCCAACATACCCCTGCTGGCAGAGGCCGTACAAAAGATGCGAACAGGGGATGTCAACATTGATCCCGGTTATGACGGCGAATACGGGAAGGTCAACCTTTTTTCCAGGCAGGAAAAAGAACGTTTAAAAGGAGACAACAATCTTTTGTTTAAGCTTCCTGCCAAAAAAGCAAAAAAAAATGCAAAGGCAGTGGTTAAAAAGCCGGGTGCTGAGAAAAATAATGAAAAAAATCAAAACAATAAAGAAAAGCCCCGGCAAACAAGACCCGCAAATCATAACCGGGATCTGTTGGCCGGTCTGAATCCTGAACAGCAAAAGGCGGTTGAATCATCTGCAAGGGCCGTGGTTATCCAGGCCGGACCAGGTACGGGCAAAACCAGAACTTTGACTGCAAAAATTGCCTGGCTGATATCCAAAAAAAATATTGATCCTTTGTCCATCCTTGCCCTGACATTTACCAATAAAGCGGCAACACAGCTTGGACAGCGCATGGACAATTATATGACCAAAGCCAAAACACCTGTTCTGGCGGCAACTTTTCATTCTTTTTGCCTTAAGCTTTTAAAAGAGTACAAGGCATTTGATGCTGTTATTGTTGATGATCCAATAAGGCTTTCACTGGTCAAAGAAGCCATAGAGTCCTTGGAACATATTGAAATTACGAAAGAAAACAGTAAAAAGGGTCAGGTAAACAAAACAGATCAATTGATCAGTCTGTGCAAACAAAACTTGCTGAGGCCGGAGGATGATCTTGAAAAATTCATACCCCTTGAAAAATTCGTACACCAGGGTGAATTAGCGTCATTTAAAAAAATTTATCAAGCCTACCAGGTTCTTTGCAAGGAGCATAATGTGGTTGATTTTGAAGATCTGATGGCAATGACAATAAACATGCTCAACTGCGAAGAAAATATTCTGGCAAGTGTCCGCAAACAGTATCAATATATTTTTATTGATGAATACCAGGATTTGAATTTTGGACAGTATGTGTTTGTCAAATTGATATCACAAGATAACCATATTTTTGTGATTGGTGATCCAGATCAGTCCATATACGGGTTCAGAGGATCGGACAATAAATATTTCAAACTATTTGAAGATGATTTTCCAGGATGTGAAAAATTTTTTTTGACTCAAAATTACAGGTCCACCCAGACCATTCTTGACGCGTCTTTTCAAATGATCAGCAACTCTTTGGACAATGAGGAAAAATTCAAGATTTTTTCAGATGTGGAAACTCAAAAAAAACTGATCATCAAGGAGGCAGCAAGTGAAAAGGCTGAAGCCGTAGTCATTGGCAAGATGATTGAAAAGCTTGTGGGGGGAACCTCTTTTTTTTCAATGGACGCGGGCAAGACCGATCAGGACGAAACAAAAGAGTATTGTTTTGCAGATTTTGCCGTTCTTTATCGAACACGAAAACAGTGCGAGATTTTTATTGATCTGTTTGAAAAAGAGGGTATTCCTTTTCAGGCAGCCGATAAAAAAAATATGGTTGATATTGAAGGTATCCGGCAATTGATCAGTCTTTGCAGGATCATGTCCCAAAATGAGTGCTTTATTGATGTTGAGATTGTTTTTGATCATTTTGGCGTTAGGCTGGGTAAAAAAGGAAAAGAAATTTTTCATAAAGCGTATAATGACGCCTGCAAAACAAATCAGGATATTCTGGATGAATTTGTGCAAACAGATATCAGCGGGATCAAAGCTGCAACAAGACAGAATATTGTCATGATTGCACAAAAGCTCAAGTGCCTTCAAGAGGAGATCAGGCAGTGTGACACTGAAACAGGGTTAAGGCTTTTGTTTGAAAAGGCGGATTTAAAACCGATCATTGAAAGCAATGATAAAACAAAGCAAATTTTTGAAAAACTTTTATCCATCGGTATTCTTCACGATGATTTAAGGGGTTTTCTGGATGCGGTTGCCTTGAACCAGGATGCTGATATTTTGGAGTTTAATACACAAAAAGTCTCTTTAATGACTCTGCATGCTGCCAAAGGGCTTGAATTTCCGGTTGTGTTTGTTGCGGGGTGTGAACAAGGGCTTGTCCCTTTTGCAAAGGATGGTGAAACCACAGATGATCTTGAAGAAGAGCGTCGTCTGTTCTATGTTGGCATGACACGGGCCATGGACATTCTTTGTTTGACTTATGCAAAAAAAAGACGCATATTTGGCACCATTAAAAAAAGGCAACGATCTTTTTTTATTGAGGATATTGAAGCAAAACTGACACAGGTGGAAAAAGCGCCTGTTAAATTGTCAGTGAAAAAGAAAGCAAAACAACTGGAATTGTTTTGATTATGGTTTAATTGATGGAATTGAAAAATGCAGGATAAAAATGGAATCTAAAATAGTTGCAAAAGAGATAGTGAAAGAAAAAATAGTCAGGGAAATTGAACTGGAAAATAATCAGACTCTTGTGATATCAGATTGGTCCAGAAAAGTTAGTGAAGATGCTTATGTGGTTATCATGAAGGCGAATATGGATATTAAAATCAAACAAGATCTGTTTTCTGATGAACCCCTGTCTGAGTTTAAATTTGAAGATATCCTGGCGACTCTGGGTGGCAATGCAATGTATGAATACAGGGTTGAGCGCAACTTTATCATGGATCATGAAAAAGACGATGTGTTTGACGCGCTTGTCAAAACCTTTCTGGACAATCTGGGAAAATATGTGGCAAACTCCAAGTTTCCGGGAAAATTTATCTTAAAAGCATACAAAGACAAAAACAAATAACTGCCATGGGCATATTGGGTATTTTATTTAAGATTTGCCCACAACAAAGATTGAAAGTCTCTGTGTGAATTTTTTAAGACTTTCATATAAATTGGGGAAAATGGTAAAAAAAACAGGCCTTTTTTTATGGATTTGTTTTTATTGCATGGTTTGTGCTGGCAATGCTGCCGGCGATATCTATATGTATATTGACGGCAGCGGTATTATCCATTTTACAAATGTCCCCACATCAACTGATTACAAAGTATACATCAAAGAAAAACCCAAAAAAATAAACTCTCTGGCCTATATTCGCAAATATGATGATTTTATCAAGAAAGCCCAAAAAAAATATGGTGTTGAGTTTTTTTTGATCAAGGCGGTGATTAAAGCAGAATCAGATTTTAACGAAAGGGCGGTTTCAAAAAGAGGCGCAAAAGGCCTTATGCAGATTATGCCTGCCAATTTTAAATCCCTTTTTGTGGAAGACCCTTTTAATCCTTTGCAGAATATCATGGGGGGAACCCTTTATCTTAAGCGGCTGTTGATGCGCTACGAGCATAAACTTCCACTGGTGCTTGCAGCTTATAATGCAGGGCCACAGGCTGTTGATAAGTATCAGCGGATTCCCCCGTACAAAGAAACACAAAATTATGTCAGAAAAGTGATGAAAATTTATAGTCAGTATAAAAATTCCTGAGTGTGCCTAATATTTTTTTTGAATTTCTCGTATGAATTTTATCAGCCTGTCTCTCAGGTCCGGTCTTTCAAGGGCAAATGAAAGGTTGGCCATCTGGAATCCTGCTTTATCTCCACAGTCAAAGCGTGTTCCCTTAAATTTATATCCATAGATCGGCTGTTCTTTGAGAAGGGTTTTCATGGCATCGGTAAGCTGGATTTCTCCTCCCGCGCCTTTTTCTTTTTTTTCTAAATATTCAAAAATTTTGGGGGTGAGGATATAGCGGCCTATAATGGCAAGGTTGGAAGGGGCTTGGTCCGGACTTGGTTTTTCCACCATATCGTCGATTCGGAAAATATCTTCTTCCACCTGTTGGGCATCAAGGATGCCGTATTTGTCTGTCTGGTCTTTTTCCACTTCCATGACCGCAGCCATGGATGCCCGTAACCGGTCGAATTTTTTTACCATTTCGGAAAGAACGGGTTTATCGGTCTGGATAAGGTCATCAGCCAGAAGTACTGCAAACGGCTCATCTCCGACAATATCTTTTGCACACAATATGGCATGACCCAGGCCCAAAGGCTGGTGCTGACGGGTATAAATAATGTTGCCTGTTTTGGGAACAAGTTCCTGGATTTGTTTTAAAAGATCGTCTTTGCCTTTTTCCTGTAGTGCGTGTTCTATTTCATAAGACCTGTCAAAATGGTCTTCAAGTGCTTTTTTCCCACGGCCCGTAACAAAAATAATCTGTTCGATACCGGCTTCAAAGGCTTCTTCAACCGCATACTGGATGATGGGTTTGTCAACAACAGTGAGCATCTCTTTAGCCATGGCTTTGGTTGCGGGGATAAATCTCGTGCCAAGTCCTGCTACCGGAAAAACAGCCTTTTTGATTTTCATGAAAACTCCTTTGGATGATTTCGTGCGTCATGATCAGCGAGTATAACATTTATGATATGGTTTTATTGTTTATTTTGAATTCAATCATATGTCAAATTTATTTTGATTGAATATGTATGATATTCGTATTATTAAGATGAGTTGTAAAGTTTGTAATGGTTTGACATTATTGATTTTTTTTTGTATGGTTCATATCCTTAAGCGATCATGATAATTTTAGAGAAGGAAGTTCTAATGACTGATACAACCCAGAAAACATCTGGAATACCACCGGAACAACTCAGCTTGCAAAGTAAATTTCGGTTTAATTGCCATAAAGGCGTCAAATGTTTTACCGACTGCTGCCGGGGAATTGATATTATGCTGACCCCCTACGATATTTTAACCATGCGCAAAAAACTCGATTTGACGTCCGAGGAATTTCTTGCCGTATTTACGGACCCACAGATTCTTGAAAAGGCTGATCTTCCCGTGGTAACGCTTAAACTTCTGGATGATGAGAGAAAATCGTGTCCTTTTGTGGAAGACAAGGACGGATGTGTCATATATGAAGACCGCCCCACAACCTGCAGATACTATCCGTTGGGAGTCGGGTCTTTAAGTTATTCCGGTGAAAAAGGCGAAAAAGATGAGTTTTTTTTCACGGTGAAAGAAGATCATTGCATGGGGTTTGATGAAAACAAAGAATGGACTGTTGCAGACTGGAGAGCTGATCAGGGCGTTGATCTTCGTGACAAGGTAAATGACGGATGGATGGAACTGATTGTCAGGAAAAAATCATTGCCGCTGAGTATGAAACTTACCGAAGAAAGCAAAAAGATGTTTTTTATGGTTTGCTATAATATCGACAAGTTCAGGAACTTTGTTTTTAACAGCACATTTCTTGAAAGATATGATTTTCCAAAGGAAAAAATTGAAGAAATTAAAAAAGATGATATCTCATTATTGCAGTTTGGATTTGAATGGCTTAAAGCTGGCTTTTTTCAAACAGGACGGGAAAACTTTAAGGTAAAAGAAAAAAATAAACAGTAAGAAATCGGGTTCAAGTGTTTTTCAAACAGGCCATATTGCAATGCAAATGGCCTGTTTGAATTTTATTTAATAAGTATACCAGAGACTTGCGTGGGATTTGGTGTCGTTCAACCGCTCTTCAATGTTTACATTAAAAAATGACGCAACCGGTTCAAAAATTTCCGGGTTATGGGCCTGGACGCTTTTTGCGGCATCCAAAAGGATTTGAAAGCCTTTGAGGGTCATTTTTCCCAAGGGTTTGCGGCAGGGACCTGACGGCATGCCCAATAACTGCATCAAAGTTTTTAATGGAAGAGGATTTCTTGCCCTGCAAGTGACGGGTCCGAACTCGGAATCTTCTTGTGTGGTAACTACCACAAGGTCAAGCAGTGGTTTTAAGGCCTGCTGGATTTTCATGGCTCCGTTTGTATCTGCCTGGTTGAGCTGCAAGATCATCTGAGTCATAAATTTCGGGGCAATGTTGGACATGACTGAAATCCCTCCGCATGCCTTGATTTTCGGATCAGTCATCACGTCATAAACCAGGGCGTCATCCCCTGAGAATATTTTAAAGTCATTGCCGCAAAATTTACGGGTAAGTTGCATGTTTTCAATATTTCCTGTTGCTTCTTTTACGCAGGATACATTTGAAAAATTTTTTGCCAGGATGGCAAGGTCCTGGGGCAGCATCTGCGCACCGGTTCTGCCCGGAATAATATAAGGAATAATATTTACATCCGGGAATTGCTTGGCAATGACCTCATAGTATTCCCTTCTGATTTCAAGGGAGCTGGGTCCATTGTAATAAGGGTCCACCAAAAGGACTGCATCAATCCCTTTTTTTGCAGCATTGCCCACAGCTTCCAGAGCTTCTGCGGTGTTATTGCTTCCTGTTCCGGCAATTGTGAGACATTTGTCTTTTGCATGTTTGGCAACCTGGGCAATTACGTCATCGTGTTCCGTCCATTTGAATGTCGGGCTTTCACCAGTGGTTCCTGTTGCAAGTATTCCTGTGATACCATTTTCAATCTGAAAGTTGATAAGCTGTTCAAGTCCCTTTTGATCAAGTTCTCCTGCTTGATTAAAAGGGGTAATTAATGCTGTATAGCACCCTGGCTTCATATTTTACTCCTGGCATGTAAATAAATTGTTTCTAAATGGATTTTCCTAGATTCAGGTGCTATCACAACTCTTGGCTTGGTTCAAGCCAAAATTAAAATTGGTGATTATTTTAAAGGGGTCTTGACACAAAGTTGTATCAGAAATAGTATATAAGGTTTTAAATGATTGCCACAGGCAGGCTTGACCATTTTATATTACAATCTGGTCATCCTGGGTTTGGCCACAACAAAATTTGAAAGTCGTTGTTTGGATTTTTAAAGGCTTTCATGTAATTTAAGATTTGGACTTTTAATAAAATTAAATCTAAGGATAAGATCAATGACCAATACGGATCAAGGGAAAAATCTGCCGAAAGATGCGGATGAGCATATTGCAAGATTAAGAAGTCAGATTACCCATAATACTGAATGCGGTACAACCCATTATAACCTGGCTGTGGCTCTTTTGGGAAAGCAGGAGTATGTAGAGGCTGAAAAAGTCCTTCATGACGCAATTGACTGTAGTCCAACTCTTGCTGAGGCCTACGTTCTTCTGGGCGGTATCTGTCTTCAAAGAAAAGATCTTGAAGGGTGCTACCGGTATAACCAGCGTGCCACAAAGGCACGGGCCGGGTTTGCGGAAGGCTATGCGAATATGGCATTTGTCCTTCTTCAACTGGTTGATGGAAAAGATTCAAAGGAAGATGAAGAAAAGGTGGATAAAGCCATTAAAAATCTCAAAAAAGCCATTATTCATAACAAGCATTTTGTCCAGGCCTATGCAACCCTGGGGACTGCCTATTTTATGAAAGGGCTTGTACCGGAAGGGATCAAAGCAAATCTTGAAGCCCTTAACGTGCAGCCTGAATTTCCAATTGCCCATAACAATCTTGCCGTGGCCTATCTTGAGACCGGTGAATTTGATAAAGCGATTGTCCATTGTGACAAGGCTGAAGAGCTTGGGTTTGAAGTTGCCCGGGAATTAAAAGATGAGCTTGCGCCACACAGAAAAGCATAATGGAACCTGATTTGTTTTGCTTTTTTTTGTCCGGTGAAAAAAAAGAGGTCTTGCCAGGTTCTGAGTTGTGGGAACTTCCATTGTCAGGAAAAAATACCGGTTTTTCAAGCGACACTCCTTCTGAAAGAAAACTGCAAGATGCTGTTATAACTATTGGTGACTATTTTTTAGCCTCCTGTCGTTTTTTATCGGAAAATAATTTTTCAATATTAAAAGCAGGCCTTGAGGTTGTTTGTAAAAGGTCTGTTTTGACTGGGCAAATTGACAGGATCGTTGTGTTTCTTGAAAAGCACGGTGCTTTTTATCATCCGTTGAAAATTCAGGTTGTAGTTCATGGTTCTCCTGAATGTTGTTTTGTTCTGAACGGTGCAGTGTCAAAATCGGGTCTGTCATTGTTGGAAAATGAGTATAAAATCATATCCCGCCTGAACAAGACTCATTATGTACAACGCCATCTTCCTATGGTGTTTGGCGTTGATGTTATAACCACTGATAAAGGCAGGATTGGATTTTTTTTAGGAGAGTGGTTTGACGGCTATAAAGAGTTTCATGCCACACAAGACCATGGCATAAGACAAGTCGTGATATGGGAATCCGACGGCAAGTGCCATTATATTTCTGAAGTAGCAGCTTTTCCTATTTATCAGGAAATCTCCCGGATACTGACTTGTTACTATGATATTGAAACCTTTGATCAGATTTTTCCCTGGCATCATGCTGCCGGGGATTTTATTGTCAGGCAGGAGGCTGGTAAGGTTCATGTCCGCTTGATTTCAGTGCGAGGATATTCGCCTTTAACGGAATTTGGTGCGGATGAAAAAGATAAGCAAGAGCATATTTTGCCGTCTCTGCTGCTTTTTTTTCTGAATTTGCTTTTAAGGATGCGCCTTGACCGATTGAATGGCACGGGTCAAACCGTTATGCTTGGAAAGAACATGATAAAGCCGGTTGTGGAAGGCTTTTTGCATGCATTAGACGAGAAATCAGCTGTTTGTGGCTTTGGAAATTTAAGATTGATTTTTATAGCATTTTTCCAGCAATTCAGCCTTGAACAGGTTATGGGCATTATGGAAAATATTTTAGAATCTTATCAATCCAATTCAGAAGAAATTGCATTGATAAAAGAAAATTTTGAATCCCATTGTCGGACCTTGCATGTAATTTTTAGTGGGTTTTAAAAAAACCTTTTTTATTGACATGTTGAAATAGAAATTTTATATCTGCAATGTTATTTTGCTTAAGGTGATTTCAAGAAAAAGACGTTGATTTTTTAAGTCTTTGGAATAACAACATATCAGACTATTGAATGAAAAGTTTGGATAAATTTTTCATTATTGATTGAATGTAAATTAACTATTAATGGAGGTAAGTAAATGGCTAAGCATGAAACTCCTTTCCTGGATCAGTTAGAATCCGGCCCATGGCCTAGCTTTGTCTCTGACCTGAAACAGCAGGCTGAAGTCAGAGCAAAAAATGAAAAAGGCGTGGAATTCCAGATTCCCCAGGATTGTGTAGACGATCTTCTTGGGATTGTGGAACTTTCTTACAAGCATGGACGAACCCATTGGAAACATGGTGGTATCGTAGGTGTTTTTGGTTATGGCGGTGGCGTTATCGGTAGATATTGTGATCAGCCTCAGGCATTTCCAGGTGTTGAGCATTTTCATACAATGCGTGTAAACCAGCCTGCAGGTAAGTATTATACAACTGATTATCTTAGAAAATTGACCGACCTTTGGGACTTCAGGGGTTCCGGTGTTACCAATATGCATGGCGCAACCGGTGATATCATTCTTCTGGGAACAACTACTCCTCAGTTAGAAGAAGTTTTCTGGACACTGACACATGATTACAATCAGGATCTTGGCGGATCAGGTTCCAACCTGAGAACACCTGCTGACTGTCTTGGCCAGTCCAGATGTGAATATGCATGCTATGATACAAATGCACTGGTTCACTTTTTGACTAACGAATATCAAGATGAGCTTCATCGTCCTGCTTTCCCGTACAAGTTTAAATTCAAACTTGATGGCTGCCCCAACTGCTGCGTAGCATCTATTGCCCGTTCCGACATGTCTTTTATCGGAACCTGGAAAGATGATATCCGGATTGATCAGGATGCAGTCAACAAATATGTTGAAAATGACGCTGCATATCCTGCCAACGCCGGTGCCCATAAAGGCGGAGACTGGGGTCCTTTTGACATTGAAAAAGAAGTTATTGCGCTTTGCCCCACCGGATGCATGAAGTTTGAAAATAAAAAATTAGCCATTGACAATGCCAATTGTACTCGCTGCATGCATTGTATCAATGTAATGCCAAAAGCTCTTAAAATCGGTAAAGAAACAGGATGTTCCATCCTTTGCGGTGCAAAAGCTCCTATTCTTGATGGTGCTCAGATGGGTTCTCTGCTGGTTCCGTTTATTGAAGTTAATCCTGACAATGATTATGAAGCAATTACAGAAGTCATTGAAAATATTTGGGATTGGTGGATGGAAGAAGGTAAAAACCGTGAAAGACTTGGTGAGCTGATCATGCGTCAGGGATTCCAGAAACTTCTTGAAGTAACTGGTATCGAAGCAATGCCTCAGCATGTACAATATCCGAGAACCAACCCGTATATCTTCTGGAAAGAGGATGAGGTTACCGGCGGCTGGGAACGTGATGTTGAAGAATACAGAAAACACCATCAAAGATAAAAAGGGAGAATTATAATGGCATTTATTTCTACGGGTTATGATCCCAAAAAACCGATGGAAAACAGAATCACTGACATCGGCCCCAGAGACTATAATGAGTTTTATCCTCCAGTGATCGCAAAAAATAAAGGCAAATGGTCTCATCATGAAATCCTTGAGCCGGGCGTCCTCGTTCATGTTGCTGATTCCGGAGATGAAGTATATACAGTAAGAGTTGGTGGTGCGCGTTTGATGAGTACCACCCATATCAATGAGATCTGTGAAATTGCTGACAAACATTGTGACGGGCACCTTCGTTTCACTACCCGTAATAATGTTGAATTCATGGTTGACTCAAAAGATAAACTTGAACCCTTGAAAAATGATCTGGCATCCAGAAAATTTGATGGTGGTTCCTTTAAGTTTCCCATCGGCGGAACAGGTGCCGGTATCACAAATATCGTTCATACCCAGGGCTGGATTCACTGCCATACACCTGCAACAGATGCTTCCGGTACTGTAAAAGCATCAATGGACGCATTGTTTGCTGACTTCCAGGACATGAGACTTCCTGCACATCTTAGAGTTTCCATGGCTTGCTGCCTGAATATGTGCGGCGCAGTTCATTGTTCTGATATCGCTATCCTCGGATATCACAGAAAACCGCCAATGCTGGATCATGAATATCTTGATAAAGTTTGTGAAATTCCTTTGGCTGTTTCTGCTTGTCCTACCGCAGCAATCAAACCTTCAAAACAGACTCTTGCTGACGGCACGGAAGTAAAATCTGTTTCTGTTAAAAATGAAAGATGCATGTATTGTGGTAACTGCTACACCATGTGTCCTTCCATGCCTCTGGCTGATACAGAAGGTGATGGTATTGTTCTTATGGCAGGTGGTAAAGTTTCCAACAGGATTTCCGATCCTAAATTTTCTAAAGTTGTTGTTGGCTTTTTGCCCAATGAAATGCCAAGATGGCCTTCCATGACAGCTGCTATCACCAGAATGGTTGAAGCCTATGCCAAAGGTGCCAATAAATACGAGCGTCTGGGTGACTGGGCTGAGAGAATCGGATGGGAAAAATTCTTTGAAGCATGTGAACTTGAGTTCACACATCACCTGATTGATGATTTCCGTCAGCAGGCATACATGAGCTGGCGTCAGTCAACTCAGTTCAAATTCTAAGAATAGTTTTGAACGATAGTTGCTTATAAAGTCGTATAGGCCGGAGTGTATTTGCACTCCGGCTGAACCATTTCATTTCAAAGGAGTATGAAAATGAGTGAACTTCTTGACAATACCGAAGCTGCAACCAAAGCTGTTGTGGACTGGCTGACAAAAAAAGCTAAAACTAAATCCAAATTTTATATTAAAGACTTTTATAAAATTTTCCCGGATGATAAACCCAGGGCGATTAAGAAAGTTGTTAATAAAATGGTGGAAACAGGTGAACTCGAATTCTGGTCTTCAGGAAGTACAACCATGTACGGCCTTAAAGGCGGTGGTATTCAGCATTCTTCCGAAGGCGAAAGTTAGAGGTTAAAAGCTTTTAGATTTCATGCAAAAGGTCTCTAAAAATGTTCCGGGTGTTGTTATTGCCGGCCTTCGGGGCGGATCAGGCAAGACCATTATCTCTTTAGGGATTGCCGGAGCATGGAAAGAAAAAGGCTATAAGGTCTCCCCATTTAAAAAGGGACCTGACTATATTGACGCCGGCTGGCTTTCAACAGCAGCCGGTCGTCCCTGTTATAATCTGGATACGTTTCTTTGTACCCCGTCCGTTGTCCAACACTCCTATTATAAAAATTCAGATAATTGTGATATCGCCGTTATTGAAGGAAATCGCGGTCTTTATGACGGTATTGATATTGATGGTTCAACATCGACTTCAGAGCTTGCAAAGCTTTTAAACCTGCCTGTCTTACTGGTCCTGGACTGTAGCAAGAGTACTCGTACAATGGCGGCTTTGCTCATGGGCTGCATGCAGTTTGATCCTGAAATTAACATTTGCGGTGTGATCCTCAACCGGGTGGCTGGCAAACGCCATGAAGGAAAGGTTCGGGCAAACATAGAACGATTTTGCAAGATTCCCGTTTTTGGTGCTGTTCCAAAATTGAAGGCAAAAGATTTTCCTGAACGGCACATGGGACTTGTGCCGTCTGATGAGCATGGTTTTTCAAATCAGGCAATCCAGGCCGCTGTTAAAGTTGCTAAAGCCAATATTGATTTGGATGAATTATATCAGGCCGTAACCGTTAAATATCAAAACCATGATTCAAAAGTGCCCCCCCTCAAGGTACATTTTTCACCTCAAATGCATCTTTCAGAAGGCAAACAAATTGATTCAGATCCTGTTACCATAGGTATTATAAGAGACTCGGCTTTTCAATTTTATTATCCCGATAACATTGATGCCTTAAGAGAGCAGGGTGCCAATATTGTTTTTATCAGTCCTTTGAATGAAACCGCTATACCAAAGGTCCATGCCATCTATATGGGCGGGGGATTTCCTGAAACCCATGCACCACAGCTTGCTCAAAATATGGCCTTTAGGGAGAATTTGAAAAGATTATCTCAACAGGGACTTCCCATTTATGCGGAATGCGGTGGGCTGATCTTTCTGGGTCAAAGCATCCGGTTAAGTGACCGTGAATATCCCATGTCCGGTATTCTCCCCATTAAATTCGGGCTTTCCATAAGGCCCCAGGGACATGGTTATACCCAAGTCAATGTTGTGAATGAAAATCCTTTTTTTAAAACCGGTGAAATTTTAAAAGGCCACGAATTCAGATATTCCAGTGTTCTGGATATTGATTATAAGGATACTGAAATGGCCTTTAAAATGGAGCGTGGCAAAGGCATTCTTGACAAAAAAGACGGTTTTTTTAAACGCAATACCTTTGGAACCTATACCCATATCCATGCGCTTGGCAGCCCTTCCTGGGCACCTGCTTTGATCAAAAAAGCCGGAGAATTTAAAGCAGCGTTTGTCCGGTAAATCATCAGATAAATATTACAATTTTTTATGTGAAATTTTTTTCAGACTAAACTTTCGAGTTTTATGCTTAGTTGTGGGCAAGCCTGGGTTAAAGAACAAGTCTTTCCATGGCAAGAGTATTCCATAAAAAAAGAGGCTTTTCATATTCTGAAAAACCTCTTTTGAAGCGTAAAAAAACGGTGTGTTGAAAAACGACTACTTTTTCTTTTTTAAGGATATGTGACATTTGGCGCAGGAAGCAGGAGCAGGTCCCTTCATTCCTTTAGGATCTCCGGCTTTTTTGTTCACGTCTTTATGGCAGACGATACAATTGCCATGCATGGCGTTTTCAAGTACCATAATGTCTTTTTTGTTCTTTTTGTCTTTGGCCATTTTTGTGTGGCATTCCGCACATCTTTGAACATTATCCCCTATTTTAAGGTCCAGAGGTTTGTTGTCCTTGTCATGGTGACAGTCACCGCATGAAATTTTATAATCCTCATTGTGCATTTTGTGGCTGAATTCAATAAATTTTGATTTAGGCGGTTGTTTTTTGCGTTTTTTGTATTGGTTGTAGTCCATTTTTATCGTGTCCGGAACATCTGTCCCGGCATACAGACCCGTGGTAATAAACATTACAGCCATACCTGCAACCAAGAGCATCATCAGCAGCTTTTTGTTCATCATTTTTTTTACTCCTTTAATAATTTTTTTGTCTTTATACCGATGATAATTGCATATCACCGATGGTTTCTTTAAATTTTTTTATTCAGCGTTTTACACCCAAGCATGTTGAAAAGTCAACCTTAAATACTTTTTCAGACTACGTATGATCATCCTGGTTTACCGTGTCTGATTGTGACAGATTATCCTGGTTTTCAGGTTCTTTTTCGTCAATTTCAGAGTTATGTTTTTTGCCGAATATTCTGGCACCAATAATGCTGATCTCATAAAGAAGCATCAACGGAAGGGCCATCATCACCTGGGTGACCACATCCGGTGGTGTGATAATTGCGGCACCCACAAAAAACAGCAACAGGGCATATTTTCTGTTCTTTTTTAAAAACGGGACTGTTACCAGACCCATCCTGGCCAAAAATGTTAAAACTAACGGCAATTCAAACACAAATCCAAATGCCAGAAGCATCTTTGAAGCAAAAGAAAGATATTCTTTCATGGATGGCATGGCATGGATGGTTTCCGTGGCAAATCCTAAAAAGAATTTAAATCCATAAGGAAAAACAACGAAATAGCCAAAAGAGGAGCCAATGGCAAAGAAGAAAACTGAGAGAATGACGATGGGTAAGAAGTATTTCTTTTCGTTTCTGTAAAGCCCCGGAGATACAAACATCCAGAATTCATAAAAAAGTACCGGAGTCGCAACAACAATCCCGGCTAGTAAGGACACTTTAAGATAAGTAAAAAATGCTTCAGGAAGCCCTGTAAAAATCATCCTGGTGTTTTCATTTTCGCCCATGGCAGTGACCAGGGGGGCGATCAGTATCTCAAATAATTTTTCCTTGAAAAAATAAGCCGCTACAAATCCAATGCCCACGGCAATAAAGGAACGAACCAGTCTATCTCTTAATTCGCCCAAATGTTCGGTAAACGGGCTTTTTTCTTCTGTACTCATATGTTAATCGTTTTTATTGTTTTCAGATGTGTTATTGTTTTTGTCCGGTTCTTTATCAGTTGTTTCTTTATCTTTTGGGATTTCATCTGTAGCTGTATCAGAATTTTTTGTTTCAACATTCTGCGAACCTTTATCCTCTTTAACTGCTGATGTCTGCTCTTTTGGATAGGTGTCTTTAAGGATTTCTTTGAGATCTGTTTTAGAGGTATTGATGTCAGTCATATCTTTGACAGTGGTTTCCACATCAATGCTGCGTTTAAAGTCCTGGGCGGATCGTTTGAATTCTCCCATGGCACGGCCAAGCGTTTTGGCAAGGTCCGGAAGCTTTTGGGGGCCTATGACAATAAGGGCTATGGCCAGAATCAACAAAATTTCAGGCATTCCAAGACCAAACATTTTTTATTTTAACTCCTTTAATGAAAATTGCCAGTTAATAAGCTTCTATTTTTACACTGAATGATGACTGGGTGTCAAGGTAAGGATCAATAACCGGGGAAAGGAGGCTGCCTTATTTGCCCTGCTTGTTGTATTGCCTGCCACTGTCATGCTTCCTGTAAGGTTTGTGTTTGCCTTTAAAGGGTTTTTTCTTTTTAACCGCCTGTTTTAAATGATATTTTTTCTTTGGTTTGGGAAGTGGTTTGTCCAGTGCCTCGGACGGATACTCACAGACTATTTTATTTCCCAGCACCTCTTCTATTTTTGGTATGAAAAACGAACTCATTTCATCAGCAAAACTGATGGATATCCCTTTTGCTCCGGCCCTTCCGGTTCTTCCGATTCTATGAATATAGTGTTCCGGCTCATGGGGAAGATCATAGTTAATAACATGGCTGATATTTTCAATATGCAATCCACGGGCAGCCACGTCTGTTGCAACTAAAATATTAATTCTGCCGGTTTTAAAATTTTCAAGAACTTTAAATCGTTTGTCCTGGGAGATGTCCCCTGAAAGTACACTGCATTTTTGGCCGTACCGGTCAAGTTTTTCCGACACAATTCTTGCGGTATCTTTACGGTTTACAAACAAGATAACCCGTTTTAACTGCTCGTTGTTGATCAGGTTATAGACATGCTTGAATTTGTCGGTTTCCGTGCTGATATAAACAATCTGCTGGATACTGTCGGCTGCCGCCTGATCAGGATCTATTTCAATTTGAACCTTGTTTTCAGTGGTCCAGCTTTGGGCAAGTCTCAATACATCCGGTGTTAAGGTTGCAGAAAAGAACAGGGTCTGCCGCTTATTTTTGTGGGGTGTTTTTAAAATAATTCTGCGGACATCCGGAATAAATCCCATGTCCAGCATTCGATCAGCTTCATCAATTACGATAATTTCAACCTTGGAAGGGTTGATAAGGCCTTTGCTCATGAAATCAATGAGACGGCCGGGAGTAGCAACAATTATATCAACCGGTTTTTCTTTGAGCTGCGTTTGCTGTTTTTGATATCCGGTTCCACCAAAAATTGATACGATTTTTAAATTGGTATATCGGGCAAGGTCATTGAAATCCTTTTCAATCTGATAAACCAGCTCTCTTGTGGGTGCAAGGATCAAAGCCCTTGGGCTTCCTTTTTTATTTTTAAAGGACTTTTTGATGAATGCAGCTAAAATAGTTATGATGAAACTGGCACTTTTTCCTGTCCCGGTCTGGGCCTTGGCCGTGGCATCTTTTCCTTCCAGGGTATGGGGCATCAGCTTTGCTTGAATCGGCGTACAATATTCGAACTTTAAATCTGCAATGGCACGCATGACACTCAATGGCAGACCAAGATCATGAAATCGTGTTTCCCCTTCCCGGGGTTCTACTGGAAAATTATTGACGGACCATTTTTTTTTGGGGGGTTTAGGCGGACGTTTGTTGTTTGGTTCTGTTTCAGGCGAAGGTTTTGTTTCTGCTTTAGGCCTGGGAGTTGGTTGAACAGAAGGTGATTTGATTTGGGGCTTTTTGCTGAAAAGCTTTTTTAAAAATAGAAAAAATTGTTTCAATCGTTACTTTCTTTGTATGAGTTAAAATGTTAATTGTCTGATACCAATGGTTTTTAACAGACAGCCAGTTGTTTGTGAAGTTAAAATTATTAAAAAGCAAATTTATTATAAAGTTTATCCTCCTGCGACAAGGGGCAGCAGTTGAATTTTGGAGTTGTCCTCAATCATGGTTTCAGTAAATTCAGGGCTTGAAATAAGCTTGCCGTTCAGACGAACCACAGCACAAAAATCAACATTATCAAGCGTTTCCAAAAGGGCTGCAATGGTCATATCCTCAAACCATTGCAGCTTTTTTCCATCAACTTCGATCATTTTGTTACGCCGTTTTTTTTTAAAATTTCCATAACTTCAGGAAAATCAATGCCAAGGTTTTTGACGGTTTCCAAAGTCGGAATACCATTTTTGTTCCACCCGCGTCTTTCGTAAACCGCATCTTTAAGCAGTTCGTATTGTTCTTCTCTTTTCTGCCTTAAAACAGCTGTTTTTTCTTTAGAATCCATGTTATTGATCGTGATGCCATATTTGTCTGTTAGCTGTTGGTCATACCGTTCCTGGCGCGATTCATATTCTTCCACAGTCACAGGGCCGATGGCCCTGTAGGGCAATGTGTCATGTTCCCTTGTACCAAAGCCCATTTTCAGGTTGAAAATTCTTTGAAAATTATAAACTGCCTCGCTCATTAAAATCAGATCGTCGGGTTTAGTTTTCCTGCCTGTAACAGCAGAGAAGAAATCCGCATACCATCCCACATGTTTGATTACCTTGGCAGGTTCGGATGTGGTTTTATTATCTTCTGGAATAATATCATTCCAGGGCAGTTTGCAAAGACCGCAAAGGCCAAACCAGGTTCTGAACATGGGAAACCAGTGAAGGGCTTCTGCCTTGTTTTCAAAGGTGGGCATGAAATTATGAACCATATCAAGAAAGATGAGCCAGGCTTCATCATGCTGGGGGCCTTTCAGGGCAAGCCCGTATCCCCCCTGTTGGGCAAGGGATTCCTTGGTGATATATTCGGAAAATTCAAGCCCCTTGGATTCCATTCCAATATCTTGCATAAAATCGGTATTTGCACCAAAGTCAGTTGCAAAGATCTTTTTCATTTGTCTGACACCTTTGCCGACAATTCTGCCGAATCCTTCACCCCTTGCCATCTGGTGGATGATCTCCAATGAGTTGAGACGGCTGCCAAAGCTCAATTCCATCCCGCCGGTATGATCGGCAGTAATTAAATTGTTTTCAAAGCATTCCATGACAAACCCGATGGATGTTCCCACGGAAATGGTATCCAGCCCATAAGCATCACAATAAAAATTTATTTCAACAATGGTATGGGCATCAAAAATGCCCAGGTTGGCACCGCAGCCGGCAATGGTTTCATATTCAGGTCCGTCCACAAATACTTTTTTCCCTTTATAGGGGCCGGTCATGGGGGAGAAGTCTTTCACCCCGTGGGAACAGGCAACGGCACAGCCTTTCCAGCAACCGTCAAAACCTTTGTCAAACAGATGTTCAAAGATCTCTTCTCCTATGGCATGGCTTTGCGGATGTGAACCAAACTTGAAATTATGGACCGGCAGGCAGTCGTGATCATTCATAATAGGAACAAGATGTGTGGTTCCGACCAGGGCCATTCTGTTTTGTTTGGGATCAAGGTTATGAATCTCTTTTGCATGGGTTTTGGTGACTGCTTTCAGGCTTTCAAAATCTGCAGGGTTGTTGGTTTTCATCGATATGGCACCGCATCGGGCCACAATGGCTTTGATTTTTTTATCGGCAAAAACGGTTCCGATACCGCCTCGACCTGCTTGTTTGTATCTGACTCTCTTGCGCCCGGCATCCCACCAGGAAAAATTCAGGCATCCAAAGAAGGTGTGTTTGGCACCCGGTCCTGTTGTTACAACAGAAACATTAACCGGTTTTTCCTTATCAAAATAACGGGTTAAAACATCTGAAAGTTCATAAGCATCTGTTGGAAGATTTTTTGCTTCAAATAGTTTGATTGTGTTTTCAATTCCGTCAATGACAATTATTGTCTCCTCTTCTGCTTTACCGTCAATTTGTAACGCATCAAACCCGGAAAATTTTTTATAAGGTCCAAAATAGCCACCCACATTTGAATCAATGGGCGCACCGGTTAAAGGAGAAATGGAAGTCACGATACTTTTCCCGCCACCTGGATATCCCGGTGTTCCACCAAGGGGACCCGAAGAAATACAAATGGTATTTTCAGGGTCATTCCATTTTGTGTCACCAAGCACAGCATTCCACATCAGCCAGAGATCATACCCTTTTCCTCCAATAAATTTATTTTTTACTTTTTCTTCAATAGGGGTAATGATGATATCTTTTGCATCAAGGTTAATTCGAAGGGATCTGTCTGCATAACCTTTATTAATAGTTGTTTTTTTATAAGAGATAGCTTTGATTTCTTTGAGATGAATTTGATCCATTTAATTTCTCCTTAAACTTAAATGTTTTTTTTAAACGAATTTATGATTTAAGCTTACGAAACCTTTTTGTATCTTTGATTGTACTGTAAAATAAGATATAACACATTTTAAGACTTAAATATATAAACTTGGATATATCGGGGTTGAATGTTGAATGCTTAAATCATTGTTATTTTATTGATTTTTAGATCAATCACTTCAGAACTCAATATTTAATCCGGGCTAAACAGTCAAAAAAACTTGACTTTTGATATAGTTCATAGTTAATCAGAACACTAAAAGTTAAAGGGATTTTTATATGAAAGTCTTTAAAAAATTCACACAAAGACTTTTAATTCTCGTTGTGGAAAAGTTTGAATGAAATACCGGATCTGCCAGTGGCAGTTATTGAGAAAAGGGAACATAAATGATTATATTAGCCAATTTTTTTGAAGCCATTGCTATTGTTCTGGATTATGCTTTGACGTTTTATATGTGGATTGTTATAGCTGGCGCTGTCCTGTCATGGGTGAGTCCAGATCCTTACAATCCCATTGTAAGGTTTATCAATACTGCAACCGAGCCAGTTTTTTATCAAATCAGAAAAAGACTTCCTGTGAATTTTGGAGGCCTTGATATATCACCTATTGTAGTTATTCTGGTTATTATTTTTCTTCAGGCATTTGTTGTTAAAAGCCTTCACGGACTGGCACGCACAATAGCATAATAAAAACGAGGGGTGCTTATGGGCATAACACCGTTGGTTGTAAAACAAAAAGAATTTACGACAAGATTCAGAGGATTTGATGTTCAGGAAGTTGATTTTTTTCTCGAAGAGGTATCACGAGAACTTAATCATCTGAATCAGACCATTCAAAATATTCATGAGGAAAATCACAGGCTCAAACTGGAGAATCAAGGCTATAGAAAAAGAGAAAATTCTATGAGAAACGCCATGATCCAGGCTCAGAAAGTCATGGATCAGATGAAGGAAAATGCCAGGAAATCTTCACAGGTGATCATTGCCAATGCTGAAGTTGAAGCGGAAAAAATGTTGAACAGAGCGCATAATAGGCTTTCACAGCTTCACGGTGATATTATTGAGTTGAAACGTCAACGCATTCAGCTTGAAATGCAAATCAGTGCCGTTCTGGAATCCCATTCAAAATTGCTTGAAATGACAAAGGAAGAAAATAAAGCAGCTGATGAAACTGATTCTACCTTGAAGTTTATCCAGCGGGCATAAATTTTCAATTAAAGATTAACAAAGAGGGCATGTGAAATGGCTGAAATTGATGCTTTTTTTAAGCTGATGCATGAGCAGGGTGCTTCCGATCTCCATCTGGCCTCGGGCCAGCAACCGGCATTAAGACTTCATGGCGATATTGAACGTATAAAATATGATACATTGACCAGTGATAAACTAAGGGGCCTTTTATATGAAATAACCTCCCAGGAGAAGATTAAGGTTTTTGAAGAAACCGGGGATGTGGATTTTGGTTATGAAATCCCTGGGCTTGCCAGGTACAGGGCAAACTATTTTATGCAAAAAAGCGGTATCTCAGCAGTTTTCCGCGAGATCCCGTCTGAAATACTGACTGCAGAACAGCTGGGGCTTCCACCGGTTATTTCAAAACTGGCTGATCTTCCAAGGGGTCTTGTTCTGGTTACAGGACCTACCGGGTCAGGTAAGTCAACTACCCTTGCCGCTATTGTTGATCAGGCCAATAGAAACAGAAAAGATCATATCATTACTGTGGAAGACCCCATTGAGTTTGTACACCGAAGCCAGAACTGCATTGTGAACCACAGGGAAGTGGGAATGCACACCCAGACATTTTCATCAGCCTTGAGAGGGGCCCTTCGTGAAGACCCGGATATTATTCTCGTGGGGGAATTAAGGGATCTTGAAACCATTTCCCTTGCCATTGAAGCGGCTTCCACAGGCCATCTGGTGTTTGGAACCCTGCATACCTCCAGTGCTGCTAAAACCGTTGACAGGATTATCGAAGTGTTCCCCTCCACAGAACAGGCCCAGATACGCTCTACCTTGTCTGACGGTCTTCGCGCCATTGTGGCCCAGACATTGTTTAAGAGAGTTGATAAAAAAGGCAGGTGTGCAGCTTTGGAAATTTTAGTGGCAACACCTGCCGTGCGAAATCTTATCCGTGAAGCCAAAACTCACCAGATTCCATCCATGATTCAGACCGGCAAGCAATACGGGATGCAATTGCTGGATGATGCCATCATGCAATTGTATAAAAAAGGATGGATCAGCCCTGATGAGGCATATGGAAAAGCTAATAATAAATCCTTGTTCAGGCCTTTTCTGAAGAACCCGCCGTCTGATTTTACGGAAGCTTAAGACCTCTTAATAGATGAAGCAAATGGATGAAGCCAAGAGAAAAATAGCATGAAAAAACAGCAGATCGACCATATCCTTTCCAAAATGCTGGATTCCCATGATAATGTTTCAGATTTGAATTTTACCCCGGGCAAACCTCTTCAGGTTGAAAGTTCCGGGGAATTGGTTCCAGTGAACATAGATCCTGAGTTTAAACGGCTGACTCCTTTTCAAACTGAAATATTTGCACTGAATTTAATTAATAATAATCGGAAACTTGCTGAGACCCTTATCAGGGAAGGATCATGTGACCTTTCCTACCAGTTGGGAAATAAAGCAAGGTTCAGGGTGAATATTTTTTCAAGATCCAGCAAATATTCCATTGTCTTGAGAAAGCTTGAAACAAAAATCCCCACAATTGAAGAATTGAACCTGCCCAGGGCATTTTATACCATGGCCGAAGAAAGAAACGGGATTGTTTTTGTTACCGGTGCCACTGGTTCCGGGAAGTCAACATCACTTGCCGCGCTGCTGGATAAAATCAATGAAACAAAATCGGTTCATGTTATCACCCTTGAAGACCCCATTGAATATCAGCATCCTCAGAAAAAATCCACGTTTAACCAAAGAGAACTGGGCGCTGATTTTGATACCTTTGCAAACGGGTTGAGAGCTGCTTTGCGCCAGGCTCCCAAAGTGATCCTGGTAGGTGAGATGCGGGACAGGGAAACCGTTGAAATCGGTCTTTCTGCGGCTGAAACAGGACACCTTGTTCTGTCCACATTGCACACCGTGGATGCCGGTCAAACCATTAATCGTGTTCTGGGCATGTTTTCCACTGAAGAAGAAAAACAGATCAGGATACGCCTTGCTGATACCATCCGTTGGGTTGTGGCCCAGAGATTATTGCCGAAAAACGGTGGAGGCAGGGTGGCGGCCTTTGAAATCATGGGGTCTAATTTAAGGGTGAAAGATACCATTCTGAATGGTGAATCCGAGGGAAAGACCTTCAATGATATTATTAATGCAGGCAAAGCTCAGGATATGGTGTCGTTTGATGAATATATTGTTTCCTTGTATGAAGAGAGAAACATCAGTGAAGAAATCGCATCTTCCTATGCATCAAGGAAGGATATTGTAGGAAGAGCCCTTGATTCGATAAAAAATGCACGCGGTGAGACTACAACAAAGATTGATTCATTGGAAATTGATCATGGATATCAAGGATAATTAAACCATGAACGTCACCTGTCATAATTGCAAAACAAAACTCAATATTCCGGATCACAAAATTCCCAAAGATAAAGACTTAACCCTTGCATGTCCCAAATGTAAAGAAAAGATCCGGATTCCTGTGGTAAAACAGCAAAAATCTGCGCAACTTTCTCTTGAAGACCGATTGAATGCCCTTGTTTGCATAGATGATAATGACTTGAAAAAAAAGGTTGTCTCGATTATCAGGCAGATGGGATTGGCAGCAGAAATCGCATTAAATACCAAAGCGGCATTAAATAAAATGGAATACCACATCTATCACCTGGTGATTATTGATGAGAGTTTTGATCAAAAAAAAGGGATATCCGGTATGATGGACAGGATGAATTCCATTGATATGTCGTTAAGACGCAGGATATGCCTGGTTTTAATCAGTGATAAATTCAATACAAATGATAATATGGCCGCCCTTAATACCAGTGTGAACAGTATCATTCACAGGGATGACATCATTCACCTGGAAACATTTGTATCAGGGGTTCTGGCAGATCATAAAAATTTTTATATGGTCTATAACGACTCCTTGAAACTGGCTGGAAAAGCTTAAAAAACCTGAAAATTTTAAAATAAAATAAGGATTTACACACGATTTTTTATGATCCGGCAATGGTATGAACCGGCAGGGTTTTTTGAGTGGCTGAGACGGACTTTTTGTTTTTTGAACATCGCTGTTTTTATGCTTACGGCAATGGTTGTCTTTTCTGAATTCAGATTTGACTGGTTTGAAAACCTTGTTGGTTCTTATCTTATCTCAACAAATGAGTTTCGTTCTGAAACAGGGGCTGTCTGGGAAAAAGGAAAACAAACTTCCAATGCCCGCAAATACATCAATAAAATGATCAGTCAAAAAGAAGATGCCCGGCAAAGTGTTCACAAGGCCTCTTCTTTTTCCGGGCTTGCGTCAAGACTGTTGCCGGGCGAGTGGGTTATACTGGAAAAACAGCGGTTTAAAGCTCTTTATCTGACCCTTGAAAAATCAACAGCATTAAAACTGATTGAACCGGCCCGGCTGCTATGGCTGCTGAACGGCAGCTCCCTTGACAGAATTTTTTGTGAAGGGATTAAGGGGGGAATCAAAATATATTTTATTGATTCCGAGAACAGAGTGATCAAACAGATTGATCTTAAAAAACAAGATATTCTTGATATTGAAAACGGTGAAAAACCGGTTTCAGGAAATCTTGACCAGATAGACGGATTTGCAGGGAGAATATTTTCCGCTGAAAATTTTTTTGACGCTCTGTTTAAATTACCGGCTGATATTATTCCCGATTTGATGGAAAATCCGCAAGCCTTGCTAAAGCAGGATGGAAGGATTACCCGGGTAGGCATATGGAATGAAGTCAAAAACGGTTATATTGAACTTGGATTTGAATTTAAAGGAACACAAGACAGCCAGGTTGTTTTTGTAAAAGGCCGTGAATGGGCAGTCTGGCAACTGAGCCTGAATCTTAAAAGAGAGGAAAATTGATTTTTTTTTTAAGGTTTTCAAAGCTTATCCGGTTCTGCCTGTTTGCCGGGTTGATCTTTGTTTCGCTTGCGTGTCTTGCCGGGATGTTCCTGGTGTTTTATGTGGCAAAAGATCTTCCAAAACTGCCGTCGCCCCTGAGCAGGATTATTGAAACTCCTCAAACCCGGGTGTTTGACTCAAACGGACAGGTGCTGATAACCCTTGGAGAGCGCAACCCCATCCCTTTGAACATGGTGTCCCGTGATTTTATCAATGCCATTATCGCCACAGAAGATCATCGCTTTTTTGAGCATCACGGAGTCAATAAGTTAAGAACCTTAAAAGGGCTTTATGTTACATTGTTTCAATCCGGCAATGTCCAGGGTGCCTCGACCATTACCCAGCAGCTGGCTAAAAATCTTTTTTTCAGTTTTGAAAAAACTTATACACGCAAATTCAAAGAACTGCTTGTGGCATTGCAGATTGAGGCCTCCAATACAAAACAGGAAATTTTACATGCCTATATCAACCAGATTCACTTTGGTGCCGGGGCCCAGGGGGTTGAAAAGGCAGCCAGGGTGTTTTTTGGAAAATCAGCACTTGATTTAAGCCTTCCAGAGGCTGCACTTCTTGCGGGACTGCCCAAATCTCCAACTAATTATAATCCATACCGGCACTATGACCGGGCTCTGGCAAGGCGTGATATTGTTTTGAAAAGAATGGTTCAAACAGGCTTGATATCCGATCTTGAAGCCCGGCAGGCCATGTCGGCAAGACCCGAATTGTACCATAAAGAATCAGACTCAAGAATCGGCAGTTATTTTGTTGATGCCCTGATCAATGAATTGATTTCAACTTATGGTGAAGATGTTGTGTATCATGGTGGGCTTAAAGTATTTGCCACCATGGATAAAAGACTGCAATCATATGCCAGCCAATCCATTAAAAAAGGCCTTGAACGGCTGGACACAATGATGGGGATCAAAGCGGAGAACAGGGTTCATCCCCAGGGGGCACTTGTGGCAATCGATACAGGGTCCGGTGCTGTAAAAGCCATGGTGGGCGGCAAAAATTATTATAAGAGTGAATTCAACCGGGCCGTTAAAGCCAGACGTCAGCCGGGAAGCGGATTTAAACCCTTTGTGTATTATGCGGCATTCAAGCAATTGGGGTGGCATCCGGCGATTATCATGACTGACAAGCCTGTCATCATACCGGTAAAAGGGGCTGCCGACTGGAAACCAAAGAATTTTACCAAAACCTTTTCAGGTGATATGATTTTAAAAAAGGCCTTAACCAACTCTGTGAATACCATTGCGGCTCAGTTGGTGGAAAAGATCGGGCCTGACATGGTTATCCGTGCTGCCAAAGCATGTGGTATTCAAAGCCCGTTAAAAAATGTTTATTCCATAGCACTGGGAACTTCCACCATTACACCTTTTGAGATGGCTTCGGCATATACGGTTTTTGCAACCCTTGGGATCAGGCATGAACCGTTTTTTTTCCGGCGGGTTGAAGATGCATTGGGCCGCGTTATTTTTGAACATATTGTTCAGGAAAAAAGAGTGCTTGAGCCGGCCATTGCTTATCAGGTTGTGGATATGATGAAATCGGTCATTGAAAGGGGGTCAGCCCGGTCTGTTCGTCAACTGGGTTTTCACCGTGAAGCTGCGGGAAAAACAGGCACTACTGACAATTACAATGATGCCTGGTTTACAGGTTTTACACCAACCCTGTGTGCATCTGTCTGGATCGGTTTTGACAGGAAAAAGAGATTAACAGACATCAATAAAAATGGGATTACCGGCGGCAAGGGTGCGGCACCCATCTGGGCTGAGTTTATGATCAATGCACTGAAATCCGATCCTGAAAGAAAATTTTCCATTCCAGATGATATCCGATTTGAAACAGTAGATACTACAACAGGTTGTCCTCCTGAAGAGGAAAATTCAATAGCTGAAGTTTTAACGGTTCCTTTAAAGCCGGAACAATTTTTGTGTATAAAAGAAGAAAAATGACCCGTATATTAAGACATATCAGTATTCATATGTGGATCACCACACTGTTTTGCATACCTTTGTGTTTTTATATGTTGCCGGAGCTTTCAAAATTTTTTCCCGGTATCAACCATGTAATCACAGGGTTTGTGACCCTTGCTTGCTGTATGGTGATTATTGGTTTTTTAATGGATATGACAGCTAAAAAAATTATCAATCACCTGATCAAGGAAGGCCGGGTCTGGGAAATATCAGGACTTTTTAATAAAGCTGAAATAAATTATACAAAGGCTTTAAGGATGTTTGATACCTTTCTTTTTCGGCCGTTTTTTTCAAGAAACACAACTCGGAAAATATCTGCAGCAATTGCAAAATTTCAATTAAACACTGCTGTTGAAAATCCAAATTTTAAACCGGTTGCAGCGGTTTATTTGAAAATGAATCCGGATGATGTTGATGTTGCAGAGCTTTGGCTTAAACAAATTAGGCAATCTGCTTGTGTTACATCTTTTGAGCAGGAGGTGATTTCTGTTCTTGCTGAAAAATATTATACTGATACAATCTTATCCGCTTTGCTGACAGATATTTTTCTTGGATTGGAAAGAAAGGATTTTACAGCAAAAAAACTTTATAACCAGGTACAAAAAGAGCCGGTTTTTGAAAGTCGCTATTCAAAGAAAATCGCTGATATCATTGAAAAAGTCGATGAATCCTTTGAACAGACCAGTTGGTCTTTTTCAGATGATAAGACTCAAAAAAAGACGATTGGGACTGGTACACTCTTAAAATCAATTATATCAGAGTGTGTTTGTTTTCTGAAATGGTTTGGTGCTGGGTTTGGATCTGTCATAAGTTTTTTTGTTTTGTCCACAGGCAAAGGGTATGCCTATCTCAAAGAGTGTGAAAATACCCGATTTTATTTAAAGGCAGGTTTGCTTTCGATTCTATCGGTCTGGTTTGTGGTGTTCATGGTCAGTACCTTTTCTCATCTGCTCAAGTCCGGAACAAAGGAAAAGCAAACAGTTAAAATTGAAATCAGTATACCCAAGCCTTTTACGATTCAAGTGTCAGCTTATTTAAAACAGCAATATGCTGATAAGTATGTGGAGAGATTAAAGAAAAAAGGTGTTAAAGCAATGGTCAAAAAGGTTGTAGGCGGTGGAAAAACATGGTTTGTGGTTAGGATTTCCGAGTTTGTCGATAAAAAGAGTGCAAAAGCTTACGGCCAAAAACTCAAGCAACAAAATATCATAGATGATTTTTTTGTCAACAATACATGATTTTTGCAATACATAATTTCCACCGGAAAAAGTTGGGAAATAAATTGTGTTGACGTGGGTGAAACTCATAATTAATTAAATATTTATGACTTTGTCGGCTAACTGCATTGATGTTACAACATCCAGCATATTGGTTGTTTCACCGATGACTTTTGCATCCATTAATCCAAAGTGGGTCAGGCAGGCCCCGCAAACAAGAATGCTCACGCCGGAAGCATCAAGACCGGCGAGATCTTCAAAAATTTTGGAATCTTTGGTGGAAAATTTTACACCGCCGTTTAAAAGAATCAGACGCCAGAGATCATTGCCCATCTCTTTGAGGGTTTTGACAAAATTGATCATCAGTTTTTGACCCAGTTCATCATCCCCTTTCCCGATTTGCTGTGAGGAGATAATAACCAAAATTTTTTGAGTGTCTGAATTTTGGGTTGTTTTAGTATGATCAAGATTTGTTTCCAGTATCGTGGCGGTTTCAGGATCTCTTCGCCCGGATATGGTTGAGTTGATACCGTCAGTATCCACTGATACTTCAAACCCATGGAAACTTAAGAACCTGCTTACATTTTCCACGGCAGCGTCATTGTCTACAATAACATCAATTTCAGTTGCTGGTTCCTGCTCAAGAAATTTTTTTGTATTAAGTACGGGTGCCGGACATTGAAGTTGTCTGCAATCAATCTTTTTTATCATTATTTTTCCTTATCATTCTCTTTTTTTTAATTTATTTTAAAACTGAAATTATGAACCCTTGAGGGCTTAGTCAAATAGTAATATTCGATATGAATTTTAATTGTCATTGGAAATATTGATAAAGAGTCTGAAAGACTTGAAATTGATCACAATATCGGTCATTCATAACAATTGGTGAACCAATGGCTTATGTTTTTATTAGTCCAGAAAAATTTCTTTTCTTTGAAACACAATATTGAAAAGATTTGACAGCCAGGGTCTTATATGACCATACTTTTCCTTATGTTGACGTAAATCTAATTGTTAAAAAAAGGAGACAAACATGGTCATTATTTCTAATGTTACTTATCCCCCTGAAAGTACCAAGGAAATTGCAAAACGATATCTGAAGGCACCTGTTTTGCCGGAGTTTCTTAATAAAAAGGGGCCCTATGTGTCGGCCAGTAAAACCGGTGGAATGAATTCCATAACCTTTTATGAGCTGAGCAACGACAGGCTTGCAGAAGGCTTAAAAGTCATTGGTGAAAGTCTGGCCATCTATTTTGGTGTGCCCGGATATAAATATGATCTTAAACCGTATTTTGAACTTGAAGAAGGTTTGGCAATACTGGGTCTGTAAAGTTAGATTTTATTTTTTTAATTCTTTTTTTGCCCAGGCGCAAATTTTTTCAAATGCCGTGAATTTCCATTTGAGCGGAAAATCACGGCATTGTTCCGGCTTTACATCATTGATCCTGCAACCCTTCAGCGTTAAAAACACACACTCGCCATTTTCTTTTTCTATCAAAGAGAGGTTGTGCCTGTCTTTGGTAAGGATTGTAAAGGTTGCAATGAATTGATAAACATCCATGTTCAAGAAAGCTGCAATGATGTCCGTTTCGTTTTTTTTGAGTTTGACATATCCGGGTTGTCTGCAGCATGCACCGCATCCCAGGCATTTGAACTTTGAAAGATCAGGCTGTTTCATTTTTTTATTCATTTTAAGTTTTGATACTACAAGAACAAATTAAGGTTTGGTCTTGAAAGGGTTTCTGGTGTGGATTCAAATATTGAATCAAGGTTGTTTCTGATATCATCCATGGTTTGAGCGCGCATCAGTTTTTTTAAAATGCTATGCCCGAATTTGAAATTAGCACAAAAATAGGGAGAAAACTTTTTAAAGAGCTTAACGCTAAAATGATCCTCATAATGATCTGAAAGAATCCGGGTCATTCTCATGGCAGCGGTAAAAAAAATATCATTTCCCGGGGAAAATCCTTTTGTCCACTGGGCAAACAGCCATGGCCTTGCAACTGCCATTCTCCCTACGGACAGTCCATGGCAGGATGTCTGGTCAATCATTTTTATCCCGTCTTCTGCCTGAAAAAGGTTCCCATTACCAAAAACGGGGATGGAGACGGCTTGCCGGACAAGTTTAATCACCTCCCATTGGGGCGGCCGGTTTCTTCTGTCCGGTGCAATCCTTGGATGGAAGGTCAGTGCATTTGCCCCGGCATCTTCAAATCGTCCTGCCATATCAACGGCAGCTTGAGGATTATTTTCCCATCCGATCCTGAATTTAACAAAGACCGGAATCGAGACTGCATCACTTACCGCTTTCACAATATTTGATGAAAGATCAGGATTTTTTAACAGCTCAGCCCCGCATCCTTTTTTGCAGATAGCCGCCACAGAGCATCCGAAATTAAGATCCACTCCGAAAAAGCCTTCTTTTTCAATTCGTTTTGCAGCCCGAGCCATATTTTCAGGGTCTGATCCAAAGATCTGGCAGACAAGCCAGGGCAGTTCCTCTTGCCTCCATTTAAACACAAGGGAGGTATTGGGATTTTCATGAGGGACTGCCTTTGCGCTGCACATTCCTGTAAACAGCAGGCCAAATCCGCCAAATTCAGAGATAAGCTGTCTTAAGGCTATATGACCAAGACCTGCCAGGGGCGATAGTACCATACGATTATGAATAGTTTGATCTTTTATGCTTAAATCTTTTAAAAGATATTTGGAAAGTTTGAGATTCTTCATTGTTTGTTTGATAAAAGTGTTTGTTTGAAATGGGCATAAGTACCTGAGAATATATGGTCTTGTCAATGGGGTATTCCATTTCGTTCCATTTGCTTGACATACACCGGCAGCTATAATATCTTAGAACGTTATTTTAAGGGACAAAAGCAATGATTGATACACATGAGCAAGAAAAAAAGCAGTTTAAAAGATTGTTTCAACAACAGGGTGTTGACCAGTTCAACCTCAAATTTCAGGTTTTGGAGGCTTTTTTAAAGCTTGAACACCATGTCACAATAAAAGATATTCAACTTGCGCTTAAATCGGATGGGATCAAACTAGATGAAGGCTTTATATTCAACAGTATGGAGCTTTTGTGCCGGTTCGGATTTGCATGCAAAGTAGAGTTTGATGACAAAGAAACCCAATATGAACACAGGCACATTGGATTGCATCATGACCATATGGTATGTACAAAATGCGGCAGCATACTGGAATTCAAAGATGAGGCCATAGAAAAACAGCAGCTAAAGGTTGCGGATGCGTATGGGTTCCACATGCTTCAGCATAAAATGGAAATATACGGCATTTGTTCAAAGTGTATGGAAGATCGCAATGAACTGGTTCAGCTTCATAAGGCCAGACAAGGGGAAAAACTTATTGTAAAGGAATTTGAAGCAGGTAAAAACATGCAGCTTAGAATTTCTTCAATGGGGCTTAAAATAGGGGATTTGATCGAAGTTGTTTCCAGCGGGTTTGGTGGCCAGGTAGTTATTGCCACAGGCGATAACAGGTTGGTTTTAGGCAAGGGTATGGCTGAAAAAATAAGGGTTCAATCCTTTGATCCAAAAAAATCGCTTGACCCTGATGAAGATCAAGAAGACAAAAATATCTTTGAATCTCCCCTTATGCTCAGCCAATTGAAAACAGGCCAGGAAGGCATTATAAGAAAGGTTTCAGGAGAAAGCGTTTTAAGACGGAGACTGCTTGAAATGGGTATCAACAGGGGGGCAACAATATATGTTGAAAAATACGCACCTCTAAAAGATCCCATTGAACTTGTTGTCAAAGGATATCATATATCTCTTCGGGTTGAGGAGGCCGCAAATATACTTGTGGAAAACGTAAAATTCAGAAAAAGGTAACATGACTGAGAAATTGACCATTGCCCTTGCGGGGAACCCTAATTGCGGCAAAACAACCATATTTAACAACCTCACAGGTGCGCGGCAGAAAGTGGGAAACTGGCCGGGTGTAACCGTGGAAAAAAAAGAAGGAAAGCTGCGCCATAAAAAATATGACTTGAGGGTGGTTGATCTGCCGGGGACTTATAGCCTGACGCCATTTTCAATTGAAGAGATCACAGCCAGAGATTTTATTTTAAATGAAAATCCTGATATTGTTGTGGCGATTATAGATGCCTCCAATCTTGAAAGAAGCCTTTTTCTGGCCATTCAAATTCTGGAGCTTGGACGACCTGCCATGTTTGTTCTGAATATGGCTGATGTGGCAGAAGCAAAAGGGATTAAAATTGATGAAAAAAAATTATCCCTGCTGCTTGGCCTGCCAGTGGTCTTTACCATTGGAAATAAAAACAGGGGGATTGATAAACTTGTTGATGCTGCCATTGAGGAGATCACCCGGTTTGATGAAGGGAAAAAAAGCCGGGATATCCGTTATGGAAAGGATATTGAGTCCTGCATTTCCAATGTTGAGGATCAACTTATCCAAAGCAAATTAAACCTTGACGATGTACTCAGATGGACGGCAATCAAGATTCTTGAAGATGATAAGATCGTTAAAGGTAAACTCAGAGAATTGTCATCACAGGAAGCAGAGAAAATTTTTCATGTTGCAGAAAATTGCCGCAAAAGAATTTTCGATTTGTTTGAAGATGATTTTGAAATTGTATTGACCGATGACCGGTATGGGGTTATTGCCGGGATTGTAAAAGAAACAGTTAGCAATCTTGCCATTAAGCGCATTGATATGTCACGCAATATTGACCTTGTACTAACGGATAGATTTTTTGGAATCCCTGTGTTTATCTTTTTTATCTGGGCCATGTTTCAACTGACTTTCTCCCTTGGTGCATATCCCATGGAATGGCTTGATATGTCGGTTTCTATTTTGTCTGACAGTCTGGATAATATTTTGCCGCCCTCCATGTTCAAGGATCTTTTGTTGGACGGTGTTATCGCAGGGATCGGCAGTGTTGTGATTTTTTTGCCCAATATTCTTATTTTATTTTTTTGTATTGCCCTGTTTGAGGATACCGGATATATGGCAAGGGCTGCTTTTTTGATGGACAGGGTTATGCATACCTCCGGGCTTCATGGAAAATCTTTTATACCCATGTTGATGGGATTTGGCTGCAGTGTGCCGGCGATTATGGCTACGCGAACCCTGGAGAGTTATAAGGACCGGATTTTAACCATCCTTATGACTCCTTTCATGTCTTGTTCGGCAAGGCTTCCTGTGTATATTGTATTGGCCGGCACTTTTTTTGCTGAAAAAGCGGGGACAATTATTTTCACTCTTTATTTTACCGGTATTGTCATTGCAATTTTATCCGGCAGAATTTTAAGAGCTGTTTTGTTTAAAGGAGAAGAAGCCCCATTTATCATGGAGCTGCCGCCGTATAGAATGCCGATGCTCAAAAGCCTTTTGATCCATATGTGGGAAAGAAGCAAAATGTTTCTTAAAAAAATGGGCGGGGTTATTTTGATTGGTTCAATTATTATATGGGCGCTTTCAAGTTTTCCCAAAACAATTTTTTATTCCGTGGATTATGATGAACAGATCAATACCATAAAATTTGAGTATTCCCAGAAAATTGCTTTGGTGGACGTTCAGGAGGCAGAACAGTTAAACCGGCAATTAACGCTGAAATTAAAACAGATAAATAATAAAAAAGAGCAGGAACGGGTATCCAAATCCTATATCGGCAGGATTGGAAAAGTTTTAGAGTCTTTTTTTAAACCTCTTGGAATAGGCTGGCAGTCCAGTGTGGCACTTGTGACTGGGTTTGTTGCCAAAGAGGTTGTTGTCAGTACAATGGGTGTGTTATATGGTGTTGGCAATGATGAGGGGGATGCACTGAAAAAAGCGCTTAAAAATTCCGGTATGACTGCCTTGTCCGCTCTCTCAATGATGGTGTTTGTTTTGCTGTATGTACCCTGTTTTGCAACGATTATTACGATTTACAAGGAAACTTCAGCAAAATGGGCCGGTTTTAATGTGATATACACAACTATGGTTGCATGGGGCATGTCTTTTTTGGTATACCAGACGGGAATGATTTTAGGTTTTGGTTAGGAGAAAAAAAATACGGAGGCTTTTATGAAGCATTTGAAAATTAACATTATTACTAAAATTATTACAGGTGTTTTGGCCGGTTTATTGGTTTTGTCAGGCTCACTCTTTGCACAAGAACGGCTTTCTGTTAAGGTAGGTATAGCCAATATGCGACCGGAGCCCGGTACAAAATATGATGAGTTGTGGCAGGTAGAGCAATATCATCCCGTAATCATTATTGAAAAAAAAGGCGACTGGTATAAAATTAAGGATTTTGAAAATGATGTGGCCTGGCTTCATAAATCTCTTTTAGGCAGCACTCCAAGTGTGATTACGATAAAAAATAAATGCAATGTCCGATCTAAACCGGTTAAAGGCAGCACTATTTTGTTTACAACAGAAAAAGGCGTGCCGTTCAAGGTTCTTGGGAAAAAGGGAAATTGGATCAAAATTGAGCATGCAGACGGGGATGTCGGCTGGATTTATAAAACACTGGTGTGGTAAGTTTTAATTATTAACATATATTTTTAGGGCCGGGTGGAAGAATGGCAGATCAGAAAGTATCAAACGAACGTAAAAAAGAGCTTGAAAAATTAGACCCTTTTCAGGAAAATCTTTTGAAAACAATGGCCTGTGCAAAAGAATATAAAAAGCAATTGATTCTGATAGCAAGTGCTGTTGTTTTGTTGGCAATGGTTTTTTCAGGGGTTATGTATAGTTTTCAAAAAGCTGAAAACAGTGCTGCCATACTTGTTAATAAGGCATTAAAAAAATATGCACACGCCAAGGATCCGGATAAAGGGTATGAGCAAGTTAAAGATGATTTTCAACTTATTTTTACCGATTATACCAATACTGTTGCGGGCAGGCAGGCCAAGGTTAAATTTGCCAAAATATGTTATGATGCTTTAAAATTTGATCAAAGTTATCAATATTATAAAGAATCCCTTGAGATATTTGATGATCAAGCGCTTATGGAAAATTTGCTTTTGGCATCTTTGGGGCATGTTTGCCTTGCGCAAAAAAAGTTTGACGAAGCTGAGAAATATTTTTTTCAAATCGAAAAAGGAAAAACCGATCTTCTCAAGGATGAAGCAAGATATACACTGGCAATGTTGTATGAAACCGATAATAACGTGGCCGAGAGCAAGAAAATGTATGAAAAAATTGTAACGGAATATGAAAATTCCATGTACAAGCCGGTTGCTCAGAGTAAAATTGATGAAATGAAGTGATATAAACTTTTTTGTGAGTTAAATCATTTATCCAGGTTGAATTTTTTAAGTTTCTGGTTCAACCCGCTTTTTCCTATTCCCAGGAGTTTTGCTGCTTTTGTCTGCACGTTACCTGAAAGTTTCATTGCTCTTTGTATCATCCTTTTCTCTACTGCGGCCAGTGTCTCCACAAGGCCGACACCCTCTGGAATCCCATCCAGATCGAGTGTAAAAGGTTTGATTTGTCTGACCTGGGGTGGCAGGTCGGACGGGGTTATGATGTTGCTGCTACAGAGAATGACGGCGCGTTCTATCGTATTTTCAAGTTCTCTTACGTTGCCTTGCCAATGATACTCGTACAGCATTTTTATGGCTTCCGGGCTGATCCCGGATACTTTTCCGTTAAAGTGCTGCTCATGGGTATATTTATCAATAAAATGTTTGATCAGCAACGGAATATCCTCGGATCTGTCTCGAAGTGGTGGGATAACCGTCTTGACAACATTGAGCCTGTAAAAGAGATCTTCTCTGAAATTGCCTTTTTTTACTTCATCTTCAAGGTTTTTGTTGGTGGCCGCAATCAGGCGGAAATCAACAGGTATGGATGCGGTCCCGCCGACCCTTTCCACTGTTTTTTCCTGGAGAACCCTTAATAGCTTTACCTGGAGGGAAATGGGAAGCTCTCCGATTTCATCAAGGAACAGGCTTCCTTTGTCTGCCATTTCAAAGCGTCCTTTTTTCAGCGCGCCTGCCCCTGTGAATGCCCCTTTTTCATGACCGAATAATTCACTTTCCAAAAGTGTTTCAGCAAATGCTGAGCAGTTCACTGCAATCAGGGGGTTGCTATGTCTATGGCTATTATAATGGATCGATTTTGCCACCAGTTCTTTTCCGGTTCCGCTTTCACCTTCAATCAGAATGCTGGCATTTGACGGAGCCACTTTTTTGATAATTTCATAAATTTCCTGCATGGGTTTGCTTTTCCCGATAATATTATCAAAGCTGTACCGTGAGGTGATGGCTTCCCGGAGAACACTGTTCTCCTGAACAATTTTATAAATTGACATGGCTTTGGCAATGTGGGCAATGAGGGCCTGGTTCTCAAACGGTTTGAGAATAAAGGTGTATGCTCCTTTATGCATGGCTTCCACGGCTTTTTCAACGCTGCCGTGAGCCGTCATAATGATGACGGGGATGTCCGGTTTGATTTGTTTTATTTTTTCCAGTAATTGGATGCCGCTCATCCCGGGCATTTTTACATCTGTCAAAACCAGGTCTATAAGTTCATTGTTCAATATATCCAATGCTTCCATTCCACTGGAAGCGGTTAGGGATGTATAGCCTTCTTCTTGAAGAAGCTCTCCTATTATCATGGGATAATTTTTTTCATCATCAACAATCAGGATGTTTTCCATTTGATCTGTCTCCTAAACCGGAAGTGTAACTTCCACATTTGCTCCCTTTGGTTCCATATTCACAATTGTAATTGTTCCATTGTGAGCTTCAATCATATTTTTTACAATACCAAGGCCCAATCCTGTTCCGGTATCTTTTGTTGTAAAAAAGGGGGTCCATATTTTTTTTAGGATCTGTTCATTGATTCCTTCTCCATTATCGATAAAATTAATACAGATGTTGGTATAATCATGTTTTATCCGTATTGTAATACATCCATTGTTTTTAAGGGACTGGAAGGCATTGATCAAAATATTTAAAAACGCCTGGTACAGCATGGTACTGTCGGCAAGTATTTCAGGCAGATCATCCGGTATATCTTTGATAATTTGAACATCATGCTCTTCTATCTGGGGGTTAAGATAGGCAATGTTTTTTTCTATAAGCTCTTCGACCCTGCAAGGATGGATATCCGGGATTTTTGGTCTGGCAAAATCGAGGAAATCGGTAATAATATTATCAAGCCTGGCAGACTCTTCAACAATAATATCCGGTATTTGACTTTTGGCGTCCAGTTTGTCCATCTTTTTTTTTAATAATTGCGCACTGCTTTTGATAATTCCCAAAGGATTTCTGATCTCATGAGATACCCCGGCTGTCATTTCACCAATGGCTGACAAGTGTTCTGCCTGATGCAGTTTCTCTTCCAGTTTACGCCTTTCATCCGCTCTTTTTTCTATGATTTTTTCTCCTTGTTTGACAACGGATAAAAGGACTATAAAAAGAATTCCCATGACAATAAAACAGGATCCGACAATAAGTCCTTGAAGCTTAACAATTTGTTTGTAATCATCGGAGACATCTCTGACAATTTCAACCACCCCTAACACTGGTCCGGCAAGGGCGGGGGATAGCTGTTTTTCAGCCCTTAAGGGTGCAAAGGTGATGATCTTTGTTTCCCTGGGAAACCAGAACAGCAGCTCAATAAAGCTTCCCTGCTGTAAAAGTCTTGATGTGGCTTGTTTTTTCATTGCTTTTTCATAATGGACACCTCCTGCGTTTTCCTGCCCTATTTTGTTTTGATCAAAGCTATAGGAGATGATGTTTTTTTCATCATAAATAGTTACCATTTCTACATTAAAGCTATGCAGGGTTGAGCGGACGACCCTGTCCATCAGAAGAAATTGTTTTTTTTCTCTTAATCTGATTTCCCCGTATTGTATTAATGCAGGGAGCATAAATCTTGAAATGATTTGATGGTTAAGGTTTTCAACAAGAAGGGAGGCGTATTCTTCACTTTTCTCCAGGAGAATATTTCTTACCCAGTGTACATTTAAAGCTGAGATGACAATTGTTGCAGTGAACATTATCACAAGGGAGGAAAATGTGAAAAATTTAACTAATCTGAAGGGTTTGATATTTTGTTTTTTGTTGGTTTTTTGTAACATTATGTTTTATTCTTTTTAAGTTTGACAACTCTTTTTGTTTTTTGCTATTAATTGAGCAAAAAATATGATAGTGCTTGGTTTTACAGCAATTTCGCATGACAGTATAGGGATGTTGTTGCTATATATCAATATAAAAAAAGATTGTTTGCACTATCGTGAGTACATTGGTTTTACCTTAATTATTGTGAAAGTGTATGATATTTGGAAAAAAAGATCATCTTGTAGGTCTGGATATCGGTTCTTCTTCCATTAAAGTTGCTGAACTTAAGGTAACCGGGAAAGAACGCATCTTAAATAAATTTGGTATGACTCGAATCAATCCGGGTGTCATTTCTGAAGGCAGAATTATTGATATGGAAAGTCTTGCCAATGATATCCGGGCGCTTTTTAAATCTCAGAAAATCCATGAAAAAAATGTTGCAATTTCAACAGGAGGACATTCTGTTGTTATAAAAACAATCAATACGTTTACCAGGCCTGACAAAGAGCTTCATGACACAATATATTCCGAAGCGGAACAATATATTCCCTATGATATTGATGATGTTAATATTGATTATCAAATTCTGGGAGAAAGTGAGATTTCGCCCGAGCAGATGAATGTGCTGCTGGTTGCAGTTAAAAAAGATCTGGTGGCTGAATATATCGATTTGATTCACTTGGCCGGACTTAATCCTAAAATAATTGACGTTGATACCTTTGCTCTTCAAAATACTTATGAAATACTTCCCTATGAAAGTCGTGAGAAAACAACTATGCTGATTGATATCGGGGCTTCAAAAACGTCTTTAAACATATTGAAATCAAATTCATCTTTAATGATGAGGGATACAGTATCTGGAACAAACCAGATTTTAGAGGAGATTGCAAGTCAATTGGATATAACTGTTGATGAGGCTGAACAGGCAGTTAATGGAGGTGGAAATGACTTTGTTAACCTGGGCATGATTCAAGAAATTAGTTTGAGTATTGCGCAGTCATGGTGTTCTGAAATATGTGAAGTGGTGAATACATATCAATCCGGGGCCAATGATGAGAAAGTTGAAAAGATAGTGCTCAGCGGGGGCGGTGTCTTTGTCGAAGGATTTCAAGATTGTCTTTTGTCTGAACTTGAGGCTGATGTATCAATCATTAATCCGTTTGAAGGGTTGATTGTAAATGAAAAAAAATTTCCAGATTCTTTTATAGCCAAGGCAGCTCCCCTGGCACCGATAGCCATAGGGCTTGCATTAAGAAGAGTAGATGATAAATGATCAGAATTAATCTTTTACCATTTAGAATTGCCAGGAAAAAAGAGAATATCAGAAGACAGATATCTGTTTTCTTATTGTTGATTTTACTCACTGTTGTAGCCCTTGTATGGTATACGATTACCGTAAACAAACAAATTTTAACGGTAAAAGAAAAAACAAACCAGGTAAACTCTCAAATTTCAAAATATAAAGAAAAGGCAGATCGGGTTGCCAAAATAAAGAAAGACCTGAAAGTGCTTGAAGATAAGCTTGAAATTGTCTCTTTATTGAAAAAACAGCGGGAAAAACAATTGCTATTGTTTGATGGTATGACAGATCTTATTGTTCCCGAACGAATGTGGCTTGAAAGTTTTAAAACAAGTAACGATAATGTTACGATCAAAGGAGTTGCATTTGACAACCCTACAATTGCAGATTTCATGGAAAAACTTGAAAAATCAATTCTTTTCAGTAAAGTTGATTTGAAAACAGCTCAAATGAGAAAGTTTAAAAATGATGTGATGTTAAAATCATTTGAATTATTGTGTGTAAAAGCAAAGCCCAAACCAGTTGAAAAAGAGGCTTTAAAGCAAGGCAGAAAATGAAGAACAGTGAAAAAAACAAAATCAATGAAATAAAAGAAAGATTAAGCCTTGTCTTTGAAAAAATAGGGGCGCTCACAAAAGTACAGCGGTTGCTTGTTTGTCTTATTACATTTGCTGTTATTGGTGGAGCATACTATTATTTTGTTTTTATGCCCAAGCATGAAGAATTAAAAAAAGTTCAACAAAATTATGAAACTCAATTAAATAAACTTTCAACTTATAAAAAAAGGGCTGCTGAGATTTTAAAATATGAAAAAATGATGGCCGCAACCCAGGAAAAGTTTAACGAGGCAATGAAAGCACTTCCTGATAAAAGAGAAATACCCGCTTTGCTGACGGGCATCTCCAAAGCAGGGAGCGATGCCGGTCTGGCTTTTCACTTGTTTAAACCGAATAATGAGATAAATAAGGAGTTTTATAAAGAAATTCCCGTTTCCATCAAGGTGGAAGGCAGATATCATCAGATTACGGATTTTTTCTTTCAAATTACAAGGCTGAACAGGATTGTAAATATAAATGATGTTGATGTTAAAGGTAAAAAGGGCGGTAATATATTGGAAATGAGTTGCAAGGCTGTTACCTATATGTTTGTTGAAAATATAAAGTCCTCAAAAAAAAATCAACGGAAAAAAAGAAAGTAATAGGGATAAATAAAAAGAATTCATGATAAGGGTTGATTCAAAAATTATTTTATTAATATTATGCGGTCTTATCTTTTTGCTTTTTGCATGTGATGATCCGCCACCTGTAAAAGCTAAACTAACACCTGATGTCGTCTCAGGAAAAATAAGTCAACCCATTGTTCAAAATAAACTTGAAAAAGATCATAAAAAAAACAAATTAAACCTCAAAGCCGGATTAACATCCAAAACCGAACCAATTCCCAAAGCCAACCCAACAACTAAAACAGAACCAATTCCTAAAGACGAATCATTGGCAGAGAAAAATCATAAGGTATCAGAGATAAACTCGGATATGGAAAAAGAGCGGCATTATGATTTTAAAGGCAAAACAGATCCGTTTAAACCGTTAATTCAGGATAAACCGGAAGAAAACATGCCTATTGTTGATGACAGACCCAAAAGAATTCTGACCCCCCTTGAGAAAATTGACTTAAATCAAATTCGTCTGGTTGCCGTCATTGTCATGAAAGACAGGCAGATTGCAATGGTAGAGGAGGCTACAGGCAAAGGGTATGAGGTTGCCATCGGCACCTATATTGGAAAAAACCAGGGGCGAGTATCTGAAATTAAAAATAATAGTATTGTGATCAAAGAGCTTGTCAGGGATTATAAGGGAAGACCCAAAGAGCGTGTTCAGGAAATAAAACTTCATAAAAATGACAATGAGGAGTAAAATGTTTTTTTTTCAGATAAAGAGAATAAACAATATCATAAAATTATTGGGCTTTTTGGGGCTTGTATGTCTTATTGTCGGGTGTGGTGCCCAAAAAATTGAAACAGTTACAACTGCTGAACAGATACAGCCGCAAATATTAGATAGAACGGCTTCAGTTTTCAGTGGCAAAGAGATCAGTGCTGTAAGTATCGCGTTACGTGATAATGTTATTGAGATCATGATTCAAGGAAATCAGAAATTAGTAGGTTATGCTTCTATAAAACAACCTTTTCCCTTTGGAATTGCCGTTTATTTTCCGGAAACTCAAATTGCTGATGGATTAACCACGAGTGTGCCTGAAAACAACAGTATTGGTGATTTGATCGTAAATTATGCGGATGAAGACAAGACCACGGCCAAAGTTGAGATTTTGCTCAAAGAGGAACTTGATTATGATGTGATGGAAAATGACAATGTCCTGAAACTAACACTTTTCAGAGGCATGGAGACAAATCAGCAGGCTTTAACAGGGACAGTAAATTCAGTTCCTGCCCTTGCAGATAACCCTTCTCAGGAAAGAGTTGTATCCAAAGAGAATATAATTATTCCCGGTAAACTTGCGACAATGACCGATATTGAGTTTAACACAATGGAAAACGGAAAATCCGATATCGTTGTCCAGACAACTTTTCCTGTAAAATATGACATTATTCGGGGCAGTAACGATAAATTATATTTGAATCTGTATAATACAATTATCCCAGAGTATCATAAACGGCCAATTTTAACACACTATTTTAAATCTGCCGTCAAAAGTTTGCTGCCGGTTCAGGTTCCGGGAGAAAAGAAAAATTCTAAAATTGAAATAGAAATAAGAGAACAGGTGCCGTATCGCATTGTTCAGGATCAAAATATCATTTCATTGTTTTTTGAACCCTCTACAATGGAACCGCCTGTGTTCAGTAAAGCAAAGAAAACAATAAACAGCGGTGAGCAACTCCGAGTTCTCGAGGGCCAGAAAAAAAATATTGATTTGCCGGGAAAAACAGCAGCAATACCAGATAAAAAGAAAACCATTGAAGAAGAAATTTTTGGATCTCCAAAAAAATATACTGGCGAAAAAATCAAGCTGGATTTTTATGAAACAGATATCAAGAATGTCTTCAGGATACTTAAAAGTATTGGGGGACTCAATTTTGCCATTGATCAAAATGTTGAAGGAAAGGTAACCTTAAGCCTTGAAGATCCTCTTCCCTGGGATCAGGTGCTGGACCTTGTGTTAAAAATGAATAACCTGGGCCAGAAAAAAGAAGGGAATGTTATTCGCATTGCGACCTTGGATACCCTTAAAAAGGATGAACAATTAGAACAGGATGCCATTGCTGCCAGAAAAAAATCTTTGGAACAGAAAAAAAGTTTAGAACCTTTAGTCACAGAATATATGCCTATAAATTATTCAGATGCAGAAGCTGATATCAAACCTCATATAGATCAAATTTTAACAAAAGACAGAGGTAAGATCAGTGTGGATAAACGAACCAATATGATAATTTTCACTGATACTCAGGCAAAAGTGGATCAGGCCCGGGAAATTATTTTCAGGCTGGATAAAGTCACTCCTCAAATTATGATTGAAGCAAAGATTGTGGAGGTGACAAAAAATTTTTCACGGGCACTTGGGATTGGTTTTAGTTTTTCCGAGAGTCAAACTCCCCATACAGGATATGATGAGGACTTCAACATTGCCTTGAATAATCCTTCCGGGTCTGGGGGAGTCGGTAATTTTAATTTTTATAGAATTCTGGGATCTAATTTTTTAAGCATGAATGCACAAATAGCTGCATCTGAAACAAAGGGGGATCTTAAAATCGTGTCTTCTCCCAGGATACTTACACTGGACAATAAAAGCGCAAAAATCACTCAGGGCCTTGAATATGGATACCTTGAAAGGGATGATACAGGTGGGTCGTCTGTTAGCTTTAAAACAGTTAATTTGCAGTTGGAAGTTACTCCCCATGTAACACAGGATAAAAGAATTTCAATGGTTGTCCATTTAACAAAAAATGATATTGGCGATATTATTAATTCGGTTCCATCCGTTACAACCAATGAGGCTCAAACTGAGTTGTTAGTGAACGATAATGATACCATCGTTATTGGTGGAATCGTAAAAACATCTGATAATAAAGGCAGAACAGGAGCCCCCATTCTTTCCGAAATTCCTGTTTTGGGAAGACTGTTCAGAACAGATACAAATACCGACAATAGAAACGAACTCTTAATATTTATAACACCTTCAATTGTACAGCTGGAACAAAAAAGAAACAATTTAACAACAACAATAAATTAATTCATCTCAAAAAGATGTTTTTGTGCTTCCTTTGCAAGTGAGGATGTTTCAGGTACTGATTTAAGGACATTTTCCCAGGCTTTTTGAGCTTTATCAAATTCTTTTAATGCTTCATAAGCTTTTGCCAGATCAGAGTGAAGAATGGCAGCTCCCTGGTTCTTTTCCAGTGCGCGGTTAAGAAACTCAATTGCCTTACTGGGATAGCCTGTTTCATTATAAACGGATGCAATCCCGTGGACTGCAATTAGAAAATCAGGTCTGATTTCCATGGATTGAATAAAGTATTGCTTGGCTTTTTTAAACATTTTCTGATGAAAATACGCCCAGCCAAGATTTGATAAGGGAATTTCAGGCGTTGCATACAAAAGGTTTTCACAAACCGATTCAAAGCATTTGATGGCAAGATTCCATTTTTCCTGTTTTAGATATGCTGCGCCAAGATTGTTTTCTGCCTGACTATAATCCGCCTTAAGGTCTAATGCCTTTTTAAACTCATTTTCCGCAAGATCATATCGTTGCTTGGCCAGATATACAAGTCCCAGGCTGTTATGAAGATAGGGATCATTGGGTATTGTTTTTTGGGCTTCGAGAAGATTTTTTAAGGCAGCCGTATACTTGCCGGCATTATAGTATTCTTCACCAACTCTTTGCGTTGCAGCAGCGATTTTTCTTTTGTTTTCCGAATGCAAGTTGTTAGATGCACATGATATCATAAAAAAAAAGGCAAAAAAAAGGTAGCATAGGTTTTTCATACGTAGGTTTCCTTTTATCAGAATAGGTCTGTGTTTTTTGGAGATAGGATTTTTATATCTTCTTTTTTCAGGTAAGATATAGCGTTATGGCTTAAGGGTTTAACAGGAATAAACAATTTGTCCTGCTTTTTATCTGCATACAGGCCATTAAGGCTTTCAACTGATTCCCCTGTAAAAAAAGAAGGATTCTTCCATGTTGAATATCCAAGATGGGAAAACAGATTTCCAATCAGTTCGAGCATGGTCAATTTCGGTGTTATGGAAATGATTTTAAATTCTTTTTTTTCCAGGACCTCCAGGGCCGCACCATAGACCGTTCCAAAGTTGATCAAAAGATCGGAGGCGTCTTTTTTTACGACTCTGCCGAAGGAAGCTTCAAGGTGAATATTATGGAGTGTAAACGGTATTTTTTCGTTTGGGATATACTCATGACCTGCTTGATCCATAAGGGTTTTAATAATTGTTTGATATTCAGCGGCTATATTTTTGGGTTGAATTGTTTTACGATTATTTTTTAGTGTGTCAAGCGTATCAATTGTTTCCGATATTGATTTAATTTTTAAATTTTTCCAATAGGTTTTTACACTTTTTAACAGCTCATCATTAGCATTTTTATCTGATATAATGAGTGTTTTAGACCCATTCTGGGTTTCAATAATTGGGGTGGAAGCTAAATCAATAAACGGGTTGGAGTCGTTTTCACCGGGAAAATACAGTTTGCCTCGGTTTAAAAGGGTTCCATCAATGAGCGAACAATATCTTTTTAATTGTGTGAGTTCGCAGGCTTCCAGTTTAACATGTTTTGCCGGTTGCTTCTTTTTTACGGGTTCTTGTTGCATTGTTTTTTCGGATAACAAAGACCGGAACCAGGATTGTGATATTATTGAAGGATCAGGCAGAAAAATATCATCACCTTCATATACAATGTTGATATCTTTTATGCCGGGGTTTGCCAATTGAAATGCTTTTAGCCCTTCTTCCGATATAATACCGCCTTTTTTCAAAAATTCTTTATCCACCAGATTTGAAATGATTTCCCCTTTTTTTATCGTATGTTCCATTAAAAATGGTGAAAGATCAGGGTATTTTGGTAAAGTTGAAAATTCAATGACCGGCACATCAATATTGCCGGGTGTACTCTGATCATAGTCGCCTTTTTTTACCTTTTTCAAAGGAATACGTATATGACTGCCCGGTTCAATCGCATCAATGTTGCTGATTTGTGGATTGATCTCTTTAAAGATAATAAGAAAAAAGGGGAAATCTTTTTCCGATATTTCCCCTTTTTGTCTGAAAATTTTATATAACCAATCGTTTTTTTTCACAATATAAGGTTCACACAAGACGTCTTCATTTTTATATTTAAAAATTGAATAACGTTTATAAGACGTCTTGATCCCCTTTGCTTCAGCAATAGATAAAAAGGGGATCGAGCCATAGGCATAGAAGGCTAAAACAGTGAAAAAAAATATTTTAAAACAGATCCGTTTTTTCATAAATCATAAAGATACTTTTAGACTCAATCTTTCGGCAATTTTCTCTGAAATATCTTTTACAAAGTTTTGAAAATCTTTTTCTCCAAGTCGTTTTTTTTGCGATGGCACCATATTCGGATTATCAGGCAATATAAGAGACGGCAAATTGATTTTATCCGGGTCGGAATCAATGTGATAATCTTTGGGAATTTTTGAGTTAAAATAAAGGTCCTGAAATTCTGAAAATTTAATGGCATGTGCTGTTGCATCAAGGATGGCGGTATCTTTTTTGTTGACAATTTTTTTGTCAAGTGCTTTCACAAGTCCTGCAAGGCACTCTCCACCCTGGGTGCAGGTAATATGTCCGTTCTTATTGGCCAGAAGCTGCCAATCCATGATGGATTGTTCTGTTACCTGAACAAAGAATACCTGTTGGCGACCGGCAAGTGAATTGTATTTTTTTGCAATGTGTACAACCCTTGGCATTGAAACCGGATTTCCAATCATGGCCGCCTGGGCCACGCTTGGTTTTGTATCCACGGGTACAAATTTTCTTTTGGTCTCATCAGGTTCAAGGTAGTATTGAAAAACAGGATCTGCATGTTCTGACTGAACGCCTATAATTTTTGGCAGGCAGTCAATGATATTGGCTTCATAAAATTTGATAAACCCGTTCATTACCGCTGAAATATTGCCTGCATTCCCAATGGGAACCACCACCACTTTGTCTTTCATATCCCATTCAAAATCTTGGGCAATTTCATATGAATAAGATTCTTGACCTAAAATGCGCCAGGCATTTTTTGAATTTAAAAGCACCACTGAATACTGGGTTGACAAATGTTCCACAATTTTCATGCAGTCGTCAAAAACACCTGGAATTTCAAATACATGCGCGCCGCTTCCCAGTGGTTGTGACAATTGTTGAGACGTTACCTTTTTGTGTGGTAAAAGAACAGCGGATTTGATTAAAGGGTCCAGATAGGAGGCATAGAGTGATGCTGCAGCAGATGTGTCACCCGTGGAGGCACATATGGCAATAACATCCGATACCAGTTTTTGGTCGATGAGATATTTGATGCTTGACACGGCACTGGCCATACCACGGTCTTTAAAAGATGCACTGGGGTTTTGTCCGTCGTTTTTATAAAAAAAGGATAGCCCGACTTTCTTTTGCAGGGTTTGATTGGCTTCAACAATGGGGGTGTGACCTTCGCCAAGGTAAACAATGGACTCCAGAGGGATGCAGGGTCCGATAAATTCATGATACCGGTAAATTCCCTTGAGTGCGGGGATTTTCAACATTTTTCTGAAATCAAATATTTTTTGCCATACAGCCCCTGGAATTTTTTGTAGGGAGGCGGCATTTCGATCCTGGATGAGCAGTACCTGATTACACTCAGGGCAAACATACAAAAGTTTTTCAATGGGATATTCGGCAGAACATCCAAGGCATTTGTAATACAGCCCTTCTCTTGTCTCTGGTATGATATGAGGTCGTATATCCTCAGGAAAGAAATCAAGCTTCATGACGAATCACCTTTTGGCCTCCCATGTAAGGTATTAAAGCATCTGGAATCAAGACCGATCCATCTGCCTGCTGATAATTTTCTAATATGGCGGCAAATGTTCTTCCCACAGCCAGTCCTGAACCATTTAAAGTATGAACATATTCCGGTTTTTTATTGCCTTTTCTTCTAAAGCGTATGTTGGCACGCCTGGCCTGAAAATCCAGACAATTGCTGCAGGAGGAGATTTCCCTGTATTTGCCCTGGTCGTCCTGGCCAGGCATCCAGACTTCTATATCATAGGTTTTTGTGGCTGAAAACCCTAAATCACCAGTGCAAAGTGTAACGACTTGATAGGGCAGTTCAAGAAGCTGAAGGATCTTTTCGGCATTTGCCAGCAGAGATTGAAGTTCATCAAAAGAGGTTTCTGGCGTTGTTAATTTAACCATTTCCACTTTATTAAACTGGTGTTGTCGGATCAGTCCTTTTGTATCCCTGCCGTATGAACCAGCCTCTGACCTGAAACATGGTGTATACGCTGTAAATTTGCAGGGGAGCATTGACTCGTCAAGGATTTCATTGGAATAAATATTGGTTATTGGAACTTCAGAGGTCGGAATCAGGTAGTAATCCAAGCCTTCGATTTTAAACAGGTCTTCTTCAAACTTGGGTAATTGACCGGTTCCGGTCATGGTGGTTTTATTTACAATAAAGGGGGGAAGAGCCTCTGTGTAGCCGTGTTGGGATGTGTGGATGTCCAGCATGAAATTGATGAGGGCTCTTTCAAGTCTTGCCCCTTTTCCAATATAGAGCGGAAATCTTGCACCGGTCAGTTTGGCAGCCCTTGTAAAATCAAGAATTCCTAAATTTTCACCAATTTCCCAATGGGGTTTTATTTTAAAATCAAATTGTTTTGGCTGCCCCTGGGTTTTTTCCAGCCGGTTTTGGGTATCATCTTTACCCATGGGAACATCCTCATGGGGGATGTTTGGTATGGAAATAAGAAACTCATTGATGAGTGCTTTTATGGTTGAAAGTTCTTTGTCCAGTTTTTTGATTGTTTCAGACACATCTCTCATTTCTTTAATAAGAGGCCCAGCGTCATGGCCGGATTTTTTTATTTTGGCGATCTCATCTGAAACCACGTTCCTTTTATGTCTTAACTTTTCTATTTCTAAAAGCAGGGCTTTTCTTTTGTCATCATTTTCCAAAAGAGATGCAAAGTTAAGTTTAGCATTTCTTTTTTTCATTCCATTTTTAACAATTTCCAGATTATTTTTTACATATTTTAAATCCAGCATTTTTTATTATTTTACCTTTTTTAAATCCGCTAAGTTCTTATTTTAAAAGATTCTTTAACAATTGTAACCTGATATCACGAGGTGTGTAAACAGTCAATGGTTATTGCAGGTTGACAATTGCCAATCTGTGCATAATATTTGCTAAAATTTTTTTTGTAATAATAAGGAAGCAAAGAGATGGATGAAATAAAGAATGGGAAGAATAATAATTTAGCAGTGGTGGCTGAACGGCTTGCAAAGCTCACAAAAGAAGAACTTTCTGAAAAATATAAAATTATTGAGGCTAAACTTTTTGAGTTTGCCAATTTCATGGAAGCCCACCTGGCGTTTTTATATACCCCGGTGAGTAATGAAATTCCCACTGAAAGAATTATCAAAAAAGCGCTACAGATAGAAAAAGGACTTGTCTTGCCGGTCTTTACCGATTCAAAAAATGCAATCAATCTTTATAAAATAAGTGATTATGATAAAGATCTTATCACAAGTGCCAATGATATCCTTGAACCAAATATTGAAAAATGCAAGAAGATATCATTGGAAGCTGTTGATATTGCCATTATCCCGGGGCTTGCGTTTGACGACAAAGGTGGCCGAATTGGGTTTGGTAATAATTTTTACAGCAAATTGATAACAAAACTGCCTGAAACCTGCAGGAAAGTATCCCTTGCCTATGAGGATCAGATTGTTGATCAGATCCAGATGGAATCCAGAAAGTATACCGTTGATATTATCATAACGGATAAACGGGTGATTTATAAAATATAATTGTTGTCAGCCGGAATAAAAAATAGCGATTAATGATAAAAGGACTGTTCCTGAAAAGAACCAGGGAAGAGTTCTTTTATTTTTTTTCCGGGTTAATTTCTTTAGCAAATTTCCTTAAGTCAGGTGTTTTCCCCATGACAATGACCGTGTCCAGGGGTTCAATCAAGGTTTCAAAGTGGGGGTTAAACAACATTTCTCCAGAGGATTTTTTTATGGATATTATGATGAGATTGAAATCCTGCCTGATCCCGGAATCTTTTAATGCAACATTGGTATACCTGGAGCTTTTCGGGACAAAAAGCTCTTCAATTTGAATGGCCTGGCTTCTTCTGGATAATGCAATATCAAGAAAGCTGCTGACACTTGGTCTTAATAGTTTTAATCCCATGGAAACAGCTCCTGTAACATAGGGGGACTCAACCAGATTAGCCCCGGCAACCATGAGTTTTTTTCTTACCTTCGGACTGCTGGCCCGGGCCATAATATAAATATCAGGGTTTAGCTGTTTTGCCGTTAAGACAAGAAAGACATTTGCTGTGTCCGTTCCAAGTGCGGCAACTAAAAATGAGGCTTTTGCAATGCCCGCTTTTGCCAGGAGATCTTCGTCAGATGAATCCCCATGAAGGTAATGCATTTTATCTTTTTCCAATGACTCAATAAGGGTATCATCATTTTCTATTACTACAATATCCTTGGTCTCGTCTTTGATCAGTTGACACAATACTCTCCCTATACGGCCGTATCCGCATACAATATAATGGTTTTTCAACTTACTGATTTTTCTGTCCAATCTTTTCCTCCCCAATATTGATTGCATTTCCCCTTCAACAATGGATTGTATTATAACACCGGTAATGTAAAGAAAATAGCCGACACCTGCAATCATAAGGATGATGGTAAATATTTTTCCGGCGGGACTTGTTTCATGTACCTCCATAAAGCCGACTGTCGTAACGGTTATGGCAGTCATATAGGCGGCATCAAGGAAACTCCATTTTTCGATCACCATATATCCGGTCACTCCCATAAAAAACATCACCCAGGAAATGATAATTGTTCGTATGATTTGCTGAAGTCGATTCATGATGTATAAATATAGATCTTAAGAATAAAAATTAGATTACTGATTTGAGTTAGGACACTCAGTCGAAACAAGGCTTTTCTGATAAGCCCTGTTTCTAAGGATTATGTGCTGGAAAATTTTCATCAAAAGCCTCAAACCGTTCCACCTTATGCCGGTAATCAAAATAAGATTGCATGATGCAAAAGGCTGATCTTTTTAAGGCATAAAAATCCATTGTAAAGAGCAGCCTTTTAAAATTTATGCAGTTTGAGTTTAGAGCGGACCCGTCGTGTCAGTTACAGGGCCGCTGGAATTTCCACCCACACTACTACCAGTTGGAGGCGTTACGGTTACTATTACCTCCAGAGAACCGTTGTCAGCTTCTTCTGTGCCTTGAGGAGTTATCAACAAGCCAACAGTATGTGCTTCTCCAAGCCCATTAGAATCGGGTAAAACAAAGTCGGTATCTCCTGTTAATTCAGCGTTGTTAAATGTACCTGAAGTGGTTATTTTAACAGTAGTTCCACCAACCAGGGCATTGCCATACACATCGCCGAGGTAATAGATTAATGGATAACTCCCCCCGTTGATTCTATCAATATTGAAATTTTTGGTCAAATTAAGTGGCGCTTGGTTATCAGAAAAAAGGACGTTCAAACTATCCCATATAATGGTATTTGACTGATATTTTCCATCGGCTTGTGTAAACAAACCGCTTCCATCGCTGTCAATATATTTTTCTCCACTGTCATACTGGCCGTTGTCATTGGCATCAATATAGGGTTCACTCATATCCACAGTCAAAGTATCTATGCCTTCATCATAAATATTGTTACCATTAATATCATAAAATCCTTCATCTCCAGGAGTATACACTACCACTCTACATAAGCCGGGATTGCTTTTTGATGAGCCGTCCACCCCCCCCAGATAAGGAGTCGTTGGAGGAGAGGTCTGCAAAGTTGCTTCGGCAACTCCAAAAACAGTAGAAGCTTCAAACCCATCACTGGTTCCAATCGTTCCCCCCTCGGACATAAAACTTACCTTTGTTCCATCCGGCACAACATTACCGTATCTATCCCCCAAGTATGCTGTAATTTTGTTCTGAAGTCCAAATGTCCTGCCGCCCGCCATATTAAAAGATTCAATAGCTATGCCAAGCTGTTCTGCAGCCGGCAGACCGCTGACAATAGTAACTTTTGCTTCTGTTGAAAAATTAGTATCACCGTCATTATAAATCGCATTAATTCCCACTGTACCTGAAACAGTACCACTGATAAGGGAAACAGAAACCTTACCGTTCTGTGTTTTGGCTTCGGTTGCTGATAATTTTTCTCCCCCCCCCATAGGTGTGGAAATTTTAAATTCAACCAGATTATCATCAGAGACGGGATTGCCTGAATCGTCATGAACTGAAAAGGTTATAATAGATATGTTTGAGATGCCGGAACCCGCTACACCGATCGTTTCAGGAGTAATACTGTCAATAAAAATAACAGCTGGTAATCCTGTGGCAATCTCATCTACTGCTACATCATCGTTACTGACCACATCTCCGTCATCGTTACAGCCTGTTATAATCAACAGTGCGAGTATTATCATGGTTAAATATTTTATTGATCTCATTTTTACCCCTTATATAATGTTTTAGTAATCTATAGAATAGTATGGATATGTAGGATAGGCAGATGTTTTTGTCAAGAAGAGGATGAAAATTGTATTTTCTTGACTGAAGAATGGGTTGCTGGTATTAAGGATACATGAACGACGAACCTAAAAAATTTGTCCGCTGGCGTCGTGAAATGGTTGAAAAACAGATTATGTCACGGGGAATAACAGATCCATTGGTTCTTGAGGCAATGAGAACAGTGCCAAGGCATTTGTTTGTCAGTGAAGCCCTTGTCGAAAGCGCATATGGGGATTTCCCGCTTCCCATTGGAGAGGGGCAGACAATTTCTCAACCCTATATTATTGCTGAGATGACTCAGAGTCTCAAGTTAAAAGGCCATGAAAGAGTTCTTGAGATCGGTACAGGATCAGGGTATCAGGCTGCCATCCTGGCTAAGATCGTCTATAAGGTGTATACCATTGAAAGAAACAATACCTTGTTTTTGCAAACAAGAAAGCTTTTTGACAGGTTGAAATACTATAATATTGTTACCAGATATAGCGACGGAACCCAGGGTTGGAAACAGGAAAGTCCGTTTGATGCTATTATTGTTACTGCCGGGGGCCAGCAGATTCCTGCACCGCTGATTGAACAGCTTGCAATCGGGGGGCGTCTTATTATGCCGGTGGGCAGTAATTTTTTACAGGAACTGCTACATCTTGAAAAGACAGAAGACGGAATAAAAACAACAAACCTTGGTGCTTGCAGATTTGTAAGATTGATTGGTCAGCATGGCTGGGATGAGTAGGGTCTTAAAAAAAAACTGATGAAAAGTCAAATTGAGCTTCCTTCACTGGTCAAAGAGCTTTTTATCGGATTTTGCCTGGGAATGGCAAATATTATTCCCGGGGTTTCAGGCGGTACATTTCTTCTGATTTTTAAAATTTATGAACGTGTCTTTTCCATTCTGAATAATATCAATAAAGCTAATACTCTCTATCTTTTCCACCTTATTCTAAAATTTTTTTTTAAAGCAGATAAACTGCAAACATTTAAAATTTTTATGGAATTTTTAGAAAAAAAGGATTTTATTTTTCTGTTTAAGTTGATGGCTGGTGCGGTGGCAGCTATTATTTCCCTTTCAAGCCTGATGAAATATTTGATTGTTCATCAGTTTTCCATTACCTATTCTTTATTTTTCGGGTTGATTCTGATTTCCATCATCATACCTGTAAAAATGTTGACGGATAAAAAGTTTTATCTGATTTTTTTTGTTTTGATGGGTACAATCTCGACCCTTTATGTAACCTATGCTGTTAACCCTTACGATAAAGTAAAGATGAAATCAGATGTTTACGCAGGCAAGTATTTGCAGACCCAGTCTTTACAGAATCGGGATTTAAAACAGGATTTTCAAAAAGAAAAACAAGAGAGTGCAGCCTTTTTTTTTACTGGGAAATATACGTTTGATGAGTATCTGTATGCAGGCATTTGCGGGGCGGTTGCGGTTTCAGCAATGGTTCTTCCCGGCATAAGCGGGTCTCTGGTGCTTATTTTGATGGGTGAGTATTTTGAAGTTGTTTCCGCCATCTCAGGGCTAAAGACATTTAACTTGGATAATGTTGCTTTTTTAGGGTGTTTTACAATGGGCATTATTCTGGGCGGGCTTTTATTTGTAAGGCTTGTCACTGCGGTTTTAAAAAGATATTATAATGCAGCAATGGCTTTTCTTATCGGGTTGATGGCAGGGTCTTTATTCGCGTTGTGGCCTTTTAAAAAAAGCATTGTCATGGCGCAGTACTATATCAAAGAGGATGGTGTGATCCGTATGGTTCAAGATGTAAAAGTCTATACAAATATAAATGAGCTTCCCTTCATTGGAATAGAATTTTATCTTTCAATAGCATCCTTTATTATCGGATGCAGTATTATGTTTTTGTTTGTTAAAAAAGAAGTGAATTAATGAGTGTTTGGGTTTTGCAGGTTTTATATGAAAGTCTTCAAAAATCCAAACAGTGACTTTCATTTTTGTTGTGTAACCCCAATCTGCCATGGCCATTAGTAATTCAAAATGGATTGCAATGTCTGTTTTTTTCTACCTGTTTGTTGCCAATCCCTTGAATTAAAGCGATTCCGGTGTGAAGGTCACGATATGGTCAATGGATGGTGCATTGCAAAAAATCATGACAAGTCTGTCAACACCCATGGCAATACCTGCGGCATCGGGCATGGTTTCAAGATCTTTGAGAAACTTTTCCGGGACAGGAATCTTGGCTTTATTTTGAGATATCCGGATCTGATTTTCTTTTTCAAATCTCAGCTGTTGTTCCACAGGGTCGGTCAGTTCCGTAAATCCGTTGGCAAGCTCAATACCGGCCATATAAAATTCAAATCTCTGGGCACAGGCCGGATTGTCCGGTTTGAGTTTTGCCAATGATGCCAGGCGTGCCGGATAATCATACAAAAAGACAGGTGTTGCATTCCCAAGGCAGGGCTCTATTTGAAAGCTCATTATTTCATCAAAGCTGTTGTCTTCCAATGCTGTGTTGAGGCTTTTATCCGCATACATATCAAAGGCCTGCTCAACAGTCAGCTTTTCCCATGGGGCGGCTAATTGGATACGTTTATCCTGATACCTGATTTTGTTTCCAAGGGACAGTCTTGACGCAATAAATTGAATTAACCCCTTGCATTGATTCATTAAATCAAGGTAGGTGTTATCTTTTGCATACCACTCCAGCATGGTTAATTCCGGCAGGTGATGTGATCCTCGTTCGTTTTTTCTGAAGCATTTGCAGATCTGAAATATTTTATCAAATCCTTTTGATAACAGCCGTTTCATGCAAAGTTCTGGTGACGCCTGGAGAAAATGGCCTTCAGTGGTTACAGGATCAATCTGGGCTTCGGGAATAACAGACGGACACCGGATGGGCGTATCGACTTCAAGATAGTGATTGCCGGTAAAAAAATCCCTTATGGCTTGAATCACAAGGGATCTTATTATCAGGTTTTGGTAATGTTTTTTTTGATCCAATGTTACTTTGTTTGATATGTATCTTTTGGTCGATCCTGTAAAAATATTTTATCAAATTTGCTTTTATCAGCTTGGTCAAAAAACTTATAGCCTGCTTCAATACAGGCTTTACAGGCGTTGATAGGGATATGTACGGCAAGAATATGGCGTCCTGGCGTGGCATTGGAATCTATCTCAAAACAACCACCACAGTCCGGACAGATTCGGACTTTTTCTTTTTGCCGTTCAAAAATATTATCTGTATCATAAAATATTTCCCGGTGTCTGATCTGGAGTTCTCCGGGCTTTCCGGCTTTTTGTCTTAATTCGTCTTTCTGATTCCAATAGGAATTGACAAGATCCGTGGTCTTTTTGATTTTGTCCGTGATACTGACCGATTGTTTAAGACGTTCAGGATTGAAATCCGGTTCAACAACGCCGGAATAATCAAGACCTGCCATGGCAAGGATAATGCCCAGGTTCACATAGGGAAGCGCGCCTTCAATAGAATATCCGCCTTCAAGAACGGCAATGTCCGGTTTTAGAAGGGTGGTAAGTTTTGCATATCCCTGGGCTGAAAAATTCATATTGGTCAATGGATCTGTATAATGATTGTCTTGGCCTGCAGAGTTAACAATAAGATCAGGTTTGAATTCTTCTAAAACAGGTAACACACAATTTCTAATAACATAGAGATACCCTTCCGTAGATGTGCCGGGCGGTAAAGGGATGTTCAGATTTGAACCTTTGGCATTGGGGCCACCCAATTCGCCGGGAAAGCCTGTGCCGGGATACATGGTTCTGCCATCCTGATGAAGGGAGATGAACAATACATCAGGATCATGCCAGAAAATATCATTGGTCCCATCCCCGTGATGGCAATCAGTATCAACAATTGCTATTTTTTTAATACCGAATTGAGATCTGATATACTCGACCATGATGGCTTCGATATTGATGTGGCAAAACCCTCTGCCGCCATGGGAAACCCTCATGGCATGATGACCCGGAGGACGAACAAGGGCGAATCCGTTTTTCACTTCTTTGTTTAAAACAGCATCTGCAATGGCCTTGGCCCCACCGGCACTGATGAGATGGGATTCGGTGGTAACGGCTTTTTCGCTGGGTACACAGAAATGCGCTCGCCTGATATCCTGATTGGTGACAATCTCCGGCTTGTATTCAATAATACCGCTGATATCAAAGATGCCTTCCTCTATTACCTGGTCCTGGGTATATAGAAGCCTTTCTTCTCTTTCAGGATGGGTTGGATCAATAGCCCAGTCAAAAGCGGGGAAGAATACAAGACCTGTTTTGTGGTGTGCCTTTAACATTATTACCTCTTTGAATTATTACAAAACCTTTTCAAATCCTTTGATCAATCCGGGTTTGATCTGCATTTTTGTTCTGTATATTTTACCCCTGGGTGAAAAATTCCGTACAATATTGAATTTTTGAAATTCAACCACTTCCACTTCAGTCAGATTGTCGGGATTGGCACCAGAATTTATTGCTTTTTCTTTTAAAAGCGTTGTTGCCGTTTCAATAAGGTTCTCGTCAGAATATGTTTTGGAAATGGGTTCTGCAAAATCTTCTTCATGGGCTGTCACAATACCCTGTTCAGTATCTGCATTCAGTGAAACCTCACATGTGGTTCTGGCAAGGGCGGCACCAATGGCGTTTGCCACCGAAGATTCCGGTACGGCAATCGTTTTTATATGATAAAGCTCTTCTATCTTTTTTGCAAAATAGGGTGCAGGCCCTCCTAAAATGAGTATTTTTCTTGGACTTATTTTATAGCCTTCAAGAAATTCATGAACAGTATATACTGGTTTGGAATTGAGTCTATCAATCATTTCAAAGGTTTTTTTAAGAATGACGGAACAGCATTTCTTGAAAATTTTATCAGCTGTTTCTTTATCGGTCAGGCCCAGTTCCATTGCAATATTGTGTATTCCTTTTTGAGCATTTTCTTGATCACCATCCTTCATGAGTCCCAGCACAAAAAGTGCGTCTGTAAGCGTCGGTTCAGGTCCACCAAAGGCCATGGCCGGTCCCTGTCGATCGGGTCCAATGGTCAATTCTTTGTCTTTTACCCTGACTGTGCTGTCGCCGCCAATACCTTTTGAATCGGTTAGAAGGGATCGGATCAAACTTTTATATTGCCCTCTGCGGATTCCCACAGGTTCTAATAACGGGGCTTTGTCAACCAGAAACGCAATATCCGTGGTTGTTCCACCGATATCAAGTACAATGGCATCCTGTTTTTTAGGGGCATAAGGTATCGCTCCCATAATACTGGCGGCAGGTCCGGACAGCACGGTTTGACCTGGGAAAGACATGGACGACTCAAGGGACATGGTTCCGCCGTCAGCTTTTAGGATCTGAATTGGAATGGTAAGCCCTTTTTCCGCCAGGGATTTTTTGACAGCCTCAAAAAAAGATTTATAAAGGGAAAACACAGCCGCATTTAAATGGGTTGTGACAATCCTGCGGGGAAAATTAAGGTTTCCTGAGACATGGTGGCCCAAAAATATTTTTTTAAAATATTTATTTAAAATTCTTTTGATAAGAATTTCATGGCTGGGATTTCGAACGCAGAACTTGCTGATCACACCAACATATTCAATGCCTGATTTTTTCAGCTTTTTGGCAATATCTTCGATCTCCATTTTGTTTACCGGAGCTTTTTCTCTTCCCCTGTGGTTGATTGATCCTGATACACAATAATAGTGTTTTCCGATTCTAAAGGCTTGAGGATCAATCCCGGGGCCTGCCGAGACAATTATGCCAACCGGCTCCATATTTTTTTGGACAATGGCATTGGTTGTCAGTGTTGTCGAGATCACGATCCGTTTAACATGTTTTGGATCAATATTATCCAAAAGCTTTGTAAAGCATGAGAGAATGGTATTGAAAAGATCAGCAGAGTCTGTGGATACTTTGACTTTTTTTTCAATACCGTTGCTGCTTAAAAGAACAGCATCCGTATGTGTACCGCCAACATCTAATCCTATAATCATGGCGCATTCCTGATTCTTTATGTATTACAGCCCAAAACTTACTTTTAATACCATGCGGAGCTTGTCAGAAAAACCAGGGCTTGTCAATCAGATTTTCTTTAGAAGTCTATCAGGCATGCGGCTTGAAAGATCGGTTTTAAACTTGAATTATTAAGATATTACATTTATCTATAAATAACTGCTAAGGGCATACCTTGTCTTTCAATCTTTGTTGTGGGCAAACCAAGGTGAAAGCCCAAGTCTGACCGTGGCAGTTATATGACAATGGTTTGGTGTTTTTTGGGGATCTGCAGAGTATGAAAATATAATCATCTGAATTTATTGTAATTTAGGTTTTAGTGTGTCTTTCATAACCTGCCGAAATTATTGAAAGCCAAATTTTTTGCCGAACCACATTATATAAAAAATATTTGATATAAAAAAACATTGTTTATTTTGAAAAATAAATATTTGTTTAAAAGGAGTGATTTGTGGCCTGCATTGAATGGAAGAAACATGAATCTTTGGCAATCATCAATATGTGCAACGGCGCAAATAAGCAGAATTTGGAGTTTGTAGCTCAGATGAATCGCTGTTTTGATCAAATACTTGCAGACAAAGCCATTTTTTCCATTGTTTTAACATCCACTGACGAAAAAAATTTTTCTCAGGGGATTGATATCCAATGGTTGGAACAAAAGATGAAAGATAAGGATTTTTACAGTGTAAAGTCATTTTTATATGGTATGAACAAAATTTTTAAACGGATTTTATTAATGCCTGTTCCAGTGATTGCCGCCATTAACGGTCACGCATTTGGAAATGGTGCAATGCTGGCATGTGCCTGTGATTTTAGATTTATGAAAAAAGACAAGGGATTTTTTTGTTTTCCGGAAGTGGATATCAACATACCGTTTTTTTCTGGTATGATTAAAATTATTCGCAAGAGCATCCCTGAATATAAATTAAATGAGATGATTCTTTCGGGTAAACGTCTTACAGCTATGGAACTGGAAGATAACCATGTTATCGTTAAAGCAAGTGCTAATCAGGAAGAGCTGTTAAAAGATACGGTTGCATTTGCAAAGCAATTCATGAAAAAAAGAGGAATTTTGGGCGAATTAAAAAAAAGAATGCACAAAGATATTATCCGGGTTATGGATACCGAAGACATAGAACAAATTGATTCCCTGTCAACGTCAGGCTGTTTCGTCTGTATGTAGGGGTTGTCGTGCAAATTCGATGAATTTGTTACAAATGGGAGACAAGGTCCTTTTTTTTGACAGGGTCAGGTAAAAAAAACGGTCAAGATCAAGACCTTTCACGGATAAAGCTTTTAGACGCCCTTTATTGATATCATCCTGGACGGCAATGGTTGACAGGATGGATATCCCGACGTGGTTTAATATGCCCTGAATGACGGAAACAGTGTTTCCCATTGTAATACTTGTGTTGAGTTTTTTTGAATTTAATCCTGCTTCATCCATACTTTTAAGTATGGATTGCCATGTTCCCGATCCTTTCTCTCTTGCAATAAATCTTTCTTCAAAGAGATTTGAACAGTCAACAAAGGTTTGATCCGCCCATTTATGATTATATGGAACAATCAGTTTCATCTCATCGGCAACCAGCTTTTCCTGTTTGATTTGAGGATCATCTATTTTCGCACCCACAATACCAATTTCTATTGACCCTTTTTTTATTTTTTGGACAATCTCCATGGTGTCACCGGCAGTCAATTCAATGGAAATATCAGGGAATTGTTTTGAAAACGGTCCGATAAGCCTTGGGATGATATAGCAGGAAGGAATAGTGCTTCCGCCAATAAAAAGATTTCCTTTTGTTCTGCCCAGAAAATCATTCATGGCTGCTTCTGACTGGTCTCTAAGGGTTAAGAGTTTTTTTGAATATTGATAAAGAATTTCTCCGGCTTTTGTGGGTTCCGTGATTTTTCCAAGCCGGTCTAAAAGGCGGCATTTGAAATGGTCTTCAAGTTCTTTTATGTGACTGCTCACCGTGGGTTGAGAAAGATTAATAGCACAAGATGCCTTTGAAAAACTTTTGTTCTCAACAACGGACACAAAGATATGAAGCTGCCACAGATCCATTCTTATTCCTTTATTTTGGGAAATTTTTCCATCATTTTTTGATGGACAGCTTCCGGAACCATGTCAGTGATATCTCCGCCAAACTGCGCTGCTTCCTTGATAATGGATGAACTGGTAAAAATCCATCTTAACCCGGTCATCAAAAAAACAGATTGTATTTCCTTGTTTAGTTTTCTGTTCATCAATGCCATCTGAAATTCGCTTTCAAAATCAGAGATGGCACGCATTCCCCTGATAACGGCTACGGCATTTTTCATTTTTGCATAATCCACAAGAAGTCCGCCAAAAGAATCTACCTGAACACATTTGTTGTTTTTAAAGCTTTGGTTGATCATATCCACTCTTTCTTTCATGGTAAAAAGAGCTTTTTTAGCAGGATTGTGCAATATTGCCACAATCACCTGGTCAAAAATATCCAGGGCCCGTTCAATAATATCAATATGTCCGTTGGTTAAAGGATCAAAGGAACCGGGGTAGATTGCTATTCTTTTTTTGTCCGTCATCGATGCACTATCCTTTTTCTATTTTCATTTTTTGTTTATAAAGGAAATCATTGTTTTTGAGTATTTTTTTTGTCTGTAAATGTCAATGCCGGGAAGTTCAATTTGAAGGCTTTCCTTGCAAGAGTGTTCGGCAATGATGATACCATTCTCATTTAACAGATCTGTAAAAAATTCTTTTTCAAGGGTCTGTTCAATATACCCCTTCCCATAAGGCGGATCAATGAACACAATATTAAATTGCTGCCCATTGAGGCTTTTAAAAGGGTTTGCCTTTAAAATATCACAACAGATGACCGTGGAGTTTTTTTCAAACCGGCAAATATTAAGGTTTTGACGGATGATATCACAGTCCCTGTCAATAAACGTGGTATGTTCAGCACCTCGGCTTAAGGCTTCTATGCCCAACGCACCGGTTCCGGCAAAAAGATCAAGCACTTTTGCCTTTTTGATGTTTTGTCCCAGGATATTAAAAACAGCCTCTCTTGTGCGGTCGGATGTTGGGCGGATCTGTCGCCCCTGAAGCTTAAAAAGTTTTCTTCCTTTGCAACTGCCGCTGATGATTCTCATATCAATTATAAAATGCTTTTTTGAATATATTTTATACTTGTTCCAAGTTTTTGGGCAACAGATGCCAGATCTCCGCCTTCCTGGGAAAGTTTCTGTTTTATGAATTCTTTTTCAAACCGTTTTCTGGCAAGTGCCAGATCATCTTCATAAAGGGAAAAGGTTTTTTGGATCAATTCCTTTGGTTTGCATTTGGGATTATAGGGTTCAGGAATATCCGCCACGTCAATATGGTTGCTTTCAACCATTATGTAGAGCCGTTCCACAAGGTTTTTCAACTCCCTGACATTGCCCGGCCATTCATAGTCCAAAAGGAGGTTAAGGGCGTTTTCAGAGATGCTTTTTTTTCTTCCTGAAGACTGTTTGGATAATTTTTCAAGAAAATTGTCCACCAGCAGTGGAATGTCTTGTTTTCTGTCTCTTAACACAGGTACATGAATGGGGATGACATTTAACCTGAAATAAAGATCCTTTCTGAAATTACCGGCTTCAATTTCTTTTTCAAGATTTTTGTTGGATGAAGCAATAAGGCGGACATCCATGTGAAGGGTTCTTCCCCCTCCAATTCTCTGGAATGTTTTTGATTCAAGGGCTCTTAATATTTTTGCCTGGGTATTGATATTCATATCCCCGATTTCATCCAGAAAGAGCGTGCCTCCCGAAGCTAATTCAAATTTTCCTTTGTTTTTTGATGTAGCCTCTTCAAAGGCTCCTTTTTCATGACCAAACAGTTCACTGTCCAGATTTTCTTCGGGAATGGCGGCACAGTTGATAATGATAAAAGGTTGTTCCGGTCTTGCACTGAATTGATGAATGGTTCTGGCAACCATCTCTTTTCCCGTGCCGTTTTCGCCGGTAATAAGGATGGCAGCATCTGAGGGCGCGGCACTCATGATTTGTCCGTATAGTTTTTGAACAGCAGGGCTGGTTCCGGTTATGGAATTTTTTTCAATGCTCTTTTTGCGCAGGTATCTGTTTTCTTCTTCAAGCTTTCTAAAGTTCAGTGCATTGTTGATGGTGACCATAACCTTGTCAATGGATAATGGTTTTTCAAGGAAGTCATAGGCCCCTGATTTTGTCGCATCAACCGCAGATTCAATTGTCCCGTGGCCCGTAATCATGACCACCGGAAGATTGGGGGTTATTTTTTTGATTTCTTTTAAGGTTTCAATTCCGTCCATTCCAGGCATCCAGATATCCAGCAGAACAATGTCAGGGGATTCGGTCTCAATTTTTTTTAATGCTTCATACCCGTTAAAGGCATGTATGACTTCAAATCCATCATCTGACAGAATACCTTCTAAGGATTCTATGATGGCTGTTTCATCATCAACAATTAATACGGCAGGATACATTCTTTTCTCTCCTGTTGTCATTATTTAACATTAAGCAGGCAGCTCAATAATAAATTTTGCACCTTTGGGTTTGTTATCCTGAACCCTTATTACACCATTATGATCGGAAATGATAGAGTTGACAATGGCAAGACCCAGTCCCATTCCAGATTTTTTTGTGGAAAAATAAGGTTCAAATAATTTGGTTTTTTCTTTATCGGATATGCCTTTGCCATTGTCGGCAAATTCAATCCTTACAATTTTTAGAATCTCATCATGGGAAACATCAATCAAAATCATGCCGTCTTTTTTTACAGCATATACGGCATTTTCAAACAGGTTGATAAATGCCTGTTTCATATGCTGATGATCCAGTTCCAACATGGGAATATTATGGGCAAAACTGTATTGGATATCTACATTTTCAAGGCCTTCCCTGTAAAGCGCAATGGTTTCAAGAATAATGTTTTCAATCCTGCATTGGTTAACATTGGCATCTGGAAATTTTGCAAATGCGGCAAACTGGTTGACAAGATTTCTAATCAGGTCCACATGTTCCACAATGGTGTCGGCACAATTGTTAAAAATTTCATCCTGGATTTGTTTTCCATATTTGCGTTTCAGCCTTTGAGCAGATAATTTTATCGGTGTTAAGGGGTTTTTTACCTCATGGGCAATCCTCCTGGCAACTTCTCTCCAGGCAGCCATTCTCTGGGCTTTTTCAAGTTCAGTGACATCATCAAACACCAGAACGGCACCGACATTTTTGTTCATATCATCTTTTAATATATTGAGGTTCAGGTAAAAGTGTTTGGGAGTGCCTGAAATAGCTGCGGAAAGTGGTAGCTCAAGGGTCTCATGGCCCTGAGAGACTTGTTCGTAAATTTTATTGGCAATTTGTAAATAGTCATTTTTTAAAACATCTTTGAAATTTTGATTTAAAATATTTTGGCTGTTAATATCCAGCATAGATTCGGCAGCTTTGTTGATGGTTGTAATGGTTCCTTTATTGTCAATGGAGATCACACCCGCAGAAATGTTTTTTAATACAATTTCAATGTATTGCCGGCTTTTTTTAAGTTCAATGTTTTGTTGCTTGAGCATCTCTCCGGAAAACGCAATCTGCTGCCTTCCTGCGGCAAGTTGTTTGGTCATGGAATTAAAGGACTTGATAAGGGTTCCGATTTCATCATCTGTCTGAAAATCAATCTGATAATTCAAGTCCCCATCTGTAACTCTTTGCGTTCCTTCGGCAAATTTCATGATTGGAATTGTAATGGATTTTGCCAGTTGAAACCCAAACCAGACAGCACAGAAAACAACCAGCAAAGCAACAATTGAAAGTGCAATATAGTAAGATATCTGTGCCGGTCTTTTTGCCATTTTAAGCTGATGATATTCTTCAATTCCCTTTAAAATAGCTTGCAGGTTTTGGGACAGTTCAGGTGATATCAGAGTGGTTATAACAATGAATGCACGTGCTTTTTGGGGGTTTGAACCAAAAGGAATGGTCGCAATGGTTCTTAAAAATTCACCTTGTTTAATGTTCTGGGAAATGGTGTGGCTATTTTGTCCTTCAGTGATATTTGTTAAATCGTTATTGGTCAGAAGGCCTAAATAAAGATTATCCAGTTCATTTGCCAGGGACAGGCTTATGCGCTTGGCATCCGGCATATAAATTTCAACAGCATGCCGGTTGAATGCCCTTTGAATGACCTGGGAATACCTGGACAGCTTTTTCTCATTTTCTTTGTCCAGAAGTTTTCGGGAGTCAATTTGAAATGCAGCTCTTTTGGCAAAAAATTCGTTTTGTTCTTCAATATATTCATATAGTTTTTGACCGACTGCCAATGAGCTGTCCAAGGTCTGCTCAACCGGCGTGTTAAACCAGAAGGCAATGCTTGTAGAAATAAATTGAATGGAAAAAAAAAACAGAACCGTTGTCGGCAGCAGTGCCAGTACAATAAATGCAGCAACCAGACGGGTTTTGAGTTTAGACCCCAGAATGTTGTTCTTTTTTTCATAGTAAAGCTTTGCAAGGTTTCTAAAGACCAGTAACAGCAATGCCAGCAACAGCAATAAATTGGTGTTGATCAGGATAAACATCAATACCGTGCTGGACAAGGGAAAATCACTTCCAAGGTCGGTAACACGGGTCTCAATAAAAGTCAGGATACCAACGGTAATCAGTATAACAAGAATTAAAGCACCCTCATTTTTTTTAGAGGACGGTTTGTTTTTTAAGTGGTTTGATTGGGGCATATGTTTGGTTTCAGTCAAAAGTCAAGATTGTGCAAAACTAATAGGTAAAATTGATTAAATACCAGTTTGTTTCAAAATCCCAGAATGAGACAAAAAAGAGAACAGTGTGAAGTGATAAGGGAAGGGTTACTTTATCCAGTTTGGCCTTGATTCTGAGCTGGTATTTATCCCCTTTAACAAGTTGATTCAGGGGGATTATTTTTAAGTTGTCAATTTCAGTCATCAAGGATTTTGCTTTTTGAAATGACTGTGTAATGACTGGCGTTTCATTTTTCCATGGCCGTAAAACAGTGAACTCTTTTTTAAGTGGATTATACTTTAGCGTAGAGTTGATTTGAATCTTGGCGATTTTTTTATCAAACCATAACCCGCCTGTCTTATATAGTGCAATATAAAACGAAAATGTGGTTGGAATACCATTCAGGGCGGCCTGGTTTAGTCTCTCTGTGAATGCTTGTTTTACATCAAAATAGGTTAGAAGATCATCTCTTGTGTTGGCAAGTTTGATGTTTTTAATTACAGCCGTTTGCTTTGCAAATGCACTACAAGGCAATAAAAAACAGAGAATTACAAATACTATGATATATTGTTGAAAGCTTGTGTTATGGAGAGAGGATCTTTTCATTATATATAATGATATTATTTGAATTTTTCCGGTCCTGTTTCCCAGGCATCTTTGTTTTCTAAAAACTTTTCAATGAATAAATGATTCAGGGTATGTCCTGATTTGTTGGTAACGATATGTCCCCGTATGGGCATGCCAAGCAGGGAAAAATCTCCAAGACTGTCCAAAAGTTTATGTCTTACAAATTCATCAGGGTATCTTAGCCCTTCTTTATTTAAAATTTTATTTTTATCAAGAATGATGGCATTGTCAAGACTTCCGCCCTTGCCAAGGCTGAATTTTTTTAACAGTTCAATATCCTGAACAAATCCGAATGTCCTGGCGTAGCTTATTTCTTTTTCAAAATTGTTTTTTGCCCGGTCAAATATGATTTTTTGTTCCCCGATCAGAGGGTGGTCAAAATGAATGCGGCAGGTTATTTTAAAACAGGACTCAGGATAGACAATCACTGATTTGTCATTATCTGTTACTTTAATTGGTTTTTTAACGATCAAAAAATGTTTTGGAGCTGATTGTTCCACAATACCTGCATCCTGGATCATCTGCGTGAAAACTTTTGCGCTTCCATCCATAATGGGGATTTCATAATCATCGACTTCCACCAGGGCATTGTCAATTTCAAGGCCTGCAAAACAGGCCATTAGGTGTTCAATCGTCGATACAATGGCACCATTGGTTCCTAACACCGTTGCAAGGCTGGTGTCGACAACCCGTTTGAAAAGCGCCTGAATATCCTGAGTGCCGGGCAGGTCGATCCGCCTGAATTTTATGCCGTGATTTTCCGGTGCCGGGTTCAGGGTCAGGTGTGTTTGTTTGCCTGAATGAACCCCTGTTCCTGAAACACAGATGCGTTTTGAAAGTGTCCGTTGTAAAAAATATCTGCTCATATCCTGTAGTTTTTTATCAATTGAAAAATTTAGTTTGCCGAATATATATCCGGTTTTTATACACAAAGCAAAGTAAATGAGAAATTTCTTTGGTTAATTGCTCTTTTTTGATAGAGAATAGTAAGTCAAACAATGAGAAAAATCAGGATAAATATACTTAAAGACTATTTAAAAAGGGGGCAAGTTGCTTGCAAAAGTAGATTCGTGTTCAGTTGTGGGAATTGACGGATTTATTGTTGAGGTTGAAGTTGATATATCTTATGGTCTTCCTGTCTTTAACATTGTCGGATTACCCGAAGTTTCCGTCAGGGAGAGCAAGGACCGGGTGAAGACGGCCATCAAAAATTCCGGATATGCTTTTCCTATGGACCGGGTGGTGGTCAACCTGGCGCCTGCCGATGTGAAAAAGGACGGAACAGGGTTTGATCTGCCCATTGCCATGGGCATCCTGGCTGCATCCGGAGCTCTTTCGCCGGACAAGATCAATGACTATCTTATTTCAGGTGAACTTTCACTTGACGGGAAGGTAAAGCCTGTAAAAGCGGTCCTGCCCTATGCTCTGGCGGCAAAAGAAAATGGATATCAGGGTATCATCATCCCTTTTGAAAATGCCAGGGAAGCTGCCATGGTCTCGGGTATTGATGTTTTGCCGGTAACAAGCCTGTCACAGACTGTTGATTTTTTTTCAGGGTTTGCCGGTATTGAGAAGGTTCATATGGATTTGAAACAGCTCTCAGGTTTCAAAGATAGTGCCTGTGAAATGGATTTTTCCGAGGTAAGCGGTCAATTTCATGCCAAAAGGGCCTTGGAAATAGCCGCTGCCGGTTCTCACAGTGTTTTGATGACGGGGCCGCCGGGATCCGGCAAAAGCATGCTGGCAAAACGGCTTCCCACTATTTTGCCTGAACTGACATTTGAAGAAGCCATTGAGGTTACACAGATCTATTCTGTTCAGGGATTTATTGCAGATAAAAACTCATCTGTTTTTTCAAGACCTTTTCGTTCCCCCCATCACACGATTTCAGAAGCAGGACTTGTGGGAGGCGGATCAAAGCCTGCCCCCGGAGAAATCAGCCTGGCTCATAATGGTGTGCTGTTTTTAGATGAGCTGCCCGAGTTTAAAAAAAACGTGCTGGAAGTGTTAAGACAACCCTTTGAAGATGGAAAGGTTTCCATTGTAAGAGCCGGCAGGAGAGCCGCCTATCCGTCACAATTCATGCTGGTGGCAGCTATGAATCCTTGTCCTTGCGGGTATTTGTCCGATCCCATGGGCAAGTGCACCTGTACGCAGCCCCAGATTCAAAAATACAGATCAAAAATTTCAGGACCGCTTCTGGACAGAATAGATATCCAGATTGAAGTACCCAGAGTCGAGTATAAAGATCTTGCCGGCGGAACTGAAGGTGAAGGATCTTCTCTAATCAGAAAAAGGGTAAATAAAGCCCGGAAGATTCAGGAAGAAAGATTGAAAAAATCAGATTTATTCAGTAATGCCAAAATGAGCAGCCGCCACTTGAAAGTGTTTTGTCCTCTGGATGGCGAATGTGAGAAACTTCTTGAACAGGCGGTTGATGTTCTTGGATTTTCCGTCAGGGCCTGCCATTCCGTGATACGGGTGGCCAGGACCATTGCAGATCTTGAAGCGGAACCTGAAATTAAGCGGGATCATCTGGCCGAAGCCGTCCAGTTCAGGAGTTTTGACAGGGGATTTGGACAATCATGCTGAAAACAGTATTAACTGCTACGGGCAGAACTGATATTGATATCAATCCATGAGCTGTTCAAGTGTGATCCCCATGGCATCGGCCAGCTTTTTTATCAGGTATTCGTATTCATTCCAGGGGATGAGCTCAACTGGTTTAATATGTCGGTTCACAGCAATTCAGAATATGCCAGGGGAACCTGGTTCAAGGAACGCTCAATTGCGGGTCCAATAATTTTTACCGTGGCTGACGGCTTGATTCATAATGCAGATAATATTGCCGGATTTCTGGCCGGGGACGGATATGAAATTTATGCTTATATTGGTGTGAACAATATGAAGATCACGTCTCCTGTGATTTTTGGGGACACCCTGAGGGCTGAAGCAGAGGTCGTTGAGCTTCGTCCGACCAAAAATCCGGAAAGGTTCTTGTTTGTTTACAAAAACAGGGCTTACAACCAGCGTGATCAGCAGGTGATAGAATATCAAACAACAATGATGGTCACTAAAAAAGAGTAAGTTCGGATGTTTTATGGGTTAGGCTTTGCGGGGAAAAAAAGAGATGAAAAAACTATCAATAATATTGGCTTTATTCCTGATGGGGTGTGTTGGAATACCTGAAAATATTAAACCCGTTGATAATTTCGAGTTGGAAAAATATCTGGGCAAGTGGTACGAAATTGCGCGGCTGGATCATTCATTCGAACGGGGGTTGACACGAATAACAGCAGATTACAGTTTGCGCAATGATGGTGGTGTCAGGGTATTGAATCGCGGTTACTCGGTTAAAGAAAACGCCTGGAAAGAGGTCGAAGGGAAGGCTTATTTTGTAAAAGGATCTGATCAGGGTTACCTGAAAGTTTCTTTCTTGGGTCCCTTTTATGGTTCTTATATCATTTTTGGCCTTGATCATGATAATTACCCCCCTGTGTCAGGATAGATGTCGCCTCAATTAAAAATTAAATTTGGGGCATTGAGGTGATAAATATGGGATATTCTATTCAATTAAAAGAAGCTGTGTTAAAAAAGGTGTTACAGGGAAACAAACCCCACCATGAAATTGCAAAAGAATTAGGTGTTGGCCGGTCTACAATCGGTAAATGGTTAAGAGAATACAAACAAAACGGAAGCATAAAATTGAAATCAAAAGAAAAACGCCCCAAAGACTGGACAGCCGAAGAACGTATTTCAGCAATAATTAAAACAGGTTCCATGACTGCTGACGAACGCACTGCCTGGTGCCGCAAAAATGGTATTTTTATCCATAATTTGGACCAGTGGAAAAAAGATGCCATATCAGCAATAATCCCGAAGGCGAATAAAGAACAAATTGAAGAGTACAAAAATCTTAAAAAAGAAATCGCTGCTCTAAAAAAAGACCTGTCCCGTAAAGACAAAGCTCTGGCAGAAACAGCAGCCTTGCTGGTTCTTAAAAAAAAAGCCCAGGAAATCTGGGGGGAGTCAGAGGACGATTGATCAGTCAAGAAGACAAAAAAACTGTGTTGAAATTGATTTCAGAGGCCTGTAAATCAGGGGCACGAAAAAGCAAGGCAGCCCAATTATTGGGACTGACCATTCGAACCCTTCAGCGGTGGAGCAAAAATGGCCTATTGGACAGCCGAAAAGGCTCCCGAGCCGACCCTGGTAACAAATTGTCTGATGATGAAAAGACCCGGATAGCCAATGTATTAGAGTCGCCTGAATTTGCTGAGTCCAATCCAAATCAGATCGTACCAAGACTTGCTGACCAGGGAATTTATCTGGGTTCTGAATCAACCATGTACAGAATTCTTAGTGCAAAGCGCTGTAATTAAGCCGCTAGTTTTTGTTGATTTTGAGAATCAAATTTTTCCAACATTTTAGCTTTTGTATAAGACCACTGAATCGGTTTTGGATTCTGGTTAAGATATTCAAAATAGTCCATAAGCTGTAATTCTAAATCCTCCTTATCTTGAAAATAGCATGGGGTCAGCACATCTCTCTGGAGTTTGCTGAAGATAATCTCTACCTGATCAAGCCAACTGGCATGGGTTGGCAGCCAATGGATTTTTACCATAAAGGATAAGTGAAGGGAATTAATCCACTTGTCCAACTGCTTTGGCGCATGAGTGGTTCCATTATCCAGGATCAGATGGATAGATTTTAGCCCCTTGCACACTCGATCGTTGAACAGATTTGAAAGAAAGACCTGAAAATCGACAAAACATCTGTTGTCAAAGCAACGTGCGATAGTGGTGCCTGTGGCGACCATCAAAGCGCAAAATAACTGCAATGCGCCTTTTCTTTCATAACGATCGGATACTTTTACCGAATGTTCCGGGATTGCAGGACGTGTTTCACTCAGTGGTTTTCGAGCCTGAATCGAAGTTTTTTCATCGACACAGACAAAGGCATGGCCTTGTTGAGATAATTCCTGCGCTGTTTCATACAAATCCAGAACTGGCCCGGCTTTTTCGACAAAACAGGGATCAGTCGACTTTTGCCAGGAATGATATTGCCAAGGCTTAATCTTATCCTGATCCAACCACTGACGAATGGTACCGGCAGATATGGAGTTAATAATTTTTTTTTTCAATGGCTGTCTGAGCAAGTTTCTCGCCGGACCATCGTTTCCAGGGCTTTCCATGGTCACTGGGGTTTGAACAGGCCAATGCCGTGATCTGTGAACGCTGGAGGGCGGAAAATTTTCTGGGAGCGCCCGCGCGCGGCAAGCTTTTAACAGAAGGTTCCTTTTGCCATCGTCGCCGCCATTTTTTGACCATATCTGCTCCGCAGCCGACTTTTTTGGCAATGCGATAGTTGCTGTAATCCGGGCATTCATGTGCCAGCAGAAGAATGCGGGCGCGCTGAACTTCTACCCAGGGGGCCATATGGCTTTGACTCAAATGTTTCAATTCTTTGTATTGCTGTTCGGTCAGTTGAACCGCATATTTGGGTTTTGGTCCTGCCATAATTTTTCTCCAAATTGTTGTTGCTGAAAAACCGGTGTCTATAAGGAGAAAATATGCATTAAATAGTCTTTTAAAAGGCTTTCAAAAGACTGTTGTCGTATTTACAGCGTTCTGCACTTAGCTACAAAAACATTTGAATATGTCATCAATAAAATCAGGCGCAACGCAAAATTAAAAAGAGCAGGAGAGCCATTCGAAGAAATTAGAGCTAGGTTAATTGTAGTCAGCAAAGGTTTTGTCAAAACAACCATCCCAAACCTGAGAAGACAGTACTTAACTTGCCGTAATAAAGCAGGTGGTGACAACCCAAAAACTAAAAGGATTGATCAGCCAAGCATTACAGATGAAGGTAATAAGTATCAACAGGAACTGCCCGATGATGATACTCGGATGCATAAATTGTCTGATGATGAACATCTTGTGATAGCTATGTACGGATTTATGGATTCGATTAATCGAAAGCATCGGATGGTATTATGTCTTCTTTATCGCGGTGATGCAAAAGCACCTTATGAAGAAAAATTGAACATATCTATGATAGCTGATTTATTTGGTTATAACTATAAACTCGTTTCTGCATACAAAAACGAAGCCTTGAAAAAGTTGACTGTGAAAGTCATAGAATCAGGGCTTTCAACTGAGGAGATAGTCTGGAATGGATTGCCAGCGTTTCAGAGATTTAACCCCACAGATGACGACACCGGAAAGTATTGATCCGGATGTAACATCTGAAGAGATGGATGCGTTCAGCCAGCATATGGATGAATGTGATGAGTGTTATAAGTTCTTTAGGACTTTGATGGAAGTCCATATTACGCTTGAAGATCATTCGGATGAGATTTTCTGTAAGAAGATGCCTGATGCCTTGGTCGAAAAATCGCTTGGTTTTGAAATACTGGTTAATGGCAAATCAATTACACCTGAACGAGTAGGTGAATCTTTTGTATTGGACATCACTAAAGAATGTTTGGTCACTATTAAGACTGCTGCTGATGTATTATTGCAGAAAATATTTTCACTGAGGGATTTTCGTGGCGTTGCAGCTACTGCAAGCAAGTATGGGGAAGAAAAACCAAAGCTTGACCGGGTACTGCTTGCTGAGAAGGAAGGTTACAAGATAGAGATTGAGAAAGGCCCTACAACGGGTAAGGTTTTCATTACCAAATTGGATGATTAAGATGAGTGGTAGGGTTGGACAGATATATTTTCTGAACTATGATTACAATTCGCACAAAGGATTCTTTTCTAAATTAATTGTAAAAATTCTTCATGTAGATAATAATAATGATAATGCTATCTGCTCTTATGAATTAATAGATAGTGAGCGGTTCGATGAACAAATTAAATCTTCTATAGATGATGCGTTTTATCCGACATTGAGCAGTTGAATTTTTTGAAAAAAAGAATATGGTACTCTTTAACTTTAATCTAAAAAATAAAGGCGTTCAATGCTCGATATAAAAACGTTTGGATCATTTTGGCTTGGTGGCCGGTGTAATAAAAGATTTAAAAATAATTGAATTGATCGATAGTCATTTTGAAAAAAATGAACAAGAAAATATTTCCACAGGAGAAGCCATTGCCGGGATGATAATCAATGGCTTGGGCTTTACCCAGCTACCGATGACATTAACGCCGAAGTTTTTTGAAAATAAACCGTTGGATATCCTTTTTAGGGAAGGGATGCAGGCCTCGTATTTTAACAGGTTCAAATTGGGAAGAGCTCTTGATGATGTGTATCTGTATGGTATCGAGGCGCTGTTTTCAAGAATAGCCCTTCATGTATGCGAAAAAGAAGGTGTCAAGATGGATTACAGCCATTTGGATACTTCTTCTTTTTCGGTTACCGGTGAATATCTCCCTGATTCAGATGAAAATGAAATTCGGATTACCCACGGCTATTCCAAAGATCATCGCCCGGATCTGAAGCAGGCAGTACTTGAACTTATTGTAACCCAGGATGGCGCAATTCCCTTTATCTGTCAATGTCATGATGGCAATGCATCTGATAATACGGTCTTCAAAGATCGGGTTGCCGGTTTTGTTGAGCAAATCAAAAAAGGAAGTCAGCCGACGTGTGTTGTTATGGATTCAAAAGGCTACACAAAGAAAAATGCTCCATACTTGATGCAAATGTCTTTTATTACCCGTGTTCCGGCAAGCTTTGCCCTGGAAGGCACCATGATTGACCAAGCGCTTCGCTTCAAAGATCAGTGGTATGATATAAATGATGACTATCGCTGTCAGTCCTTTGAGTTAGGCTATTTGAATTTTGATCAGCGATGGGTTGTGATCTGGTCTCAAGGCGCTTTTGAGCGTGCCGTTTCAAATCTGGCAAGGCAAACTGAAAAAGAGAAAAGTCGCATAGAGAAAAGTTTGAAAACTTTACAGAATCAAGAATTTGACAGCAAAGAGGAGGCTTTAAATGCTTTTGAAAAAATTGCAGAAACATGGAAATTTCATAAGGTCGAAGAAGTTACATACGAAGAAAAGATAAAATATGCAAAACCAGGCAGGCCAACACCTGATACACCAATCAAAAAAATTGAATTCTACATCAAAGTCAATGTTACGGAAAATAAAGAGTATATCTTTGAACAGCAACAAAGGAATGCGTGTTTTGTGTTGGCAACGAACATTGATCCAAAAAAAGTCAATGATGAAGGTATCCTATGCAATTATAAGAAACAGGCCGGTGTGGAAAAGGGCTTCCGGTTTCTAAAAGATCCCCTCTTTTTTACATCCTCATTCTTTGTTACAAAGCCATCCAGAATCGCAGGATTGTTAATGGTTATGACATTATTTTTAATGGTCTATAATATTGCCCAAAGGCGCATGCGCAAAGAGCTGGAAGAAAAGCAGGAAACCATTCCCAATCAGATTGGGAAAGCCATTAAAAACCCAACTCTGCGGTGGGTTTTTCAAATATTGGAGGGCATAAATTTTGTTAAAATGAAAGTTGATAATGAGGTTAAATGTATCATCAACGGTATCAATTCGTTACATAAAAAAATTATCCGACTTTTTGGAGAAACAACATGTCTTATATATCAAATTTCTCCAACATAGGGCTGCTCAATGTCGGCACTAAATCTGTTTCTCTGCATTACTTTGACCTATGATAATGAACTGAACCGCGGAAGTGCCCCTTTTAAAGTATCCAGGTTACACAAACCTCAAGAACCATAGCAATATCCGGCATCCTTCATATATATCCAAAAGTAGTTGACACTTTTTTGGAGAAGCCCCCGGAAATCGGAGTGCAGCTTCAGAAAGTGTAAAGGACTTTTGAAGGATGCCCAATATCCTAACCTAAAACCTAATACTTTCTGCAAAATTTACCTGAGAACGTAAGCGGTAATTAAACCCCATCTACTAAGGCCTCCAGATTTCGCTTAATATTTCTTCTCAAAAAGGAGGTGTGTATTGAGCAAATCGTGGAAGAAAATAAACGAAGAAAAGGCAATATTCTGGAAAACACATATCGATCAATGGACTGAATCCCGCCTGTCCCAAATAGAGTACTGCCGCCAGAATGGCCTGAGGCCGAACAGGTTCACCTATTGGAAGATTAAATTCGGTAAACCAAATCAGCCCACAGGACTGGTTCAGGTTCCTGTGCCGACTCACTTTTGTCAAGCAGGGCTAAAACTGAATATAGGCCGGGAACTGCAAGTGGAAATCCCCGACGGTTTTAAGAAAGAAACCCTTGAGCAGGTGCTTTCTGTATTGAAGGCTGTCCAATGATGAATTTTCCGTCAGACACCAAGGTCTATCTATTCTTAGGCGCAACGGATATGCGCAAAGCTATTAACGGATTGTCCGTCATTGTCAGTGAACAGATGCAACTTGACATATTTTCCTCCAACTTGTTTGTATTCTGCAACCGGACGCAGACCATTTTAAAAATTTTATACTGGGATAAAAATGGCTTCTGTATGTGGCAGAAACGTCTTGAAAAAGACCGTTTCAAGTGGCCGAAAACATCTGACGATGTCATGAATATTACCAGTCGAGAGTTGTCCTGGTTAGTTGACGGCCTGAATATAAATCAGGCACATAAACCCTTGAAATATTCCATGATTTATTGATGTTAAAACTATGAAAAAGCCCGTGGTTATGGTATATACAGTCCATGACTAAAGGCAAGGTAAAAGGTAATCGGAATCTGGATGAAGTGAAGAAAATTGCTTGTGATTTGATTGATGAGAATCAAATCCTTAAAGAGCAGGTTAAATCACTTCAGAATATGATCTTTGGTCGCAAATCAGAGAAAACGCCTAAAGATGACGGGCAAATGTCTCTGTTCGATATGCCTGAACCCGAACTTCCTATCCTGGAAAAAGAGGAGGAAGACGTAACGATTGGTGAACATACCCGTAAAAAACGTGGCCGCAAGCCTTTACCCGCCGATCTTCCCCGTATAGATGTTATACATGAACTCAGCGAGGATGAAAGACAGTGCAACTGCGGTTGCCTTAAGGAACGCATCGGCCAGGAAGAGTCAGAACAACTGGACTATATCCCTGCCAAAGTAAGGGTACTTCGAAACATCCGGTATAAATACGCCTGCAAAAATTGTGAAGGTGTGGAAGACGACGGCCCCACCGTGTCAATTGCCAGGATGCCTGAACAGATTATCCCCAAAAGCATTGCTACCCCGGGCCTTCTGGCACATATTCTGACCGCAAAATTTGCAGATGCCCTGCCGTTTTACCGTCAGGAAAAGCAATTTACCAGGATCGGTATTGAACTTGGCCGGTCGACCATGTGTACATGGGCCATGAAAGTCGCTGACGCCTGTGATATTCTAATCGACATGATGCAAAAGGACATACTGGCAAGCCCGATGATTGGTGCTGATGAAACACCTCTTCTGGTCTTAAAGGGCCCCCGGAAATCAAAATCATATATGTGGATTTTTAGAGGTGGTCCGCCTGATATGCCAATTATTCAATTCCAATATCATCCGACACGATCCGGAGATGTTGCCGCATCATTTTTGAATGGATACAAAGGCATTGTTCAGACGGATGGCTATAAAGGATATGATTTTCTGGACAAAATAACAGATATCATTCATGTGGCATGCTGGACTCACGCCCGCAGGGGATTTAAAAATGTAACAAAAGCTGCAGGGAATAAAAAGAGTTCATCGGGCAATGCCGGCACCGCTTTAAAGTATATCAGTCTGCTTTATAAAATTGAAAAAGAAGCCCGGGTGCAGGAATTAACGCCTGACCAATTATATGCTCGGAGGCAAAAAGAAGCGGTTCCAATTTTAGAAGAGTTCAAGAAATGGCTTGATGCAAGAGTGGAAAAAGTTCCTCCCAAAAGTCTGCTTGGCAAGGCGATCCATTATACTCTCAACCAATGGCACAGGCTCATCCAATACACGACCGACGGAATCATCAGGCCTGATAACAATCTGGTTGAAAATGCCATCCGACCTTTTGTGGTCGGACGAAAGAATTGGCTTTTCTCGGACACCGTTAAGGGTGCCCGGGCCAGTGCACTGATTTACAGCTTGATTGAAACAGCCAAATCAAATGGGCTGGAGCCATATTGGTATCTCAAATATCTGTTTGAACACTTGCCTGAGGCTATGACGGAAGATGATTTTAAGGCGTTGCTTCCATACAATGTCGATAAAAAACAGTTGGCTTGACCTTCCGCCCCCTGAGTGGGGTTAAAACATCGCTTACCAATATCCTAACCTAAAACCTAATACTTTCTGCAAAATTTACCTGAGAACGCAGGGTGAATTCTCCCCTCATTTTTTTAAAAAATAATTTTTTAACCTCTTAAAATTAAAGTCCTTTCATGTTTTGTTACAGATTTTTTTTACTCTCGGAGAGATGGATAGCAAACATTCCAAGAGAAGGTGCTACTCTGCCTCTCCAGCATACTGTACCATCCTTAATTTCCAACATAGTGAAAACTTCTCCCGGAGACAGATAAAAAAAACGCCCGGCATCATACATTTCTTTGCTGTCAATATGTCTGGTAAGGTCTTTGCTTGGTTTCGGACTAGGTCCTACTTTCAAAAAAAAAATCTCGATTCCATAAGGCTTGAATGATTTGGGTTGTTCATATCATCGATTCCATATGTGTTATCATATCCATTGTTTTCCCATTTGCAAACAATGCAAATATCGTAGTTACCGAGAGATGAGAGAGTTTTATATCCACAACAAGGACATGATTGTAGTAATGGAGGATTTCCCTCTATACAATTTGTTTGTATATTTATATTTTTTAAATATTTCAATAGGTAATCATTACTAACAGCCTTTAAACGATCATGCAGCCATACGGAAATAATCAAATTATATTGATTATAAGTAATTCCCCTTGCCATGTGCCCTAGTTTGAATTGTTTCTGGAGCCATAATGGAACAGATTTCCATTCATCAGTAATAAACCATTGTGGCGTTTTTATTGTTTCAAGCTGAGCCTTTAAGACAAGTTTTCGTTGAAATTGATCAAGGTTATTAAGTTCATTTTTTACAACTATGCTTAGAGCCTTCTGACGTTTCATTATTTCTCACCTTATCTTTTTTTTTGCTGATACATAGTGGCTGACCGGAAAGCAGAATTTTGGTCTCCACAGGTCGGTTACATTTTTACAATTCCCTCACTCTTGTTGATATAAATGGAAAGAAAAAAGTATTCAACAGGCGAACTTAGATGCAGCACATGAGGCTCACCTGGTCAAGATGAAAAAGCAGATGGAGGCCGGTGGCAAGCTGTCAAATTTCAACATGTATACTTTGAATGAATTCTGTTATCGTTGCTGTTAACCAGCCATCTGGGTCCAGATCATCATCACATTCATACTGCTCCATAAGCGTAGATAGGCCAGATAATATCTTTTTTTTAAATTTTTCATGCTCCATTTCGAGAGATATTTCATTTATTTGATGCAATACGTTTCCATAACAAATTTTTATACATGTATAAGGGTCTCTTAAACCAGCGTCGGCAGTTAAAATATAGTCTGAGGAAGAATAATGTTTTCTGAGGCTGATATATTTATCCTCAATTATTGTCTTTAGAGCCTTATTTTTATCTGTGTCTGATATTTTCATAATTTGAATTCCTTATATTTATTTATCACTTATTTCTTGGTCTGTGTGGGCTGTGAAATTCAAACGCTGGACCTAAAATTAGATAGAGATATATTTTTAGTGGCTTACTCGAATAAACCTTATAGGTTAAAAATAATAGAGGTATACTCGGTATACCTAATACAATGACTGAAAAGTCATGCATAAGAATCGAAAAAAATACAACCGTAGCAATTACGACGACAGAATGGAGTCCAAAAATAATAATACTAATAATTCTCGACCAAGGATTTAGTTCTTTGAGCAAAAGCATTGTATAAGCTGATATAGCGATCATAATAATAAAAATCCCTGAAGAACTAAGAATCCTTTCAGGATTAAAATTATTAAAAATAACAAGAGCATAATTCACTATTAAAAATAAATGACCCAAATGGATAAAAGTTATAATTTCTGGATACAAAATACACCTCCTTTTTACATAATTTGATACTTATTTTCACAATTTTCATTAGGCTCAAACCACTGTGGTTCGTTGATTATTGCCAACGGTTCATTCTATCCTCATATATCATCTTCAAAAGATTCAAAGGCTCTCGACCTACGCAAATTTAATAGGTAGTCACAGCGAGCTATTTGATTTAACGATACAGGCCGGTCCTGGATATCGGCCAGAGCGCATTCTCGGTAGTAAAAAAAATCTTCTAATTTCAATAGGATCGTTTTAAATTTGTAGTCTAATAGATCGCTGAGTTGGACAATGAGCCCCTCGCCACAATGACTGCAGGATGGATGGGACCTTAGATGCCCGTAATATGAAATGATGCTAACTCCCTTTTTTTCATTACTACAACCCTTGAAGGCGATAAAAATTTGTCCACAATCGTTCAGAGTAGTAATGATAGATTGACATTGATCATCATCTAGTGCATCCCAAGTTAAATGTACAAGATCTGATCTCTTTTCAACAAAGACTACCTCATCCGGTGGCTGTAGTAAAATTTCATTTTTATTATTAAAGAATTCGGCGACCCATTTTCTAGAGTGAATATAAAGTCTTCTGTTTTTTTTTGATGATTTCAACACACACTTGGAGCAATCTGTTGTAAGATGTCCCATCTTAATAAATCTCCTAATTTATAGTCCCCATGGTAGCCCTTCCAAATCATTGACTTGGTTAAGCCCGCAACTTTGTCAACTCAATCCAGAAGATCTCCTTCCAGCGCTGTTCTAATTGTCCTCAAACCCTTGATAATCCCTGCTTGAGCTCCTTTATCCCGACTCGCAATTTTTTTTTATAAAATTTGTAATATTCCGCTTTTTTCCATTTCGTTTTTCGACATGTTTAGCCATTCTGCATTTTTTTTATAATGGTAACCAATTTTTGAATGTTCAGCTTTGATATACATGCTGAACTCAGAAAGTTTAATTGCTATCACTCCTTTGGATCTGTAGAGATCAGCACCATCCAAATTTATCTCTTTTAAATTTGCAGTGCTAAGGTCAGTTCTCCTGAGATCAGCACCGGAAAAATCAGTGCTGATAAATTCTGAATTTTCATCAAATTTTGCATCAGCTATGTTGGCGCCTTTTAAATTGGTGTATCCAAAACGTGCCCCTCTGAAATCGCATTCTCTGAGATCCGCACCGTTAAAAGACGTATAGCCTAAGTTTGCATTACGGAAGTCAACATTGTCGAAAAATACCCCCATAAAATTTGCATCTCTCAGATTGGCATTTTTAAAACTTAAAGGTTCATATCTATTGGTCGCACCACTGAAATCGGCTCTTTCAAGGTTTGCACCTTCAAAATTGATATGTTCTAATTCCGCACCTCTAAAGTCCGCTTCATGCATTTCCCCTGAGTCAAAAATAGCATCTTCAAAATTGATATTCTTTAAAAGGTGACCATTAAAATTTGCATTGAAAATGAATTTCTTTCTAAAATCAGCCGTAATAAGATCAATATTTTCGGACACGGCTAATCTTATAAAATCATTTAAATTGGTAATGCCTGGTGCCTCAAAAATTACCTCTCCTGTAAATCTGTCGTTGATTTTCATTTTTTCTCCTGTTTGATTACATTTGAGTTACCCAATGAATTATATGCATTGATTGAATCTAACAACAGCGAGGTCTAAAAGCCTTGATGTTAAGCGAATAGTTGGAAATGGAGACCATACCAAACCGGGGGCAAGCCCTAATCGTGGGGCTTTGCACCCCCCTTTTTTTCGTTCAGCCAAATACTTAAACAAGGTCCTTTTTCCAATTCCAACCATTTTGCAAACTTCAGCTGCAGTTTTTTCTGAATTTTGGTAAAGTACACATGCCTGCTCAATTTTTTCAGGATCTATTTTTGGGCTTCATTAAATTCTCCTATTATAGTTTTTAACCTTTATTTAATAGGGCGGTAGCTGTGGCTTCGTTTGTTAGGACAAGATTCGCAGCTTTGTGTTTCATTATTGTTTTAAGAGGGGCTATCTTGTGTTCACCGATACCGATAATTACTATACCAAGTCCGACGTTATCCTGGTTTGCAGCGATGCTCTTAAAAAAATTTAAATTGACACCGATTGGTATGCGGTAATTGATTTCTGTTTCCTGAAAATCATGATTAAAAATCACGCCGCCGAGATTTCCAACTATTGCGTCTATCTTTTGGTGATAGACTTTAATTTTCTCTTCATTAGTATCAATCTCGGAAAATTCTGGCAGTGTTGATCCAATTGATGTGATGAGGGTTACATTATTTATAAATATAGGTTTATTATTTTTTTTAAAAGAGTGATCATATATATTCCCATATAAAAATCTTAACGTGTTGTCCATCCTCAATAAAGGTTTACAAGACATCAGTATGTCTTTTGAAGAAAGTTTGTTGTTCAGGTCAACGATCATTGCTGGGCTAATGATTGATGGTGCTGGCTTTGCTCCGGAGTTTTGAGCAAAGGCAAATGCGTTGCGATTTGCACTGTTTTCGATTATTTTGGAATACGGTAAGTGACTTTTATTCTTGCCAAATACTTGCTTCAAATAGTTCAGTGGATAATCTCCAGACAGTGGGTAAACAGTGTTCTTTTTATTATTTCCAATAGACCCCATCGAGTTCGCTACTTTTCTAAGTGTATACCCCCAACTGGTGATGATCGTCTGATTTGATTGTTTTCTTAGATTAGTTGTTAAGTATGATGCAATTTCACTGTATGGATCACATGCATCCTTGAATACAATGCATCTGCTTTTGAAAAGTTCAAATAGACTGTTTTCAAGTATAAAGTTTCTATTTGGAAGTAAGTCTTTGTATTCTTCAGGTATTTTTACCTCCGTCTTGATAAAACCCAAATCTTCTGCCATCTCCAAATATCGTTTGATTGATGTTGGGCTTTTATCTAATAAATTAGCAATTTGTTTCTGATTGTATAATTTCTTTCCGGTTTCTTGATCCTTCTGAAAAGACAGAAAAGCGGTTTGAATACATAGTTGATGTTCTTTTGATTTTGTCATTTTTCTTTCAATATTGTTATTATTGACATTAATAAAAAGAATACCCTAAATTATATTTTTTTGCAAATTATATTATTTTTAATATATTGTTATAATCTCTTTTTTTTGTTAATATCCCCATAATTCACCTTTGCTTAGGGCATATGGGGTTCGATGAAATTTGAGGCATTAGGAACGAAAATGACCAAAGTATCTTAAATCAAAGTAGAATTAAAGGGAGAGCATAAATTTATGTCTAAATTTATTGGAGTTATTGGAGTTATTGGAGTTTACCTTATCTATGGTATGTTTAAATTTCTTTTTGTAATATTCGCTGTTACAATAGCTTTTGAAATTAATGAAATCGTTGGTTCTTACACTACTTCAGATAAAATAAATATGAGTAAAAATAATGAAGAATCCTTTATGGAAAAATATGATCGTGGATGGATATTAGGGATAGGGGATGATAATGGTCGTATCGATGCTTTCGAAATTGTTAAGGTAAATGGTTTTGCCAAGCTTGATATTCAAGATTTAGTACCTTCAGTTTTGAAATCGAAGGAAGAAAAAGTGGCAGGTGGGTTAAACGAAGAAGTTCTTATGGAATATTTGAAGGACGCAAAAAGGGTAAAACTATCCAAATATGAGGCAATTAATTTAATATATCCAGAAGCAACACGTATGTATGCAAGGCGTGTTGCTGGTGTTAACTTCCCAAAGAACATTGAGTATTTCAAAAATGGAGAAAAAAAATACAAAGGATTTTTGAACAATGGCAAAGCGCATGGGCAAGGAACTTTGTATTATGAAAATTCCAATCCACAATATGTAGGGCAGTGGAAAGATGGGTATTCTCATGGGGTTGGAACACTTTATTATGAGAATGGTCAAAGATTTTATGAAGGCAGTGTCAAAAATGCCGAAATGCATGGACAAGGTACCATGTATTATGAAAATGGTTCAAAGTTGTTTGAAGGTTTTTTTAAAAACGGAGAAATGGATGGTCGCGGTGTTATGTATAATAAAAAGGGTCAAATACAACGCAAAGGACAATGGATAGAAAATAAATTCATAGAAAATAATTTAGTTGAGCTTTGGCTTGATAAGGCATTTGAAAAATTTCATGCTTATGTTTTTGGGGGTGAAGAAACTGAGATACTTGGAAAATGGCGATATAAAAATGAATATTGGGATGTCAAATATATATTGATGAAAAAAAACGAAAAAACTTTTTTAGTTAAAGAATTTAGAGATGGACGTAGCTCAGAGTATGAAATGACTCAAAGTATATATTTAGAACAGCAATTTTTTAAATATAAAAAGAAAATGGATTTCGGAGAATCTTACTTGCTCGATAGTGATACTAATTTAGTTGTTTATAATAACGGAAAAATCGTTGACGTAATAATGCAGGGTCTATTGTAAAAAAAAACAGGAACATCTGATATGAACATACGGGTCAAAAAAATGCGCTCGTTAAACATTATACAGGGTATAAATCACGGTTGTTGTAGCAAAAGTTAAAATTAAGGCTTATGTTTTACTCAATACATGATAAATATACAAGGAGATGAAGATAATGAATATATTTCTATTCACCAGAATTCAAAATGAAAATGACGCCCTAAAGACCATCAAGGATAGCTCAATGGTATTTTTCTTTCTGATAGTCTTATCCGTTTATCAGGATGCCCAAAGCATTATTTTATTTTATGTTCGTATTCCAAGTTTAGCAATAGCTTTCGAAGAGTGTCATTTGAAGTTAGTAATACGTCATTTCATTATCTATACAATATCAACGATCATGCTTTTAAAGTGGAAATCAAGAGTTACAGCTATTTTGCTATTTTTATTATCATTATCAAGCTTGGTGAATACAGGCTGCTATAGCTATATTTATATAATTTGGATTATCATTCAAGTAATTGTGTTTTGGGCAGCGATTCGTGCAGTTGAAGCAACATTTAAGCTGCATGGAAAATTTACAGCAAAAATTCATAAAAAGCACTCCGACTATCATCATAAAAATAAAAATATTGAAAAGCCTTATACGGATATTAAAATTCAAACGATAATTTTATCCATTACGGGGATTATTTCTTTCCTGATAATAATTTTTCCTCCAGTAATTTATCCATCAAAAGGAGATAAGGGATATGCCTTTATTCTTAGAGAGTATGCAACTGTGAATACTAAGTTACTGCTTGTTCAGATTATTGTTTGTATCCTCTTGGGAAGTATTTGTTATTTAATTTTAATTTTCAAAGATTCCAAAAAAAAATTATGGAATGCAAACTTTTCATTTACTATTGGCAACTTAATTCAAAATAAACTTCCAAATTTATTGAAAATATTTATCAAATTCTTCATAATTCTTTTTGTCTTTATTTTTGATTGTATACTTAGGGCATACATGAGAGAAGAGGACATCACATTCATTATACCAGAGATAATATTAGCGTTCGGCCCACTCGTTATAATAATTGTTGTATGGAAATATTTTTTGCCTTTAGAGGAAAAAGGGTTCATTCCAACAAAGGTACAAAAGAGGGATTTATAAAAATCAACGCTTACATCATGGTCAACCAAATAATCTTTCGGTGAGTTCTTGTATTTGAGATACCATAGATATGCCAGGTATAGCCTTTCTTTTATGGCTTGATTTATTTCATTTTTTAGAGTGTCGAGGTCATCGGTGCTGGCCAATAGATCTACCACAAGATTCCCCCAATCAAGGTCTCCGATTGGTTCAGGTATTTTGTAATCCATAGCCTCCTCCCAAAAAGTTTGTTTTTGGGAGAATTCTATATTGAAACCTCAAATCGGTTAAGAGGAGAGGAAGGTGCCGTTACGGATCAGACGCTCCGTGATCCTAATTAGCTTTTTGATCTGTTCCAATGTGAATATCCTTTTTACCCCTATTTTTTCAAATTCTGGATAATAACCTCGGTATATTCTTTGCCTGAAAGTATCAGGTGAGATTTTCAAAACTTTACATACATCACGGGTCATGTAATAATCTTTTGTTTTTAAACCAAGGTCGTTAATGTTGGATTCGGGTTCTTTGAAATAGGGTTCTGGAAGGTGGATATGCATTGAAAACAGTTGGTTAAGGGGGTTTGTGAACTTCGAATCCCTATCCTTGCGGGTATTTGTCCGATCCCATGGGCAAGTGCACCTGTACGCAGCCCCAGATTCAAAAATACAGATCAAAAATTTCAGGACCGCTTCTGGACAGAATAGATATCCAGATTGAAGTACCCAGAGTCGAGTATAAAGATCTTGCCGGCGGAACTGAAGGTGAAGGATCTTCTCTAATCAGAAAAAGGGTAAATAAAGCCCGGAAGATTCAGGAAGAAAGATTGAAAAAATCAGATTTATTCAGTAATGCCAAAATGAGCAGCCGCCACTTGAAAGTGTTTTGTCCTCTGGATGGCGAATGTGAGAAACTTCTTGAACAGGCTGTTGATGTCCTTGGGTTTTCCGTCAGGGCCTGCCATTCCGTGATACGGGTGGCCAGGACCATTGCAGATCTTGAAGCGGAACCTGAGATTAAGCGGGATCATCTGGCCGAAGCCGTCCAGTTCAGGAGTTTTGACAGGGGATCTGGACAATCATGCTGAAAACAGTATTAACTGCTACGGGCAGAACTGATATTGATATCAATCCATGAGCTGTTCAAGTGTGATCCCCATGGTATCGGCCAGCTTTTTTATCAGGTATTCGTATTCATTCCAGGGGATGAGCTCAACTGGTTTAATATGTCGGTTCACAGCAATTCAGAATATGCCAGGGGAACCTGGTTCAAGGAACGCTCAATTGCGGGTCCAATAATTTTTACCGTGGCTGACGGCTTGATTCATAATGCAGATAATATTGCCGGATTTCTGGCCGGGGACGGATATGAAATTTATGCTTATATTGGTGTGAACAATATGAAGATCACGTCTCCTGTGATGTTTGGGGACACCCTGAGGGCTGAAGCAGAGGTCGTTGAGCTTCGTCCGACCAAAAATCCGGAAAGGTTCTTGTTTGTTTACAAAAACAGGGCTTACAACCAGCGTGATCAGCAGGTGATAGAATATCAAACAACAATGATGGTCACTAAAAAAGAGTAAGTTCGGATGTTTTATGGGTTAGGCTTTGCGGGGAAAAAAAGAGATGAAAAAACTATCAATAATATTGGCTTTATTCCTGATGGGGTGTGTTGGAATACCTGAAAATATTAAACCCGTTGATAATTTCGAGTTGGAAAAATATCTGGGCAAGTGGTACGAAATTGCGCGGCTGGATCATTCATTCGAACGGGGGTTGACACGAATAACAGCAGATTACAGTTTACGCAATGATGGTGGTGTCAGGGTATTGAATCGCGGTTACTCGGTTAAAGAAAACGCCTGGAAAGAGGTCGAAGGGAAGGCTTATTTTGTAAAAGGATCTGATCAGGGTTACCTGAAAGTTTCTTTCTTTGGTCCCTTTTATGGTTCTTATATCATTTTTGGCCTTGATCATGATAATTACCAATATTCAATCGTATGCGGCCCTGATAAATCTTATTTGTGGATTCTGGCCAGAGGCCCGGAAATAAATGCAGACTTAAAAAATAAGCTCATTGAAAAAGCAGCAGCATCGGGATTTGAAACGAACAAATTGATATTTGTCGATCATGGATCCCTTTTATCTCTCTCCAGGGGATGACGGGATAATTTTTTAAAAGGGACTGATCTGTTATTTTATCTATTTTTTTGACAAGCTCCCCGATCACAATCAATGGCATGCATAACAGATCAAGCCTTTCAATGCCTTCTGGAGAATCAGTTAGATCGGAAACAACACTTATGGATTGCGCCCTCAATTGGATTTTGTTTAAGCAATCCTGTGTTTTGTTTAATAAATCAGCAAGAATCTCAGTATCATACATAAATAACATCCTTTGAAATTCGCTCTTTCAAAAGAGGACTCAAGTCCTCCCGATAGGTAACAACGTCAACCGGCATTCCAAGGAAATTTTCTAAGCTCATTTTTAAACCGATTCTATTTAAAAGATTACGTTTGCTTAGCTCTACAACAATATCAATATCGCTATCTTTATTGACGGTTCCTCTGGCAACGGATCCAAAAATGCCCATTTTAGTAACCCCGAATTTTTTGGCTTGTTTCTTTTTATATTCTTTTAACAGGGTTATAATGTGTTTTTTATTAATCATCATCCTCATCCGTTTTTTATGTTAGATATTAAAAAATTACCGAACTAAAGTTCGAAAACTGCCAAACCATCCGTAAAAATTTGCATCCATAAAAAATTGATTGTTCACGAGTAATCTTTTATAAAAGTAAGCACCACACGAACTTTATATTTAGGAGTTACCCGTGAACAATAATTCATTTATAAATCAGTTTTCAGAAAATATCAAATTCCATTACACCTGTTTTGATCGGGTCATTATCCGTGGATACATCCGGAATTTTTTCTCCATGGCCTGTGTGGTTCTTTTTCTCAAAGCCATGGGCTTATCAATAAGGGTTTAAGCCTGATTACACAAGGCTTGGCGGTTAATATGTGAAATCCAAAAAACGTAAATTTTTCTCACGTTTTTTAAAAACAAAGCGTATCAGAAAACATATAAAAAAAGAGGGGTGGTTTATGTGTAAGATAGCAGCAGGCACTAAAATTTTGTGTCGCGTAAACAGGACGCTTGATAAGGGGGATTTTTCCATCCTGCATCAGCTCAACTGGTTTAATATGTCGGTTCACAGCAATTCGGAATATGCCAGGAGAACCTGGTTCAAGGAACGCTCACTTGCGGGTCCAATCATTTTTACCGTGGCTGACGGCCTGATTCATAATGCAGATAATATTGCCGAATTTCTGGCCGGGGACGGATATGAAATTTATGCTTATATTGGTGTGAACAATATGAAGATCAACTCTCCTGTGATGTTTGGGGACACCCTGAGAGCTGAAGCAGAGGTCGTTGAGCTTCGTCCGACCAAAAATCAGGAAAGGTTCTTGTTTGTTTACAAAAACAGGGCTTACAACCAGCGTGATCAGCAGGTGATAGAATATCAAACAACAATGATGGTCACTAAAAAAGAGTAAGTTCGGATGTTTTATGGGAATTCGGATGAAGAGGATTGGTATAAGCATTATCCGCCGGCCATGGCCTGAAAAATATGCAGGGTTGCCCCATGGATCAACCGGTCTGTTGATTTGGCAATTGTTTTGTTCATGATGACAAGATAGTTGCTTGTATCCGGAATACCCAGATGAGCAAGTAGGTCGGTAACCCTTGCATCATCCGGAATATTCACATCCATACCGTTTAACGAATCATACCCCGGAAAATTTTGCCCCAGGGTGCCGAATAATTTAACCTTGATATTCAATTGACATCATCCAGTTAAAAATTTAAAGCCGTGTCCATCTCTTCAGGACGGATTAAAACGACTTTATTGTGCGGTAAAAGCGGTTCTTTATAAAAGAATTCAGGTAATCGGTCATCCTCACTGGTTAATCCGGCTTTGCGGTTAAATTCCAATTCTTGTTTTAACACCCTGACGCCAAGGGCCGGGATATCGTCCGGGTCGAGCTGGGCGCCGAATTTGGCATTCATGACATTTAAAAACGCTTCTGCTCCCTCCGGTGTGGTCAAGGCAAAGCTTGCCAGCAGGCACAGGCCTGTACAATCCACCGCTGCCATGGCAATCTGCGTATTCCGGGATGCTTCGATCTGGCCTTCGGGTTTCAAGGGATCAAGGTTCCCGGCCATATATTCTCCCACGACATTCCCGGCCGTATGATCCGCTCCCATGGGGGAGGTGGCATAGGTAACCGCATTTCCCTGCATGCCCCGGGGGTCATAGGCGGCAATGCTTTGGCCCTTGACGGTGGGCACCCTGTGGTGATTGAAATGTTTGCCCACGGCATCCGGGCCGTTTCCCAGTATTTTTCCCAGTTCCGTACCCAGGCCGATCTGTTCGACCATGTCAATGGCGGCCTCGCCATCGCCAAACTTTATTTTTCCGGCATCCATGGCAACGCCTATGCCCACGCCCGTGTTCATAGTATCAACCCCCATATCATCGCAAAGCCTGTCCAGCCTGGCAATGATATCCAGATCGTCAATGCCGGTCATTCCACCCATTGACCAGATGGTTTCATATTCAAGGGAAGAGGTGACAAACTCTCCCTTTTTATCTACAAATTCATTTGAACACCGGATAATGCATTGCGAACACCCTAAATGAGTATTGTTGCCGCCTCTTTTTTTATTCAGTTCGGCAAGTGCTTCCCCACTGATTTTTTCCCAGCCTTCCATCACGCCTGTTGTGGCATTGAGACTGGGGAAAGCCCCCATGGAATTGACAGGGGCTACCAGACCGGCTGTTCCCAGGGCAGGCAGCATCTGCCCGGTCAAGGGGTGGGCTTTGACAGCCTGGGCAAAGGCTTTTGCCGCTTCTTTAAACGCCTGGGGGTCGGCAATGGCATCGGTTTTTTTTCCCTGGCTGTCAATGACAATCGCCTTTAATCTTTTTGCCCCCATCACCGCTCCCATCCCGCCACGACCGGCTGCCCGGCAGGGACGGCCATCCACATCCGAGGCCTGGATGGAGGCGGATGTCAATTGGTATTCACCTGCCGGGCCAATGACCAGAATCGAGGATTTTTCCCCGTAGGTTTTAAGCAGGGTTTGTGTGAGGGGATAGGTTCTCATCCCTTTATATTCATTTGCCGGGATGAGACTTGCCGTTCCCTGGTGGTCAATTCTTAAAATATACAATTCGTCATCATTTGCCTGGCCCTCAATGATAATGGCTGTAATGCCCAGATGTCCCAGGGCAGCGCCGGTGGTGCCTCCGGCGTTGCTTTCCTTTATGCCGCCTGTCAAAGGGCTTTTCGCGCCAATGGACACCCGGCTGGTATTGACCAGACTGGTTCCGCTCAAGACACCGGGTGCAATGATCAGTTTGTTGTCGGGCCCAAGGGGATCACATGTTGGTGGAACCTCCGCATTTATCATTGTTGAGGTAAGTCCTCTGCCGCCAAGCCCCAGGTATTGCTGTGGAACGTCATTCAAATTGATGGATTTTTCGGTCATGTTGACATTAATAAATTTCATATTTGTTCCCCTTTATTTGAGAATAAGTTGATTAAATGGTTTTGGCAGACGCTGCCAGTTGTTTTTTTATCTGGAAAATATTTTTATCGGGGTGATGTTTCATCAATTGCGCTGCTTTTGCCGTGACATGGGCTACGGCAAAGCTGTTGCCCCGAAAGTTTTGTTCCTGGGGCATCCCGGGTATTGCTCTTGGCAGGCCATGGGCACCGAATTCAATTTTTGATTCAGGATGAAATACCATCTGGTCTTTGTCGCAGTCATGGTTCCAGTACACACCAATAACGGTTTGAAAAAACGCGGGAAATATTCTGTCCTCAGGTCCCCTTGCCGAAGCCAGAATAAGTATATTCCTATCATGGGCTTTTTGGCACAAGGGCTTTAAATTCTGAGCAAGCGCTTCGTTTTCCACACCCAGACTCAGGTGGATGATCTTAAACGGTTTGTCTATGGCCCATTTCAGGGCCTCAATCAAACTTGAGGCTGATGCGGTAAGATCGCGGTGAAAAATTTTAATGGCATACAGGTCTGCAAAAGGGGCCTTTTGCCGGATAATGCCGCAAATTGCCGTGCCATGACCGATCTCATCCTTAAAATCACGGGTTTTTTCAATTTGCCCCTTTGAATTGACCCCATACCCGTGTCCGCCGGAAACGGTCTGCACATGGAAATGGTGCGGGTTGACGCCGCTGTCAATAATCGCGATATCAGGATTCATGGTTCAACTCCTTTGCAGGCCCCTGGTATGAAATGCCGTTTTCATCCAGGACAATGATTTTATGGGCGTTTTCAATGGAAGATGCCCGATGGCTCACAAGAAGGATGGTTTTGTCTTTCATCAATTGTCTGAGAGTCTGTTTTATTTGGTTTTCCACCTTTACATCCAGAAAGGCAGTGGCTTCATCCATGATTAACACCTTTGGGTTGAGCAGTATGGCCCTGGCAATACTGAGCCGCTGTTTCTGGCCGCCTGAAAGCCGGGTGCCCCTGTCCCCGATCAAGGTGTCATATCCCCGGGGCAGCGATTGAATAAAATCGTCTATCTGGGCTGCTTCTGCTGCTTTTTCAATCTCTTCTTGGGAGGCTTCTGGTTTGAAAAACCGGATGTTTTCAAGTATGGAGGCGTGAAACAGAAAGGTTTCCTGGGACACCATGGCAACTTGTTTTCTAAACCAGTTTTTATCAAAGGTTTTAAAATCCTGCCCGGCCCAGGTGATGGTTCCGGCGTCAGGATTGAACAGCCTTAATAAAAGGTGGCACAGAGTGGTTTTGCCGACCCCGCTTGGCCCCACCAGTGCTGTGGTTTTTCCTGAAGGAAGTGTAAAGGAGGTGTTGTTCAAAATCCGGGTGTTCTTGTCATAGGAAAAACCGACCCCATTCACACAGATATCCTGTTCCATCTGGGCTTTGGTCAGTATGGTGTCGCCGGTGTCATCAAAACAGGGGGGGATGTCCAAAATTTTTCTGACCCGTTTGATGGCGACCTTGGATTTCTGCAACGACAGAACACCGTCTAAAAGCCCCTGCAATGGACCAAAGACCCGTCCTTGGTAAACTGAAAACGCCACCAGGCTGCCAACGGTCAGCTGACCCTCCAGGACCTGCCATCCCCCGTACCCAAAAACAATCAGGGAGTTCACAATACCAAAGGCCGTGGACACGGAACCGGATACCGCACCAAGGACCTGGTATTTTAAAAGGAATGTCAGGACAGCCGACTGCTTGTCCTTTAATTTGTTCGACTCTGTTTTTTCCGCACCGAACGCCCGTATGACAGCGGTGTTGGAAAGAGACTCAAACAAGAAATGAGCAATATCGGCATTGCTTTTGGCAACATCATTGGAAAGGCTGAACAGTCTGGGTTTAAGCTTTTGCACAATGATCACAGCAAAGGGCAGAAACACCAGGCTCATCAAGGCCATTTTCCAGTTCAGGCTGAACAGGATGACGCCTGAAATCAGGCAGGTTAAAAAGTCAAACACATACCTGGGAAAAATATCCGTGACCAGGGCCTGGATGTCTGCCATATCCGATGCAATCCTTGAATAGATATCCCCTAATTTTTTTTTGGAGAAAAACGTCAGGGATATTTTTTGAAGATGATCAAACAGGTCTTCTCTCATTAAAAAAAGAATTTTCGCAGAATATCTTGTATAGATATAGCCGTTACCCACCCTGATCCCGAAGCTGATGATGAGAAGGGCAATCAGGGCAGCCAGGATGGAAAATAAAAATTGCGGCTGGTTGCCAAGAAAGACCCGGTCAATGAGAATCTTGGCAAAATAGGGCTGTACCATCCCCAGCACGGTACTGATGGTGCTTAAAAAAAGGGAAAAAATCAACACCTGTTTGTGAGGGGCAAGATAGGCCCCCAGATATCTGATCTGGCTGAAAAATGGTTTTTCTTGCTCAGGCTTCTCTAAAGTAGCACATGTATCCACTGTCGCAGTATTCAGGGGTTTGGCGCAGATCTCTTGCATAATCTTTTATCCTGTCGTTTTGGGTATGATTTCTGGTTTTATCCCGCACAGCCTTGACCAGCTGCAGGCTTCCCATTTTTCTGTGAAACGAGGCTTCTCTGCCCACGATTTTGACGGCTGTCACTCCCCAGTCCCTGAAATGACCGAACCCGCAAAGACTACAGGGGCCATTGGGAAGACCGTCTTTTTGAAAGCTTGATCCGCAGTTGTTCTGAAACCAGAGAAATTCTTTGTAATGCGTCATGCAGTAGTCCAGGTTTTTGGAAAAAGACCGGTTTTTTTTAAAGGAGCCGGTTTTTAAGGAGCCAACTTTTAAGGGACCGGTTTTTAAAGAGCTGGAGGCTTCGATTTCCCAGTCCGTAAGGCAGAACGCACCCAATGTATGACTGGTCTGGCAGAACCCTTCTTCAAAATAGCACCCGTCATTTAAGGCAAACACTTCAAATTCCATTTTATCCGCATTTGCTTGAACAATGGATTTGATTTCCGGCAGTGTTAACTGGCGCGGCAGGATGATCCTGTCGACGCCAAGAGAACGGTAAAAGTCGATTGAATGAGAATTAAAGCAACTTCCCAGGCTGGACAGATGAATCCGGACCGGCAGTTTTTCTTTTGAAAGCGCTATCAAAAGATTTAAATCCGATACAATCAGGGCATCCACACAAGCCTGGTTCACAATTCGATCACACAGTTTTAAAATACAGGCAATGCCTTTTTCAGGGTAAAAGGATGCATTCAAGGTGATGCTCACCTTGACGGAGTTGTTGTGAGCCGCGGTTGTGATTTTTTCCAGGTCTTCCCATGACGATAGATTTGCCTGTTGGGGACTCCTGCGGTTCATCCATAACCCCTGACCGAAGATCTCATCCCACTCAGGAGTTCGAAGGCCGCAATACAGCTCGTCCGCGCCGTTGTGCAGGAGCATGTCAAGTTCTGAAACATTGCTGATGGGCGTGATGATTTTCATAGAAGTCCTCCCTGATAAACCAGACGCAATCCCTGGTGCCGGGCATTTTCAAACAAAGACCTGAGCATGGCAGGGGTATATTGATAAAAGATGGTATTGCCGTTCTGAAACAGTTTAAAGGCAAGATTTGAATGTTTCAGCAAAAGACTTTGCGTGGCGCATGGAGACGAACATTTGCCTGCGAGTCTGAACCGATTGCCGGGGGTCTGGTTCAACCCGGCGGTAAAACAGACCCTGCCCGTGGTGACATATCCAAAAGGAAAATATACAGCTGTCTTGAGTCTGGACGGGGTTACAAATCCAGGGTTTGCATAGGGCAGAAGATCCTGTTCAAGCCGGTGAACGCCAAGATTTTCCGCCAGAACCTGAAGGTTTTCGTGGCGAAATGAGCAGTCGTTTAAAAGTCCTCCCATTTCTTCTGAAGCTGCAAGATCTTTATCTTTGAGCCGGGGATCTTTAAATCCCCTGTTGAAAAGTCTGCCCATGGAGAGTTGAAAATTTGGATATTGTTTTTTCAGGAAAAACAACACCCCTAAATCATTGACCACCACCTCGGCTTCTGGATTCCATTGGTTTAATCTGTCAAACAACGGCGTGCAGTGTTCAATCCCCTGGTCTGTCAGAACCGGTGTTAAAAGGGTGAGGGATAGATTTTTTTGTTCTGCAAACCCGCACAAACAAGACAGTTCCTGCGGGTTTGGCAACCGGGTCGGGCAAAATTCATCTCCCACATAAATACGGTCCAAAGAGGACAGGGCCTCATCCGGATAAAGGTCTTCCGAACTTGTTTCTGTGTAAATGGTGTTAAGTTCCTGCATAAATCCATCAGGAAAATCCTTTACACTGTTCCTTGTCATGTGCCATGCCACTTTCATGTTCACCCCCTTTTTTCTCTTGAATCAACCGGCCTGGTTTTCCTGGGCGCTTACTTTTTCAAAAAACTTCTGCCCTTTTCTCATCTCATGGTTATGGCAGTCCTTGCAGGGTTGGGAGGCAACGTTTTTGATCAGTTTGTTGTGTATTCTGACCTGATCGCTTTCTTTATGGTTTTCCACATTCTTGCAGCTGAAACATCGGCTGTTGGGCACATGGCTCCAATATCCTGGTTCCTTTCCTTCGTCCAGGAACAACGGCTCTTCCTTGGGTTTAATGGGTTCATTGGGATCTCTTTTGAAATGTTCCACAGACAGCCTGAGTGCGGATTTATTCATGTCCATCCATCCCTTGAATCCTTTGTCAAAATGGCATCCTGCACAATTTCCATGATTTTTAGCCGTACCGGATGCTTTCCAGTTTTCAATGGGCGCTTTCATTTCATGACAGACCACACAGGTTTTATCCTGAAAATACACAACGGACAATTCGTGGGCACCGAACCCGACAACAGGAATCGTCGCCAGCAGTATGATCAGGATTATTTTTTTGCTTTGTTTTAAGTGTTTGATAATATTCATAGTCTTATTCCAATCTTTTTAGAGTGCCTTGTCACGGTTTATATGAAAGAACTTATAACCAGTTGTAATCAAAACTCTTTCATTTTTTGTTGTGGCAGCTCAATCTGCCATGGCCGTTAATGCGTCGGTATTTTAATGCTCTTTTGCAGGCCGGGACATTCCAGGAAACCGTTTATCTATTATCCATGAACGGTTCCCGGAATGTTCTTTAAACTGATTTTGCATCACAGGGCTTGGTGCCGTGTGAAAAACGCTATCTTTTGGTAAAGCGGGTCATATACTCTCCGTCTGCCATGAGCGGAATGACGCTTAACAGTTCAAGTGTTTTTGTATCATACACACTGATATCCGGACCGGCAGGACCGACATAAATCTTTTTGCCGTCCGATGTCAGGGCAACCGTGTAATTGGTGCCTGTTTTCAAAGGTACGGCCTTGACGGTCTCGCCGGTTGCCATATCCACTTTTATCAGCTCATCCATAACCGCATAGATGAATTTTTTATCCGGCGACAATATGCTGGAGTAGGCAAACCAGACATCTTTTCCCCGAAGAACACTCAATTTGCCGGTATTTTTATCAATGATAAAGTACCCCAGTCCCTGTGCGTCATAATAGGGGTTTACAAAAATGCCATGATCTCCGGGGCTGCCGGGCTGCCAGACCACCAGGGAATTTCTCATGTCCTCGGGTTTTTTAGTGTTTAAAAGCCCCATCATCTGTTCTGTTTTGCCGGTTTTAAGGTTTAGTTTGAGGATATCCAGACCTACCAGAACCAGATGGTCCGGGTCATTGATAAGGGTGATGGGTGAAGAGAAACTGGCAGGGATAGGATAATTTTTTACCATTTTTCTGCCGGCAATATCATATTCTACAAGTTGGGGCGGCAGAACATTGAGCTTGGGAATATTCTGTTTTTTCTTTGTAATGGAACAGCACATGTAGAGCTTTTTTCCGTCATTGGAAACCGTTATCCCGAATACGGACACCTTGCTCAATTCCGAGGAAAAAGAAAGGGTGTCTATCAATTTGTCAGTGGCCGTGTCAATGACATATACAGACTGTACGGCATTCAAATAGTATCGTTTGCCGTCCGGAGAAAACGCTGCTGAAAGAATCGTGTCATTGTACGGTATGGTTTTGATGATGGTGTCGGTGTCACAATCAATAATCTGCAGGCCATTTGAAACCGGCGCATAAATAAAATCCTTTGCCCAGGCCCCCTGGGAAACCAAGGTCATCAGGATAAAGGTGATGATGGATATCAGTGCAATCTTGCTTTTATTCGGCCTCATTGGTGGTATCTCCTTTTTATCGTTTGATCACAAAATTCAAATTTCTCCAATCCTTCTCAATGGCCTGGCATTGATTCTGGAAATCAGGAAAATTGGTGACGCTGTCAGGTGTCTGGGCCGGCCACCAGCAGGACCCGGAGCAGGCAGTAAAGTCTCTTGCGCTTGACAGGCAGTTGCTCATGGGGGTTTCAGCACGCGGGTTTGTTTCCCAGCCCGTATCAAAAATCGTGGTGCATCCGATGGGCATACCTGTCATGATATTGTCATCGGCCATGCCTTTGACCTCATGTTCAATCTTTTTTGCTTTTTTATTAATGGGTTTGAGATCTTTTTTTTTCATTTATTTCTCCTTATTAAATCCTGGATTTTGTTAAAAAGTTTTCTGCGAAGAGACAGGATTAAAAAATGTAAACAAGCCGCAGATATGTCCAGGAGCCTTTTGTGAAAGCTTCAGACTCTACGTCATGCATGTAGCGCAAATTGACCATTAGATTTTCCTGCAGTGCGTAGCCCAGGTTAAAGCCCAGTTTTAAATTTTCTCCCTGGGTGCCGTCAAGGGAGACGCCCTTGGATTCAATATCGTCAAAGTCTTTCCACCAGGCACCTTGAATTCCGACACGAAACTTTTCCGTAACCGCATAGGCAACCGCCGCCTCAAGCTCAATCGCATCCGAGACATCGGCACCAGTGGCATCCTCGTCTTTTTGCCAGTAATTTAAGCAGACATCCAGGGAATAGGGGCCGGGATACCAGCCAAAGGCGACCTGGTGTTGAAACCACCAGGAATCATTGCTGACGTCATCGGAACCGGTAGGGGTATAGGCAAATTCCCAGAAAGAGAGAAACAGCTGGTCTTCAAAATTCTCATACAGGAAGATAAAAGGGCCGACTACTAAATCCCCCACACCCGTTGCCGTGTCTGCACCATCGGTGGCAATGTCTAAAAGCGGGACAACGGCATTGACCCCCCAGGTTTTTCCCCATACTTTTCCCGCAAAATAAACAGGTCTGAATGCGGCATAGGCAACATCGACGCCGATATCCACTGTGGTGCCGTCTTCGGTTTCATATTCCGGCAAATGCTGATAGCCAAAATAGTTGATAAGGACTTTGGTTCCCACAGGCGCGGAACTATTGTCCAGAGGGTCTAATACATCTGCCTGACAGATGGTACTGATTGCCATAAAAAATAAAATGCTGCATAAACACGTTAATCGTTTTTTCATGAAATTGCTCCTGCAAACCGTTAAGAGTTTATCCGTTCTTTTTACCCGATCAAACCAGCGGGTTAAACAAGGGTTCATGCCCTCTGAGCATGGAAAGTTTATCCAGAAAAGAGGGGGCTTGTTTCATTAATCTGCCATACACATTCAGCCCTGTGGCAATCCAGGTTTTAATCCATTGGCAATAATGCAGATTGGGCAACAATAGATCACCTTCCCTGATTTTTGCCTCGTGGTAACACCCCCCTGCACAGATGGAGGCGGCCCAGCATCCTTTGCAGTCGCTTTTTTTGTCCAGTCCCGCGTCCAGCCTGAATGTTCCAAGCTTTTCCCGGTCAAGGCCGTCAAAGATATCCCCCATCCGGGCGGAATCATCATGGGTCAGTCTCTGGCACAGGAAAAGACCGCCTTTGGGATCAACTGAAAACATGCCGATCCCTGCGCCGCAAGGGTATTGTTTTACTTCCCCCTCATGCAGCGTTACCAGCAGGTCCACCAGATTGGTGAATCCCAGGAATTCATCTTTCAGGGCAAGGTTGATGAATGTCTCGGACAGGTGTACAAATTGTTCAAGTAAGGACGTCATCTGGTGGGCATCCAGTTGAAAATCCGTATCCATGGTCGTGACCGGTGCAAACCCGACTTCTGAAAATCCAAGACCCAGAAGATGGTAAAGGGTTCTTGAAATATCCTTTGCGTCTTTTGCCAGCGTTACCCTGGCCACCACAGGTTTCGGGTTTTCTTTGCCGAGAAATTTTTTTATTTTCGGCAGGATGACTTTATAGGAGGGAGAACCGTCAGGAAACTGCCTGAAACGATCATGCACCGCTTCAAGCCCATCCAGGCTGACCGTGGTGCCGATTTTGTTTTCATTCAGGAAGTGTATGGCTTTATCCGTTAAAAGCGTGCCATTGGTTGTCATGGCATATTCGATGGTTTTAGCGTTTTCCCGTGCTTTTTCATTTGCATAGGTGACGGTTTTGGAAATGAGGTTTAAATTGAGCAGGGGTTCTCCCCCGAAAAAGACCAGAACAAGCTCCTCAAGTCCCCTTGAATGCTCAAATAAAAAATCAACTGCTTTTTTTGCCACCTTAAACTCCATTGACAAATCCGGTGTTTTGTTCAAACCCAATGATTTGTTTGTGTTTTCGGGATTGTGATAGCAATAATGGCATCCCAGGTTGCAGGCTTCCGTCACATGAAGCACCAGTGTTTTTAAGGGAATCTCAGGAAAATGTTGCAAGGGTTTGTTTTCAGGCAGTTCTTGTGGCGCCAGAACCCGGTTCTTTGCAAGATCGTTCCATAAGCTGTCTTTATCGCTCCGGGTTCCTTTTAAAATGGAATAAACGTCTTGTTTTGTGAACGTGCGCTGACTGATGTCATGATTAAGAATGGCCTGTGTTTCAGATCCGGTTTCAATTTCAAATATGGAACCTGTCTGTGTCATAAAAACAAACTCATTCCCATTGGCCTGAAATCTTTTATGGTCGGCAATTTTCATCATTTCCATGACGTATCCTATTTCAAGTGAGTTATATAATCCGGGACCGTCACGGCAAGGCGGACCCTGTCCGTAAGTTGTCTGCCCTGGTCTTCAAACATTGCATTTACGGCAATGAGGCCAACACCTTCTCTGTTCTGTTTTCTTGTCTTTATGGGACCATAGGTTGATGTCGGGGTGTAAAGTCCGTTGATTAACGGTACATTCAGATATGCCATATCATCATCGTCTTCACGGGTTTTTTCTTCTTCCAGTTCCCATTGGGCGGTTACAGGGTCCAGAACCAGGTCATCCGAGGTTCCTTGTTTTCCATCCGCTCCAAAATTGATTCCCCTGGCAACAAACTGAACGCCCTGGGGAGGATATGCGGCACCGCTGCTGACCCGTGCCCGTCCGATCCTGGGCGATACGCTGATGGCATCTATCTTGTCAAAAATTTTGAGACCTTTAAAATTCAATTTTTTAACGCTTACATCTGCCAGGCCGGTGGCGGCACCGGCTGCCACAATGACATTGCAGACCAGTTCCGAAGAATTTGTTTTTACGAGGCTTGTCACGGTGATATTGGGATCTGAAAATCGAACGTCGGTTTTTGAAATGTTTTCAGAAAGCCCAACCCCCACCAGTGTCAATGTCTGTTCCGTGCCGGGAAGCACCCTTAATGACTGTGGGAACGAGGCTATAATTTTTGGCGCACTGGTGGTTTTATAAAAAGCTTCATTGCCATAGGCATTTGAATCCTGAACAACCGTCCACCATTTTCCCTTAAATCCCATTGTGTCGGCATTAAGATCAAACACGCCTTCGACTCTTCCGGTAAGAGGCGTAGGTGCCAGTGCATATCTTAAATGATACTCACTGAAAAGTGTGCCTTCACCCTTTGTGGAAATATTGAGGCCGCTTTTGTATTGAATCTTTTTTTCAATGAAATATTCGTCTTCACCCTTGGCCAGGTTGGGCTCAATGGTATAAACTCCTTGATAATATCCCATGCCGGGCTGATATCCCGCCACATTCCACTGCCCTGTCAGATCCTGGTCTTTTCTGTTTTTAAGCCATTTTTTATACTCCGGGGTGTCAAAGGCAAATAATTTGGACAGGGGTTCATTCAGCGCTTCGGATTCCTTGTACCAGTCCATTTCACGCATCTGGGGAATGACGGTAGGATAGTATCCAAGATGAAGGTTCCTGTTTTCATTCCATTGATCTTTTGTCATTTTGTGGGATGCGATCTTGCCAAAGGTATGGCATCTGACACAGGCCGTATAGATCCTTGTTTCCAGGTCATTTTTCGGAATTTCCCGGTATTGGCTGTTTTCATCACTGTTTAAATAAGCAACTTTGTCGGATTCTTCAGGGGTAAGGCAAAGGGTTTTACTCAACTCCTTTATGACGGGGTAGAACTCTTCGTCTTCCAGGGGCGCACTGTTCAGGCGGATCATCCGGTCGACCACGACTTTCCATTCTTCCGTCGATTTTCTTGTCTCTTCAATCACTTCAAGGCGGCCTTTGGTATCCGGCTTATGGCAGGCGGCACATTTTTGCCTGACCATGGAAGTGTCCCCAAATAAGACATCTCCATAGACGGTAGATCCTGCAAGTGGATAAATACCCAGCAGGACGAACATCGTACTTAATCGAATTAATTTTCTCATGAATCCTTTCTCCTTAAGATTAAAACGTATTAAAGTTTATCAAAGACCCGATCCAGATCTTTATTGAGCATGCCTGAAAAAGGGTAATTACAAGTTGTATGCCATCTTGGTGATACGGATGATGCAGGAGGTAGAAGACTTTTGGGCAAGTTGCTGAAAATATGGAACATAGATCATATGATTTCGTTTGTACAAAAGACTTTTAAAACGTGTTTCTATAAAATCCAAAGGGGTTTAATTGTGTTTCTTGAACAGGATGCGGGAAAAGTCCATATTTTTGGATTTTTGAATCCCTTTTAAAAAAATAGACAGAAAAATGTGTTGCCGGATATTCCCGGCAATACAGCGAAACACAGGCAATTCAAGCTGAATAAAAGGAGTGTCCAAAAATTTGGACAGGAGTAACCGGGTCTTTGGATGTTTGATTATGGCCCGTGAAAAAAACAAAGACCCGTTTTCAACAAAACCCGGGCTTCGTGGACAAAAGTCCTTGCTGCTGTCGATCCTAAGAAATTCGTTAAACTGTGTTCTGAATTGCCAGAATTACTTCTTGAATAAAATTTTTATCTATGTAAAGTGTTCCTAACAGAGTGATTGATTTTTCTTTTTTTAAAAAGGATTTCGGGATTTTCAACATGATATTGGATTCGGATAATATGAAAATGGTAAGGGTATACAGTTAGGATTTTACAGGCTTGATCTGGATACCACCACCAAATTATTGATAGCATGAATGATATCCAGATCTTCACATTTGCTTGTTAGTGTTAATACTAAATTTTGGAAAGCTTGCATGCGTTAATATTGTGGCATGATGACATTTTAGCAAGCCACAGCATCGGAAGAAGGGCATAATCATGTTTTTAATTGACATGTCCTTTAATGGGTAACCCGGTATCATTCTTCAAAGAGGATTTCGTGGAGAATTATAAATGATTGGATTGATAAAATTTATGTAACTGGAATATATTATGCGGATTAGTATAAATACCGATTTTGAAAATAGAGACTTAGTTTTAGATGCTTATCGTAAATTAAAGCAAAACACATATCATGACACAGTAAATCTGTTTCTTAGAAAAAGAATTGCTGAATTTGAAACATCTAAAAATTTTGAACAGCAAATAGATAAATTAACAGAATATGTATCCGATTTAAAAAATGATTCAGATAAAATTCCTTCTGATGGTATTTTAAATACACTTTTAAAAAAAGTAGATGTTTTATCTCTTCCCAAAAAGATTAAAAATGATAACAATAGCAACTCAAAAGGCATTTTTATTTCAAATGATAGAAGCCAGGTTGACTACGATCTTGAAAGTGTAAATTACTTTATAGATGCGCCTATTGCTTTGTTTATTTTGGATGTCATCTGGAGTTTGAAAGCAGGTGTTATTCTTGATAGAACATTACATGAAAATTGCCTTGGTAATCGATTAAAACATTTTGAAGATGATAAATATAACAAATCCTCACCGTTGTTCAAAATATTCCATACTCAATATAAAGATTGGCGGGATAATGCTCTTAAATGTGCATTGAATGAACTTGATAATAAGAAAGATATATTATTTATCGGGTTGGATATTAAAGAGTGTTACTATCATTTAGGAACGGATTGGAAGGGGATTAAAGATTATCTTAAAAAATCTGTTGTTGATCAAAGTGAGCTTGTTTTTCTTCAAAGTTTAACAAATGTGCTTCGTGAAATTTATACGAAATATCATCAAATAAGCTCTCCTTTGCTAGAGAAAACACATAAATCCGCTTCAGAAATTCAGGGTTTGCCTATAGGATTAACATCTTCTCAAATTATTGCAAACTGGATGCTTAAAAATTTTGATGATAAAGTAATAAAAAAACTACAGCCATCTTATTACGGGCGGTATGTTGATGATATACTGATTGTTATGCAATCTCCTGACAAAGAAATTATTCAAGGGAAAAACGATACACTAATTAAAGAACTATTTGTAAAAACAGGGTTGTTGGAGCAAAAAAAGAACAAGACCGATTCAGATAAACCCACTGAGTTTATTTTAAGTGTTTTAAAAAATCTTGAAATCCAACAAGAGAAATTTGTGATCCAGCATTTTGATCATAAACATAGTCGTGCAGGATTAAGCGAATTTAAACGTGAAATTGATGAACAAGCCAGTGAATTTCGTTTTTTACCAAGAGGGGATGACCACCGCGGATTGGATGAGTGCGCTTTTGATATTCAATATAAAGGCTCCATTAATAAATTACGTAGTGTGATTGGGCTTGAGGAAAACAGTACAGAATTGTCAAAATATCTATCCCGCAAAATTACACAACATCGTTTATGTTCTGATGAATCAGTGTCTGAACATATTGATCAGTTATTTCGGTTTTACAAAGGGAGAAATATTTTTGATTTTTGCAGGTTATGGGAAAAAGTATTTATATTGTTCCTGACAAATAACAGGGAAGCCGATTGCGCAAAATTTTATAATACCTGCAAGGTAACAATAGAGAAATTAAAGTATAACGATGATGAAATTTTAAAGAAAGTTACCAATGATGCAAATTTGTATCTGAACGCTTCTCTTTCATTGACATTAGCTTTACGAGAGAAAGATGTTTTAAAAAATTTAAAATCAAAAAACCTGAAAAAAATCATCAACCCTGGAAAGAATAAAATAAAGATGATTCAGGATTTAATGATATCATTTCGTGAATCAAACATGCTCAGGCATCATTTTGTATCATCTCCGTTACTTAATTACACCGATTATTCAGGTAATTATTTAGAGTTTTCTCCGGCAGAATATAAAGGTCTTGAACTATCTGATAAAAAAGAAAAGTTCTCACCAAGGTATATTCATAATGATGAACGGAAATTGTTTGATATCTTCGATAAAATAACTCAAATTGAAAAAGGCAAGCCCTTAGAGTTTTTATTGGATGAAAGTAATGAAAATGTTCCATTTGTTAAACACAATTCTGATACATCAATTCCTGATACATCAATTCCTTTTATTGATGTATGTTTTAAAACTCCAGCAAAAGAAAACATAAGGATTGGGATCGTAAATCTTAGGGTTCCTGAAGAGGATATTGGAAAAAGTTATCATCCTCGTAAAAAACCAAATGTCAGTATGGATAGGCAGAGTGTCCTTTATGATTTAATAAATGAAGCCATAAAAAAACCAAAATGCGACCTGGTTGTATTTCCGGAGTTAAGTATACCGTTAAAATGGCTATCCCTAATGATTAATCAGGCAAGGAAAAATCAAATCGGTTTGGTTTTTGGCTTAGAATATTGGGTGGTTGATGATGTTGCCCTGAATTTAATTGTAACTGTTTTACCCTATAAAAAAGATGGTCAATATTTATCAACCTTTGTTTCGCTTCGAATAAAAAATCATTATGCTCCTTTAGAGGAATTCAATCTGAAGAGCGTTGGGTATTCACTCCCTGAAGTTAAAAAGTATTATGAAAAGTATTGCTGGAACGGTTGCGCTTTTTCTGCATACTATTGTTTTGAACTGGCAAATATTCACCATCGGGGACTTTTTCGTTCTGAACTTGATTTTTTAATTGCATCTGTCTGGAATAAGGATATTAAATATTATTCCAATATTATAGAATCTGTATCCAGAGATTTACATTGTTATGTTATTCAGTCTAATACTTCACATTATGGTGATTCGCGAATAACAGCTCCTCAAAAAAATGAGGTTATGGATTATGTTCGTGTCAAAGGCGGTACGAATCCAACCCTGTTAAAATCTAACTTAAATCTTGAAAAATTAAGAAATTTTCAGAGCAGTTTATATAGGCCTGATGATAAATCCTTTAAACCAACGCCTGCGGGATATAATCATGATAAAGCACGAAATAGAGCTCGGTGTGAAGTTTGTAAGTATCAATTATAGTGGACCCCAATGTCAAGACAGTTTTTCATTCAATTTAAGCGTCATTTTCCATTTTGAAAATGTTCGTAATTCTGTGTCACGGTTCGGCGTTCAGATTTGCTTCGGCGACTAGCGGAAGTGGAAACCAGGCCCTGAGAATGGGCACCCCAAAATCTGCCCGTCGGAAGGTGTTGGTTTCCGCTGGAGCGGGTTTTTCGGTACATCGTTTTCATCATCCCACCAACCTCAACTGATTTTTACCATAATATATTTCGGCTGGCGTTTGCCCGTTAAAACTCTGGTGAGGTCGTTCATGGTTGTAAAAATTGAAATATTTTTTCAAGGACTTGCGCAGCTGCTCAACGGATTGAAATTCGTTTACATAAATTTCTTCATATTTCACGCTGCGCCATAGCCGTTCTATGAAAATATTGTCCATACACCGGCCTTTCCCATCCATACTGATTTTAATGTCCTTATCTTTCAATACTTTTGTAAACTCGTGACTTGTGTATTGAGATCCTTGATCCGTGTTGAATATATAGGGGGTCCCATGACATCGCAGTGCCCTTTCCAGAGAGGATATACAAAATTCCTTGTCCATGGTTATAGAAAGTTCCCAAGAGAGGACATAACGACTATGCCAGTCCATGACCGCCGTCAAATAAACGAAACCACCAGAAAGTGGGATATAGGTTATATCCGTAGACCACACCTGATTTGATCTGGTTACATCAAAAGTTCTCAAAAGATATGGATACACTTTATTTTGGGGATGAGCCTTACTGGTATTCGGCTTCGGTGCAATGGATTGAATTCCCATTTTCCGCATCAATCGCTGAACCCGTTTTCGGTTAATCTTATATCCTTTGCGTCTCATAATATTGCGCATTTGGCGGGTACCATAGAACGGATGATCAGTATATTCAATGTCAATGAGTTTCATTAGCTCAAGATTTTCAGGCGTTTCCTGTTCCCCCCGGCTTTCACGGTAATAGCTGGAACGAGGCAGTCCTATCAACTCACATTGCCTTTGAATACTGATTTTAGAGTGCTTGGATTGAATTCGCTGTTTTTTTTCTTCAATACTCATTAAAGGTGTCCGGTGTTTTTTTTTAACCAATCCAGTTCAACCTGGAGTTTACCAACCGTTTGATAAAGACAGTCTCGCTCAATTTCGGCTTCTTTGGTTTGTTTTGCCTTGCTATTGCCAAAAACCAATGGCAGGGCTTCTATGGCTTCCTTTTTCCACCGATTTACAAGACTAGCATGAATGCCGAACTCAGAGGCTATCTCATTGACAGTTTGATTTCCTTTTATGGCTGCCAATGCGACCTTGCTTTTTAATTCTTTACTGTAGTTTTTTCGTTTCAAAATATCCCCTTTCTGGACTGTTATATTTTATCTTAACACATTGTCCAGTTTTCGGGGTCCACTATAAATCTACGTAAGCGATGTTTTAACCCCACTCAGGGGGCGGAAGGTCAAGCCAACTGTTTTTTATCGACATTGTATGGAAGCAACGCCTTAAAATCATCTTCCGTCATAGCCTCAGGCAAGTGTTCAAACAGATATTTGAGATACCAATATGGCTCCAGCCCATTTGATTTGGCTGTTTCAATCAAGCTGTAAATCAGTGCACTGGCCCGGGCACCCTTAACGGTGTCCGAGAAAAGCCAATTCTTTCGTCCGACCACAAAAGGTCGGATGGCATTTTCAACCAGATTGTTATCAGGCCTGATGATTCCGTCGGTCGTGTATTGGATGAGCCTGTGCCATTGGTTGAGAGTATAATGGATCGCCTTGCCAAGCAGACTTTTGGGAGGAACTTTTTCCACTCTTGCATCAAGCCATTTCTTGAACTCTTCTAAAATTGGAACCGCTTCTTTTTGCCTCCGAGCATATAATTGGTCAGGCGTTAATTCCTGCACCCGGGCTTCTTTTTCAATTTTATAAAGCAGACTGATATACTTTAAAGCGGTGCCGGCATTGCCCGATGAACTCTTTTTATTCCCTGCAGCTTTTGTTACATTTTTAAATCCCCTGCGGGCGTGAGTCCAGCATGCCACATGAATGATATCTGTTATTTTGTCCAGAAAATCATATCCTTTATAGCCATCCGTCTGAACAATGCCTTTGTATCCATTCAAAAATGATGCGGCAACATCTCCGGATCGTGTCGGATGATATTGGAATTGAATAATTGGCATATCAGGCGGACCACCTCTAAAAATCCACATATATGATTTTGATTTCCGGGGGCCCTTTAAGACCAGAAGAGGTGTTTCATCAGCACCAATCATCGGGCTTGCCAGTATGTCCTTTTGCATCATGTCGATTAGAATATCACAGGCGTCAGCGACTTTCATGGCCCATGTACACATGGTCGACCGGCCAAGTTCAATACCGATCCTGGTAAATTGCTTTTCCTGACGGTAAAACGGCAGGGCATCTGCAAATTTTGCGGTCAGAATATGTGCCAGAAGGCCCGGGGTAGCAATGCTTTTGGGGATAATCTGTTCAGGCATCCTGGCAATTGACACGGTGGGGCCGTCGTCTTCCACACCTTCACAATTTTTGCAGGCGTATTTATACCGGATGTTTCGAAGTACCCTTACTTTGGCAGGGATATAGTCCAGTTGTTCTGACTCTTCCTGGCCGATGCGTTCCTTAAGGCAACCGCAGTTGCACTGTCTTTCATCCTCGCTGAGTTCATGTATAACATCTATACGGGGAAGATCGGCGGGTAAAGGCTTGCGGCCACGTTTTTTACGGGTATGTTCACCAATCGTTACGTCTTCCTCCTCTTTTTCCAGGATAGGAAGTTCGGGTTCAGGCATATCGAACAGAGACATTTGCCCGTCATCTTTAGGCGTTTTCTCTGATTTGCGACCAAAGATCATATTCTGAAGTGATTTAACCTGCTCTTTAAGGATTTGATTCTCATCAATCAAATCACAAGCAATTTTCTTCACTTCATCCAGATTCCGATTACCTTTTACCTTGCCTTTAGTCATGGACTGTATATACCATAACCACGGGCTTTTTCATAGTTTTAACATCAATAAATCATGGAATATTTCAAGGGTTTATGTGCCTGATTTATATTCAGGCCGTCAACTAACCAGGACAACTCTCGACTGGTAATATTCATGACATCGTCAGATGTTTTCGGCCACTTGAAACGGTCTTTTTCAAGACGTTTCTGCCACATACAGAAGCCATTTTTATCCCAGTATAAAATTTTTAAAATGGTCTGCGTCCGGTTGCAGAATACAAACAAGTTGGAGGAAAATATGTCAAGTTGCATCTGTTCACTGACAATGACGGACAATCCGTTAATAGCTTTGCGCATATCCGTTGCGCCTAAGAATAGATAGACCTTGGTGTCTGACGGAAAATTCATCATTGGACAGCCTTCAATACAGAAAGCACCTGCTCAAGGGTTTCTTTCTTAAAACCGTCGGGGATTTCCACTTGCAGTTCCCGGCCTATATTCAGTTTTAGCCCTGCTTGACAAAAGTGAGTCGGCACAGGAACCTGAACCAGTCCTGTGGGCTGATTTGGTTTACCGAATTTAATCTTCCAATAGGTGAACCTGTTCGGCCTCAGGCCATTCTGGCGGCAGTACTCTATTTGGGACAGGCGGGATTCAGTCCATTGATCGATATGTGTTTTCCAGAATATTGCCTTTTCTTCGTTTATTTTCTTCCACGATTTGCTCAATACACACCTCCTTTTTGAGAAGAAATATTAAGCGAAATCTGGAGGCCTTAGTAGATGGGGTTTAATTACCGCTTACCTATAAATCTACGTGAGATGTTAAAAAAAAACAAAGGGGCTCTTTATTTGACTCTTGCTCGCTAAAATAACGAAAATGTTGACGGATAAATCGCAGATTTTCATGTTCTGTTCCAGGAAGAGTATAATATATGAATGATCAATTACAATTTGATGAATTTTTAAGGTCTGTAGTTATCAGTAAGAATGATACATATTCTTTACTATTAGGTGCTGGTTGTTCAATTAGCTCTGGGATTCCTTCGGCTTATGACTGTATATGGGATTGGAAAAAAATAATTTATAAAAGTAACAATTCAATCACGCAGGATTGGATAGAGAATTATAAAAACCCAAAAGTTCAGGGAAAAATTCAAAACTGGCTTGATAATCAAGGTGGTTATATTGAATATGACTCCCCAAAAGAATATTCCTTTTATGCTAAGAAATGCTTTCCTATTGAAAAAAACAGAAATCAATATTTTCAGAAAATTTGTTCAAATGTCAAGCCATCCGTTGGGTACAAAACAATTCCAATACTTGTGAAACAAGGCATATTAGATTCAGTCTGGACTACTAATTTCGATGATTTAATCCTGAACTCATGCGTGTTAGGTGGAGTGCAAGGGATAGAGGTAGCTTTAGATACTGTCGAACGTATAAATCAAAGAACTCAAAATAAAAATGAATTACCTATTATCAAACTTCATGGTGATTTTAAGTTTGGAGACCTAAAAAATACAAGTGAAGAATTACAAAATCAAGATGAAACTTTTAGGCAAAAATTAATTGATTACATAAGTGATAAGAACCTTATAGTGCTTGGCTATAGCGGGCGAGATTCATCATTGATGAGCACACTTAAGAGTGCATATTCAAAAAAAGGTGCTGGAATTTTATTTTGGTGCGGATATGGAGGGAAATCTAATTCTGAGGTGTCTGAATTATTGCATTTTGTAAAGAGTAAAGGAAGAACCGCATTTTATATTCCTATTGATGGATTTGATTCCACAATGCTTCATCTCACAAAATTAATTATTGATGATAATAATTTTTTAAAACAAGAACTTAAACAAATACTAAAAGGTGAAAATAATAGTGATCAATTTGTTCCTTTTAATTTAAAGCTGGAAAGAATTAATAAGGTTCTTAAGAGCAATTGTTTTCCAATAAAATTTCCCGATGAAGTCTTCGTTTTTGAAGCAAATATTAAAGATAATCCTTGGGATTATGTAAATGAAAAAACTTTAAAACGAAAAGACATTTCTGCAATCCCTTTTCAGAAAATGATATGGGCTTTTGGGGCATTGGAATCAATTAAAGAAGTGTTCGAAGAAGTAATACAGGGAAATATTGTAAGAAAACCGCTTACGAATATTAAAATTTATAATTCAGGTATACGTTCTTTATTATTGTCTTCCATTTGTAAAATATTTTCATCATCAAACAATTTGGAGACTAACTTCAGAAATAAAGTCTGGTCGAAGCACAGCCAAACTATTGCATATCAAAAAGTTTATGATGCAATTAAATTCACTCTTGAAAGGATTGATGGAGAATATTATCTTTCTCTGAATCCAAGTTTTTCATTGGATAAAGAAGATATAAATAAAGAGGTTATACAGCAAGTAGGAATAAATTTTTTTCACAGAATATGGAATAAACAATTTAACGAATATATCGAAAAGTGGAGAAATAAATTATTTGTTAAAACAAAATTTGACTTTCCTATAAATTCAGCAAGTGGATTCAATTTTGTAATAGGTAAGGCACCAATTTTTACAAATATTTGTGATCTTAATAATAAATATAGCAATTCACATAATGTCCCGCAGAAATACATTGAGCTAAAGGGTGTGCAATTCAAAGAAGCTGAACTTTTATTTTCTACAATAAATGGTGAAAGAAATGCACACGACACTCATCCCATGAGAGGTTTAGTAAATTATAAACCTTTTGAAACTAGCCTAAATACATTTCTTGAAAATTCCATTAATTTAGCTGTGATTTCGCCTCTTCAGGATTCTGATGAATTGTTTAATTTCTTATTAAAACAGAATCAAGAAATAAAAAAATATAGTCAAAAAGAGGATTATCTAATTGATTTTTTGGGCTTTTATAACATTTATGGAGTAAGTCTAAATATTCCTTCCCAAAATTCTCTGAATTGGGAAAATATTGATGAACTGAAAAATCAAAAATACAAAGAAAATGTACATGAAATTAAGAGAAATATTTGTGAAAAAATTACCAAACTAACATCTATGGGTGGTCAAAAAGTAATTATCATATACATTCCAAGTAGGTGGGAACACTTTACCGGGTACTATGATAATGGAGAATCTTTTGATTTACATGATTATGTAAAGGCATTCTGTGTTGAAAAAGGCGTTACATCGCAATTTATTAGAGAAAAAACAATCAAAGATAACAAACAAAGCTGTCAAATAAATTGGTGGTTGTCGTTATCATATTTTGTAAAATCGTTTAGAACCCCTTGGATATTAAATAACACAGACAAAACAACTGCATTTGCAGGAATTGGATATAGCGTTGATTCAAAAACTGAAAACGATAGTCATATCATTTTAGGCTGTAGCCATATATATAGTTCAACTGGTGAAGGCCTGAAATATAAACTATCTAAAATAAGTAATGACAGAATCCAATGGAGACACAAAAAACCGCATTTAAGTTATGATGACGCATATGATTTTGGAAGAAGTGTTATAAACCTCTTTTATGAATCAATGAATGTTGTTCCTAAAAGAGTAGTAATTCATAAAAGAACATTCTTCACAGAAGATGAAAAGCAAGGAATTTTGGACAGTCTTTATGATAATACAAATATTGAAGCGGTAGATTTAATTGAAATAAATTTTGAGAACGATATTAAGTATGTTTCAAGCAAGATTTTGAAGGGAAAAACTCAAATTGATGGCTATTCTGTTTCAAGAGGTACGTGCATTCAATTGAATAAAAAGGAAGCATTATTATGGGCACATGGTGTCGTGCTGTCAGTCAACAACCCAAAATTCAATTTTTTTCCTGGAGGTAGGTATGTTCCTAAGCCATTAAGAATTATAAAACATCATGGAGCAGGAAGCTTGGAACAAATTGCAAATGAAATTTTAGGACTAACAAAAATGAATTGGAATTCTCTAAATATGTATTCACAATTACCAGCAACAATATCATCATCAAATGATATCGCAAGAATTGGTAAATTGATAGAGAACAAAGAAAAGATAGAATATGATTATAGATATTTTATATAAGCGCATGAATAAATAAAGTAGGAAAACAGAACAAAAGCATCAAGAGCGACGGCAAAAAGCCGCCTCGCCTTATGCTTGACGTTCCAGGCGGCTGCGCCGCCTGGAACGCGGTGCTGACTAAATACAATACAGGGAACTATATGGACACTTATAAAAAAAAATTTTTACGATGCCAGATGAAACACAAAGAATTCTTAGCGTAGCAAAGCATCCTGTAATTACAACCAGCACGGGCGATCCAGGCATATGGAATTTGACACTACAGGTGTAGCAATAAAAAACGGCAAAAATCGCCGAACCAGCACATTCACCAGACCAGAAGGGGCGCTGTTCGTTCCCACAATAGTACGGTGGAATTCCGGGGACACTATACATAACTCGTGAGTCCTAAGTTCTTCTGGAAGACATGAACGCACCTCTCCCCCAATTTCTAATTTTATGGCCAGAAAATTCGATTCATAACACCTTCGTCACGTCTCAATGACGGTACTTTTCAATTTTGGTTTCGACTCTGACCATTGACCTTCTGGTTCAACTATTTTTTTCGTAAAAATATAGCCTTGAATTACTCGTATTACCGCGCCAGGAGCGATGCTGAATAAATCTCGGACAAGCAAATCGGCAATAACGAATTTTACCGTCCGTTCAGATGGTAATTTTCGAGATTTTGTTCTCAGAAACCCTTTGAACTCCTTCCATACAGATTTCTCATATTTGATCGATATTAATTGCAACAACCCCAGAGCGATAGATCCGATCATCACAAAACGTTCATATGCAGCAAAGCAAAGCCTAATTTTTCCCATTTGCTCACCGCTCGTCGGTTTTTTTAAATCTTTGTTCTTTCTGGGTTTCCGGGAATGACGCTCCAGGCTTTTAGTCCAAAATCGATAATGGAAAACACCCATGAGATTTTTTAGCATGTCAAACATGGTTTCAATACGAACTCTGGTACAATAAAGCTCAAGCGCGGCAACAGGATCCTGATTCAAGTCACTGCACATCAATATAATAGGCCCACGCTTGGTCACCGCCAACACAAAGCGAATTAAACCTGCTGTCGGCTTCCACAATAAATTCAGAGAAGCAATTGAAACCGTTTCAACTTTTCCATAAATAGCGCATTCCACATCTGAAAAGCGTTCTCGCTGATCAAACAGGTCGAACACCTTGATTTTTTTACCATATTTGCGTGGACGCCCTGGCCCCTTCTTTCGTGGCTGCTCCGCTTCAAAATAAGCCACACAATTTTTTTTGGCTCTTATAACCAAGGTCAACAGCGGACATTGATGCCTGATCGACCACACAGCTTGGGCCAATATAAATACAGCCCGGCCAGGGGAAAAAAGCATCCAGTACGAGGATGCTCGGTATATCGTGTCTTATGGCAAAATCAAGAGCCATTTGAATGATACGTGTTCCCAACGTATCATTGCTTTCTTTACTTTGACCTTTCTCTTTTACATGAACAAGACCTTGATGAATTCCAACAGACAATGGTATGCAAAAAGGAGAGGCCATGGAACCAATCAGCATACCGATAGCACCCCAATAGTGTCCCCGAAAATAGGATGGCTTGCTCTGGGTTTCTGAATGCTGGTGCATGGTAACCACACATGGCATTTGACGTCCGTCCTTTGGAACACAGGTATGGTCACCCAATAAAACTGCTCGCTCATGGGAAATCACTGTTTCATTTTGAGAAAGAACAAATTTCCACCAGAATTCTACAACTTTGTCTAAGGACCAGGTGGAGGCTCTAAAAAAATGAAGAAGTGCCTTGTAACCTGTTGTATTCAAACCCCAAATTTGACAAAAAGAAGTGACTGCTCTCATCTCATGGGTACCTATAAATCCCAGTATTACCATACAAAACATAAGCCAAGTAATATTCCTTGAAAAAGCCTTGCGGAAAAACGTCAGGGTCTGATAAACATACTGTAGCATTTTGAGCCTTCCTTTGTTGAGTTTGGTCGCTTAAATATTGGAAGGTTCAGAATGCCCTCATCCTTTTCAGATGTCACGCAAATTTTCAAAGAACTTAGGACTCACGAGTACATAATTCCAACAAAAAATATTCTGACGGACAAGCCGCAGATGTTAAAGCGAAAAATTTGAGAATACTGATATTCCGATTCCTGAACTGATTAACCGAACGATGGCAATTTAAAAAGAGATATTTATGGAAAAATTTAATAATAAACTGGAAAATTTAAAACAGTTTTTAAGCTTGAAAAGCAGGCAAAATAGGCTTTTCTGCCCAGGTATAAGTTACGGATCGAAAATACCTTTAGTGTATCTCCTGACAGATCGTGTTGAAAAGATTGTCGAAGATATCTCAGGTGACGAGGAAAATTTAATATTGGCATCATTAAAAGCAGACCTCGGCAATCAAAAAGAACAGGTAATAACAGAACTCCATAACCGTTTGAATGATCCGGATAGTGAAATAGTCAAACGAATGAACCGCTTTTCCGAAAAATTCCCTGAAATATTAAAGCCGATTTTGGAGGGGGAATAAAATGGAACAGAACTCAGAAATAATCATTTATACCGATTCGGACGGCACAACAAAACTTCAGGTGCAATTGGAAGATGAAACCGTCTGGCTGACACAAGATCAGATGGCAATGCTTTTTGGAAAAGCAAAATCCACTATTAACGAACATATTAAAAATGTTTATGCAGAAGAAGAGCTTGAAAAAAGCCGGACACTAAAGAAATTCGGAATTTCCGAATTTCAGCAAAAAGCCCCTAATTATTACAATCTCGATGTTATAATTTCAGTTGGTTACAGGGTTAAATCAAAACAGGGAACAAAATTTCGACAGTGGGCGACTAAACGGATTCATGAATACATTGTAAAAGGCTTTACAATGGATGATGACCGCTTGAAACAGGAAGGAGCAAGATCAAGATATTTTGAAGAACTTCTTCAAAGAATCCGGGACATCAGGAGCAGTGAAAGAAATTTTTACCAGAAAGTAACCGATATTTATGCAACCAGCATTGATTATAAAAAGGATGACTCTCTAACCAAAGAATTCTTTACAACCGTCCAAAATAAAATGCACTATGCCATTCACGGCCAAACAGCCGCAGAGATGATAAGCCAAAGAGTAGATGCAGACAAACCATTTTTAGGACTTACCAATTTTCAAGGCAACTATATAACCACAAGAGATATTACAATCGCGAAAAATTATCTTTCAGAAGATGAACTGAAGCAGCTCAATCTCATCGTTTCCATGTACCTTGATTTTGCTGAACTCCAGGCAACAAGCGGCAGATTAATGAAAATGCACGACTGGATTCAAAAACTGGATGCTTTTCTGCGAATCAGTGAGAAAGAGCTTCTAACCAATGCCGGAAAAGTCAGCCATGAAAAGGCTGTTGAAAAAGCAAAAGTTGAATATGAGAAATACAGAAAAGCAAAGGATAAAAAATATATCTCTGATTTTGACCGTGAAATGAAAAAACTATTGAAAGATGATAAAAGCAAATAATAAAAAAATGGGGGGCAAACAGTCGTATTGCAATACTAATAAATATCATATATTTTGGTTTTCAAATACTAAAACAGGATTCAAAGTATGATCCAAAAATGCCCATTTTAGTAACCCCGAATTTTTTGGCTTGTTTCTTTTTATATTCTTTTAACAGGGTTATAATGTGTTTTTTATTAATCATCATCCTCATCCGTGTTTTATGTTAGATATTAAAAAATTATAGGTTTTTATATCCATCGCGTCAAATTAGATTTTGAAATGTGACAGATATCTTGAAACAATAAAAAATTCGATTTAAACAAACAACGGTGCATTTGCCAAATGGTTAACCCATCTGTAGCCCATGAAGATCTCCATAGGGCGTCCAAAGGAATTGATGACATCCCTTACGCCAATTTTCTTTGCATATGCTGTAATGATCGGTAAATGCTGAACCGTGAATCCGTGAATCTGCTGTTTCATGCTCACCTCGAATGAATTTTCATTGAGGTGAGCATAACGCAATAAACTAGAAAAATCTAGGTCAAATTGCATTCAGAAAATAAATCACCAATCAAACGATTGCCTTGAAAAATAATTTGGCCTATTTTGCCTGTTATGGGTGTGGAATGTGGGTCATGAACAATATCCAAATTGGGAATATGAGGAAGAATAGATGACTCGTGCAAAGGTTTCGAATGAGCGATCCCATATAATGCCCCAATCAAATAAATGTTGATTTGTCAACGAAACCGTTAGAAAATTTTGCGAAAAAAATCAGAATTTTTCTTGACAAACGGCAGGTTCATTCGTTATAAATCCCCAATCAATGCTACAATATAGTTGCATTGTGATACTAAAATGACGGCATGTAAACAGCAGGAGTCGGCCATATGAAAATGACCCTGGTTCAGACGGCCGCCTGACTTGAGGAGGTTTTTTGAATGCGCTTACGATCGGTTCCATTGTTTCTGGTTTTCTGTGCCACTTTTTTTCTGATCCAACCGGCCGGGGCTCAGATGCGGCTGACCTATTCCAACTTTTTTCCGCCCACCCATGTTCACAGTAAGCTGGCGGAACGCTGGTGCAAAGAAATTGAAGAACAGACCCACGGCGAGATTGTATTCAACTATTTTCCGGCCTCTACCCTGACCCGGCCCCAGCAGACTTATATTGCCGTGGCAAAAGGTGTGGCGGACATCGGCATGACGGCCATCGCCTATTCCCGGGGCCGGTTTCCGGTGCTGGAAGCCATTGACCTGCCCATGGGATACACCTCCGGGGTCCAGGCTACGGCCGTGGCCAACCAGGTGCTGGAACGGTTCGATCCGGAAGAGCTGCACAATACCGAAGTAATGTATCTGCATGCCCACGGACCCGGTGTCATTCATACCCGGAACAAACCCATCCATAGCCTTGCGGATCTCAAAGGCCTGAAAATCCGGGGAACCGGCACCAGCGGGGAAGTCATCGCCGCCCTGGGCGGGACGCCTGTGGGCCAGTCCATGGCGGAAACCTATCAGATGCTCCAACGAGGCGTGGTGGACGGGTCAGCCCATCCCGTCGAAGCCAACAACGGCTGGAAACTGGGAGAAGTGGCCAAATATATGGTCCAGAACTTTTCCAGCGGATATACCACCACCTTTGCCGTGTTCATGAACCAGAAAAGATGGCATCAATTGACCCCGAAACAGCAGGAAATTTTCACACGCATCAACAAAAAATACGCACTGAAACACGGACAGGTCTGGGATGAGGCGGACAAGAAAGGCATGGCGTTTTTTCTGTCCAAAGGCGGCACCGTGATTTCCCAGACCAATGAGGAATCAAAACGCTGGGCTGAAAAATCATCGGTCCTGTTAGAAAACTATATTCAATCCGTGGCAAAAAGAGGCATTGACGGCAAAGTGGTTGTGGATTTCATCCAAGCCCGTCTGCAGCAGCCATAACCCGTATCTTACAATATACAGGAGTTTTAATGAGACAGATTGCTCTGGCACTGAACAAACTATCCAACGCCATGAAACTTATCGGCGGCATCGCCTTGGTCGGCATGATGCTGTTGACTGTGGTGGATGTCATCGGACGGTTTTTCAAACACCCGATATTCGGATCGGTTGAAATCGTCGGGTTTCTGGCAACCATCATCGTGGCAGGGGTCCTGCCCTATACATACAAAATAGGCGGCCATGTGGGCGTTGAAATTCTGATGCAGACCTTTTCCCGAAAAACCCAAATCTGGGTCAGGCTGATCACACGGACTTTAACACTGTTTCTGTTCGGACTGATCACATGGCAGATGTTTCTGCATGCGGCGGAACTCAGACAGATGGGGGAAGTATCCATGAGCTTGAAATTCCCCACCTATTATATCGCTTATATCCTGGGTTTCGGGTTACTGCTTTTTTCCATCACCATTCTGGAAACAATTTGTCTTGATATTGTGGAACTGCGAAAAGGAGATTCAAAATGAGCCCGACACTCATCGGTATTATCGGCATTGTTTTCATGCTGGCACTGTTTCTGACACAAATGCCCGTGGCATTTGTCATGGCCCTGGTGGGATATGTGGGATTCTCCTATGTCATCAATATCGAAGCTGGCCTGGCCCTGCTGTCTCTAGAAGTGTATGAAACCCTGGCTTCCTATGACCTGTCCACCATTCCTTTGTTCATTTTCATGGGCCAGCTGGGATTCAATTCAGGTATCAGCAAACGGCTGTATGACGCCGGATATAAATTTCTAGGCAATATCAGAGGTGGGCTGGCCATGGCCACGGTGGCCGCGTGTACCGCATTCGGAGCCGTGTGCGGATCCAGCCCGGCCACTGCCGCCACCATGGCCACCATCGGGCTGCCGGAAATGAAGCGGTACAATTATGACGATGAACTGGCCACCGGTTCCGTGGCCTCCGGAGGCAGCATCGGCATGATCATGCCCCCGTCCGTGGTGCTGATCATATACGGCATTTTAACCCAGCAGTCCATCGGGGCGCTGTTTGTGGCCGGCATTTTTCCGGCCTTGCTGATCACGCTGCTGTTCATTTTGTGCATTTATATCCGATGCACCATTTCCCCGGAGCAGGGCCCCCCGGGTGAATCCTTTTCATGGACGGAAAAGCTGAAAGCCCTTATGGGTTTAGGCGAAACTCTGGCGGTCTTTGCCCTGGTGATTGTGGGAATTTTCATAGGCTTGTTCACACCCACGGAAGCTGCAGCCATAGGTGCCTTCGGTGTTCTGCTGATCGCTTTGGTCAGACGGCAGCTCACCTGGCAGGGATTTGTAAATTCCGTTCTGGAGGCCCTTCGCACCTCCTGCATGGTCATGATGCTGATCGTGGGGGCCGTGATCCTGAGCAAATTTCTGGCCGTGACACGAATCCCCTTTGAAATCGCCGGATGGGTGGCCGGTCTGGACATTCCCGCTGTGCTGGTCATGAGCGTGATTTTGATCATCTATCTCATCGGCGGCTGTTTTATCGATGCCCTGGCATTAGTCACCCTGACCGTGCCCATTTTCTATCCCGTGGTCCAGCAGTTGGGGTATGATCCCGTCTGGTTCGGGGTGATGATTGTCATGATCACCCAGATGGGGGTAATCACCCCGCCCATCGGCATCAACGTGTACGTGGTTTATGGCGTGGCACAGACCGTGTTCCGGCAAACCATTCCGCTGCAGACAATCTTCATGGGCGTGATTCCTTTTATGGCCGCATTGATTGTGGGCATCATCATTCTGATCCTGTTTCCACAGATCATTTTGTTTCTGCCCAACCTGCTGTATTGAAACCGGCGCGGATACGGCTTTACGTCAAAACTGACTGGTGCTGGTCTTCAAACCGGGCTTTCACCGACTCCACCATGAAATGCAGCCGGTTTCCAATTTCCAATGTGACTCAGAATCCGAGGACGTTATATTTTATAGAGGGTAAAAAAAGAATACCGTCAGATTTTATGGCATTGGTACTCTTTCTTAATATCAGGTGCTTTGGCAGACGTCTTGTCGGTATTCCCTTTAGTCTTTTGGGCTTTTGCAGATGCCATACGTGAGAGGCCTTTTCGATCCTTCAAATAATTTGGGTTCAAACATCTGTTCCATTTGATCCAATATTTCAGGCAGGGTTGGACCAGAGGTGAAAATACTATTCCGCATATTGTAAAACCCTCTTTCAAATCGAAGGGTTCCAAGAGTCATACGTTCAGGCAAAACTTTGTCAAAGATCGATTTAATGGTTTTTGCATATGCTTTTTCCCAGTCATCAATCGGAACAATTGGGTCAAGCCTGATTCGTATCGGATATCCAGCCTCTTGAACCTTTACGGCTGCTTTGAGCCGTCTTTCAAATGTAGGCGCGCCGATCTCAAATTTCTTTGAGATAACATCATAGTTCATGCTCCAGGCGACATTGCAGACAAGATCAATGCCGATTTCGGAGGATATGACAATTTCATCGAACAGTTTAAGAATGCCGGATTGACTCAGTTCGGCAGCGGCTGGGCATGGCTGGTTATGAAAAACAACACGTTGGAGATTATGAAAACTTCAAATGCCGACACCCCCATAGCTCACGGTTTTAAGCCCCTGTTGACGGTGGATGTATGGGAACATGCATACTACCTTGACTATCAAAACGACCGAGCCGGCTACCTTGATGTCTTTTTTAACAATCTTGTCAATTGGGAGTTCGTCAATTCCAATCTCGTTTAACTGAGAGTGGCGATTAAAACCGATATCGGCTACCGACATAAAGCGGGACAGTTTGAACCGATTGATGAGAGTCTTCCATCGCGTAAGCCTCAGAAACAGGGCCTTCCAGAAAAGCCTTATTTTATGGGGTGTTCCGGCTTAAAATGGTAGCCCCGATATCTAAATTGGGTGGGCCAAACTTAGAGATAGTGAGCTACCCAAGGAAATTATTTTGAAATAATAAATTTGATCGCCAGGAATGTGTTTCCACAGACTCGTTTTGGTCATAAAATTATTTGAAATGAATCCATGATTGTATTCTCAGTCATACTTAGGCTGGCGGATTTACGGTTCGAAAATACCTTTAAAAGATGATAAAAGCAAACAGCAAAAAAATGCTATGAATAAAATCGTAGAATAAGGAGTATTCAGAATGGTAAATAAAGATACCTTTAAGGCTCTTGTTGTAGACAAGGCGGAAAGTGAACCAAGTGAACTGGTTGCCACGGTGAAGCAGCTGACGGTTGCTGATTTGCCTGAAGAAGATGTGCTGATTCAGGTAGACTATTCCACCCTAAATTATAAAGAGGGTCTGGGATTTGCAAACCGCAACAAAATATTTCGGTTTTTCCCGATGGTGCCGGGCGTTGACCTGGCAGGAACAGTGGTTGAATCAAACTCTCCTGATTTCAACCCTGGCGACCAGGTAATCTTGAATGGATGGAGCGTGGGTGAGAGATACTGGGGCGGTTACGCTCAGATGGCCAGAATAAAATCCGATTTTTTGATTCCCCTTCCCCAAGGCATGGACACCAGGAAGGCCATGTCCATAGGGACTGCCGGTTACACAGCCATGCTAATGGTCATGACCCTGGAAGAAGCCGGGGTGACACCGGGCAGCGGTCCGGTAATTGTTACCGGTGCTACCGGCGGCGTGGGCAGCAACGCAGTGGCCATTCTTGCCAGACTGGGGTATGACGTTACTGCGCTCACAAGATCAACGCAGGCATCCATACAAGATTACTTAAGACGGATAGGAGCTAAAGAGATAGCCGGAGGTGAAGAATGGACCATGATGCCGTCACCTCTTGAAACTCAGAAATGGGCTGGTGCGGTTGACAATGTCGGCAGCAAGGTACTTGCCAGGGTATTGTCTGAAATGAAATACGGCGGATGTGTGGCCGCCTGCGGGCTGGCAGGCGGGTCTGATCTGCCGGCTACCGTAATGCCCTTTATTCTGAGGGGGGTGAGTCTGCGAGGGGTGGATTCGGTGTGGTGCCCGACTCCGAGGAGAATAGCCGCCTGGGAGAGGCTGGTAACTGATATTTCCGATGAAGCCCTGGCAAATATCAACACAGTAATTCCACTTGAAGATGTACCCAGGTATGCCAAAGAAATCCTGGCGGGTAATATTACAGGCCACATTGTGATCGACGTCAACGCATGATAAAAATATCGGGGAATAAAAAAAAATTATATAAAAAAGAGGAGTGGCTTATGGGTAAGATAGAAGCAGGCACTAAAATTTTGTGTCGCGTAAACAGGACGCTTGATAAGGGGGATTTTTCCATCCTGCATCAGCTCAACTGGTTTAATATGTCAGTTCACAGCAATTCGGAATATGCCGGGGGAACCTGGTTCAAGGAACGCTCACTGGCAGGCCCCATAATCTTTACCGTGGCTGACGGCCTGATTCATAATGCAGATAATATTGCCGAATTTCTGGCCGGGGACGGATATGAAATTTATGCTTATATTGGTGTGGACAATATGAAGATCACGTCTCCGGTGATGTTTGGGGACACCTTGAGAGCTGAAGCAGAGGTTGTTGAGCTTCGTCCGACCAAAAATCCGGAAAGGTTCTTGTTTGTTTACCAAAACAGGGCTTACAACCAGCGTGATCAGCAGGTGATAGAATATCAAACAACAATGATGGTCACTAAAAAAGAGTAAGTCGGATGTTTCATGTTGGATGTCCAAAAAAATGGACTCAGCCAACATGCTTGATAAATAGAAGATTCTGTGTATAAATAGGGCCGGTTCTGAAGAAAAATATTTTTTCAAAGAAAGGGTTCAATATGGCCAGTGTTTTAATCGTTGACGATGATCCGATCTTTTGTGCCCCCTTTGTCGGTTACATGAAAAAACTGGGTCACCAATGCCGTGTGGCACAAAATTTTTCCGACGGGCTTGGCCTTGCACAGGAATTTTATGTGGATGTTGTTTTTCTGGATGTTATTTTGCCGGATGCCAACGGACTTGAGGGGATTAACAATTTTATTGATGCGCCCTCATCCCCTGAAATCATAATCATAACAGGAAAATCCGAGATTTCAGGCGCTGAAATGGCCCTGAAAAACGGTGCCTGGGATTATCTGGAAAAACCGCCTTCATATGACGACGTCAAGTTGACCCTCAAACGGGCCCTGCAGTTCAGGAAAAACAAAATTGTCTTTGATGCCCAGGATCGCCTGAACACGGATTTTATCATTGGTGAGAATATCAAATTAAAAAAATGCATGGATATTGTTGCAAAGGTCATAAAAACCGAAGGCAATCTCTTTATCACGGGAGAAACCGGCACCGGCAAAGACCTGATTGCAAAAGCCGTGCATGAGAACAGTAAACGGGCAGCGGCAAATTTTGTTACGGTGGATTGCACAAACCTTCCGGACAATCTGGTTGAAAGTCTTTTGTTCGGCCATTTAAAAGGCGCGTTTACAGGGGCGGTCACCCACAGTGACGGCTTGGTAAAGCAGGCGGACAAAGGAACCCTTTTTCTGGATGAGGTTGGCGATCTTTCCGGACCTGCCCAGAAATCAATTTTAAGGGTATTGCAGAATAAAAAATATCGTCCCCTTGGATTGAAAACCGAAGTGGAGTGTGATTTCCGGTTGATATCCGCCACCAACCGGGATTTAAGAAAAATGGTGGAAGAGGGGCGGTTCAGAAAAGACCTTTATTACCGGCTTGTGACCTACCATATCCACCTGCCGCCTTTGAGGGAGAGGCTGGATGACATCAAGTTGTTGACCCGGCATTATATTGCAAAAATCTGTGATCAGTTCGGAATCCATACCAAGGATGTTTCCAGGGATTTTGTAGAGACCCTTATCCTGTACGACTGGAAAGGAAACATCCGTGAATTGATCAGTGTTCTGCATTCGTCCATTGCCAATGCCATGAATGAACATAAGCTTAATCCCCATCATCTGCCGGTGGAAGTGAGAATTTATTGTCGTCAAAAAAAAATGGCTGCAAACAAGAGCCTGGGCCGGGGGGGGCAGGAAAATCTTGAGATGGAGGATGTCAAGTTTCCCTGTCTGAAAGAGTTCCGGCACCTCAATGAGTCTCAATACCTTGATTCTCTGATCAAACTGTCCAAAGGCAATATTGAAAGGGCTTGTCATCTTTCCGGGGTGTCAAGATCCGGGTTGTATCATTTGCTGGAAAAACACCAGAAAAAATTGAAACCCTTATGAAATCCTGACAGGTATTGTTTTATGACAGGGGAATATCAGGATCAGCACTGAGAATATAGTCTTCCAGTTCATTCAGCATTTTTTGCACATGAAGATTAAAAAAAGGCATTATTTTTACAGCCCGTTGCGCCTTGTTTTCATTGCCGGACTGTTCCATGGCAAAGGCTATTCTTGTTAATTTCCGGTTCCCAACGCTTTTGGCAGCGCTTTTAATGGAATGGGCCAGGCGTGTGATCCTTTGATACTCTTTTTTTGAAACCGCTTGATTCAGTTCCGTCATTTTCAGGGGCAGGTATTTTACAATGGCTTTGCAACTTGTTAATAAAAGATCGGTGTCATTGCCTACCAGTGTCAACGCATAGTCCAGGTCTATTCGTTTTTCAGGGGCGGCCGGGTGTTTGACAACGGCTTTTTCCTGCTGATCCAGCAGTTTTGAAATGACCCGTATCAATTCATTGCTGTGGACGGGCTTTGAAAGATATTCATCCATACCGGCCTTGAGAAACCTTTCCCTGTCTCCTTTCAACGCATGGGCGGTCAGTGCGATAATGGGAATGGATGCCTTTAAAGGGTCTTTAAGGTTTCGAATCTTTAATGTGGCCTCAAGACCATCCATTACCGGCATTTGAACATCCATGAGAATAAGGTCAAAGGATTTTTCCTGAACCGCCTGAAGCGCTTGTTCTCCATTGATAACAATGGTCACAAGGAACCCGTGTTTTTCAAGAATCGGCGTAATCACTTCCTGGTTGATCTCAAAATCTTCGGCAAGAAGGATATGACATTTTTTAAGGGAGTTATGGCTGATCCGGTTTGCCTGATTTATCTGATTTACCTGATTTACCTGGGGTACGGAATCGCTTGATGCCGGATATTCAAGCGCTTTTATCTCCTCCGGTGTTGCAATGTTCAGCCTGATGGTAAAAAAGAAGGTGGTTCCTTTGGACAATTCACTTTCCACCCAGATATCTCCGCCCATCAGGATCACCAGTTTTTTACAGATGGCAAGTCCCAGTCCTGTGCCGCCATACGTTCTGGACAGGGAGCTTTCCAATTGGATGAAATCTTTAAAAATATGGTCAAACTTGTCTTCCGGAATTCCAATACCCGTATCTTTTATAGAAAAAAGGAGCTTGATTTTTTCCGGATTCAAAGGATCAGAAGAGGTGTTTTCAGCATCCCGGTCATAGGCGGCCTTGATTTGTATGCTTCCTTTTGGGGTGAATTTAACGGCATTATTGATCAGGTTGACCAGGATCTGACGCATCCTTGACGCATCACCGTTTAAATAAACCGGCACCTCCTGGATGCTGTATGATAGTTTTATATTCTGCTGGTCTGCTTTGTTTGAAAACATGCTCACCACATCCTTGATCAGCTTATTAAGATCAAAAGGACGGTTTTCAAGATCAATTTTTTTTGCCTCAATGGCAGAGATATCCAGAATATCATCAATCAGCGCAAGTAAATGTTCTGATGATTGATACACCACTTCAAGATATTTTTTCTGCTCTTTGTTCAAGGTCGTTTTTAATACCATTTCCGTCATGCCGATCACTGCATTCATGGGGGTTCGGATTTCATGGCTCATGGTTGCAAGAAACCGGCTTTTGGCAAGGTTGGCCTGTTCTGCGACTTCAGATGCTTTTTTAACGGCATCTTCCGCCTGTTTTCGTTTGGTTATATCTTCACATGAACCCAGGATGTGAAGAAGCTTGCCGTTTGGGTCCATGACCGCCCGGCCACTCAGGGAGGTCCAGATGATGCTGGTGCCTTTTTTGAAAATTTGTACCTCAAATCCAGATACGGTTCTGTTTTTTTCAAGCATCCGGACAAATTTTCTGCGTTCTTCAGGATAGACATAAAGCAGCTCAATATTATCCACCAGCGAAAGCATTTCCCGGGGAGAGTCATACCCATGAATTCTGGCCATGGCCGGATTGGCGCTTAACAGTTTATTGTCAGGTGTGGACTGAAATATTCCTTCCACCGAGTTTTCAAAAATATCACGGTATTTTGCCTGGGATTCCAAAAGGTCTTTTTGAATTTTATTTCGGTCCCGGGATTCTTTTTCAAGCAATGCAAGGGTATGGGACTGTTCTTTGCTTTTTTGGAAGATCTCCTGGGTTCTTTCTTTTACTTTCTGTTCAAGGGTTTTGGTATGCTCTTTTTCCCTAAGACTTGACTTGTGAAGTTCTGCAACCATGGTATTGAAGGTCTGGGTTAAAAGTCCCATCTCATCTTTTCTTGTCAGTTCCAGATGAACCGTTAAATCGCCCCCTTTTACCCGTATGGCACCAAAAACAAGTCTGTTCAGAGGAATGATCAACTGTCGGCTTAAAAAAAGAACAATAATGATCACACAGATCACCAGGAAGGCAAGGGTCACCCATTTAAACCGGTAATTCATTTTTTTGACAACCGAATCAATGGCATTGCGGGTTTGGTTTACCGATGAAAGGATAAAGGATTCCGGTATTACAATGCAAAGGTGCCATCCGGTTGAGGGCATGATCTGGGATGAGATCAGGATGGGAGTATTGTTGAGATCAATCCTGCTGGTCTGTTTATTTGTCGATGTAATGAGATCTTTAATGGCCCTTACTTGATCATATTTTGAATTCATGAGGTTTTGTTCAAGAACATCTCCGTACGCCACGCTCTTTTCTTTCCGGCTGAGTCCGAATAGTTCAAGATGATCTGTGGGAAAGGCCACAATCCTGCCCTGGGTATCCACAATAAATGAAAACATCGTGTTCATCTTGCCCTGTTCTCCGGCCAGGGTATTTTTTTCAAGGATTTCCTTGATAATCGTATCCAGGGTAATATCTATACCGGCAACACCCAGGAAATCTCCATTTTTGGAATAGATCGGCGTGACAGCCGTTGTCATAAACCCCTGGCCTGCCTCGTCCTGGTATATCTGTGTCCATATGGTTTTACGGTCCGGGTTGTTTTCCGGCTTTGCCATTTGATACCAGATGGCGTTTTTGAGTTCATATTCCTGTGCCGGTTTTAATTTTTTAATAAAGTGAAAATTCGGATAATAAAAGGTAAAGCTGGATTCAGCAACCATATAGATGGCCACGGATTCAGGACTGTTTTCCTTGACCTTGACCAGAAGCGGACCAATGTTTGACAGCACATCCAGTTCTTTCGCAATCTCCCGGGATATGGTTGTGTCTCCCCAATAAAGGATTTCAATGGTTTCAGCGGCTGAATTTGAAAAGAAATTTTTTTCAGGATAAAAAGACAGATGATGCCGGATGCTTTTTTGATTGGCAAATCCTTGTTTTTGATCAAACAGAATACCTGCCTGCTGTGCAATGACAGCAGATGACAGCGCCACTTTATTGAAAGTGTTCTCATGTCTCATGGCCTGTTCATCCATTATCCTGGACAACAGCAAAGTGGTTTTTTCGTTGATGTTCTTTTCATTGACAGAGGCGGCATATTCCCCGAATTCGGTAACAAGATTTGTTGCCAGAAAAACAAGTACGCCCATGGACAGGATAAACACGGCTAAAATGAGAATGATCAGCTTGGAACCGATTTTAGAAAACAGGGTTTTAACTTGATAGGGAATAGAGTAGAACAATGATTGGAAAAAGGGTTTGATGCTTTTTTTATTCAACATTCAAAATTGATCTCCCTTGAAGGGTAAACAAACTATTATCCCCCTGGCGGTCAGGCCGGTTATTGTCTTGTCTGCCGGAATATCCTGGCCAGGTATCTGCCGGTTTTATCCGACAAAATTTTTTCACAGGCAAACCCATGAAAATCAGCATAATATTGCAGGGTGTTAAAATCAATATAGAGCCATTCAAAGGGATCTCCCACAATGTTTTTATAGGTCATTATAAATTCGGTTTCCCCATAATAGGCCTCATCCTGCAGGGACAGGGTTTGTGGGTCATAAAGGGATGCAAGATCCGTGGAATCGGCAATGACCTGGCCGTCTTGGGCAAGAATGGGTTTGATAAATTGCAGGAACAGGTTCAATCCATCAAGTGATCCGCAAATCCCAAGGCCGTTCATCAGCATCAGCAGGGTATCATATGATTTGTTTTTCACTGAAAAAAGATTGCCGTGGATGACATTGGGCAGGTTCCTTTTTTTCATGACTTCAATACAGCCCGGGGACATGTCAAGGGCATCAACAGTCCGGCCTTTTTTTTGCAGATAAAGACTGTGACACCCGCTTCCCGCACCAATGTCCAGTGTTTTGCCTCGGCACAGGCTTAAGGCTTTGCGTTCAATTCGATTCATGTTTTTAAACGTTCTGAACATGACTTGTCCGCTCATCTTCCACATGTCAAGTGTGGTGGATTCGACTTCAACACATGCCTGCCGACTGCCATTGAGGTAGTCCAGCATCATTGTGCCTAACGGGTCTTTTTTTTTACAGGTGATTTTGTGTTTCATTTTTCTGCCGGCAACTGAATTATATTTTCGGTAATTATTTTTTGAAGCGGTTAATATTTTTATGTCCGATATCCTGAACGCATAGCTTAATGTTTTTTTCCAGGTTTTTAAATGGAAAAAGACATTAACCGGTTTTTGTTTTCTCTTGCTTTGATTTTTGATGACTTAATGGTAAATACATAAAATGAAAATTGACATAAACTTTTAAAAAAAAAGCCTGCAGGGGTGGAGTGTTGGATGGATAAAAAGAAGAGGTATTCGGATTATAATACCTATCTGAGAAACTTGTTTGGTCAACGGGTGCAGAAAATTACGGTTGATGCTGGATTGTCATGTCCCAACCGGGATGGGGTGCTGTCCCGTGCAGGGTGTATTTATTGTAATGCAAAGGGATCTGGTTCCGGATTGTTTGCCAAAGGCCTTTCCATAAAGGAGCAGATCGAATCAGGCAAGATCGGAATGATAAAAAAATATAAGGCCAAAAAATTTCTGGCGTATTTTCAATCCTATTCAAATACCTACACCACCTGTGCCCACATGAAACAATTGTATGATGAAGCGCTCGCCTGCGAAGGCATGGTGGGAATGGCCATCGGCACCCGGCCTGACTGCGTTGATGCTGAAAAACTGGATCTGATCGAATCTTATGCCAGAGATTACCTGGTCTGGCTTGAATACGGGCTTCAATCCGTTCATGATGCCACATTGAAATTCATTAACCGGGGACATACTTATAAGGATTTTTGTGATGCCGTCCAATTAACCCGGGGCAGGGGTATCAATATCTGCACCCATGTAATCCTGGGGCTTCCAGGAGAAGATAAAAATATGATGCTGGAAACTGCAAAAATATTGGCGGACAGCGGCATTAACGGGGTAAAAATCCATCTGTTGTATGTTATCAAAGGGACTGAACTGGATAATCTTTGGCAAAAGGGCGGCTATACACCGATGGAACAGAAAGAATACGTGGAAACAGTGTGTGATTTCCTGGAATTGCTGCCGGATCAGATCATTATCCAGCGGATCACCGGAGACCCCCACTCGGATGAATTAAGGGCACCCATGTGGGCGGGCAGGTACAGGGAAACTTTTAATATGATTCAGCATACCCTTGAGCAGAGAGATTCTTTTCAGGGGATGAAATATAATCCTTAGATTGGGTACTGGGTTATGGGTACTATGTCATGGGTACCGGGTGAATTTTTCTTGGTTTTTTTTGATAACAAAGCTTAAGGAACCAGAAAATCATCAAAGTTTTCAGAAGCATGGGTGACAAGGGTTTGACCTTTTTTTTGAATGATCAGGCATTCGGTTTGCCCAAGGCGGTTAACAAGCTTGAGTCCCTCTTGTATGTCCATGATCATAAGGGCTGTGGCAAGTCCGTCGGCAAAGGTGCAGTCTTTTGAGATGACGGATGCTGAAACGATTTGGCTGGTTGCCGGATACCCTGTTTTGGGATCAATAATATGGGAAAAGGTTTTTCCGTCTGCTTCAAAAAAATTTCTGTAATTACCACTGGTGGCAATAGCCTGGTTGTTCAGGCGGATAATTTTATATAATCCCTGGTGAGCATAATTTTTATCAGGTCTGCTGATGCCTACCGACCAGGATTGCCCGTTCAGGTTCTTGCCTGATGCATAAAGTTCTCCGCCTATTTCCACAAGAACATCATGGATGCCGGATGACGTAAACAGTTTTGCAATGGCGTCCACCCCATATCCTTTTGCAATAGAACCAAGATCAAGGGTAACAGATTTTTGCTTAACAATGGTGTGCGGTTTTTTGAGGCTGATGTGGTTAAACCCGGTTTCTGATAACACCTGGCGTATGGTGTCAGCACCTGGAACATTGCCGGTTCGTTTTTTTGTTCCAAATCCCCACAGGTCAACCAGGGGCTTTACTGTTCCGTCCCATGATCCGCCGGTCAGGTGGTATATTTCTTTTGCCGTTAAAAGGATGGAAAAAAAATCCAAAGAGATGTTCACAGGTTTGTTAATTTCATGACTGTTAAAAAGGGAAATCTCACTTTTTGGATCATACATTGACAGCTTTTTGTTTACCTCTTTAAGACGGGTATCCACCTTGTTTTTCCATAAGGAGAGAGATTCTTTGTTGCGGGAGATAAATTTTATTGTGTAAAAAGTTCCCATGGTATTGCCTGATATGACGTGCTGCTTCCCGGATTTAAATGCAAACCCTGTAGATTGAAAAATAAAAAAACAGACAATAGCGTAAAAAGTGATGGTTCTAAAAAATTTCATATCAAAGATATCCTTTTCCTTTTTTTAGTATTCATTATATGGTTCCTGTTTGTAATGCAAGATCCTTGTGCATGGGATCAGGTGATGTCTGTTAATGGAAAAAAATTATTGAATTGTGATAAAAGAATAAAAATGGAAAAAAGAGTAGTTAACATAAAAACTGAATTTGTTGAATTGTATAAGATCTTAAAGTTTGAAAATCTCGCAGCCAGTGGCGGGGAAGCCAAATATTTGATAAATGACGGCTTTGTGCGAGTGAACGGAAGTGTTGAAACAAGAAAACGCAAAAAAATAGTTCCGGGTGATATAATCGAAACAGGTGGTGTTATCATTGAAATTCATATGCAACAACAGCAGTCAAGATAAAATACCCAAAGAGATGTTTAAGGGATTGTGCTTGCCATCTGAAAACATATAACAGCTACGGCATTGGCAACATTGATGGAGTTTTTTTTGCCAAACATTGGAATATAAGCAAACGCATCACATGCCGCCATGACATGGGATGAAATACCATATTCTTCATTACCAAACACAACAATGGTTTTTTTTTCCCATGAAACCTCATGAAAAGGACGGGCACCTGCAATGGTTTCAACACCAATGATCTGGAATCCTTTTGCTTTTTTTTCAATAAGTGCCTGGGCAAGATCTTCCACTTTTTCCTGTTCAATCCATTCATGAGCCCCCATGGCGGTTTTTCGAACCCCCGGATGTTCTTTGCCCGGGGTATTTCCGAGAATCACGGAGTTAAATCCGGCAGCTTCACAGGTCCTGAAAATGGACCCCACATTAAAAAGGCTCCTTAAACCATCCAGTGCTACATGGCAATCAAGATCAATTTGATTCACAGCTCGGGACAAATCATTTGTTTTAACCCTTTTTAGTAAATCATGATCGCGGACTGTTTTGCCTGTGGCAGACCGGTGATATTGAATCCTGTCTGAAATACTTTCAATCCACAATCTTGCAGTGCCGGTGTCTGGCGCAATAAACGGCGTCATTCCGGTCCAGTCAAGGATTTGGTTGTATTGGCGTATAAACAGATCCAAAGAAGTCCGGTTGATCCGATTGGTGGTTAATTTCTGATAAAAACCGGATAACCAGTTGATCATATGCTTGTGCCGGGTTTCAAGGGGAATCGACAGCAGCTTTTTTTTTGTAAATCCAAACGTATCCATTTCACGGTCTCCAAAATAAGTGGTATCAGGCTTGCATTATGTCTTTTTTATTGTTTTTTGCCTTTATACATTGATCATCTGAAAAAGTACAATTTGACCCGGATATCTGAAGCTAAATAGATTGGCACTGATCATAATATCGGCCATTGGGAGGTATCAGGCTTAGGATAGTTCATGAATATATCAAAATTCCAGCTTATTTTTTAAATATATCCCTATTGTTTGCCGATATCTATTTTATTCGGAATATAAAATTATGCCATATTTTCAAGGAGAACAAGGAGAAGCAAGATGAGCATTATACAGGGCCGGTCTTTATCGGCAGAACCATCACGTCGGCAAAATTCATTGTATGACCAGCAGTTTTCAACTTATGCAAGAAAACAATCCTTTAGTGCCAGTGAAAGCCTTGATGCAGGGCTGACCATAAAAACCAGGGAAGGTGATCTTGTCACATTGACATCCAATAGCTATTCCGGGCTTGATGCCTCCATGTATAACAGCAAAGGAGTTATGAAAACCGACTCAGGAACAGCTATGATCACTCAAAATCAAAGAGAAATTACGTTGACATCAGGAGAGAGTTTCAGCTTTTTCGTGACCGGGGATTTGAGTGAGGAAGAACTTGAGGATATCAACACCATTGTAAAAGATATGGATGAAATAATTTCAAAAATGGCCCATGGGGATATGGATGATGCTGTTGCAAAAGCTGTTTCCATGGGAGATTATGATACGGTTTCCATGTATTCGGCAGATATTACCTATAAAAAATCATATGAAATGAGATCCGAAACCCGGACAGAAACTGTAAATACCATTCCCGGTAACGGTAATTTTCAAAAAGAAGAGATGCCTGTACCTTCTTTAAAAGAATTTATGCCTGAAAATCAAGGGGCTGAAAACAGGGAAAATAATTTTTTCAAAAATATTGATAAGTTTGTTGAAAAAATGATGGATAAATTGGAAGCTCATGAAAAAAAACAGGTGGTTAAAGCCCAAAAAGCTATTGATCAGCTTTTCAGGCATCATCTTAAAGATGTAAAGATCAATCACAGTGAAGATCCATCACGCTACACTGCCATTGAAACCGCAGGAAAACAGATAAATACAATGCTGGATCAAATGTCAGGAATCCTTTTTAAAGAACAGGTTTCAGCTCTTTTTTAAAACAGCTTCAACAAGACAGATGGCATTGTTTTTAAAATTTGCAAGCATGTTTTTGCCGAATAATTTTGCATTATCACCAAAAATAATGCCGGGACTTAATGATTCGGGTAAAGGCGTTTTTCGGGGAGATACAGCCTTGACTTTTTCCCACCATGACTCTGCAGCGAGGGTTTCATCCGAATATAACCGTGTTTTAAAGCCGTGTTTTTCAAGCATGGCAAAGATGATATCCCGGGACTCAAGAAATGATATGGAAGCTTTCCCGGCCCAGGGAACCGGATAAAGAAGCGTATCGTTTTCCCCCTTGGTAATTTCATGTAATATCAGCTTTCCATCCTGTTTTAAAACTCTGGAAAATTCTTTGATAACGGTAGATTTGTTTTCAATATTCATGAGCAGATGCTGACATAAAACAACATCAAATGTGCTGTCTTCAAAAGGCAGATCAAGAACAGAACCCTGCTGAAATGAAACTGAGTTTTCAAGTCCGGTAATCCGGGTTAAAAAGTTTGCAGCATTGATAAACTGGTCTGCCAGATCAACGCCGATAACCCGGCAATTAAACTGTTGGGCAAGAAGCCTGGAGGAACCGCCAATTCCGCAACCGGCATCAAGCAACAAAGCATTGGAATTCAGGCTGGCCTTTTTGAACAAATCAATGGTGGCGCGGGCACCGCCGGTATGGAGCTGATCGATGGGGGAAAGCTCTTTTAATCCAATGGGTGAAAGTTCTTTTTTTGCTTTGATTAATGCGGTTTCTATTTTTTGAGTCAGATTGTCTGAATTATAGTGGTCTTTTATATTTGATTCCATAATAATTCCTTATTCATACAACACGGCAAGTATGGTGGCTTTATCAGTTTTTGCAGTAAGAACATGGGATGTGGTGGACAGGTAGTAGGCACTGTCGCCTGGTTCAAGATCATAGGTGTCTTTTCCAATAACCAGGTTGATAATCCCTTCAAGAACAAAAATAAATTCTTCCCCGTTATGGATTGAGCCTTCCTGATCCTGTTTTTTTTCCAATTGTACGATCAATGCTTCCATGTGACGGCCCTGGACTTCAGGGGCCAGGCTCATGTAAGAATAAACATTGCTTTTACCGGTTTTTGAAGCGCAACGGGAAATCTCTTTTCTTTCATCTTTTCTTGTGATGGAATACAGTTTGTTCCCAATGTTTGATGCCAGCCTGCCCATTGCGGAATCCAGAGCCTTTGACAATTTCATCACAGTTCCAAGCTGTGGTTTTTCCAGGCCGCTTTCAATGTTTTGAAGCTTGGAGACTTCAAATCCCGTAAGATGGGAAAGATCTTCAATGGAAATACCCCGCTCTTCCCTGAGTTCTTTGATGCGTTTTCCAACCTCTTCCACATCGCCTGTTTCTCCGTTTTTAATATTTCCGGTGAGATTTTCAAAATAGTCTACATTGATATGGGGGATATCCTTTTTTTCCATAGCACCTCCTTGTCATCTTATCCGGGGAAATTCTGATTTGGTTTTTCCCCCAGTTTTTTCTTTAGTTTGTCAAGTCCGGGTCTGGCATATTGCATATGGCCCTGCTTCAGGGTTCTGCCGTTGATTACGGCCTCACTTCTCAACCTTGTGCCTACTGTCTTTTCCAACTGTTTTCCCAGCCACAGGATTCTGTCAATATCGTATCCATGTTCTATACCCATTTCATCAATTTGTACAAGGGTATCTTCAAGGCAAACCAGTCCCACATATCGTTCATCATCATAATAATAATCGCCCGTGCCCTTGATGGGCCTGTCATCCATGAAGTTGGCAGGTTGTCCGCCAAGACCGCCAAGGGTGGCTTCAAAATGGCAGATGCCTGCTTGAAGCGCTGCAAGAACGGATGCTGCAGCCACTCTTTTTGTTTCATGAAAATGGGCAATGTGAAGGCTGGTATCCGGTATTTCATCAAGGATCATGGAAAAATATCGAAAAACTTCTGCAGCCGAGGCAGATCCGTCGTGATCGGCATGCTCAATGTCGGAGGCTCCGATTGACAGCCAGTGCTTGGTGAATGCCACGGCATCCTTTAAGTCGGTTGCCCCGCCAATGGGACTTCCCCAGATGGTGCTGACCGTACCGCACATCTTGATGCCTGCGTTTGTGCATTTTTTTATGCATCTTTCTGCTTCTTTCCAATAATCGGGCAGGGTGGTGCCTGAATTGGCAAAATGGTGCTGTTCTTCAGTTGAGACCATCATCAATACCCTGTCAGGACCGACACCTCTTTTTTTGAGTTCAATGGCCCTGTCAACAGAAGGTTCCCGGATGGTAATGGCCGTCAATACAACATCATCCATATTAATGCCTTTTTTATTTGCCCGGCTGATAAAATGATCACTTCTCAGGTGAGCCAGAAGTTCTTCGGCATCACTGAACTGGGGCATGAGTCTGGGATTTCCCAGGTTGGTGACTTCAATGTTGCGGCATCCTGCAAAAATTAATTCTTCAAGATAGGTGATTTTGGCAGGCGTGGAAATAAATTTTTCAAGATGCTGAAATCCGTCTCTTACCGTAATATCACCGATGGTTACTTTTCTGGGCATTCTTGGAAATATTTTCCAGTAATCATATTCAGTCATGGTGTTTTCCTCCTTATTGCTTTTAAACTGAAAGTTTTATTTTTTTCACTCCATTTTCACTCCAGTCCTATCCATTTTCATTCCATTTTTACTTCAATTCAGCTTCCCGTTATTCAGCTTGCAGAAATTTTTTATTTGTATTTGCAGTTTTTTTTATCTGCCTTTGTAACGGGGCTTTCTTTTTTCATTAAATGCTGTAAAACCTTCGGTTCTGTCCTCAGTTGGGATGGTAACCCTGTAGGCATTGGATTCTATGGCAAGTCCTGTTGCAAGGTCGGTTTCAATGCCTTTGTCAATAGCATATTTGGCCATTTCAACTGCAATGGGACCGGTTTCACAAATCATGGCCAAAAGCTTCATGCATTCGTCCATGAGGCTTTCAGGGGGGGTGACCTTGTTGACCAGGCCGATTTCAAGTGCTTCTTTGGCATCCACCTTTCTGCCGGTAAAGATCATCTCCTTGGCCTTTGCCACTCCAATGAGCCTTGGCAGACGCTGGGTGCCGCCGGCTCCCGGGATGATGGCAAGTCTTGTCTCTGTCAATCCCATGACTGCGTTTTTGGATGCAATGCGCATGTCGGATGCCAGCATGAATTCCGTGCCTCCGCCAAGGGCAAGCCCGTTAACGGCACAGATCACCGGCATGGGCAAATGTTGGATTGTGGTCAAAAGGTTTCTGATGGTGAGAACAAATTTTTTTACTCCGTCAGGTGACAGGGTTGCTCTTTCTTTTAAGTCAGCACCTGTACAAAAGGCTTTTTTGCCCGCACCTGTAATAATTACGGCCCTGACATCATTTCGATAGTGCAGCGCGTCAACCTGTTCCCTGATCAGGTGCAACAGATTGAAATTAAAACAATTCATCACTTCAGGTCTATTCATGGTCAGGATAACCGCCTGGTTTTTTTCTTCCACCAGAAGATGGTCTTTTGTACTCATGATTTTTTCTCCTAGATTAAAGCGGTTTTTAACAGCCAATATATCGTGAAATTACAATTCGCTGGACTTCGGAAGTCCCTTCACCGATTTCCAGGAGCTTCTGATCTCTGTAAAACCTTTCCACATCATATTCTTTCATGAGACCATATCCCCCGTGGATCTGGACGGCATGATCGACTACTCTTGACATCACTTCGGAACAATAAAGCTTGCCCATGGCAGCCTCTTTTTCAAAGGGCCGGTTATTGCTTTTCAGCCAGCAGGCTTTGTATAAAAGGTTTCTGGCGCACTCGATTTCCATGGCACAGTCTGCCAGCTTGAAGGCAATGGCCTGGAATTTGGAAATGGGCTGTCCGAACTGCTCTCTTGTCCGGGCATATTTCAATCCAAGTTCATAGGCTCCCTGTGCGCCGCCAAGGCCCATAGCCCCTATGGAGAGCCTTCCTCCGTCAAGGGTTGCCAGCATCTGGTGAAATCCGTCGCCTTTTTTACCCAGAATGTTCTCTTTGGGAACCCTGACATCATCAAAATAGAGTTCAGCCGTGTTGGAAGCACGCCACATGAATTTTTTTTTCATGGTTACGGCTTTAAACCCGGGTGTTCCTGTCTCAACAAGAATACAGGAATACTCGGGTTTGCCATTGCCCCTTGTGCCTGTGATGGCCTGGACAGTGACCCCCATGGTCATATCGCAGGCAGCATTGGTGATGAATATTTTAGACCCGTTAATGACCCATTCATTGCCGTCAAGAACAGCTGTTGTTTTGCTGCCGCCAGCATCTGATCCGGCTGTTGGTTCGGTAAGGCCGAATCCCCATAAGCCTTTCCCTGCACAAAGCTTGGGCAGATATTTTTGTTTTTGCTCTTTGGTCCCGAAATAGTAGATCGGGCCTATGCCCAGTGAATTGCCTGCTGCAATTGTGGCAGCCTGAGAACCGTCAATTCTTGCGATTTCTTCAACGCCGATAATGTATGAAATATAGTCCATTGCCTGGCCGTTATATTCTTCTGAAACAAACATGCCGAAAAGACCGATTTCGCCCATTTTTCGAGTGAGGGCTTCGGAAAATTCTTCTTTTTCGTCAAGCTCTCCTGCAATGGGCGCAATCTCTTTTTGGGCAAACTTTCTAACTTCCTTACGGATCATTTTTTGCTCGTTGGTAAGGTCAAAATCCACCCTGGGCCTCCTTTGGATTATGAGTTTTTTCTTTTGTGATGATGATTTGTCAGCAATAAAATTGCTCTATAATACAGAAAACTGATCGAGCGCTCGGTCTATATTTAAAATACTATATTTAAAGCAATTATTTTGTCAAATGTTTTTTTGAATACTTTTTTAGGCAGGGAAAAAAATTGAAATTAAAAGCATCATCTTGACTTTTCTTAAGGGCCATTGGATGGATAGTGTTCACAAGGAGATTGTCAATCATACCTGGTGGAGATCAAGTTTTTAAATCATGCGAAATTGAAATTTTGTTTGAGGAGATAAATCTGCGATGCGATTTTTCTGAATTACCCCTTTGGATTCGATAACCACTCATCCAAAGGGATAACTTTTTAAGAAATCAGGATTTCAGTTCTTCAATATCAGCAAAGAAATCTAATGCATCGGGATTTTTTAATGCATCTTTGTTTTTTACTTCTTTGCCCTCGATCATTTTTTTAACCGCCAGCTCGACTTTCTTCATGTTGAGCGTATAGGGAATGTCCGGGCATTCGATGATTTTAGCCGGTACATGTCTTGGAGAAGCATTGGCCCTGATGTCGGTCCTGATTTTATTTTGAAGGTCGTTGGTAAGATCAAACCCTTTGGCCAGTTTAACAAAGAGGATAACCCTGACATCATTGTCCCAGGATTGTCCTACAATTACAGAGTCTTCAAGTTCTTCCATGGCATCCAGGCGACGGTAGATTTCAGCCGTACCGATCCTGACACCACCTGGATTCAGTGTGGCATCGGAACGGCCAAGCATTATGACTCCGCCGTTTTCAGTGATCATGATAAAATCGCCATGGGTCCAGATTCCAGGATAGGCATCAAAATAGGCAGAATGGTATTTTGATCCATCCTCATCCCCCCAGAAGAAAACGGGCATGGAAGGGAAGGGCGCTGTACAGACAAGTTCAGCCTGTTGACCCACCACAGGAGTTCCGGTTTCATCATATGCATAAACCTTCATGCCAAGGCCCTTGCATTGGAGTTCACCTGTATATACCGGCCCCATGGGGTTGCCTAAGAAAAAACAGCCGTTAAGATCTGATCCACCGGCTATGGAAGCCAGCTGAATATCCTTTTTGACTTCATTGTAGATGAATTCAAAGTTTTCATCCGATAAGGGTGAACCGGTTGAAAGAACTGATTTTAAGGCCGACAGGTCAAATTGTTTTCCCGGTTTTACCCCGGTATTTTTTAAGGCTTCAATATAGCCTGCGCTGGTGCCGAAAATTGTAATTTTTTCATCCTGGGCCATTTTCCATAAGGCATCAGGGCCGGGGTAGAATGGATTACCGTCATAAAGAACAAGGGTTGCACCCACACTTAAGGAACAGGTCAGCCAGTTCCACATCATCCAGCCGCAGGTGGTAAAATAGAAAATGGTGTCGTCTTCTTTCAGATCCGTATGCAGAACCAGTTCTTTTTTCTGGTGTAAAAGGACACCGCCTACACTCTGTACCATGCATTTGGGCAGTCCTGTGGTTCCAGAAGAATACATGACATAAAGCGGGTCATCAAAATTCATCTGCTCGAATTGTATCTCTGTTTCATCAGGATCTTTAAAATCCTTGAATAACACGGAATTAGGCAAAGAGTCGATATCTGCTTCCTTTGATACATAGGGAATCACAACAATTTTTTCAATGGAGGGAATTTCTTTGACAATGCCGGCAATTTTTTTGATGCTGTCTAGGGGTTTTCCCTTGAAAAAATATCCGTCAGCCGTAAACAATACCTTGGGCCTGGTTTGACCGAACCGGTCCAGAACCCCTTTGATCCCAAAGTCAGGAGAACAGGAAGACCATATGGCACCCAGGCTTGTGGCTGCCAGCATGGCAATGATGCTCTCTGGCATATTGGGAATAAATCCAACCACTCGGTCGCCTTTTTGTATGCCAAGTGCTTTTAACGAGGCGGCTGTTTTGGCCACTTCATCATAGAGTTGATTATAGGTCAGGGTTCTTTGAACAGAATTTTCACCTTTGAATATCAAGGCGATGTTGTCATTTCTGAATCGTAAAAGGTTCTCAGCAAAATTTAGCTTGGAGTTGACAAAAAAATTTGCACCGGGCATCTTGGTTGGATCATCAATGGCCTTTTCATAGAGTCGTGACGCCTTGATATCGATAAAATCCCAGGTGGTTGACCAGAAATCCTCAAGGTTGTCCACTGACCATTCCCAAAGGGAAGGATAGTCTGTTAAGTTCGTATTAAATTTTTCATTCACAAGCTTCATGAACCGATACATGTTGGTGCTTTTGATTCTTTCTTCTGACGGTTGCCATAAGAGTTTTGACATGAATTATCTCCTTATTTGTAAAGATTATCAAGTGTGGTAGCGGTGTAGGTTTGTGCCCCATTGTTGTGGTAATAGTGGTAATGGGAATCTGGAATTTTCCATCGGCTGCAACCAGCCAGGCAAAATTATTTTGCCCAGAAACTTTTTTTATCTCATTATAAATCAGAACGAGGTGTTTAAGCCGAAGGTATCATTCATCCGGTCATGGGTCTGACACAAACTGGAGATGAACGGGGTGACGGTGTCAGGTTTTCTTCAAAAAGCCATTTAACACAAAAGGTATACCCAGGTTCATGGATTTTAAACTCAGGTTTTGTATCGAGTTCAAGAAAAGTTTTTCCATAGGTGATATCATTACTAACGGTCGGTCTGAAGGGGGCATTCCCATACAATATAAAATAGTCATTTTTTCGTTTAATTTATAGCCTTTTTTCGTTTGATTTATGATCTTTCTATCGTTTAATTTATAGTCTAACGGGGCCCCCGTGTCAATATCGTTTTCACCTCGTTTTTAAATTCATACAACATGGTATCTTGATTCAGGCATGTCATATTGTGAGTCATTTCTTAGTTGCAAAATTCAAGGCAGGCTTTTAATAATTTGATTGTCCTGAAGATGGATGGATAGTGTCCATTGTTTTGTAAGGCGTCATTATTCATAGCGGGTAAATATTAATGCCAGTCTTTAAGGATCGGTTGACCCATTTTACCAACTCCTGCAGTTGAGACACCATAACACAAACCTTACCCTTACCCTTACCCTTACCCTGATGTATGCCCCTTATATATAATGAACCAGATGTATAATTCCTTGACAAGGATGGGAATAAATGTAAAAAAAATCTATGACTGAGCGCTCGTTCGAGTATTGTCATTGATGTTTTTTAAAGGAAAAGGACTGATTGTTTGGGAAGATTTAAAAAATCCAAGACGCCTTTATCCGGCGGCGACGTTCCGACACAAATAAAGAATCCTGAACTGGTGAGTAAGCGACGGCGTCAGATTATTGATTCTACGGTTAAATTGTTTATTGAACACGGATATCATAAGACTACAACCAGGATGATTGCAAAAGCTGCTAATTTTTCCATTGGTTCTTTATACGAATACGTCAGTTCCAAAGAAGATCTTTTGTATCTGGTATGTAATGCCATTCACGAAGAAGTCCGGGATGCGGTTGAAAAAGCCCTGTCAAATAAGGATAAGGGAAAAGAAAGGCTTGCCGAGGCCATTCGTCAATATTTTTATGTCTGCGATAAGATGGGAGACCATATTCTTCTCATGTATCAGGTTACCCAGTTTCTGCCGGAAAAATGGAAAAAAAGGGTTCTTGTCAACGAGTTGGATATTACGGATGTTTTTATCAATGCGCTTTCTTCGCTTTCCGGAAAAGATATCTTTCCAACGCTTGATGCTAAAATATTGAATCTTGTGGGTCACAATATATCGGTTCTGGGTCAGATGTGGGCGTTTAGGCGATGGCATATGCAACGCAATTTTACTATTGAAGAATATATTGATATTCAGACCGATTTCATCTTTGGCTTGATATTTTAAAAAAAATGTCTGAAAAGGAGACAGTATGAATATGCAAATTAAAAGGTATATCCCTGAATATTCAGTTAAAGTGGTGACAGCCACCTCTCTTTTTGACGGTCATGATGCATCCATAAATATCATGAGAAGAATTTTGCAGGATTGTGGTGCGGAAGTGATTCATATCGGGCATAACCGTTCTGCACAGGAAGTGGTTGCAGCAGCCATAGAAGAAGATGCCCAGGGGATTGCCGTATCCAGTTATCAGGGGGGGCATGTTGAATATTTCAAGTACATGAAGGATCTGTTAAAAGAAAGAGGCGCATCTCATATAAAAATTTTTGGAGGCGGCGGCGGTGTTATCATTCCTTCTGAAATGGATGAGCTTCATGCCTATGGTGTGACAAGGATCTATTCTCCTGAAGACGGATCAAAAATGGGGCTTCAGGGCATGATCAATGATATGATGCAATCCATGGACTTCCCTTGTGCAGGTTATGATAAACTGGACTATGAGAATCTGAACGTCGAGAACAAATATGTGACGGCAACTTTTATCTCTGCGGTCCAGGAAGCCTGGAAAAACGACCGGGATGCTCTTGAAAAAATCATGTCACCTATTTTTAAATCGGCTGCTAAAAAAGATGTTCCCGTCATTGGATTAACCGGAACAGGCGGTGCAGGCAAGTCGTCTTTGACCGATGAATTAATTATCCGGATGCTGCATGATCTTAATGATGTTAATATCGCCGTCATTTCCTGTGATCCGTCCCGGCGAAAAACAGGCGGCGCTCTGCTGGGTGACAGGATCAGGATGAATTCCATTGAAACAGGGCGCGTTTATATGCGGTCTCTGGCCACACGACTTTCTCAAACAGAGCTTCCCGAAGCTTTGCCGGATGCGATCCGTGTGGTCAAGGCAGCAGGGTATGACATTATTATCATTGAAACAGCCGGTATCGGCCAGGGTGATTCCAGGATTGTCGATCTGGTGGATATCTCCATCTATGTCATGACAGCCGAATTCGGTGCGCCTTCTCAGCTGGAAAAGATTGATATGCTGGATTATGCTGATATGGTCGTGTTGAACAAGTATGAGAAAAAAGGCAGTGAAGATGCTTTACGGGATGTGCGAAAACAGGTTCAGAGAAATCGTAAGGCCTGGGATACGGACCCAAAAGATCTGCCGGTATACGGAACCATTGCATCCAAATTTAACGATGACGGAGTTACTGCTTTTTATCTCGGGCTGCTGGATATTATTTTTGAAAAGAAAAAGATTAAATTTAAATCCAGTCTCCCAAGACCGGATAAAAAAGAATCCTCTTCAAAAACCATTATTATTCCGGGTTCAAGAACGCGGTATCTGGCTGAAATTGCCGATACAATAAGGCAATACCACAAGACAACCCAAGAACAGGCAGAAGCTGTACGAAATAGATGGCATTTGATTGAAGCCTCCAAAACTTTGAAAGACAAGGGGCTTGATCAATTGCCGGATCTCCTGGAAAAACTGAAGGCTGCGGTTGCAGATGCCCAGGCTCTCGTGGAAAAAGAAACCAATGAGATTATTGATGAATTCAATACCTTAAAAAGCGTATATGCAAAAGATGAGCTGGTGTATCATGTCCGTGGTGAAGCGGTAAGCTTGCCTTTGTACAGCAAATCCCTGTCCCATTCCAAAATTCCAAAAATTTCCCTGCCGCAATTTACTGATCCGGGGGAACAATATGCCTGGATGAGAAAAGAGAATTTTGCAGGCAATTTTCCATACACAGCCGGGGTATTTCCCTTAAAACGGTCGGATGAAGATCCCACCCGCATGTTTGCCGGAGAAGGCGGTCCTGCTGATACCAACAAGCGGTTCAAGCTTCTGTCGGCCAGTTATCCGGCCAAACGGCTTTCAACGGCCTTTGATTCGGTTACTCTTTACGGATTTGACCCGGATACGCGGCCGGATATATACGGTAAGATCGGGACCTCGGGGGTGAGCATCTGCACCCTGGATGATGTAAAGGTGTTGTACAGCGGGTTTGATCTGTGCGCGCCCAATACATCGGTTTCCATGACCATTAACGGCCCGGCCCCCATGATGCTGGCCATGTTTATGAATACGGCCATTGCTCGTCAGGTGGAGATGTTTAAAGAAAAAAACGGCCGCAAACCATCTGAAGATGAGGCCGCAACCCTTTGGCAGTTTGCCTTGTCAAATGTCAGGGGAACTGTTCAGGCGGATATTTTAAAAGAAGACCAGGGGCAGAATACCTGCATTTTTTCCATTGATTTTGCCTTGAAAATGATGGGGGATATTCAGCAGTATTTTATTGATCATCAGGTGAAAAATTTTTATTCGGTTTCCATCTCAGGCTATCATATTGCAGAGGCCGGTGCCAATCCCATTACCCAGCTTGCTCTGACCCTGGCAAACGGGTTTACCTATGTGGAGTATTATTTGTCCCGTGGCATGGATATCAACAGCTTTGCGCATTCTCTTTCGTTTTTCTTTTCCAATGGCATGGACCCTGAGTATACCGTGATCGGAAGGGTGGCCAGGCGGATCTGGGCCGTGGCCATGAAATATAAATATAAGGCAAATGAAAAATCCAGAAAGCTGAAATATCATATCCAGACATCCGGCAGATCCCTTCACAGCCAGGATATTCAGTTCAATGACATCAGGACCACGCTTCAGGGGCTGTGCGCGGTTTATGATAATTGCAACAGTCTTCATACCAATGCATTTGACGAAGCAATTACCACACCTTCTGCGGAATCTGTGAGGCGCGCCCTTGCCATTCAGTTGATTGTCAACCGGGAGTGGGGACTGGCAAAAAATGAAAACCCGTTGCAGGGAAGCTTTATTGTGGATGAACTCACAGATCTTGTGGAAGAAGCTGTTCTGATTGAATTTGAAAGAATAACTGAACGAGGAGGTGTGCTGGGTGCCATGGAAACCGGATACCAGAGGGGCAAAATCCAGGAAGAATCAATGTATTATGAATATCTGAAGCATTCAGGAGGGTATCCTATTGTTGGGGTTAATACATTTGAAGATCCTGATGCGGATTATGCACAAATGGCAAATCATCTGGAGCTTTCAAGGGCCACGGATGATCAGAAAAATGCCCAGCTTCAAAGGCTGGCTGCATTTAAAGAGCGATATAAGGATCAATCGGAACAAGCGATTCAAGACCTTAAACAGACGGTTTTAAAGGGTGAAAATATTTTTGCAAGGCTTATGGAGACGGTTAAGGTCTGCAGTTTGGGAACCATCACTCAGGCATTGTATGAGGTCGGCGGAAAATACAGACGAAATATGTAAAAAATAACAGATTAGGAGAGTGTTTAATATGAATAAAGCAGTTATTGTCAGTGCCACACGGACCCCTTTGGGAAATTTTGGCGGCACATTGGCTACTATTGGTGCCACTGATCTGGGTGCCCATGTGATAAACGAAGCCATTGCAAGGGCCGGCATTGATAAACAAGAGATCAATGAGTGCATCATGGGCATGGTTCTGCCCTGCGGATATGGCCAGAATCCTGGAAAGATTGCTGCGGTTAAAGCAGGGCTGCCCTGGGAAGTTGAATCCATTACGGTAAATAAGGTGTGCGGGTCATCATTAAAAGCAGTGATGCTTGCAGCCCAGGCCATCCAGTGCGGTGATGCCGAGGTGGTGGTTGCAGGCGGCATGGAAAACATGAGCCGTGCCCCTTATTATATGGATAAGGCCCGCTGGGGACATCGCATGGGGCCCGGTCGTATCGAAGATCATATGGTCCATGATGGGCTTTGGGATGTGATCAATGATTTTCACATGGGTATGTCCAATGAACTTTGTTCTGAAAAATGGGGGGTATCCAGGCAGGAGCAGGATGAATATGCGGCACAATCGTATAAAAAAGCCAATGCCGCCATTGCACAAGGGCGGTTTAAAGACGAAATCGTACCAGTGCAGATTCCCCAGAGAAAAGGTAATCCCATTATGTTTGATACGGATGAATGCCCAAAAGAGACTGGATTGGAATTGCTCTCAAAAATGAAACCGGCATTTAAAAAAGACGGGGTGGGAACTGCCGGGAATGCATCAATCATAAGTGACGGGGCTTGTGCCCTGGTTGTCATGAGTGAAAAAAAAGCCAGAAAACTGGGCTGCAATATCATGGCAACCATTGGTTCCCAGGCCTCCTATGGCATTGATATGAAGTATGTTTTGATGGCTCCCATTTATGCCATACCCAAGGTGCTGAAAAAAGAGGGAATTTCTATTTCAGATATAGATCTGTTTGAAATCAATGAAGCATTTTCCGGCAGCTCTGCAGGCATCAACAATGAGCTGGGCCTTGATCCTGAACAGGTAAACGTGAACGGCGGCAGCGTTGCTCTTGGGCACCCCATTGGTGCTTCCGGGGCCAGGGTATTGACTACCTTGTTATATGAAATGGAAAAAAGGGATGTTAATCGCGGTCTTGCCTCTCTTTGCCTTGGAGGTGGAGAAGCTGTTGCGCTTGTTGTCAACAGGTGATATGACAAATAATTGTCAAAAAGGACAATGAACTAAAACTATTGGGATAGACGTATAATTATCGAGGTATAATTAAGGAGGAAAAATGGAAGTAAAGAGATTTGGTGTTATCGGATCAGGACAGATGGGTAATGGTATTGCACAGGTTGTAGCGGCCAGCGGACTTGAAGTTGTGATGAGTGATATTAAAGAAGAATTTTGTGCAAACGGTATTGCCACTATTACAAAAAATCTTGACAGAATGGTGAAAAAAGAAAAAATATCCGAGGATGATAAAGCTGCAATCCTTGGCAGAATAACTACCACCACTGATTTGAAAGATATGGCATCTGTTGATTTTGTTGTTGAAGCAGCTGTGGAAAGAGAAGATCTGAAATTTAAAATTTTTGAAGATCTGGATGAAATCTGTCCGCCACAAGTCATTTTGGCCACCAATACATCTTCCATCCCCATCGGTCGTATTGCCTCCAGAACATCCCGGCCGGACAAGGTTATCGGCATGCATTTCATGAACCCGGTTCCTGTCATGAAACTGGTTGAGGTTATCAGAGGGCTTGCAACATCAGATGAAACTTTTGATGTCACATGGAAGCTTTGCCAGGACTTTGGAAAAACCCCTGCTGAAGCCAATGATTATCCTGGATTTATTGCCAACAGGATATTGATCCCCATGATCAATGAGGCAGTTTTCTGTCTGTATCAGAGTGTTGGAAAACCCGAAGACATTGATACGGTTATGCGGCTGGGTGCCAACCATCCCATGGGCCCACTTGCCCTGGCAGACCTTATAGGCCTGGATACCTGCCTTGCCATCATGGAGACATTGTATGATGGATTAAAAGATTCCAAATACAGACCCTGCCCGCTCTTGAGAAAATATGTTGAAGCCGGCTGGCTTGGAAGAAAGACCGGAAAAGGGTTTTATGATTACAAATAATTAATTTTTAATAGTTATTTTAAATGAAAGCTATGGCATGGCATTAAAAAATGGATGCATTGCCATAGCTTTTTTTGTTTTGATCAGAAAATAATGGTGAAACAGATGATTAAATATAGCCGTACCACCCCTGAAGCAGAGCAGCAATCACGGATACTTGCATTACAGCAAAGACTTGAGAAAAATGATGTTGACGGTGTTTTGATTTTACAGAAAGTCGATATGTTCTATTATTCAGGAACTGCTCAGCAGGGATGGCTGTATATCCCGGTACAGGGAGAACCCGTGCTGATGATTTTTAAGGATTTTCACCGGGCCAGAGAAGAATCAGGGCTTCAACAGGTTGTTTGCCTTGTCAGCCCAAAAGAGATCCCACAAACGATTGCCCAATTCGGGTGTTCAATTCCAAAAAATCTTGGCCTTGAACTGGATGTGTTGAGTGTTAACCAGTATATTTTATTTCAAAAAATATTTTCCGGGTCAAACATGATTGATATATCACTTCAAATAAGGCTGCAGAGGGCTGTAAAGTCAGATTATGAAATCGACTTGATGCGCAAGTCTTCACACATGGCAGATAAGGTTGCGGCCAAAGTTCCCGATTTGATCAAAGAAGGAATGACCGAGATTGAATTTGCAGGGCTGGTTGAAGCTTATGCCAGAAGCCTTGGTCACCAGGGTCTTGTCCGGATGCGAATGTGGGACAATGATCTTTTTTACGGCCATATCATGGCCGGGCCGGGAGCTGCCGTTCCCAGCTGCTTTGCTTCGCCCACCGGCGGCAGGGGAGTGAATCCAAGTATTGCTCAGGGACCAGGATTTGATCTTATAAAACGCAATGAACCAATACTTGTGGATTATATTTTTGTTTTAGATGGATATATCAGTGACCACACCCGGATCTTTTCTCTTGGTTCTCTGCCGGATGACCTTTTAAAGGCCCATGATGCAATGCTGGAAATTCAGGACATGGTAAAACAAAACGCAATCCCTGGAAGCATTACAGGGGATTTGTACGAAATGATGATATCCATGGCAGAAGCCAAAGGATACAAAGACTATTTCATGGGGGCAGGGGAGAGAAGAATCCGGTTTACAGGCCATGGATTAGGTCTTGAACTGGATGAATTCCCCTTTATCGCCCAAGGACAAAAACTGGCCCTTGAAAAAGGCATGATCATTGCTCTTGAGCCTAAAGTCGTTTTGCCGGGAAAAGGGGTTGTGGGTATAGAAAATTCATTGCTGGTAACGCAAAACTCTCTTGAATCCCTGACAACATTCAGTGACGAGATTGCCATATTATAAAAGGTCTAATACTTTTTTGGCGTCATCCGAGCCTTTAAAATTGCTTTGCAATGCCAGGGCTTTTTTTAAGGCTTTTTCCGCTTTAATATATTTACCCATCTTATTATAGGCCAGGCCCAGGTGGTAATGGAAAATAGGGTTTTCAGGTGCTTGATCAATACAGGTTTTAAATTCCGTTGCCGCACTGTCATAAAGTTCTTTTTTATAATAGACCCATCCCAAGGTATCCATAATGGCAGGCATTTTTCCGAGCCGTTCTTTTGCTTTGAGGGCAAGATCCAGGGCCTTGTTCAGTTCCCTGTCCTGCTCGGCATATAAAAACGCCAGGTTGTTCACGGCAGGAATATAATCCGGATTGATTTTCAGTGCTTTTTTGTAATGGGCTTCTGCCAGGTCAATTCTCTGCTGTTTTTCATAGAGGGTGCCGATAAGGCTGTGGGGAGATGCTTGATCCGGCCTGTTTTTAATCAGGTCTTTATAAAGATCAATTGCCTTGTCAGTTTTATTTTCGCTGTTAAAAATTCTTCCCAGGGTCAGGTAAGGGGTTATATAGGCCGGGTTTTTTTTAATGGATTGTTTTAATACCGCCTTTGCCTTGTCAATTTTTTGGCCGTCCAGCAGAAGGTTTGCTTTAAGGTTGAGAACAATTGAACTGATAACAGGTGAATGCCGTGTCTTTTTTAATTGATCATCGCATTTGTTTAATGCTGTTTTATACTGTTTTTCAGATACATAAACTGCTATCAGGTTTGTAAACACATCCATGAGAAGGGGATTTAATTCCATGGCCCTGTTAAAGTTAGTCAGGGCCTCACTATTATTTTTTTCCATGCGGTTTATAATGCCCAGTCTGAAAAAAGCAGAAGGATTTTTGGGGTCAAGCTCAGTCATGTTTTTAAATATGGTTTTTGCTATGTCGTACTTTTTATTGGCCATCTGAATATTACCTGAAAGAATATTGGCGGCATAATGGTTGGGTATTAGGTTCAGTGCTTTTTTTATGCTGTCCTCGGCAAAATAAATATCTCCCTGGCGGTAATGGATGTCTGCCATCATTACTAATGCTTTAAAAAGATTCGGATTTTTCTCCAGTGCTTTTGAAAGAAAAATTTTGGCCTGTTTGAAGTCCTTTTTTTCAAAAAAGCTTGATCCTAAAAGAAAATTAAACATGGCGGATTCAGGTTCTTCTTTGACAAGATCCTGAAAAATTTCAATGGCTTTGTCATGGTCTTTTCGGGTTGCAAGAATTTTTCCCTTGAGCATCTTTGCAGGCAGGTAATTCGGTCGTTTTTCCAAAATTTCATCAACAAGTGTTTCTGCTTTTAAAATGTTTTTATTGGAAAAATGAAAATCTGCATATGCGTTTTGGACTGAAAAGTTGTCCGGTTCAATTGTAAGGGCTTTTTGGATAAATTTTTCCGCCTCTGCTGTCCTTTTTTGGCTGTTCAATAATCTTGCCAGGAGCATATATGCATTCAAATTTTCCGGGTCAGTATCAATGGCTTTTAAAAAGGAGATTTGCGCCTTTTCCGGTTTTTTTTGGCCTGCATAAAAGTTTGCCAGGAGGATAAGCGGTTCAGCTGTGCCCGGCTTTTTTGAAATAAAATCAGTGAGTACTGTCTCAGCAGCATCAAGTTGCCTGTCGGCTAAATAAAATCCAAACAAAGCCTTGGAATAGACGATGTTCTCCGGTTCAATTGCTACAGCTTGTTTCAGATTTTTTTCCGCTTTCAGATATTTTTTTTCGGCGACATACAGTCTTGCAAGTATCAGGTGGGCTTTTGCCTGTTTTTCATCAATTTTTAGTATTTTAAAATAGATCGTTTCAATCTTCTCCAAGTCTTCTTTTTTATCTTTGAGTATTGAGGCATTCAGGTACAGGGCCTGTATATTCTCCGGGGCTTTTTCAAGAACCTCTTTGACCCTGCGCTCGGCTTCCGGTCTTTTTTTTCCCAGAAGATAAAAATAGGCCAACTGGAGTTTATGTTCCAGGTTTTCAGGGTCAATTTGTTCAAGCCTTAACAGCACTTTAAATGTTTCCTTGGCATCTCCGAGTTTCATGTATGTTTTGGCAAGAAGGTCGTAAGCCTTGACAGATGTATTGTCTAATTTTATGACGTTTTTAAGCTGAATAACCGCTTTTTGATATTCTGAATGATCAAAATAGGTCTGTGCTTCTGAAAGAAATTGCCCGGTTTTTGTCTTGGCAGATGAACACCCGGAAATTAAAAACATAGAAATGACTATGGTTGCAATATGGATTGGCTGTAAACGGTTTTTCATTATCATCCTCCGGAAAATAAAAAATTGTGTCGTGGCATATTTTAAAAATGCAATTTGTATACCTGCATTTTTTAATCAAATTTTCAGAGCGGATTGTTAGGGATTGATAATGATTTTTTGGTTTGAAGGTTTTGAATGACAAGACATTTCAGGATATCAGGCACTATTGTGATATGACTGCCACGGGCAGACCTGGTTTTTTGCTCAGATTTGCCCACAACAAAAAATGAAAGTCGCTGTTTGGATTTTTGAAGACTTTCATATAAAAAACAACAACAAGCTAATTATAATAATTGATGAGAAAGCAACTCTATATTGTGGAAAAAAGTTCATGGATTGTGAATTTTTTTTCACAATATGCAAAAAAAGGAATAAAAAGATCCGAATTTATATTTTCAAGATATAAATTTTTAACGGCTTGATCGTATATGTGTCTGTTTGTTAAATGAATTTTATGATTAACTGTGTTTATCATCCGCCATATTTATCATCAAAAGAGTTCCAGAATTTTCTGTCCTTTTCCCGCCAGCCTTTACCAAAGGATTGATCAAAAAAGGGTTTTAACTTTTTAAACCAGGCACCATACCCCTGGTTTCCCTGTATCCGGGTTTTGATGACATCGGCAACATGGTCGCCAAGATTGGCCAGTTCATCTTTGGGAATATAGGAGTCCGCACCTTTTTGAATGGATTCTTTTAAATTTTCAGGGGTCAGGGCATGGGCGGTCAGCATGAGCGCAGGAATATCTTTTTTGCGGGCAAGTTCAAGAATATCATAACCGCTTACACCCATGATATCCAGGATGGCAACATCATATCGATTATGTTCAATCAGTTTTCTGGCCTCATCAAAAGTGGCTGCCTGATCAAGAAAACACATGTCCAGCAACTCTTCAACCGTTTCCAGGATATCAGGTTCATCATCAAGTACCAGAAGCCTCCGGTCCCTTAAGAGTTCTTGGGTTGTCATATTGTCCAGGTTGAATTTGACCGTGGTGACAGGGCAGGGGGCTTTGAGGATGACATGGCGTGATGTGGAACCCAGAAAGGCTTTCTGTGTTCTGGAAGTTTTCTTTATTCCCAGAAAAATATGATCAATATCATTTTCCTGTGCAAACTTGACCAGATCTTCACCCGGTGAAAGTCCTCTTACGCTTTGTTGAGCATCGTATTTTACTTTTGAATGCTCCATCAGTTTTTTGGCAAACTCAAGATTTTCTTCTGCTTTTAAAATATCCGACTGTTTTTCAGAAGTTCCACCCTGCATTGAGGTGATGATATAAACAAAAGCATTGTTTTTCAGGGCATAATCCCTTGCAAGGGATAAAGCGAGTCTGCCGACTTCTCCACCATTATATCCAACAAGTATTTTCATATAAATCTCCTGAAATTATACTTTACATCCAGCGTTTACGTCTTTTATAAGACTTTACATCCTTAAAGGATTTTCTTTTGCCGCCTTTGGTGATTCCCATATAAAACTCTTTTACATCAGGATTGTCCTGCAGCTCTTTTGACGGACCTTCCAGAACAATTTTACCGGACTCCATGATATACGCATAATCTGATATGGCCAGCGCCACTTTTGCATTCTGCTCAACCACCAGGATTGTGGTATCAAGTTCTTTATTGATTTTTTGAATATTATCAAATATTTCTTTGACCAGCAAAGGTGCCAGGCCAAGAGACGGTTCATCCAGCATCAGCATTTCAGGGGCTGCCATCAATGCCCTGGCAATGGCAATCATCTGCTGCTCCCCGCCTGAGCTGTATCCGGCCATCCGGTTGGTTACATTTGAGAGCCTGGGAAAATGTTTGTACATCAGCTCATTGTCTTCACGGATTTTAGCTGATCCGTCCTTGCGGGTAATGGACCCCACAATGATGTTTTCATTAACGGTCAGGTGTTTGAACACACGTCTGCCTTCAGGCACCATAACAGCGCCCATTTTAACAATATCCGTTCCCATAAGATGGGTGGTATCAGTCCCGTTGAATTTGATATATCCTTCCTTGATGGCACCGTTTTCAGGCTTTAAAAGACCGGAGATCGCCCTTAAAGTGGTTGTTTTGCCCGCACCATTGGTACCCAGCAAGGATACGATACCGCCTTTGGGAATATTCAGGCTCACACCGCGCAATACCTGGATGATATCATTATAGACAACCTCAATATTATTTACTTCAAGCAGGTTTTTTCCCATATTCGTTTTCTTTTTTTTCAGGTTAATCTTACCGGAAATCCGGGTTAAGCTACAGCTGGATTTCCGGTAAATTAAGGTTCAGCTTAGGTCACAAATTTGATTTGATGGCTAAAGAATCATTTGCCTTTGCTTATTTTATTTTTTTCATGAATTTTGACTGCATTGGTTCTCCTATCTTTTTGAACACACCATTCTGGACACTGTAAATCTGGAGCATGTCAACACCTGCACGGTCTGTTTTTGAATAGGTCACAGGTCCCATGGTTGTATAGGGATTATATGCATTTGCACCATTCATTGAATTGAGTTCGTTGTATAAAGTTTCTTTGGTTATTTTTTTCCCCTTTGCCTTGACTCTTTTGATGGTCTCGGTTGCAACCTGTGCTACCATTATGCCGGCAGCATAATTATGGGAATTGGCAGCCTTGTCGTCACGTCCATACAATTGGGCAAGGGCCAGCTGTTTTGTTGTTCCTTCACCTTTTTCAGATGTCAGGTTAAAAGAGCAGGTCCAGAAGTATCCTTCGCAGGCATCCCCGGCCAGTGCAATCAGATCGTTTCCACCGGTGTAATGAACGCCCAGGAAGGTGAGTTTTCCTTGTTCACCATAGGTTTTGGCCGTCAGTCCCAGGCGGGATGAATCTTTGAGCATTGTTGCAACAGGGGATTGAACCGTATGGCACAAAACATATTGAACGTCCTTGCTCATCAGCCGTTTTAACATGGCAGAGTTGTCAAGGTCTTTGCCGTGTTCAACCACTTCAACAATTTCCAGGTTAAGGCCTGCGGCAACCGCTTTTTTTGCATCATCCACCGGTCCGCGTCCAAAGGCGGATGGATGGATAAACATGGCAACTTTGGCTTTGCCGTCAGTGTGGTTTTGTGCCACATACTCGGAAAGGGCAACCAATTGTTCCGAATAGGAGGCTACAGGCAGAAAGATATAGTTGGAATCATCCAGGTTTCCCGCATGGTAGGAGGCGGGAAGAACCGCAATCCGTTCTTCTTCAAAATCCCTTTTCAGCCCCAGGGTGCTGCCGGTGGAATAGTTCAGATACATGACTATACCGTCATCAAGATACTCTTCAAAATTTCTTTTGGTGATATCGGTTTTATACTGGTCATCCCTGATGGTGCAGTCAATTTTATCGTCACCGAGTATGTTTGTTTCATTCACAAATTTAAAATAATCCTCAACCCCTTTTGCATAAGGATTTCCAGCATCAGATGTCGGGCCTGTGATGGCCAGCGACAGTCCCAGTTTGTAAACCTTTCCTCCGGCATTTGCAGGTGCGGTAAATGCAAACATAACGACAATAACCAGTAAAGCGTTCAAAAAAAATAGTTTTTGGATTTTCATGTTTTTTGTTCCTCCTTGGTTTGGGTTTAAGGCATTTGAAAAATTATAAAGCAAGACCATCATTATCAAAAAAAATATCAATAACGGAATGGCCACAGCTTTGTGTATGATTTGGCGATTCTCCACCAGTTTGCAATTCCCCTGGGTTCAAACATCAGGAACAAAACAATAACAAGGCCGAAGCTAAAAGGTTTCAAAGCTGTTGCAAGATTCATGCTGGATGGCAGGTATTGTCCGGCAGCCTCTGAAAGATGCTCCACCTGCAGGTCCAGAAATTTAATGGCCACAGGTCCCCAGAATGATCCGTTTAAAGTTCCAAGGCCCCCGACAATGGCCATGGCAAGATAAGAAATGGATTCATGCAGGGTAAAGGATTCAAACCCGACACCCCGGTAAAGATATGCATGCAGGGCACCTGCAACACCGGCAAAGAAACCTGCCAGTGCAAATGCATAGACTTTTGTAAGACCGGGGTTGATTCCCATGGCATCTGCGGCACGGTCATTGTCCCTGACCGCTACAAGGGATCGTCCATAGCGGGTTTTTAAAAGGTTTCTTACCCCAAATCCCAGCAGAACCACTATGACAAGGATAATATAATACCAGAACAGATAATGGTCATTTCGTCCCACTTTACCCGTAAACCAGAATACCCTGCCCACAAATATGGTCTGGCCCTGGTTGAAAAAGGTCATAAAATTAATAACCCACTGGAAAATCATTTGAAATGAAAGAGTGGCAATAGCCAGGTAAAGATGCTTCAGCCGCAGGGCCGGCAGCCCGACAAGGGCACCGAACGCGGCACCCACAAATCCGCTGATAAGAATCAGCACGGGCCAGAAATGGGTGACAATGATATGGGAATCTCCAATGGTTCTGCAAAAGGATGCAATTGTGTACGCCCCGATACCGACAAATGCTGCATGGCCGATGGATATAAGACCTGCAAACCCTGTCACCAGGTTCAATCCCATAACTGCCACAATGGCAATGAGAATATTATCCACCACAAGCATATATTTGTTGCTCAAGGGAAATAACAGGGGCCAGAAAAAAAGAATTAACAAGAATAATGTAAACACGGAACGGTCAAGACTTGTAAAAAACGTTTTTTGTTCCTGCCTGTAGGTTGTGTGAAAATTACCCGTTGCTAACCATGAATTTGCTGACATAGGCTACACTCGCTCAATTTCATGAATTCCAAATAAACCGTGGGGTTTAAATAGAAGAATGATTAATAAAATAATATATGGCATGACATCCCCGGTGCCGTTCAATCCGAAATTACCATCCAGGTAACCGCTTGCAAACTGCTGGATCAATCCCATAATGATTCCTGCCACAACCGCGCCTAAAATTGAATCAAGGCCTCCCAGGATGACCACGGGAAACACAATAATACCAAATGCCTGGAGCGTTTCAAAGTTCAACCCGGTTATGTTGCCGATAATACAGCCTGCCGCTGCAGCTGACAGCCCTGCGGTTGCCCAGGCAAGTCCGAAGACCTTTGGCACGGAGATACCCACGGACATGGCACCGAACTGATCGTCGGACACTGCCCGCATGGAAATGCCTACAGTTGATTTTTTGAAAAACCAGGAAAATGCCCCGATCAGAAGACAGGTGATGATAACACCCACAAGCTGTGTCCATGAAATGGAAACACCTCCAAAGGTCAGAGGGGTCTGGGGTAAAAATTGTGGAAAGGAAAAATTTTCCGTGCCAAAAGGGGTGATAAAGATCAAACCGTCAATGATAGAGGCCAGCCCAATTGTCACCATGATAACCGAAATGATGGGTTCTCCGATCAGGCGACGTAAAAAAATTCTTTCAACGCTCATGGCCAGAAAAAATGTGATTATCATGCCGACCAGAAAAGAAAAGAAGATCGGTATTCCTAATCCTACCGTAAGGTAATAGGTGATAAATGCACCTGCTGCAATAATCTGCCCATGGGCAAAGTTTGCCACACGGCTGGATTTATAGACCAGCACCAGTCCCAATGCGGCTAAAGCATAAATAGAGCCGACCACAATGCCGCTGACTAAAATTTGAAAAAAATAACTCATCAAAATCCTTTCACCGTGTAAAACAAAATGCTTGTTTTAACCTTGGCTGACTGCCCGTCCTGATACTGGAAGGAAGCCTCAACCTCTTTTTTGTCAATAGATTCGTCATAAAGCGCATCATACAGGTTCTGGTATCGTTCCTGAACAAATTGACGGCGGATTTTACCGGTTTTGGTCAACTCCCCGTCATCCACATCCAAAAGCTTGTAAAGCAGGGCAAACCGCTTGATTTTAAAATGTTCTTTTTCAGCTCTACAGTTGACATCCTTTACCTGTTCCATAATAAGTTCAGCCACTTCAGGTCTGCCGGAAAGATCCATATATGTGGTAAAGGAAATGCCTTTGTCTTCAGCCCATTTGCCCACAACAACGGGATCAATGTTGATCAGGCACGCCACAAAGTCCTCGTTGTTGCCGTAAATCACCGCCTCTTTGATATATGGACTGAATTTGAGGGCGTTTTCCAGAAACATGGGAGAGAACATTTCTCCTTTATTGTTGTGCATCACGTCTGACAGGCGGTCGATAACCACCAGGTGGCCGTGTTCATCAATAAATCCGGCATCTCCCGAGTGAAGCCAACCGCCCTCCAGCAGTTCTTCGGATTTTTTCGGCAGATCATAATAGCCTGGGGAAACAGAAGCGGATCTGGACAGGATTTCCCCGTTGTCCGCGATTTTGCATTCGGTTCCGGGCAATGGCTTGCCAACGGTTTCGGGCCTAACATCACCGTCCCTGTGCATATAGGCAATCCCGGTTATTTCGGTTTGTCCGTAAATTTGTTTCAAATTTACCCCGATGGCCTGGTAAAAGGTGAAAAGTTCCGGCCCTAATGCAGCACCGCCAGTATAGGCGCGTTTTAGCCGCAACAGCCCGATCTGGTTGATCAGGGGGCGAAAGACCATCTGTTTGCCCAGCCATGATTTGAGTTTTAATCCCAACGGCATGGGTTTGCCGGTCATCCTGTAGTGTGCGGCTTTTAAACCTGCAGATATAAAATAATTATAGAATAATTTGTTCAACCAATAGGACTGGTCGATTTTCAGCCAGATTTCAGACCGGATGGTTTCATAAATCCTTGGGGCACCGAACATGAAATGGGGTCCGATTTCCTTTAAATCCGACATGGCTGTTTCAACGGATTCGGGAAAGTTAATGGTGATTCCCGTGGCCATGGCAACCCCGAATGAGTTCATCTGTTCACCGATCCAGGCAAAAGGCAGAAACGAGACATATTCATCCGTAGGCTCCAGAGGATCGACATCGGTTATTTTTACTCCCATGTTGATATAATTTCTATGGGTCATGATGGTGCCTTTGGGAAGCCCCGTGGTTCCAGAGGTCAGGCACAGGTGACAGGCATCGTCCGGCTTGCCTTGATCCACAAGGATTTCAAAAATATCAGGATCTTTTGCATGAATTTTTTCACCCAGTTTGTAAATATCTTTGATATCAACAAACCAGTCATCAGACATATATTCTCTCATACCTCTTGGGTCTTCAAAAATGACTTTTTTAACATTGGGGATCTGATCTCTGATATCCAGAACCTTGTCCACCTGTTCCTGGTTGTCGCAAAATACCACGGTAACTTTCAGGTATTGAATGATCTGGGCAATTTCACGGGGCATGCTGGTTTGATAGATACCGGCTGAAACAGCACCAATGGCGTGCGCTCCAATGGCTGTAAACAAAAGTTCTGGAATATTATCACTGATGATGGCAATGGTTTCTCCTTTGCCCAGCCCGATGTTTTTGAGACCAAGAGCGGTTTTGCGGACATAGTCATAGTAATCTTCCCAGGTATAGGTGTTCCAGATTCCAAAATCTTTTTCCCTTAGCGCCGGGCGTTTGGGCGTGCTGTTAACCCGCCAGCGAAGCAATTGGGGAATGGAGTATTCAAGTAGGTGATCATTCTTGCTCATAGATTTAATCCTCTCCAATATAAGCTTCAATTACTTTAGGATTCTGGGCAACCTCCTCAGGAGTTCCGGAACCGATCACCTCGCCGAAATCAAGAACATAAATTTGGTCTGAAATGTCCATGACAACCCCAAGGTCATGCTCTACCAGCACCACAGTAATCTCTTTTTCTTTTTGAATATCCATCACAAATCTGACGATATCCTCTTTTTCCTCCTGGTTCATTCCAGCCATGGGTTCATCCAAAAGAAGGATATCCGGTGCAAGGGTTAAGGCACGGGCCACCTCGACTTTTTTTTGCACCCCATAGCTTAAGTTCCCCACAAGGCTTTTTCTGTAAGGCTCCAGCTCCATAAAATCTATAATGGTTTCAACATGTGCCCTGTTTTCAGCTTCAATCCGGGAGGCCTTTCCGTAGAAAAATATCGCGTGCAGAAAGCTGTATTTTAAATTCTGGTGACGGGCCAGAAGAAGATTGTCAAGAACCGAAAGGCCGGAAAAAAGCTCAAGATTTTGAAATGCCCTTGCAATCCCCATATTTGATACCTGGTGGGGGGAAGAGTTGGTCAGTTTTTTATCCTTGTAAAAAATATCGCCGCGGGTGGGGTGGTAAAAACCTGATATGCAGTTGAGCATACTGGTTTTGCCTGCGCCATTAGGGCCGATAATAGATGTGATCAGACCCGGCTCAATGATCATGTCTACATTGGATAGGGCTTTAAGGCCGCCAAAAGAGAGTGTTACGTCAGAAACAGTTAAATGTGCCATATACAACCCCGGTTTTAAGTCAGATTAAAGAGAACCTGCATCTCATAAAAAGAAATGTTTTCAGGCATATTTTATTTTAATTTTCTCACGGTCGATTTTGCCGTCACCTGCCTTTGGCAGATCGGTTATAAATTGAACATATCCTGGTTTTTTGTAACCGGCAATGCGTGATCCGCAAAATCGTATCAGCTCATCTTCTGTCAGTTTGCAGCCTGGATTCAGCGAGCAGACAGCTTTGATGCCTTCCCCGAATTTTGGGTCAGGAACCCCGAACACACAGACTTCTTTGATTGCGTCATGCTCAAGAATTGCTTGTTCCACTTCAGCGGGAAAAACATTTTCTCCACCCGGCTTGATAAGTTCTTTTTCAGCTTTTCTGCCTTTAAAAAACAAAAATCCCTCTGAATCAATCATTCCAAGGTCTCCGGTATGGTGCCACCCGCCCCTGAAGGTGTGGGCATTGAGTTTGTCGGCATTCCAGTACCCTTGAAACACCAGGGGCCCTTTGACAAGGATTTCCCCGGTTTCACCGGGAGGCAGAAGCGTATCAGATTCATCTGCTGTTTTAATATTGGCAAGAGGTGAGATTCTGCCGGCTGACCCAGGTTTTGCAAAGTATTCGGCAAATGTGATCAGGCCTGATGTTTCGGTTTGTCCGTACATGGTCCAGAATTTGGAATCCGTAACTTCTTCCCATTTTTTTGCCGTATCCTGCATTTCAAGCCCGGCCGCGATTTCAAGGCTTGACAGATCAAACTTGCCGTCTTTCATGGCATCCATCAGATTTGTCAGTATTGGGGGAAAGGAACCAAAAATATTAACTTTTTGTTCCTGGATCAGTTCCAGAGTTTTGAGAGGGTCAAATTTTTCCTGTATAACATTTTTGCCACCGGCTTGAAGTGTTCCCAACCCTATATTTATTCCCATAATATGAAATAACGGCAAAACGTTTAAATAGGTTTTGGTTTCATCAAGGCTGTATGCGTTGATGATCTGCTGGTTGGCCAGAATAAGATTTTCCTGTCCCAGAGCAGCTCCCCTGGGTTTGCCCTGAACGGCCGCTGTATGAATTATTACAAAAGGATCTGTCGGGCGGCATGGAACCGGGTTTTTGATTGGCGTGTCATGATATAATTTTGAAAAACCGGAATCTTTTTTATCGTCAACAACATAACAGTGTTCAAGACAGGAAAATGATGTCGTAAGTTTCCCGGCCTGATCAGCCATTTCTTTGTCGCAGACAATCAAGCAGGGCGTTGTATCTTCAATAATAAAGCTGATTTCGTCCTGGCTCAGCCGCCTGTTGATGAGAACAAGCGTGATGTTGAGTGCGGATGCCGCACCAAACAGATGAAAAAAAACAGGATGGTTTTTGCACAGAACAGCTACCCTGCTGCCAAAAGCCAGATTCAGATTTTTGAGGCCGTTTGCAAGTTTGCCGGCTTGCAAGAAAAGATCCGAATAGGTGATATCCGATCCTTCCCAGTGAATGGCACAAGATGAACCTTTGTAAAGTGCGTTTCTTTCGTAGATGTCGAAATAGGTCAGATTGTGAAGACTGTTCATAACGCGTCACTCCTTGCCAAAAGCATAAACTGTTAAACTGTAAAAAACTTTAAAAATTCAATCAACTGTAAAAATTCACCTCATTTTTTTTTAAAATCTTGCTGGAAATCAATTTAAGCCAGTATTGACAAAGCAAACGAGCGCTCAGTCTCAATATGTCTCTAGTAATAATTTAATTTGTTCTGGTTTGTCAAAGACTTTTTTTTATTATTTTTTTTCACACGGAAAGAACAGCTTAAAAATTGAGTATCCTGAATTTAAACAATCCGTCCGGGTTTGGCAAAACCGGCAAGCCTTGATATCACCAGGGCATGTTGCATCGTTGTTCTCCAAAAGGAAGCGGCATCGTTTTGATTCCATTTTCAGTGTAAAGCCAAGACGGTCTGAAAATATTTTCATACGCAACAGGTCCGCACCTTTCCCTCCTGCATTAAATGCAAAGGGTGTTTTCGTGGAATACAGCAAGGTCTCCTGGGTGCTGAAAAATCCTTCAAAGATTCTTTTCCGGGCATCTGCTTCAATACCCACACCAAAATCATGTATGCAAAAGAGAATTCCGGCATCTTTTGTTTTAATAAAAATATGGATTTTGCCGTAGTCAGGGGTATTTTCAATGGCATTTTTAACAAGTCCGCCAATTGTTTTATCCAGGATTTCTTCGGGCAGCAGAAGAACCGGCAGGTTGTCATCCACAAAAATTTCAATATCAATGGGCCTGAATTCAAATTCAGGCTTAAGGGAATCGTATAGTTTTTTGAAATATTCGGAAAAGACAATCGGCCTGTAATGAATTGATCTGGGCCCGAATTTGTCATCAATCAATTGCGTGATTGATTGTTCAAGATTGTCTGAATTAAGGTTTTCCAGGATAAGAGTTTCAAGTTCATCCTGGCAGATTTCAAACATCTTTAACAACATAGTTTGGGCAGAATAGGTCTTGTCTTCCATGATATCTGCCACCTCATCCTGGATATCAACGATTCTGTTCAGTGTTCTTTCAATTCTGTCCAGAGTGCTGCTGGCATCTATCCCTTTCACTGATTCAAGCTTCTTTTTTAAGATCTGCAAAGAACCGTTAAGTATGGCCACAGGTGTTCTCAGTTCATGGGAAAGGTGGTTGATGGCTTTTCCTTTGGCGCGGTTCATTGACGCCACATCTCTGTAAGCCTCCTTGAGAGCTTCGGCAAACCGTGCATTTTCAATTGAGATGGCAACGGTTCCGGCTATCATGGTCATAAGTTCCATATCATTATAATCAAACCGGTTCTGTTTTTTGTTGATGGCGCACAAAACCCCTATGATCCTGTCCTCGCTTTTAATGGGAACTTCCAGGAGACTTTTTGTTTTGTATCCCAGTTTCTCATCCCGTTCAGGGTAATTGTCTGCCAGCTTTTCTATATCATTCACCAGGGCATATTCACCGGTTTTTATAATTTTACCGGCCAGGAGAGAATCAACCGGAAAACGGATGGTTTTTGTTCTTTTTTCCGTATCAAAATCATCATAGGATGCACCGGTGAAAAACAGTTCCTCCTTGATCTCATCATACAGGAGAACCACGGCTCCTTCAGTGTTTAAAAGCTCTTTGACCTCTTTTGAAATATAATTCATCAGATCTTCAAGTTCAGGATATTCCGGTAGAACGGCACTGATTCTCATAATGGTCTTGTTGTTTGCCTCAAGCCGTTTTTCTTCTGTAATATCTCTTAAGATCACAAAGGTTTCCGTTGGCCCGGTTTTAACTCTTGAATGGGATGCGGCCCATAGTACAACATCCAGTACCTTGCCTTCCCGTGTGAGCCGCTTTGTTTCGTAACGGGCAAGGGATTTTTGTGTTTCAAATTTATTTATCATTTCATGGGTTTCCGCTTTAAGGGCTTGGGGCACAAACGGAACAGGTTTGCCTTTGAGTTCTTCTATGGACCATCCAAATGTTTTTGAAAAAGACGGGTTTAAATAAGAAACCAATCCTTTTTCATCATATACGATAATGGGATAGGGGATAAATTCCAGAATTTTTCGATAAATACGGTAGAGTTCTTTTTTTTTCCTTTCAGCCATTTTTGTTTCGGTTACATCCTGGAGGGTTTCAACAGCACCTGCAATGTTTCCATGATCGTCCGTATAGGGGGAGGCGGTAAAAAACAGCCATTTGCCTTCTTTATTCAAGTCCTGGAAAAAGTCGGTGGCTGCAAATCTTTCTTTGTCTTTGGAAGAGTGATTGTATTTTGGGCCGTAATGCTCAATGATTTTGGCATCTGAAGATTTGTCAATGATCAGGTCCGCCATAACCGGCCGTTTTGAAGAATAAAAGGCCTTCCACTGGTTTTTTGTTCCGATCATGTCACTGGCGGACAGTCCTGACAATGCTTCAAGAGCCTTGTTAAAATGGGTGATGGTATGGGTTTTGTCAACGACAAACATGGGAATGGGAGCTTTGAAAATAATATTATTCAGCTCATGGTTTTGTTTTTCTAACTTTTCTATTTTATTTTCAAGTGCAGCAACATATTCTTCATTGTTTTTCATAAATAAACCCCAAAAGACTTTACAAGATTCGTTGATACCCGTATAACAAAATTTATGATTTATTCAAATGATAATAAGGTTTTAAATGTTCTTTGCCAAAGTGCGGCTAATGTGTAACAATCAATTACAATATGTAAGCGATTACAATATATAAAATCATTGATTAAAATTGCAAGGATTTTAAAGTTTGAAGGAAAAAACAACAAGCGCTACGATCAAAACCGAGATTCTTATTCATGATTTAAAGGTGCCCATTTCAGTAATAGATGCCGGGGCCAAATCATTGCTGAATCGACAGGATTCCTATGGTCCCCTTACGGATAAACAGATTAAAGTACTCAAAAGAATTATCAGGAACACCTTGACAACGCAGCGGCTTGTAAATGATGTGCTGGAGCTTGGAAGATCCAGAGAAGGGGTAATGATCACCACTGATTTTTCCATCTCTTCCCTTGTAAAAAATGTGTTGATGGAAATTTTTGATCTTTCCAATCCAGGCGTGGCAGAGATGATTCGAAAAACCGGGACCTATGCTGAATTTCAACAGGCATTGCAGGATAGCAGGGCCGGGTTATCTTTTGATCCTAAAGTCTGGCAAACCGTGGTTCATCTTGATGAGGCCAAGGTAAGACAGATTTTGAGAAATCTTGTGAGCAATGCATTTAAGCATCGCGCTTCTTTTGTGGGAATTTCAGGCACTATTGTGGAAAAACAACTGATTTTAAGAGTAACAGATGACGGCAGAGGCATACCTCCGGCCGATCATCAGAAAATTTTTGAAACCTATTTTACCACAGGCTCGTCCATTGAGAGTGCGATTCGAAGTCATGGACTTGGGCTTGCCGGTGTAATGGTATTGTTAAAGGATATGGGAGGCGCGCTTAAGTTGAATTCAGACGATGGAAAAGGTGCTGAATTTATTGTGACGATTCCATTATAGGCCTATTCCATTTTTTGAATGTCATCCCTTGAGGCGATCTGTTTTTCATCAAATTCATCCCAGAAATCCCTGTCTTTTTTTCGCCAGCCTTCCCCGAATATTTTATCAAATACGGGCTTGAGAAGTGAAAACCATGTGACATGGACTTTTTTCCCTTGTTGTCTTGCGGTCAAAATATCTGCAATATAAAGGGAAATATCCACAAGTTTGTCTTTGGGTACATAAGCATCCGCCTTTTGTTCAATGGACTGTTTTAAATTGTCAGGAGTGAGGGCATGAGCCGTGAGCATCAAGGAGGGGATATCAATTTTATTGGTGATTTTTAAAAGGTCATATCCCTTAACTCCCATGATGTCCAGAACGGCAGCATCATAGGTGTTGTTTCTCAAATGGGCAACAGCCTCTTCAAAGGTTGCAGCCGTATCAACCGAACACATGTAAAGCAACTCTTTAAGAGTTTCCAAGATATCTGTTTCATCATCAACCACAAGAATTTTTTTGTTTTCAAGGATATTTTGATTGTCCATTCAGGCTCCTGTTTTAGTTGCAGGCAATCATGGGAAATTATCTTGATGTTATTTTAATCAAATTGATCTAATAATTCAATGACATGATTTATATCTGCAAAGGTATGACAGGCATTGATTTGAAATCTGATGGTCTCATCTCCTTTGGGCACAACGGGAAATGTTAATCCGACAACCAGGACACCATTATTGAATAAATAATTCACAAGATCATGGGTTTTTGTTGTGTCTCTAACCAATAACGGTACAACCGGATGGGGACCTGTGATAGATTCTTTGCCAAGTCCTTCAAGTCCCTGCCGGAATTGGTTGGTTCTTTTTTGTAAGTCAAAAAGCAATTGGCGTCCCTGAGCGCTGTCACAAATATCAATGGCCTTTATGGCGGCGGCGCAGTCTGCAACACTCAAAGGGTTGGTATAAATATAGGTGTCTGCCTTTTGCCGGACTGATTCGATAATGCTGTTGCTTGCACAAATAAATCCTCCGTTCACACCAAAGGCTTTGCCAAAGGTTCCGATAATGATGTCCGGTGCTGCATTGCAAAATTCAGGGGTGCCGCGCCCGGTATCACCATAGGCACCTATCCCGTGTGAGTCATCAACAACCGTGATCACTCCGTCTTTGAATTTTGAATCATATGATTTGCAGATTTTAGTGATTTCATTGATGGGAGCATAATCTCCTCTCATGCTGAAAATTCCGTCAAATATAACGACAACCCTTTCCATGCCGGGGCTGACCTCATCTAAGCAGCGTTTCAGGTCAGCCATGTCATTGTGCTTGAATATGCCTTTGTTTTCTTTGGGAATACTGCTGATTCGCATGGCCCTGATAATGCTGTTATGGTTGAGCTTGTCACCGATCCAATGGGTTTTTTTGTTGGAAATGGAGAGGGCAAGGCCGCAGTTTGCAGTGTAGGCGGAATTGAAAATTTTGGCAGCAGGTTTATTTGTAAATGCCGCCACTTTTTTTTCAAGACGGTCGTGATACACAAAGGTGCCGTCTATGAATCTTACAGCCCCTGGTCCTACGCCGAATTTATGAGTTGCCTTGTCTGCCGCATCTATAAGGTCCGGGTGATTGGAAAGAGACAGGTAAGAGTTGGAGTTCAGCCGGATAAACTCATTATCATTTCCCTCAAGTTTATATCGCGGGCCATTGTTGCCTTTGGGCGGAATATAGTGTTCAATTATTCTTTCAGTGGGTTTGGCGCGGCCTTCGAGTTTTAAGGCGTCTAATTCCTGTTCCAGGGATATGTCAAGCTTGTGTGTACTCATTATTTGTTCCAGTTCAGTATGACTTTGCCTGATTGACCGGATCTCATTGCCTCAAATCCTTTTTCAAATTCAGTGTAGTCAAATGTGTGTGTGATCAAAGGTGAAATATCAAGTCCGCTTTGAATCATGCTGTTCATTTTATACCAGGTTTCATACATTTCCCTGCCGTAAATGCCTTTGATGGTCAACATGTTGAATACAACCTTGTTCCAGTCTATGTCCGTATTATCGGGCATGATGCCCAGAAGGGCGATTTTTCCCCCATGGCACATATTATTCAGAATGGAAGCCAGGGCGGCAGGGTTGCCGGACATCTCCATGGCTACATCAAATCCTTCTTTCATGCCAAGCTCTTTTTGGGCCTGCTCAATGCTTTGCTGTGTAACATCAATGGTAAGGGTTGCCCCTGCTTTTTTTGCCAGATCAAGCCTGTAGGGATTGACATCCGTCACCACCACATATCTTGCCCCTGCATGTTTTGCAATGGCTGCTGCCATGCATCCGATGGGGCCTGCCCCGGTGATCAGGACATCTTCACCCAGGACATCAAAAGACAGGGCCGTGTGGGTGGCATTTCCAAGGGGGTCAAAACAGGCCAGCACATCCAGGGGGATTGTTTTATCACAATACCAGACATTGGTTACAGGGATGGCCAGATACTGGGCGTGTGCCCCGGGCCTGTTGACCCCCACTCCTTTGGTGTCCCTGCACAAGTGCCGCCGTCCGGCCAGGCAGTTGCGGCAACGGCCGCAAACCAGGTGGCCTTCACCTGACACAAGGTCTCCCGGCTTAAAATCAACCACATGGGAACCTGTTTTTTCAATGGTTCCCACAAATTCATGGCCGATGTGCATGGGAATGGGAATGGTTTTTTGTGACCATTTGTCCCAGTTGTAAATATGGACATCTGTCCCGCAGATAGCGGTTTTGATGATTTTTATCAGCACCTCATTGTGTGCAATATCAGGAATTGGAACATCCTGAAGCCATAAGCCTTGTTCCGGCTTTGCTTTAACAAGCGCTTTCATGGTTTTCATGGCAGATAAATCCGATAAATTTAGATACGGTTTGATAATTCTCCATAAAAAAGCCTATACCACACCTGTTCATTAAATGCCATTTATAAAGGAGACTTTGACAGTCTTTATCGTATTCAAGAAATAAAAGGTGATGAATAATGGTCAATGCCTTTTTGAATCAAGGCCATTAAATTCTCTTTTTCTTTTGGAAATTGATACCCTTCATAATCATGGGTTAACAGGAGTTGTCCATTGGGGGCACTCCAGAAATTTCCCGCATGGTCAAAGCAGACTTTGGAGGTTACGTCAAGGTCTTTTAGGGTCTGTTTTATTTCCAGCAGCTGTTCTTTGGGTGTCAGGCGGTCCAGTTCATTTCGTGACGCTTTTTCATGCAATATGGTTCCTGGCCGGGGGGTAAAGGGCCGGGACCTGATATAGTGTGGGTTGATCAGGTTGAGGATACGGGCTGTGTTTGCTGCATGGTCTTTTGAAAAGGTCTTGCCGCCAAGGCCCGGCATCCAGTATTCCGAAACCTGAAACCCTGCTTCCATGGCTTTTTTGCCGCCTTTTACATGGTCTTCCGGTGTTGCCCCTTTTTTGATTTTTTTCAACAAGGCTGCATCACCTGTTTCAAGCCCGATATGGAGACGGTCAAGACCTGCTTTGCGGATTTTTTCAAGGTCGGCGGCAGGTTTTCTGGCAATGGTTCTTGACCGGCCATAGGATGTGATTCTTTCAATTGTGGGAAAAGTTGTTTTTAAATGGTTCAGTACCTGGATCATGTGATCGGTTTTCATGATCAGGCTGTCTGCATCCTGTAAAAAAACGGTTTTTCCTCCTGAGGCCAGCCAGGTTAAGAGCATTGAAATACCTGGGTGAAAATAGAGTCCAGGAGCTTTTTTTATGAATTCACCAACTGCCTGGTTTGTGATTTGGCCTTCTTGCCCCAGTTTTATGGATATCTTTTTGATCTGTAAATATATGTCATTCATGACATTTATATCTTGAATGATATCTTCTGGTTTGCGAAGTTCAAATTTTTCCGATTTGTACATGGCGCAGAATGTGCAGTGGTTCCATGGGCAGTTTCGGGTAAGCCTCACAAGAAGGGATGCACTGCCGCCTTCACTGGGCGGCCGGTACATGCCGGTTTCAAATTCATAGGTTTCTAAAGGACTGTCCTGCATGATATCTCCAGGTATTTCTTTGTTTTATTTGAGTTTTTCATACGCAGACAGCAAAAACAATGTCGCAAAGGGCTGAAGAAGCAAAAAACCGATAAAAGATGAAGCACCAATGGTTGTCAGGGCGAAGAAGACAATAAAAACAATGATATGATCTGACACAGGAGAGCTTGTTACCATGGCCGTGCTTTCTTTGACGGCATCAACAAGCCCGTATTGTTTGTCCACCATTACAGGAATCAGATAAAGGCATGTGTATCCAATTATAAGGGTAAATAAAATGCCGGGAATAATAAAGAGTGTGAATCCAACCATAGTGACAATAAAGACAATCAGCCCGAAAATGAATAACGGTAAAAACAGCCCGAGTTGTGAAAAAACGTCCTGGGCTTTGGGCTCCCGATTGTATTTTAACAGCTGATACAGTGAGTGGGTATACCCTGCAAAAGCAACAGGCGCAAGGATGCCGATGGAAAAAATACTGACGGCCGCTACAACAAGCGTAAGAATGATCAATGATAAAATATTATTGATACAATGAGTCCAGGCAGTTTCAACATGATATTTCACATCCATTTTTTTTTCCTTTGTCTTAAGCAGATAAATAATTTAATATAGTAACCGAAAAAAAATAAGCCCGTCAATATAAACAAATAAAATTATTTTGGCAAATAATGAAATTACAGCTTATTTTTTGCACAACACCATTAATATTAATTAAATTTACGGAGGAAAGAATGGAAATTAAAGTCACCCTTGCCCAGACGAACAGAACACGGCCTCAGGATTCTGCGTTAGGGTTTGGCAATGTGTTTACTGATCATATGTTTGTCATGGATTATTCTAAAGATAACGGGTGGCATGATGCTCGAATAGAACCTTATGCTGATTTTAGTGTTCCACCTTCTGCAATGGTGTTTCATTATGGTCAGGCCATTTTTGAGGGATTAAAAGCCTATAAAACCCCGGATAAAAAGATCTGCCTTTTCAGGGCAAAGGATAATTTTGAAAGAATGAACCGGTCTGCAAAAGGCCTGTGTATCCCGCAGATTGATGTTGATTTTGTCATGGATGCCATGAAAAAATTGATCAAACTGGAAGAAAAATGGATTCCTGAAACCCTTGGAACCTCACTTTATATACGACCCACAATCATAGCAACCGATCCGTTCCTCGGGGTGCGCGCGTCTTACACTTATAAGTTTTTCATTATTCTGTCTTCTGTTGGGGCATACTATGCCGACGGTCTGAATCCTGTGAAAATCTGGGTGGAAAAGGAGCATGTCAGGGCTATCAGAGGGGGGATGGGGGAATTTAAGACTGCTGCTAATTATGCTGCCAGTCTGTTTGCATCTGAAGAGGCAAAAAAGAATGGATATGACCAGGTACTCTGGCTGGATGGCATCGAAAGAAAGTATATCGAAGAGGTTGGTGCCATGAATATTTTCCTGCTTATCGGGGATGAACTGGTGACGCCCATTCTGAATGGGAGTATCCTGCCTGGAATCACACGGTATTCTGTTATCAGTCTGGCAAAAAAATGGGGCATGAACATATCTGAAAGGAAAATCAGCGTTGAAGAAGTATTTAAGGCTCATGAAGACGGTAAACTGACAGAAATTTTCGGTTCCGGAACAGCTGCAGTGATTTCTCCTGTGGGTGAAATACGTTATGGAGACAAGGTTATTTCCATTGGGGATGGTACACCTGGTGAAACTGCAATGAAGTTCTATAATGCATTAACCGACATCCAGTACGGAAAAGCCGAAGATACTGAAAACTGGCTTGAAGTCATTGGTTAACTCTTATTTTATATGGAACCCAAGTTTTAATATGGAAATCAGGATCGATTTTTTTTAGCGACATATGCTGAACGAGCGCTCAATCAATATATGGTTTGTTCATAAAATCAAATGATTGGAGATACCATGGCCCAAAAAAAAGGAATCATACCAATTGGAAAGAGGATAAGGCAGACCAGGCTGGACAAAAAGATCAGTCTGGATACCATGGCCAATGAAACCGGGCTGTCAAAAGAAGTGATTAAAAAAATTGAGGCAGGCGATCAAAGGCCTTCGGTTGGAAACTTGTTGCAAATTTCAAGAACCCTTCATATTGATTCGAGCTTTTTGTTTAAAGAGCAGAATGATGTTATTGAAGAAAGATCCAGAGCATATACCAAACGGACTGACCACTATGCCTACACCCCATTGGCCCCCAGTGCTGAAAACAAACATCTTAAAGCGTTCAAGATTGTTGTTGAAGCCGGGAAAAGCCATGGCGGTGTAGGATTTCAGCATGAGGGAGAAGAATTTGTCTATGTGCTTGACGGCAAAGTGGAAATTCAGGTCGGTGATCATGTTAACAAATTGAACAAAGGGGACTCGCTTCATTTTAATTCCGGCGTCAAGCATGACTTGCGAAATACAGGCAAGACAGATGCTCAACTTATTGTTGTGGTGTATGCACCGTGAGCTGCCCAAAGCTGAAGTTTTTGGGTGGAGCAATGGTGACCAGTACATATAAAAGGGGGGATCATGTTATTCAAGCTTACTGATGAACAGTTGATGATTCAGAATATGGTCAGGGAGTTTTCCCGCAAGGTCATTGCAGCAACTGCAGCACAAAGGGATAAAACAAAAGAATTCCCGGCTGAAAATTTCAGGCAGATGGGGGAGCTGGGATTGATGGGCATGATGATTCCTGAAAAGTATGGCGGTGAGTCTGCTGATACGATTTCCTATGTCCTTGCATTGTCTGAAATTGCCTACTCTTGCGCATCAACATCTGTTGTCATGTCGGTTCAAAATTCAATTGTGTGTGAAAGCCTTTATAAATATGGAACAGAAGAACAAAAGCAACAATTTCTGGTTCCTCTGGCTTCAGGTAAAATAATTGGTGCATTTGCCTTGACTGAACCTGAGGCTGGATCTGATCCGGTGAGCCAGCAGACAACGGCAGTAAGGCAAAAAGATCATTATGTGTTGAACGGAACCAAGCGGTTCATTACTTCGGGTAAACATTCGAAAGTTGTTCTGGTTACTGCCAAAACAGATGAAAGCAAAGGGCATAAGGGAATCAGCTGTTTTATTGTCCCCAAGAAGACCCCCGGTCTTGTTGTGGGCCATCTGGAAGATAAAATGGGGTTGCGGGCATCTGATACAACGGATTTAATCTTTGAAAACTGCAGGGTGCCGGCAGACCTGATGCTGGGCAAAGAAGGGGACGGGTTTAAAATCGCCATGTCAGGCCTGGACAGCGGCAGAATCGGTATTGCCGCTCAATCTTACGGCGTGGCCATGGCTGCTTTTGATGCTGCCGTAAAATACGCAAAACAAAGAAAACAATTCGGCATGGCCATTTCAAAGCACCAGGCCATACGGTTCCAGATTGCTGATATGGCAACCCAGATTGAGGCTGCCAAACAATTGATTTTTTCAGTCGCATCCATGAAAGACCGAAAACAACCTCATACAAAGCAAGCGTCCATGGCCAAGCTGTTTGCCTCTGAAATGGTGAACCAGATCACGGCCCGGGCCATTCAGATACACGGCGGATACGGGTTTACCAAAGAGTATGATGTTGAACGATTTTATCGGGATGCAAGGGTGTTTACCATTTATGAAGGAACCAGTGAGATCCAGAGAATTGTCATTTCAAATCAGGTGCTGAAAGACAGGAGGAAATTTTGAACAATTATTTTCCTTGACACCTGACCTCTCAATAGAGTAAGCCAATTTTTATTGTTTCGACCAATCTGAAACGCTGGAGTGTTGTTGAAAAATTTCAAGGAAGAAAATTCGACTCAAAAGCTGCTGAATCTGATTCGAACTGGTGGAAAAGACCATGTAGATGATGCTGTTTCAGGTGATTCTGTTTCAGATAATTCCGGGCTTTCTTTGCCGGTAACAATCAAAGATAAACATTTGAATGCCGGTGTCTGGATAACCCATCGGGATATTACCCTGGTGATGACATCGGATAAGGCAGGTGCAGGTAAAAAGGTACTGGTCAAGTGGCAGCATATTCTCCTGCCGGCAAATCTGCAGCCTGACAGCAATGATTTTCCCGCTTTTCTCGGCACCTGTCTGGATACTTTTCTGGAGGATAAGAAAAAAATATCCATCTGGTGCGCACTGGACTCTTCGCGCTTAAACATCAGAAATATTACCATTCCCGATGTACCACACCCTAAAATTGCAAATGCAGCCTTCTGGGGGTTGAAAAAGGAAACAGACTTTAACGAAAACCGGGAAATTTTTGATTTTGAAATTCTCGGTGATATTACCATTAACGGAATAAAAAAGAAAAATTTATTGGTTTTCAGTGTTCCAACCGACCAAGTCAGATCCCTGGAAAAGATTTTTGAACGGGCAGGGTATGGCCTTGCCGGTGTAACGTCCACTCCCTTTGCCGTTCAAAATTTTATCAGGAATGGACAGATCCGGGTGGATGCCCCTTATTTTTCCATTGTTAATATTTCTCGAGAAAATTCAGATATTTATTGCTTTTCGCTTTCCGGAATCCTTCTGGTTCGTACTCTTAGAACCGGTTCATGGAACCTGCTCGATGAGCTTGATACCTCAATGAAAAAGGATCCAATTGATTATTTGTCTTCCCTGACAAAAACCGATGCAGACCAATTTCCTCGGATCAAGGAGAATTCGGAGCGGTTGATCAGTAAAATTATACGTACTGGTGATTATTGCACACATCATTATACCGATAATACACCTATGCAACGATATGTTTTTTATGGGGAAACAGATTATTGTGATTTGTTTATGCACCAGGCATCCACCATGATCCCGGCTGCTGTTGACATATTAGAACCGGTCAGGGCAGGTTTTCCCGGTTCAAATGAATCAGGCCTTCCCAAAACCGCACAACAGCGCAATTCCGTGTTGACCGCCTTTGGGATTGCTTTGTCCGACAATGATATTACACCCAATTTCATGTTTACCTTTGATGACCGGCAAAGAGCAAAAAAACAAAAAAAGATCACCCTGGCAACGGTTATCGCCGGTATTATACTGCTGGCCGTTAGTTTTTCAGCTTATTTCCTGCTGAATTTTACATATGAGAAAAAATTATCCACTCTGGTACAATTGAACCGGGAGCAGGCAAAATTCAAAAATAATATACAAACCAAAACCATTACCGATGCTATTATCAACGCAGAGAAAAAAGAAATTTCCAAAACGCAATATATTGATACATATCTTCCCCTGGCGGTTATTTACGATATCTGCCATTTTACCCCGGATCATATTCATCTTACGTCAATGGTTTATGATCGTATAAAAGATAAAAAAAAACCGGACATGATATTTCGAAAACTGTCCATTGAAGGCTGGGTATCCGCCCATAAACATGTTTTGAATTTTGAGCTTGGCAGTTATATTTTAAAATTATCGGAATCTCCTGTTTTCGGGGATATTGAAATCACTGATAAATGGACTAATCAGAACAATAATAGTAAAAGCCTTTTTTTTAAAGTCAGACTGGAGGTACTTTGAATATGGATAAACTCCTTAACCCAAAGTGCCTTTTCCGATCAGGCGTTATTCAGGGTATTGCCTTTCTGGTTGTTATCTGTCTTTATGGTTTGTTTTTTATTTACCCGTCCTATCGTTCCGTTTACCGGATACAGCAGGCCATTGTGGAGCAAACAACAAAAAATGAACGTTTGAAGGTACTGTATCCGGTTTTTGTCAGATCCAAAATTCTGGAACAGATCCCATTTGAACACCGGTTGCCTTTTCCCGACAGAGTCCGTATTGGTCGTGGCGCAATATCAACATTGCCCGGTAAAATTATCAATATAGCTGAACATAATAAACTGCTCCTGTTTGAAAGTGATTTTGATATCAATTCTTTGAAGAATGATTCCTCGATTATATCCATGACCATTAAACTTAAGGGGAACTTATTTGATTTCAGGCGCTTTTTGATTGATATGATCGCATTTGAGTTTTTTGATTCAGTTGAAAATTTGAGTATCAGTTCACATGAAGGCCCGATAAAAAAATTTACATTGAACCTGAACATTAAAATTAAAAAAAACGGTCATGAATAAGCGTGAAAAAATCATATTGATTGTGACTTTTATGGCGATAGCCTATGGACTGATTGATTTTTTTGTCCTGTCAAGAAAAAATAACAGCCCGGATATCAGACAAGCCATTGCAAAGTCCAGTAAGACCATTGCGGATTTTGCAAACCAATCCATGGCCCGGATGTCAAAAATGGAAAAACAGCCACTGCAAAATAATTTGCAGATCCTGATATCAAAAATTGAATCCGACTGGGACCATGACCCCTTTGACCGATCTTCGGCACCGGATACGATTACTGTGGAAGTTTCTCCATCCGTACCTGTCCCCGATTTTATCTATTCAGGATATATGCATGTGGGGGATATTTTATTTGCCATCATCAATGGGGTGGAATACCGGACAGGTGAAATTATACCGGAAAATGATTATAAAGTTATGAATATAACGCCTCAAAAAGTGGTACTTGAAAAGAACAGGGGCCAGGTTGTTATATTTTTAAAAGATGAATAAGAAAAGGAGTCTATGGGAATACTGTCATTACGCATGGGGTTGATCATGGGGGGGATTTTTTTCTTCATATCTGTTTTGCTGTCCGGGTGTGGTTCTCAGCATGAAAAAAAAATGCAAACAGCGGAACAGGTTAAAAAATGGCAGGTTCTGGCTGATAAATCCGTATCCATAACGCCTGTTCCGGCTTTACAGGACTATGATGATTCCGTTATGGAAGATATATCCCAACCCTTAAAAACCGATCCATCCCAACCCGTAAAAACCGATCCATCCTGTTTAGCTATAAAATCAGGCGGTTCCAGAAAACTGCCGACCATGAAGGTTACCATGAAAATGTATGATATTTCCCTGCCCGTACTAATCCGTACCCTTGCCAAAGTGGCAAACCTGGATATCATGATCAATGACAGCGTCAAAGGTCAGAGCAAAATCGTTATTACCGATGTTCCTTGGGAACAGGCTTTTTTGGGTGTCCTGGAGACCTTTGGCCTTACCTATGAATGGACCGGGGATATATTACGGGTGGTAAGTGTTGACGATCTTAAAAGAAAACAGGATCTGATGGAAGCTCGGCAGAATTATGAAAAAATGAAAAATAAACATGATCTTACCCTGATGCATCAGGCACAAAAGAAAAGCCGTTTGGAACCTTTGGTTACCAAAATCGTCAAGATTCACTATGCTGATCTTACTTCATTGCAGAAAAATTTGACTCAATACCTGTCAAATCAAGAAAAAGAAGTATCTGCCGGGAATTTTGAGGCATCGCCACAGATGCTGCCAGAAGAATCCGAAGAACAGGGCCTTAAAGGAAACGTCCTGATTGATAAATTTACAAATTCCTTGATCCTCCATGCCTCCCGGTCTGACATTAAAAAAATCATGCCCATTGTCCGGCGTCTTGATCAGCCCATCAAGCAGGTTCTTATTGAAGCCCATATCGTGGAAGCTGGTTCAAATACGGGCAAGGAACTCGGAATTCAGTGGGGTGGGCTCGGAACGGCTGCAACAACCAGTAAAGAAAGCTTTTCTATTGGTGGCAACATGACGAAATTTGAACAGTCCCTGAAGGATGAAACTGGTGTTAATCAACCCTATCAGCCGGTTGACGGAAATATCGTCAATCTGCCCACTACGGCCGCAACAGGTATGAGCCTGGGGGTCATGGCCCAGAAAGCAGGAGAATATGTTCTCTATGCCCAGTTAATGGCCCTGGAAGAACAGGGGCGGATCAATATCCTTTCAAAACCTTCCATTACCACTCTGGATCACCGCATGGCCGTTATTGAAAGCGGCAAGGAAGTTCCGTTTCAGACAGTTGAAGAAGGAGAAGTCAGTATAGATTGGAAAAAAGCGGTCATCAAACTTGAGGTGACCCCCCACGTCATTGAAGACCAGATTATCCGGCTTGAAATTGTGACCCACAAGGATGAGCTGGATTTTGCCAATGAGGTGAACGGCAATCCAACCATCATAACCAAGAACGCTCAAACCACTGTCATGCTCTTTGACGGCCAGACCACGGTGATTGGGGGGCTGAATAAGGAAAAAAGCAGTGGCGGCGAAGATGGAGTACCGGGGTTAAAAAATGTACCTGGTCTGGGATGGTTATTTAAAAGCATGGGCAAGGCAGAGGAAATGGAGGAACTGCTTATTTTTATCACCCCTCATATATTAAAGGAAAAAACCGTCAAAATCCAGACACAATAGGCACAGATCATGGATTATTATAAATTATTGAATTTTAAAATGGAGCCGTTTTCCAATTCTCCTGATCCCAGGCTTTTTTATCGTTCAAGCCAACACTTTGAAGCCTTACAGAAACTGGAAATTTCCATCCGGCTTAAAAGGGGGCTAAATATTATTATCGGAGATATCGGCACAGGAAAAACCACGATCAGCCGGCAGCTTATTCAGAGAATTTCCAATGATACTGCCATTGAATACTATCTTATTCTTGATCCAGGATTCAAGTCCGTTCATGGATTTTTAACTCATATTGTCAAATTGATGATGGGGGAACTTCCTGATGGGTATCTGGATGAGAATATTCTTAAAGAGCGCATCAAAACCTATTTGTTTGCCAGGGGGATTGATGATAATATCAATACGGTACTGGTCATTGATGAAGGCCAAAAAATATCCCTGGCGTGCCTGGAAGTATTACGGGAATTGTTGAATTTTGAAACCAATGCTCAAAAGCTGTTGCAGATTGTCATTTTTGCACAAAATGAATTTGATCAATCCCTGGAGAAGGTGAAAAACTTCCAGGACCGGATTAATTTCAGGTACACGTTATCGGCCCTGAATTTTAAGGAATCCAAGGGGCTGATTCAATATCGATTGAACCGGTCCTTTATCAAAGGAAAACAGCAGCCTGTTTTTTCTGCTGTTGCATTTATTGTCATTTATGCCGCCACCAAGGGGGCCCCCAGAAAAATAGTCAACCTCTGCCACCAAGTAATTCTTGCCCTGATTATTAAGGAACGGAAAACAGCAGACGTTTTTTTTATACTGTCCTGTGTAAAAAAAATGGCCCCTGCTGCAATAAATAAGCAGACTCCTGTTTTCTCGGCGGGGATCATTCTGGCGGGGATCATTCTGCTGGGGATTATTCTGATAGGGAGATATTATCCCGCCACGTTGGATACGTCCCCTTCAGATGTTTGCAAAAGCATTTTTGTCCCGGCTAATGCGACGGGATATCTTGTTTTTTCAGTCAGTTTTCCATCTCCGGATGAAAAAAAAAAATATTCCGACCACACAATTTTTCTTCTTATTCATCAAACCCTGGATTTCAACCGGGCATTTACTCTGGCTGGTTCAAGAATTTATAAAAATTTGAATATCAGGATTTTTCCCTTTTGGTGCCCTGACAATGGTTACCTGTTTAACGTGATTATTGACAGGCCCTTTGATAATCGTAAAAAAGCTTTGGGCTTTTTGCAAACAATCGAACCGGATATTAAAGCAACTCTTGAAAATATGGTATCCTTGAAATCCTGTGATTTAACCCATAAGGGGGAATAATAGTGGCCATACGAAAAAAACTTGGGGAAATCTTGATTGACCAGGGGTTGATTTCAGATATCCAGCTGCATGAAGCTTTATCCGGGTTAAAAGAATGCGGACTGAAGCTTGGGGAATACCTGATCCAAAACAACATTGTATCTGAACATGCGATTCTGGATGCGATTGCCTCACAGATGAATTTGAAAAAATATAACCCCAATGACTATATCTTGTCCCCGGAATTGTCCAAAATCATGGACGTGGACACGGTGAATAAATTAAATGCCATCCCCGTGGAGAAAAATGAGGGGGTTCTCACTGTTGCCATGGTGGATCCCCTGAACATTATCGCCATAGACTATATTGAGGTCATGACCAATATGGAAGTGGAGACCATTATCTGTTCAGAACAGAATTTTACTTATCTTATGTCCGGTCTATATGGTGCTTATTCAGGTAAAGACGGTGTGATGAAACAGGTTCAGGATATTGCAGAAATGGAAGGGGAACTCCAGGAAGACGAATATCTGAACGATAGCATAGAAGCCACTCTCCACGATATGGCAGAAGAAGGGCCGGTTGTCAAACTGGTAAATTCCATTCTATCCCAGGCAGTCAGGGAAGGAGCCACTGATATCCACCTCAGTCCTGAAAAGGATTATGTTGAAATCCGTTTCCGTGTGGATGGGAAGCTTCACAAGATTCCCAGCCCGCCCAAGCGACTGTTTTTACCCATGATCTCCCGGATTAAGATTTTAGCCAATCTTGATATTTCCGTTTCAAGAATTCCCCAGGATGGTCGCATGACCATTGTTGTCAACGAAAATGAAATCAACATCAGGGTTTCCACCATTCCCACAGTATATGGTGAAAATATGGTGATGCGGCTTCTGGATACCAGTTCCGGCATCCACAGCCTGGATAAGCTGGGATTTATGCACCAGGATATTCAGGCTCTGAAAAAAATGATAAAAATGCCCTATGGCATGATTTTGTGTACAGGACCCACAGGCAGTGGCAAAAGTACCAGTCTTTTTTCCATGTTAAAGGAAATCAATTCACCGGATACTAATATTATAACTCTTGAGGATCCGGTTGAATACCGAATGGAGCATGTCAGGCAAGTACAGTTGAATCATAAGGCCGGCATGTCATTTGCCTCCGGCCTGCGGTCCATATTGCGTCAGGACCCGGACGTGATCATGGTGGGTGAAATCAGGGACAAAGAAACCGCAAGTGTAGCTGCTCAGGCTGCCTTGACTGGTCATCTCGTTTTTTCAACGGTTCATACCAATGATGCAGTCGGTGCCATTGCCAGGTTTGTTGATATGGGAATTGAACCCTTCATGGTCGCGTCGGTTCTGCTGGTTGTCATTGCACAGCGACTGGTCAGAAGGGCATGTCCCTATTGCAAAGAGTCCTATACTCCATCCTCGTCGATATTGGAATACTGGCAGCTTGAAGATAAACCATATGATTTTGTGAAGGCCAATGGCTGCAGCCAGTGTATGAATACAGGCTATAAAGGACGGGTGGGATTTTATGAGATTTTGTATGTTAATGATGATGTCCGGCAGATGATACTTGACGGAAAATCAGCCCGGGAGATTTTTAAATTTACTCTGGAAACCGGCCTGATGAAAAGTCTTAAATTTGATGCGGTTCAAAAGGTGGTTCAGGGGATAACTACCTCGGAGGAGGCCATGTCGGCTATTTTGGTGAAATAATATGACCCTGTACCTGTTTAAAGCCATTAATGAAAAAGGAAAACCAATTTCCGGGGAAATCGAAGCTGATTCGTCACAGACGGCATTGGAACTTTTGTCCCGCCAGGGGCATATCCCGGAATCCGTTAAAAAAAAGACATCCCGGCAGTCAGGTATCCAATTTTTTGCCCAAAGGATATCGGCAACAGACCTTATTTTATATACCAAACAATTTAAGACATTATTAACGGCAGGGGTCTCTATTTTGCAGATATTTCAGATTCTGGAAGCCCAGACAGAAAACAAATCCTTAAAAAGTGTCTCTGCCCAGATAATAGCGGATGTCAAACAGGGAACTTCTTTGTTTGAGGCTTTTTCCGTTCATAAGTCAGCCTTTTCCCATCTGTATTGTTCCATGATAAAAGCAGGGGAGGAATCCGGTTCCCTGCCTCTGGTTCTGGAACGGCTGATTTATATTATTGATCATGAGGAAAAGGTCAGAAACGATATTAAATCAGCTGTCCGGTATCCCTTGATTGTATTAATATTTTTAGGCGTAGCTTTTATGATACTTTTGACGTTTGTAGTTCCTAAATTTGTCGGTATTTTTGAAGCTGCAAGTATAGAGCTTCCCCTGCCCACAAAGATCTGTATGATGTTATACTCATTTTTAAACCAGTACTGGATTTCTATGAATATCTTTTTGGTGATTTTTGTTATTGGAATCATTTGGTACATAAAAACAGACCAGGGCAGGTTGTTAAAAGATATATCACTGATGCAGATTCCCGTCATTGGCCCTTTGTTTATCAAGTCTTCCATGTCAAGGTTTTCAAGTATTTTTGCTATTCTCCAGTCCAGTGGCATTACCATACTTGAGTCCATGCGGATTTTGACGGACACCATCAACAACGCCGCTATTTCCCGTGAAGTTGAGAAAATAAGGGGGCTTTTGGAAGAGGGCAGGGGGATTTCCCGGCCCCTGGGCCAGGCAAGGTATTTCACCCCCATGGTGATCAATATGGTGGCCATTGGTGAGGAATCTGGAAATCTTGACGTGATGCTTCAGGAGATTGCCACCCATTATGATGCAGAGGTGGAATATGCCACAAAAGGATTGGCAGATGCCATCGGCCCATTTCTCATGGTGGGTCTTGCTGCTGTGGTAGGTTTTTTTGCTCTTGCTATTTTTTTGCCTATGTGGGATTTGACTAAAATGGTCTGATACCCGATTACCCATAATGTTTGTAATTTAAAGGAGAAAATGATGATGACACACAAAAACCCGGCTGTTCTTGCAAATGAAAAGGGATTTACCCTCGTTGAAATCATTGCTGTACTCGTGATTCTAGGCATTCTTGCTGCTGTTGCTGTGCCCAAATTTATGGACCTCCAGGCCGATGCCAGGGCAAAAGCAGCTCAGAGCGCTATTTCAGAGGTCAAGTCAAGGCTGTCCATGGGGTATGGGCAGTATCTGTTAAAAAATAGTGAGAAACCTACCACTATAGTTCTTATCTGTGGTGAGAAAGGTGTCAATGATGATACGATACTGCCCAAAACCGGTAAGGGCAGTGTGCCCATGGGCGCAGACTTTACAGTTACTCTGGATGGAACTACTAAGGCAAGTATTGGAACAATTACGGTTACAAAGGTTCAGGGCAAAGATGTAACTGTCACGGATGATTGGGATCTGCCAATCTGATAGGGCCTGTGCCGGTGGTGATCTGTCTCTCTGCCGGTACCCTTTCTTATAAAATTGTTTAAACCATAACGGGGAAAAAAGTGAATCGAAAAACCTGAGGTGTGTTAAAGCACCATAACAGATTTACCATGCGTGATTGGCATGGAAAATGATATAAAAAATCTGATAATTGCTTGACCATTGTTCACAGATCAGTAAAAAATGAAAATAATTTTTTGGCTTTGTCAGGTTTATGGAGTAAAAAAAATGATAGATAAACTGTCCATTATCCGGCAGATTCTTGATACTGACGAAGAAACGGACAAAAAGATTCTTTCCGTGCTGGCGTCTGCCAAATGTGAATCTGAAATAAAAGGCGCTAAAATTCATATCGAAGACAGAACCTGTAGTCGAAAAAGCATTTTTATGGAAGCAAAAATCAACACTGGAAAAGAAACAATTTTCGCTGAAACAGAAAATATTTCCCTGGGGGGGGTGTTCATAAAAACTGAAAAAAAAATAGCAAAAGGGGAAGATATTGCCATCCGCCTGATCAGTCCAAGTGGAGATGAATTTTCATTTATATCAAAGGTGGTCAGGGTGGATAACGAAGGAATCGGCGTGATGATCAAAACCATCAGCCCATCCCATCAAACCGAATTCAACCGGTTTGTCAATCAATTGTAATTTTGGCAAGACAAATTCAGAATTAATATTGATCTGTTTCATTTAACAGATCAATGGCTTTTTCCGGCTTATCCACAATAAGCCGGATCAGGGCAAATTGAACCGAATATCTTAAACGGTGAGAACGATTTTATCTCCAGAACCAAAGGTGATTGTCCGGGAGCCTGGCAGGCTTGGGCTGTTGTTTTTGTATGCAATGGAAACATTGGGTTGAATGAAAACATCATCATTTATATCTCCCGATCAGATACTTGAACTTATTGATAATATAACGGAATAGTTGACATTCCTAAAATAACTGGCTATAAATATCTAATGAAAGAAATTGGAGATGATCAAATTTCAAATTCTGGACTTAATTCAAACGGCTTCACCATCATTGAAATTATATCTGTACTCATTATCATTGGTATTCTTTCCGCAGTCATTGTTCCTAAGATGACGGCAACAGGTGTCTATGATGTCATCTCTGAAACACAGATTTTAAAAACCCATTTAAGGTATGCCCAAAGCCGGGCCATGAGCTATAACGAACCCTGGGGCATCAGCATGACCGCTGGTTCATACACCCTTCAAAAAAATAACATCACGGCATCCGTGAATTTTCCAAATGAAACGTCTCCCACCCATTTTTTTTCAAACGGTGTCGGCATAAGCTCAGGCAACCAGGTGGTGAGCTTTGATGACCTGGGAAGTCCCGGAGATTCTACTATCAGTTTTACCTTAAGCCACCAGGGAAGTCATGCGCGCACCATAACCATCACCCGGAAAACAGGGTTTATTGATTAGGTTTGGTTAATATGAAATTAAAAGCTGATAACAATGGATTTACTTTGATAGAATTAATTGTTGTGATTGTCATCGGTTCAATTTTTGCGACCATGATGTACCAGTATGTTTATACTTCTTCTGTAAGGAGCTTTTCACCAGTATCCAGCCTTGATAATTCTTTGAAACTCTATGAAATTGTTGAAAACATTACATCCGATTATCTGGCTAACCACACGTCTGACCTGACAGGTTTGCAAACCGGTATTGGCAAACCCGAAGACAGTGATCAGGATAATGATTATGGTGTCTACCGGGTGATTGATAACCATTTTATTAAATTTGTCGATAATTCAGAGCAAACCGCTTTGATAGATGATTCTGAATATGGGAAATTATTAAAAGTAACCATTAAATATATTTCTTCCGGTGAAACGTTAACCATATTATACAATAAAAAATAAAAACAATTATGATCAGCTTACTTTTAAATAAATCCGGTTTTTCACTCATTGAAATAATCATTGTTCTAATTATTGCTGGTCTTCTTGGCCTTGTCGGCAGCTTTGGCATTACAAGTTCGGTGAAAAGTAATCTATTACAGCAACAGAATGCTGAAACCGCTTATAACGGCCAGATGGCCATGATACGGATTTCAAAGGAGTTTAAAAATCTAACATCAGTTACATCGGGTCAGGGCACGGCAACCTCTATTGAGTATGATGTCTATCGAAACGCAGTTCGCCAAACCCATAAACTGTCCTGGAATGGTATCCCTGGTACTTATCTATTGTATTATGACGATGTTTCCAATAATGGAAATATACTTGTTGACCAGGTAAAAAATTTTAAACTTGAATATTATGATTCCAATGACACCTCCCCCAAGCCTATCTGGAGCAGTTCTACGATCAAAATAGGGGTGACACTGGAACTTATAGGAGCCGACAATATATCTTCAGTATTTACAGGTAAAATAACACCAAGGAATCTACCGTAACTATTTTGGAGGCACAACAATGAATGGCTTAAGGCGTACTGTCAAATTTTTTTCTATCAATAACAAGGGTTTTATGATCATGGGGCTTGTTGCCGCTATGACGGTTATCGGGGTTATGAGTGCCGGTACTTTGTATTTTACAAGCGGATCCTCCCAGACCGGACTTTTTTCCAATGGTTCTTCAAAGGCATATTATCTTGCAGAATCCGGCATCAGATATGCCAGATATGCCAAGTTAACCGAGGTGGATGAAACAAACAATACGTTTACCTTTGCAAACGGCGATGCTTTTAAACTTGAGATTGATAACAGTGACCCCGCCGGAATAATTATTTCTTCAACAGGTATTGTTAATCCGGGATCATGGTTTGAATCAAAATGTGAATTAAAGAAAATTTTTGGGTCAGGTTCAGCCGAAAGTGGCTTAACCGACGTGGGTTTTACGGTTCCAGTCAACGGCAACGGCAACGGCAATAGGAACAGGAACAGGAACAGGAATAGGCAAGGCAACGGGAACGGTAATGGTAATGGGAACGGTAATGGTAATGGGAACGGTAATGGTAATGGGAACGGTAATGGTAATGGGAACGGGAACTGCAACGGCTGCAACGAATTAGTTCTGGATCCCCGTTGGACTGTTACAGGAGGGAGTAACGCCAGTGAAATTATAACAGTGAACTCAAGCTTGGGTGAAGGCGTTATTGAACTTAAAAGCCAGAAACTAAGCCCGAATAATAATATATTCAATGCAATCCTCTTGAGTTTGAACTGGAGGAAGGACACCCCTGAGAATCCTGACCTTGATGAGGTATGGTCGGAAAATACCAATCTGCTGAGCTATGAAGCGCAGGTCAAGGTAAAGCTTGAAACAATGGGAAGCAATGGAGATCATTTCATGCATGGCATTTCATTCAGGCTTTTGCCCCAGTATCCTGACTGGGCTGACAGCAGTATCAGATCTTACGGGATATCCTATTTCAGATCAGTGGATTCAAACTGGCCTTTCAATGTCGGTCTTGACATCTCATTTGATCCCATCATGAATGATTCAGGTGTCTATATTGTATTATGGGAAAAAACAGGTGATACCAATACCCTTTCTTTGCTGGACTACAAAGAATTGACCGTATCAGACGGTGTTTTTGACGGATCAAACCTGGAAGACTGGGCCACCATTGTTTTAAGGCTTGAAGAAAAATTTACAGGCCCGGGCGGAACAAGGCAAAATCATATTTCCGGGTTTATTCAGGGACCTGATACCATACCCCAGGGAACAATTGAGTGGGATTACGATAAGTATAATATTGTTTCATGGAATACCAATAATTCCCAGCCGGTTGTGGACAATTCCTTGATAACAGAGGATTTTGGTACTAACAGGCCCGATGAAATAGGGATTCATGCTTTTTATGATTCCACTGCTTCGAATAAACAGTTTTTTTCTGATTTTAGTTTAAAGGTTGGCACCGGCACGATTCCGTCTTATCAATGGTAAAAATATAAAAGTTAACAACAAATAACGGCATTGTCAGCCCTGTAGAACTTGCCGGCCTGGTAACCTTTCAGCAGCCGTCTTGAAAAAAGCAGGCAGCCGATTTGACATCCTCGGGACAGAAGACAAACAGGCATTTGCCGGCCGAATCCGTAACAGACCCGTAAACATAATTGATATTGATCTGTTCCTCGCCAAATTTTCTGGTAATTTTTGTCAATTCTCCAGGACTGTTGGTGATCTTGATGGCCACAACCTCTTTTGAATCAAACAGATAATCTTTTTCATTCAAAAGATCCATGGCTTTTTCAGGCTTGTCCACAACAAGCCGGATCAGGGCAAATTGAGCGGAATCCCTGCTCATGGAGCTATAGCTTGCTGAGGATGCAAGCCGTTTTAAGGATTTGCCCCTGGCCTCAAAAAGGCTCTGGACATAGGCAGAGGCATCCTGGATCGTGATGGCATCAATGTTAATATCGGCTTCACTTAAAAGCTCGGTTAATTGTGCCAGTTCTCCGGGTGCATTCTTAAGAAAAAGAGATATTTCTATTCTGATCATGCTGCCTCCTTTTTTTTTTAGTTTGTAACCCGACTTTAGGAGTTGCTGAAATTTGCTGGGTCAGGCTTTCATTATTGCGTTTTTTTTGCCGATTAATGATATGTTTTGAAAAGCACAATAAAACAAGCCTGACCTCCCTATTAGACAGCTTAAATCTTAAAATTGAGTGGTTAACGTTAATCTAACCTTAACTTTTGTTTGCGATATTCACGCCTTCATCAAACGCTTTCATGTTCAGAGGAATGATTTTTGGTTTGGCTGAAAATTCTGATTTAACGCACTCTTTTAAAAGATCCAGGTCAACAATCTTTGATTTTGCGGCAAACGCACTTAATGCTATGATGTTGGCGCATTTGACACTGCCTGTTTCTATGGCTGTCTCATTGGCCGGAACAATTAATTCAATAATATCATCTCTTCCGCTTCGGGTTGGAATAAGAGAGCTGTTGATTAAAATTACACCGCCCGGTTTTACGTCATCGGCAAATTTTTCCAGGGACGGGCGGTTCATTGCCACAAGATGGCTGGGATTTTTAATGATGGGCGATCCGATGCGCTTGTCACCGATAACCACGGTACAATAGGCGGTTCCGCCTCTCATTTCCGGTCCGTATGAGGGGACCCAGGCGACAAAAAATCCCTGCTTCATTGCGGCATATGCTAAAAGCTTTGCGCTCAGCAAAATTCCCTGTCCGCCAAATCCTGCAAATTTTATTTCTGTTTGCATTGGTTTTTATTCCTTCAAAAAAACGATTATAAAAGTAAAATACGAATTTAAATTCAAATTCTATTCAGGTACTTTGTAGTCTCCCAGTTCATAATAGGGCAGAAGAGTGTCCTCGGCCCATTTTAATGCATCCAGAGGGGTCAGGCCCCAGTTGGTCGGGCAGGTGCTGATCACTTCCACAAAACTGAAACATTTTCCTTCGATCTGGTATTCAAATGCTTTTTTAATCGCTTTTTTAGTTTTATTGATTTGCTGGGGCTTTAATACTGCCTGCCGGGTAACATATCCCGGGGTGACCAGTTCGCCCAGCAGGTTTGCCATTCGGATGGGCATCCCGGTCAGATCAGTATCCCGTCCGGCAGGGGCTGTGGTGGCCCTCTGACCCGGCATGGTGGTCGGTGCCATCTGGCCGCCGGTCATGCCGTAGATGGCATTGTTGATAAAAATAGTGGTAAATTTTTCGCCTCGGTTGGCTGCATGGATAATTTCACCCATGCCGATGCTGGCAAGGTCGCCGTCGCCCTGGTAAGTAAAAACGATGAGATCCGGTCTCACCCGTTTCATTCCAGTTGCCATGGCAGGTGCCCTTCCATGTGCGGCTTCCTGGAAGTCACAGTTAAAATAATTATACGCCAGCACTGCACACCCCACCGGAGCAATACCTACAGTCCTTCCCCTGATACCCAGCTCATCAATGGCTTCTGCTATAAGCCTGTGAACAATACCATGGGTACAGCCGGGACAATAATGCGTCATATTATCACTGAGTGCTTCCGGCTTTGAAAATGCTTTTCCCATTATATCTTTCTCCTAAATTTTGCGGTTAGAGCAGTCTTTTGATAATATCGGTAATTTTTTCAGGTGTGGGAATATCTCCCCCGCATTCGCCATAAAAATCAACTTCTCTCTGGCCCTTAACGCAGCGCTCCACATCCTCGACCATTTGTCCCATGCTCATTTCAATACTGATAACCGATTTGCAGCTTTCTTTGGTTGCTGCATCAAAAACCGCTTTTTCCGGGAACGGAAACAGGGTTTTGGGTCTTAAGAGGCCGACTTCGATCCCTTCTTCTTTCATCATGTCAATGGCTGTTTTGCAAACTCGGCTCATGGTGCCGTAACTGACAATGAGTACCTTATAATCCGTGTCAGTATTGTATCCTTCATACTGCACGTCTTCTTTTTTCATCTGGTCATATTTGGCTTTCAGTGCCAGGTTGTTGTTGTTGAGTTCCGTGGGATCAAGAAAAAGCGATTTTACAAGATTGCGTTTGCCGCTTTTTCGATTGTCCATGCCGGTTGTGGCCCAGTCGTCTTTATCGGACGGTTCCGTTTTAAGATCCTCGGGGAACTCTACGGGCTCCATCATCTGCCCGATCAAGCCGTCACCCATTATCATCACGGGGCCCCGGTATTTTTCCGCCAGTGTAAACGCGCTCATGGTCATTTCAACGGCTTCCTGGACACCGTCCGGTGCCAGCACCAGCAGGTGGTAATCTCCGTGTCCGCCGCCTTTGGTGGCCTGGAAATAATCTCCCTGAGACGGCAGGATTCCGCCCAGGCCAGGGCCGCCGCGCATAATATTGACAAATACGGCAGGACATTGTGCCCCTGCAATATAGGAGAGGGCTTCACTCATCAAACTGATACCTGGGCTGGAAGATGTTGTCATTACCCTTTCACCTGCACCTGCAGCACCAAAAATCATGTATCCGACCGCGACTTCACTTTCTCCCTGCAAAAAAACACCGTCAACTTCCGGCAGTCTTTTTGCCAGATATTCGGCAACTTCGGACTGGGGGGTTATGGGGTATGCAAAATAATTTTTACATCCGGCCCGGATTGCGGCTTCGCCAATTGCTTCATTTCCTTTCATTAACACTTTTGCCATTATTTTTTATCCTTATTAATTATTCAATGGTCTCTTTTTCGATTTCAACGATGCTGATGGCAACATCAGGGCACATGATGCAGCACATGGTACAGTGAATGCAATCATCCGGCCGGGCCTGAAAGGCTGGAAAATGTCCTTTTGCGTTCACTTTGTCCGTGATTTCAAGAACATTTTTCGGGCAGACATTGACACACAGGCCGCAGCCCTTGCAACGCTCAGAATCAATGATATGTTGATACTTCATTTGAACTACTCCTTATGGTTTAAAACAATTTCCAGGGTGGATTCATTTTTCTGTCTATTTCCAATACCGGGCAGGTAAAACGACCCATCTCAAGTTGTGGTATTAAATATGAACAAACCGTGATAAATTCGATTTTAATTCCTGTTGCCGCAGATACCTCCTTTAACAGGTCATATCCGCTATAAATATGATCAGGGGTTGTCTCGTCAATAAGATTGGCATTGCCGACAAGTCCTGTTATTTTCATTTTTGAAGATATTTCGATCTCCTCTTTTATTTTGATACAGCCCTGGACATCTTCTGTAAAAGGCCTGAACGGATTGATCACCTGCAGCATGCAAACCTTTTTTTTGGACAGATGGTTTCCCAGTGAAGCCAGCACTGTTACCCCAACATCATCTCCACCTGCATCAAGGATGGTCAATTCCGACGGCTGCTGAATCATCCCGGCAACCTCAGCGGTGAGAATGGGCAGATCCGCATGCATGTATCGTTTGTCAGGCAAGACCACCTCAATGCCCATATCTTCGAGCAAACCTTTTGCCTCACGGGTTCTGAAATAGGGATTGACAAGATCAAGATCCGCAATTTTTACGTCAAGGCCATCCATTTTTCGTTTCAGGGCAAGATTTACGGCTGTTTCGGTTTTACCGCTGCCGTAATTACCGCAAATAATAACAATTCCTTTAATATCAATATTCAAACAATTTTCCTTAAAATAAAATTTTTCAATCCGTTTAGTATATTTATTAACAGCACATTAGTCAAATACAAACCCTCATAGGTTTGCAATGGTTTTTTAATCCAATAATGAAGCAACAAGGCATTTAATGTCGGTCAGGGTCAGGCAGCGATTCAGTTGTGTACTTTTTGACTTGATATTCAAGGTCAGGATATCCAGCATGTCCTCAGGATACTCAATGGCGTGAAGGTCCAGGTATTTTTTTACCAGGTTTTTGCCGCATAAGATGTTTAAAAAGAACTTTTCTTCCGATGCCAGGCCAAAGTTGCCTCCTGCATGAGTTCCGGCCACATGGGTTTTGACTGCATCACCAAAGACAGGGGTGTTGAGGGTTAACAAGTGGTGATTGTGTTGCTCATAAACGATGGCATCAACATACTCATAATAGGCTTTGAATGTGTTGATATCATTTGTGTTGAGATTGATATCAAAATCTTGATTCTGTAGTGTTTTTGCCGTGGTGTAAAGGTCGGCAATTCCATTTCTTTCTCCAATGCCCAGGGCGGACGCCTCAAGAAACTGTCCACCGGCTATGATTCCCATCACACTATTGGCTGAGGCCATGCCCAGATCATTGTGGCAGTGAACCGATATGCTGGGATTTTGGGTTTTGGCGGAAAACCGGTGTATTTTGTCAAAGATCTGGTTGGGTGACATGATTCCAGAGGTGTCCGGCAAAGAGAGTATGTCTACAGAATGAAGATTTAAGATTGAAATGCAGTGTTCCATAATAGCATCATCGGATCTGCCGATATCCAGCATGGCAATTGACAGGACTGCGTGAGGGGCTTTTTTTTTGACAAACTCAATGGTGGTTAAAAGGTCTGCAAGAACATTATTAAGCTGACCTGGTGTGACAGTGTTTTTGATGTGTAAATGGAAATGCAGATCTTTCACCCCGGTGTCCAGCAGGATTGCGGCATCATGAAGATTAGCCCGTCCCATGGCGGCAATGCGGATTTTATAATCGTTTTTTTTGGCATGCCGGCACAGTGTTTTGACGGCATCTGCTTCAAGGTCATGGGCAGGAGGATACCCTGCCTGGCAGATATCCACGTTCAGTTTTTCCTGGAATTCAAGAATTTTTATCCGCTGCTTTTGGGAGAACATCACTCCCCTGTACTGCATGCCTTCCCTTAGGGTTTCATCAATGATGGTGATTTTTTTATTGTCCATGATATTCCCCCTATTGGATAAAATATTGGTGGATTAAAATATGATTTAATTAACGTACGGGCGGATTAAAATAGCCGTGTATCAATTTGGGAAACCGGTTTGACAATTGTTGGATTATATGATCCATTCCCAAAGGCTTGCCGCCGTCTTCAACCGTTGACATGAGTTCGCAATATTTTTTGGGATCAAAGTTCAGGTTGCGCCACTGGATCATATCGATATTAAAGTTGTCGATAAAGTCATTCAATGCTTCAAACTCTTTTTGGGAATCCGTAAAGCCCGGGCAGTTAAGATAATTAATGGCAACAAATTTTCCCTGCTGCTTTGCCGCATCAATACTTTTAAGGACATCTGAAAAATGATAGGATCGGGGCCTGAAATAGGCGGTGTAACAATTTTTTCTGACCGAATTCATACTGACCCTCATGGAATCAAGCCCGGCACGGCAAAGTTCTTCAACCCGGTTCGGCAGGCTTGCATTTGTGTTCAGGTTGATAGTGCCTTTGTCTGTTTTTTTCCGTATCAGTCGTATGGCCGGTTCGATGGCCGTAAAGGCGGTCAAAGGCTCTCCTTCACATCCCTGGCCGAAACTGACCACTGCTTTTTTAACATGGGAAATATGTTCTAAAAAGACCTGGGCGATCTCTTCAGGAGACGGGGTAAAAGAGATTCGATCCTGGCAGGCACACAGGTTGTTTTCCTTTTGAAGGGAAATACATCCTAAGCAGTTGGCATTGCACACCGTTGATGTGGGCAGCGGGGCTTCATAACGTTTGAGAAAAAAGTTTTTCCCGGCAGGACACCCGTATTGCAATGCACAGGTTTCAAGATGCCGCATCAGGCGGTTTTTTGGATATTTTTTCTGCATCTGGCTGACGCCTTTGACAATGCCTTTGCGGGGCATCAGCCTTAAATCCTGGCGGGGTTCCGTGTCAACAACAATGGCTGCAGACCTGAAATTGTTTTTCCCAAATCCCACGGCACCATAGGAGAACAATGGCAGCAGGTCTTTGATGCCCTCGTCATCATAAGCGCAGAAATGGCGGTTTACATATCCCGGCGAGTTAAACACGGCAACCGGGAAAATTTTTTCTTCCGGGGCAAATGGGTTTTGCTCAATGCTTTCAAACCGGTCTGTTGCAATATTATAGACAACAGGTTTTCTTTGGGGCAGCATCATGAGTTCGCTGCCGTGGGGCATGGGCACGGTGGCATCTTTTTTCAGAACAACAGGGGTGTTGCCGGACATCCCAACCGCACCATAGCCTTCCAGTTCAAAGATTTCTCCGTTTTCAGCCGCCACCACAGCCGTCAGGATCTGTTTGTTGATGTATCCGATACCTTAACTCCAATCATGATAAAGATGTTAAACATAATCTGGGTCAGATATATCAGAACAATTTGGGATTGCCAATATCCTTCTTGTCTGCATTCCTTAGGGAAGGGGGGCCAATTTGATATTGGCGGTGTTGTTAAAAATAAGTTGTAAACAGGACATAGGCACTTGGTGCCGCATTGGTATGATGGATCGTGTCCGGTATTAAAAATCCGCCGTATTCGCTTCCCGGCCTGCCGTAATAAAAATTTGCACCCAACTGAATATTTGAATTCTGGGTGGTATTCCATACTGCTCTGGGCTGGATAATGCCGGAAGGGTCCCTGAAATTGTTGATGACATTGACGTAAACATTCAATAAAGGGTGGAGTTCTACCTGGATCTGCCAGCTTACATAATTTTTCCCCAGGGCAAATGATTCCCCTCTGTCGATTCTTTCCACAACTTCAGGGTCTTTCAAGGCATTTGTATAATTATTTTTCCCCAGCCCGTTATGATAATATTCAATCAGGCCGTACATATTTTTTTTGAACCACACCCAGGAATAATCCATATTCAGCACAACTTCAATATATCCGTTTTTGTGCCTGTTCCCTTTTTTTATGGTTGACCAGACAAGATCCCATCGCCATGCTGCATCCCCAAGACACCCTGAGGCCCCAAGCCCTAAAACAGTCTCATTATAATGCAAGGCCCCCATTACATCTATTTCCATGTCGCCTATAAAAAAGTGGTTTTTCCCTGCAATAGAAGAACTTTTGAAATCAATTTCTCCTGTTATCACATCCCTTCTGGGAACGTAGAGCAGGTTGAATTCTCCTGACTCTTGGGTGGTGAACCGGACAGACACAAGATCATCGCCCATTTTGTAATCGCGGTTTGTATCAGAAGGCGAAAATGGATTGAAAAGATCCATGGGGTTGAAAATAAGACCATTTCCCCATGTCACTGCCTGTCTTCCAACTATGATATCCCCCCAAAAGGGTTTTATTGACAACAGCAGACGGTCAAGCCTATGCCATAAAATGTAATCCGCTGTTTCCTTAACAGTTTGGGTTAAATCGAAAATCCGCCGTTTATCAATATTCGAAGTGTCCGGTGACCTCCCGCCCGCATACTGTTTTTCATAGGTGTTCCCGAATTTGAGAAAAGCTTCATAATGGGTTTGAACATAAACGATTTCCGATAAAATAAGTTTATCTGTCAACCTGGTATTGGCAAGACCGTCGAAACCGGTACTAGTTCCCAAAGGTTGAAAATAAGATCCGTTATCATATCCGGTTATATTCCCTTTGAATTTAAAATGCCCGCCCAAGTGGTTGTCGAGTTTTTCAGACCATGCAGCATTCTGCCCTGCCCAAAGGGTTTGGGTAAATAAAAGGGATAAAAAAAAGACAATAAGCCGGCCAATAGAATCATGATCTGTTTTCATCGTTTACAATACGTCCGTCCTTTATTGTGACAAGGCGCTCTGCATACTCCATGACCATGCTGTCGTGGGTTGAAAAAATAAAGGTGACTTTTTTTTCCAGGTTCATCTGTTTCATCATTAATAAAAGGCCTTCGCCTGTTTTTGAGTCAAGATTGGCCGTGGGTTCGTCCGCCAGCACAATTGCCGGCCCGGAAACAATAGCCCTGGCAACGGCAACCCTTTGCTGCTGGCCGCCTGAAAGTTCGGCAGGTCGCCTGTCATATTTTCCTCCCAGGCCCACATCATCCAGTATGGCCTTTGCCCTGTTGCGTCTTTTTGTTCTGGGCACTCCCTGCAACAGCATGACATATTCGACATTTTCAATGGCCGACAGCACCGGGATAAGATTATACGCCTGGAAAACAAATCCTATCTTATGCAGTCTTAACGTGGCAAGGTCTGCCTGGTTCATGTCTTTAAAGGTATTGTTGTCAACAATAACAATACCTGAGTCAGGCATGTCAAGGCCGCCGATAATATTGAGCAGTGTTGTTTTTCCCGAACCTGACGGGCCTGCAAGCGCAAAAAACTCTCCTTTATCGACGGTAAGATCAACGCCGCGAAGGGCTTCAACTTTTACTTTTCCCTGTTTGTATGTTTTTTTAATATTTTTTGCTTCAACAATTGCCATATCCTGTCTCCACCTGCTATTTTTTTATCCTAATATTTTGTCCTAATTTTTCAGCATGGCCTGGGTCGGGGTGAACCTGGCAGCCTTGACAGCCGGATACAGGCTTACCAATATGCCTAAAACCAGTACCATCAATCCTGCCACGGCAACATCCTGAGTCCAGATTTCCGGGTACAGTATTCTTGGTATCCCCCACATCTGAGTGCCTGCTGCCAGGGCTGACAGATCAATCCCGTTTTTTGCAATGGCAGCAACACTTAAAAATCCCAGTATGTTTCCTGTAAATATTCCCAGTACCAATAGACAAAACGTCTCTGTTACAACCCCTTTAATCACCTGGACTGGCCTCATGCCAAGGGCTTTCATCAGGCCGAACTCCCTGGTTCTCTCAAACACGGCCATAAGGGTTGTATTGGCAATGCCAAAGCCCATTGCTACAAAAACCACACCATACCAGATATAAAGGAAAAACCCCGACATCTCCAGGTAGGCTTTCATCATGGGCAAAAGCTGGTGCCATGTTTCAACATGAAATGTATCATTCGCAAGACCTGATTTTAATTTTTCTGCGGCACGGGTTTCCTGTTTGCCGTCAATGTCGGATCCGGGCAGCAAAATGGATATTTCTGAAATAGAACGCCCCATTTTAAACATCTTTGCCGCCTGTGAAATGGGAACAAAAACAAACTGCTTTTCAATTGCTTCTGATTCCGCACTGAAAACCCCCACAATCTTGAACGCCTTTGATGCAATCTCTTTTCGGGTATCCTGGGACATGAGAATCAGCTTATGGCCGATTTTGGTATTGAATTTTTCAAGAAACGCCCTTCCTACCACAATCTTATTTGTATCTTCTAATGAAAGATACCGTCCCGATATTACGCTGTTTCCAATGAATGAGATCTTTTTTTCCTTTTCAGGTTCAATCCCCACAAGGATCACGCCCCCGGAGTGCCTGGCATTGGAGGCAACTGCATTGACTCTTATCCTTTTTGCCCACAGAGCATCTTTCCCAAGTGTTGCGTTAAGTATTCTGTCGAGTTTATCCATGTCATCCATGGAATTTTCAACCACGGGATCATTCCGGTAATCCATGTGATGGATCTGGATGCTTCCGGTAAGTGTGGATATGGCGGTTTTGACCATCTGGGTTTCCATTCCCCGCATAAGGGCCCCCAGAAAAATCATGCTCCATACACCAATGATCACGGCCATCAGGATGACAATGGTTCTTCTCGGGTTTCTCCAGATATTTCTCCATGCTAATATGGCATACATAATTGTTTCTCGTCTTTTGTCTTGTTTTGTTTTCTCTTCTTTTTAATTTATACTGAGGCCATGGCATCAACAGGTTTCAGTTTTTTTATTTTCAATGCCGGAAAAACAGATGATACAATGGTGATTAAAAATACGACCAAAGGCCCTGCCGTGGCTGAAATCAGGGACAGTTTCGGATAGAGCCGGTCTGGAATCCCGTATTGTTTAAGGATATCTTCAGTACCGGCAATATAAATGCCCTTGCTTTGAAAATAAAGGGTTAAAAGGCTTCCAATGACTATCCCCGCAAGGATTCCCACCAGGGTCATGAACAGGGATTCAAACAGGACAAGTTTTGTAATCCTTGAAGGGGTTGTTCCGATGGCCATCATGACGCCGAATTCCCGTGTTCTTTCAAAGATGGCCATTAAAAATGTATTAAAAATGCTGAACGCAACAACAATGACAAGGATGATATACATTATGATACCGGAAACCAGGTCCATTTGAATCCCCTGCAGCAGGCCCGGCATGATTTCCATCCAGTCGGCGGCAACAAGGGTTTTATTCTGTTGCGTTTCAGAAAAATGATTTTGGATCTCTTGTTTAACCATGGATACATCACCAAGGGAGTTTGCAGTTATGACTGCTTCATGAATGCTGTTTCCCATTGAAAAAATGTCCTGGAAATCGTTAAGCCCCGTCATGATCACATTCCGGTCAAATTCGTCAATGCCGGAGTCAAAAATGCCTTTTATGGTAAGAACCGCTGCTGCAATTGAACCGTCACGCCCCTGGCCCAGAATGGTGAGTTCGTCACCAATACCGGCTTTCAGGTTTTTTGAAAGGTGTTCTCCGATAAGTGCGGAAGACTCGTCTTCCTCTTTTAGATAACTTCCTTTGCGGATAATAGAGGATATGGTTGAAACATGGGCTTCCTTTACCGGGTCTATACCTGTGACCACAACCCCATAGGTTCTTTTATCAGAAGATGCCAGGCAGAAGGCATTGGCACGAAAAGTATAGGCGCTAATGCCTTTTACCGAATCAAGGATGCTTGCAACCGGTGCGGGATTTTTAACGACCAGGTTTATTTTTTTGTCTTCAAGATACCCCTTTGCCTGGATCTGCAAATGCCCGGTGCTGACTTTAACGGATGTGTTGATCATTGTTTCATAACACCCCAACTGGAAAGAGAGCATAAACACAAGGATCAGACTTGAAAAAGCAATGGCGGCAATGGTGAGAAGTGTCCTTCTTGGGTTTCGCCATATATTGCGCCATGCCATTTTTAATTCTATTGACATGTTATCTTTCCTTTTTTTTAGATGCCCGGATTTTTAAGGTTGGTCCGGGTGAAGATACGGTTGCTCAACTTTTTGTTAAACTCAATCTTTTCATATACAAGAAGGGTATACTCATCTGTTGCATCGGATTTTTGCATTTTCCATTTCATGGGGAAAAGCTTGTCATCGCTTTTTTGGATATCCCATGCCGTCATTATTTTTACAGTCTGAAGATCTTCATCAAAAAATTCTTCACTTAAAAGGATAAAGTCTTCTCGTATTTTTAATTTGATCATGCCCCAGATAACCGGGGCATCAGGCTTGGGTATTGATCTTATTGTATGGATTTTTTTGTCCTGACCAAGAGTTGTCGCTTCCAAAGTATGCACATAATCTTTGATCAGGCTGTCGCTCTTTACAAGGTCATTGTTGGAAAAATCCGATCCCTGCCAGGCTTGGGACATCATGGAAGGGGGAAGTTTGATGACCCGGTTTATCTTGGGATTGTATATCCACATTCCTTTGCCGGCTTTAAGGGTTCCGTTTCCCTTGTCCTTTGCCGGTTCAATAATGACAAACAGGGAATCGGATTCACCCCGGGTCCAGGATTTTATGGTCATGCTGCGTTCCCAGTCAGAGCGGTGGACGGTCATGATTGTGGTTGAAACAGAGGTTTGCCCGCGCCAGTAATCAAAGGCATTTTTAACGATGGTTCCGGCATTCGTTATTGCTTCGGTATCCATAATTATTTCAGCATTCATCCGGGCCTGCGAAGTTGCTGCAAAAATAAGGATTACAATTGCCAGTACAGCTTTTTTCATTTTGCCTCCCTGATCTGATTGATCAAATTTTCATATCAGAATCACCCATTGTTTTGCGTTAGAAGATAATTGCAACCACAATGTTTTATTCATATTCTTCATCATCATAGTCAGGATATTGAGGTGGAGATTCTCCGACTGACTTGATTAATTTAATATATTTTTTTTTGGCTTTTGTCTCTTTGATATTTTGCACCTTGATTCGATGCCACCACTCATCTCCAAAATCAAACAGGTAATGAAAGACATCTTTTTCATTCAAGCCGACATCGCAAATTTGCATCTTTGCTGTGGATTCTTTCCTTTCCCCATAACCCATCATCTCTTCTGCACTCACGGGATGGGTTATCTGTGGAGCATCATATATATTCCGCATACTCTTGGTGTCTTTTCGAGTGATGAAAAATGAATAAAGGTGTTCATCGTATCTGTCAAATGACTGGAAAATCACATTGTGAAGATCATCAAAAGTGCAATTTTCAGATGCCTCAATTAGTCGATAAAGCTTTGGTATTCCTATTATGGAAACCCTGAACTGGTATGTTTTCATTCTATTACTCTTATTCAGTTAATAATAAATTTTACTGTTTTTTTAATTTTGCAACATATTGGAATAATTATATTTAAAATTTTTTGCCGAACTGTTGATTAAAAAAGAGCTGAATAAATAATATACAGTCGCTACCAGGAAAATGTTGGAATGGCAACATTCTTTTTGAGAAAGGTATTTTTTTCAACATTATTACTCACAAAAGAAAGTGATAAACAGGATGTCAGGATATTTCCGCTGTTTCAAATGGTGTGGTTTCTAATTTGCTATGGATTGTTCTTATTCTTTGAAATATGGGTTTGACATGACCGGCTACAGGGTATAGGGTGTCTCCCGTATATTCTCAGGGCGGGGTGAAATTCCCCACCGGCGGTAACCTGGCCTGTATCAGGAAGCCCGCGAGCGCTCCCCCCAAGGCTTGAATGAGAAAGCTTAAATTGAAAAGTTTAAACCAGGGGAGGTCAGCAGATCCGGTTAAATTCCGGAGCCGACGGTTAAAGTCCGGATGGAAGAGAATGCGTCAAGGCTGTGTTTTGTCTTTGGCGGTTTCCTTTTTATCAAGGAACTGCAGGCATTGTACTGCCTGAACGTCTATTTTTCCTTTTGCCCTGATTCATGTTTAATTTTATTATTGTAAGGAGATCGACCATGAATCAGAGTCTGTTAACTCGATTTGGAAATCCAGAGGAACGTGTGAAAAACGCGCTGTTATCCCTTCAGAACGGAAACGGCGTACTGGTCACGGATGATGAAGACCGAGAAAATGAAGGTGATCTTATTTTTCCGGCCCAGTCTTTGACGGAACAGCAGATGGCCATAATGATCCGGGAATGCTCGGGCATCGTCTGTTTGTGCCTGACCGAAGACAAGGTGGCATCCCTTGAATTGCCCATGATGGTTCAGCACAATTCCAGCCGATACCAGACGGCATTTACCATCTCCATTGAAGCTGCCACGGGAGTCACTACGGGGGTGTCTGCAAAGGACCGTGTCGCAACGGTGCATGCAGCCGCAGCTGATAGTGCAGGGCCTTGTGACCTGAATAGTCCGGGTCATGTTTTTCCCTTAAAAGCAAAACCCGGCGGAGTGCTTGAGCGTGGGGGCCATACCGAAGCCACCGTTGATTTAATGCGCCTTTCCGGGTTGTCTCCTTGCGGGGTGCTGTGTGAATTGACCAACCCCGACGGCACCATGGCCAGACTGCCGAAGATCGTTGAATTTGCCGGGATACACGGGTTTCCCGTGCTGACCATTGATGATTTGATTTTGTATCGGAAAAATCAGAATTCGGAACACGACTCAACACTTTAAAATGACGGCCCCGGTGCAGGATATTTCTGCCTGCACCGGGAGATTGATAAAGCCGGATTTATCCCGGACAGCAGGTTTGAATCCGGCTTTATCAGGGATCGGATAAGACATGTGGCAACCCTGGAATTAACAAAGCTTATGATGAATCAGAACCTCACCCTGGCCTTGGCGGCATATTATTACCCATTTATGAAGACGGCTATCTTCGTCCAAAAGCCAATTATAAATACAGTTACAGCCTTGTGCTTGAAACAGGATTAAATATTTTTTTCGGATATGAACATCATAAGTTTTTTGCCGGGTTTGGAAATAATACCAATATTTATGCGGCGGTTAGATATTATTTTTAAAGGGATTTCAATTTGAAATAAACATTGCTCAAATGATATCCTGTGTTATGTTAGCAATGTATTCTTTAAGACAAACAGGTGAAATGGTATGTGTTTAGCAGTTCCGTCTAAGATTGTCGAGATAAACGATACGGTTGCCAAAGTTGATGTGGACGGTGTGACCCGGCAAATCAGTACCATGCTTCTGGGTGATGTAAAGATCGGGGATTATGTCATTGTCCATGCCGGATTTGCCATCAATAAGGTCGATGAAGCCACTGCCCGTGAAACCCTGGAAGATTTGCGCCAAATACTGGCAGCGGATGCCCGGCAGGATGATGGCCGTAATGAACAGTAACAGGTTTTTATGACCGTTCCCATAGCCTTAAACCAAACGGCAGTAGCAAAAAAGCTGGAAATCAGCGGCGTTGTTCAAGGCGTTGGGTTTCGGCCTTTTTTATTTGGTCTGGCAGATCAATATCATCTGAAAGGGGAGGTATTCAATACCTCCGGCGGCATTCGGGTTATTGTGGAAGGACCCCCTGAAAAAATTGAGCGGTTTGTCGATGATATTTATCATAAAAGTCCTTTGCTGGCTTCTGTGACAGACATTAAATCCAGTGATGTGCCGCCTGGAAATTTTTTTTCATTTAAAATTGAGAACAGTGAAGTTGCCAACCGGCGGACCACCCTTATTTCTCCTGATGTGGCTATTTGTTCCGACTGCCTGGCTGAAATGAAAGATCCCGGCAACAGACGGCATGAATATGAGTTTATCAATTGCACCAATTGCGGCCCCAGGTATACAATTATTAAAGATATTCCCTATGACCGGTCCAAAACTTCCATGAAATCGTTTAAGATGTGTGGAAAATGTCAACAAGAGTATGATGACCCGCTGAACAGGCGGTTTCATGCCCAACCCAATGCCTGCCCGGTCTGCGGACCACAGGTTTTTTTGACGGACCGCCGGGGGAATCGGATCAATACGGATTCACAATCAGCCATCACTCTTGCGGCTCAATATTTGCGCCAGGGTAGAATTATCGGGATAAAAGGGCTTGGCGGATTTCATCTGGCCTGTGATGCCGCCAATCTTGATGCAGTAAAACAATTGCGGCAGAGAAAAAACCGTCCCCATAAGCCCTTTGCCCTGATGGCAGCATCGGCATCAATCCTGTTTGACCATGTTCATGTCAGCAACAGGGAAAAACAACTCCTGACCTCCTATCAAAGACCCATTGTTTTGCTGAAAAGGAAATATATCAATGGGGACAATCAAAAAGGGTCTGTACTTGCAACGGATGTGGCTTTCTTTAATAAAACTCTGGGCGTCATGCTTCCCTATGCGCCGTTGCATTGTCTGCTGCTTGAAAAAGGACCGTCCATCCTGGTGATGACCAGCGGCAACCTTTCAGGAGAGCCGCTTTCCATTGAAAATGAGGATGCTCTGGAGGCATTTTCCCATATTGCGGATTATTTTTTATTGCACAATCGGGATATCTGTTTTCGCGCAGATGATTCCATTGCAAGAATCCAGGCGGGTGAAACAAGATTTATCCGGCGGTCAAGAGGATATGCACCCCTGCCGGTTTTTATCAACCGAAAAATGCCGAAAATTCTGGGGTGCGGGGCAGGGTTCAAGAATGCGGTCTGCCTGACCCGGGGTCATCATGCTTTTTTAAGCCAGCATATCGGGGATCTGGATAATATGAAGACTCATGCGTTTTATCGGGACAGTATTGATCATTTGAAAAATATTTTCGACATCCAGCCGGACATTATTGCCCATGACATGCATCATGGATATATGAGTACTGATTATGCCAAAGCGCAGAACACGGTAAAAAAAGTGGCGGTTCAGCATCACCATGCCCATGCTGCCGCCTGCATGGCGGAAAACGGTTTGGATGAAGAGGTTATCGCCATCACCCTTGACGGCACGGGGTATGGAACAGACGGTCATATCTGGGGCGGGGAAATTCTTTTGTGTACACAAAAAGCCTTTAAACGCAAAGCTCACCTGTCCTACATTAAAATGCCGGGCGGGGATGCGGCTGTTCTGGAACCTTGGCGCATGGCGGCATCTGTTCTTTTTCAGGTTTTTGGCAAAGATTTTTTACAGATGGAGATTCCTTATATAAAGGCCATGGAAAAAGAAAAACTGTCTTTTATCTGCGGTATGATGGAGAAAAATCTGAATTCACCGTTGACCTCCAGTGTTGGAAGGCTGTTTGATGCGGTGTCTTCCCTTTTGTGCGTCCGGCATACGATTTCGTATGAAAGTCAGGCCGCAATGGAACTGGAAGCCATGGCAGACGAACGTCCTGTTCGGGAATGCTATGCCTTTGATCTGGTATCCGGTAAAAAGGATGGTGGCCGAGACCAGGTTTTTGAAATTAATTTAATGCCCTGTATCAGGCAGATAACAGCGGAGTTGCAGCAGGGTCGGCACGTTGCCGGAATAAGTGCAAAATTTCATTATACGCTGGCTCAGGCTTTTGCCGTGGCAGCGCTCAAAGTTAGCCTGCAAACCCATATCCAAAAAATAATCCTCTCCGGGGGGGTGTTCCATAACGATATCATTTTGAATACCATGATCCTGGCCCTTGAAGAACATAACCTAAAGGTATACACACACACGCAGGTTCCCACCGGTGACGGGGGGATCTGTTTAGGCCAGGCAGTGGTTGCGGCTGCCCTTGAAGGAAGCTGATCAATGAGTTTGCAATATATTGAAGAATACAGGGATGCATCTCTTGCAAGGGAGCTTGTGAAAAAAATTAAGGCTGTCAGCCATAAAAAACTCAGACTGATGGAGGTCTGCGGAACCCATACCATGTCCATTTTTCGGCATGGTATCAGAAGTGTTCTGCCGGAAAGGATAACGCTTCTTTCCGGGCCGGGGTGTCCTGTGTGCGTGACCGCCCAGAAAGACATTGATGCTTTTGTGGCGCTGGCAAGGGTTAAAAATGTGATAGTGACCACATTTGGAGATCTCATGAAAGTGCCGGGGTCCGGTTCGACCCTTGCCCTGGAAAAAGCATCCGGCGCGGATGTAAGGATGGTCTATTCCATATCGGATGCCGTTGCCATTGCCCGGGAAAATAAAAGCAAGCAAGTGGTGTTCTGTGCAGTGGGATTTGAAACCACCATTCCCACCATTGCGGCCGGAATTCTAATGGCCATCCGGGAAAAAACAGATAATTTTTCCATTTATTCCGCCAATAAACTCACCCCGCCCGCACTTACCGCCCTGATGGAAACAGACGGGGTTCAGATCGACGGATTTATCCTTCCGGGCCATGTCTCCGTGATTACCGGAACCCATGCCTACAGGGACACATTTGAAAAATATAATATGCCGTCCGTGATTGCTGGATTTGAACCGGTTGATATTTTAAATGCCATCCTGATGTTGATCCGACAGAATGAGACGGGAACGCCGGCTCTTGAAAATGCATATCCAAGGGCCGTGTCAGATTCAGGAAATGTAAAGGCAAAACAGATCATGAACCAGGTCTTTGATATTTGTGATGCCTCCTGGAGAGGGATTGGACACATTCCATCCAGTGGGATGAGGCTGAAAAAATCGTATGAAAAATTTAATGCCTCCATAAAATTTAGCATGGATATGCCCGAGGTTCCCGAACCCAAAGGGTGCGCCTGCGGTCAGATTCTCATGGGGTTAAAAACGCCTGAAAAATGCGTTCTTTATAAGAAGAAATGTACTCCCATGACACCGGTCGGTCCCTGTATGGTCTCAAGTGAAGGGGCTTGTGCAGCATTTTACAGATACAGTTAATATGAAAGCAGCGAGTAATGAGTGTTGAGATTCTCATCACCCAGAACCCAATGCCAAGTATTCAATTTTAATTATCAAGTCCCCACAATGTCAATTATCAAGTCCTCAATGTCAAGTATCAAGTACCTAATACATACCAGGGCATAGGGTTACTATATAAACAGGAAAAAAATATGACTGAAGAAAAAATATTACTCGACCATGGTTCCGGAGGAAAACTATCCCACTCAATGTTTTCCGATATGATCCTGCCTTTGTTTGAAAATTCTGAATTGTCAAAACAAGATGACGGGGCAATCCTGGATGTTGAAGGCGCAAGGCTTGCTTTTTCAACCGATTCTTATGTGGTGGACCCCATTTTTTTCCCCGGCGGGAATATCGGCGACCTGGCGGTGAATGGAACCGTCAATGATATCTCCATGTGCGGGGCTGTCCCTAAGTTTATCAGCGTGGGCCTGATTATTGAAGAAGGACTGCCGGTAAAGCAGTTAAAGATAATTCTTGAAACCATTGCAGCGGCTGCCAAAAAAGCCGGGGTCAAGATTGTCACAGGTGATACCAAGGTGGTTCCCAGGGGAAAGGCAGACAAGATTTTTATCAACACTTCCGGTATAGGCGTGATTCCTGCCCATGTGAATGTGTCCGGAAGCAATGCACAACCGGGCGATAAGATCATTGTCAGCGGAACCCTTGCAGATCACGGTATTGCGGTCTTAAGCTCAAGGGAGGGTTTAAAATTTGATTCCGATATCAAAACCGATTCAGCCCCGTTAAATAAAATGGTTCAGTCTCTTATCCGGTCCGGCTGTGATGTTCATGTGCTTCGGGACCCTACAAGGGGTGGTCTGGGAACAACCTTGAATGAGATTGCATCACAATCAAGAGTTGGAATTAGAATAGATGAAATGTCTCTGCCTGTCACGGGACCGGTAAGGGGAGCCTGTGAGTTGTTGGGGTTTGATCCGCTCTATATTGCAAACGAAGGCAAATTGATCGCCTTTGTGCCGGAAAAGGATGTGGACAAAGCCCTTGAGATTATCCGGCAGGATGTGTTTGGCAAAGTTGCTGTGATTATTGGTGACGTCACAAGCGAAGATCCCGGCAAGGTTTTTTTGCAGACCTCTATCGGCGGGGTGAGACCCATTGATATGCTTACAGGAGAGCAGCTGCCGAGAATCTGCTGACTTGATTTTTTTATTCCTTGGATTTTAAGAAGTCCAGATCCGGGATGGGCATTAATTTTTTGTTCGGCCCCAGGCAGACAAGCTCCAGTGTGCATGTGACAGCCGCTTTTTTTCCATCCGGCCGCCAGGCTTCATGGAAAAAGATAATCCTGTAATGCCCTTCTTTTTTCCAGGTTGTCCTGATGTCGAGACGATCTCCGAAAATGGCACCCTCATGGTATCCTATATTTATTTTGTAAATGGCAAAACCTATTTCATGCTTATGCCACATGTCGGCAAGAACCTTGGTCCCCATGATATCTTCCCTTGCCCGTTCAAAAAATTTTAAATAGTTTGCATGGTAGACAACCCCTGAATGGTCGGTGTCTTCATAATATACTTGAGCTGTAAAATGATGTGGTGTCATGTTTGAATCCATCATATCCCGTATCCTGTAAAATGAGTCATATGGTAGGCTTTTATATATCTGCGGGCAAATCAAATCAAGGATTTTATATTAAAGCAGTGGTTTTTGGATAGTGGCTTTTGGGTTGTAGGCTTCTCTTGATTTTATGTAAAAGAATTTTTAACCTGGGGTTATTGAAAACAGGTTATCTTGTGCGATAGAACCGGATACTTATTTCTTCTATGGTAACAAGCCCCTCAATAATCGTGTGGTCAATGACCGGCATAAACTTGTTTATTTTTTCCAGGGTATCTACAATCTCTATGACCATGGGCATATCTTCCGAAAGCCTTAAAATCTTTGTGGTATGAATCCTTGAATGCGCTCCAAAACCCAGGATACCACGGGTAACAGTTGCCCCGGCTAATCCCTGTTCTCTTGCTTTTTTTACAATCCACTCATATAGCGGTGTTCCGTCTTTTTTATCAGACTCGCCAATAAAGATTCTGAGCAAATGCCCTTTTTCAGGAAGAACCATAAATAATCTCCTTTATAATAACTGCCATGGGCAAACCTGGTATTTTATTTAAGATTTGCCACAACAAGCATGAAAGTTGCTGTTTTGATTTTTAAAGACTTTCATATGAATTTAGACAAGGAAAATCCAAGCCAGACAGAGCAAAAACCCAGAATAAGGTGAAGCATCAGGTTTGTCATGGCTGAGGCAAGCTGCCCATCCCGGGCAAATGTGAATATTTCATACCCAAAGGTTGAAAAAGTTGTAAATCCTCCCATGAATCCAATGAGAATCAATGCCCGAATTTCAGGGCTGAATATTTGTCTTGATTCTGATAATCCGCCCAGCAAACCGATTAAAAGGCATCCTATCACATTAACCGTCAGGGTCCCGTAGGGAAAAAAAGGATCATTGAACAGTCTGTGGGACAAATCACTGATCATATATCGACAGATTGAGCCTGCAAAGCCTCCCGCTCCAACCATTAACAGCTTCATCATAATTTATCTCCGGAACGTTTCTTTTAACCAGCTTCTACAGCCCAACTGACACTGTAGGTTTGTTTTTTTTGCTTATGTTTGGCCGCAACACAGAATAAAAATCACGATTGGGGCTGCCAAAATTTTCATATAACTGCCACGGGCAGACCTGGTATTTTACATTGTTTTGCCCACAACAAAAAATGAAAGATATCTGATTCCAATAGGTTTGAAATCCTTTCATATAAAATATTAACTCTCGAAAGTTTAAAGGCAAATGGGTACAAAAGCCATGATTATTTAAATGCCAGGTCTTTTTTTTAAATTTTATAACCACTGGAAACTTTCTGGAAATCTTTAACGGGTATGATGGATTTCCTTTATTTTAAGCCGCAACATCTTGTCTTTTACTGAAATGAGGCGATACATCACATTGCCGATCCGGATGTCCTCATCCGTCTTTGTTTTAGGAAATTTTAAAGTATATGAAACCTCTGGGTCCAAATCAAGCAGATAAAGATCAATGGTTGCCGTGTTGCCGCTTAGTCCCTTAAAAACAATGGCTGTCCTGTTTGTAATAAACTTTTCATTTTTTAAAAGCAGCAACTGGTCCGCCATTATTTTTGAACGACTTGGCAGGCCAGGGGTTTGCAAACTTTTGGGCCTGCCCCTGTAACGGTCTTGATAGGATGGTGTTGATACATAATAGGTGATTGCAAAAGGGATTGCCAGGGTTAACACAATAAAAAGAACGGCAAGCCATCCTTTGGGACTTGGCAGATGCATTGGCTTTCCCTTTCGTTAATATGTATGCATTATCTTTGGAATTTTTAATAATATCAATTTATAAGAACAAATTCAATCCGGGAAACCCTGCTCCGGTTTTTTTATATTTTTCTGTAATTTTTAACTTGGGTTTTTCTTAAATAAAGCAGATAGTTTTGCAAGAAATGCTTATAAGGCCGTGTCGATATCTCGTTTTGGGGATTTAAAAATTAAACCTTGACGGTTTATAAAACATTGAATTGTCTTCATCTTTAAATGAGGCATATTCAATATATGCAGGGTTGTTTTTTTTGATCAGTTTTGGATGTTGAAAATTGTTAGAATATATAGGCTCTCAAGGCCTGTTTTTTTTCATCAACCGTCTGCATTGAATGATTTTCGGACATCTTAAAATTGCGGTCCCATAGTTTTCTGTGTTGGCGTTGTCGTGTAGAGGGCTGCCGGTAAAAAGGTTTCTCGCGAGAGGGGTTGGTATGCGGGATGCTTGTTTGGAAGGGTGGACAAAAGAGATGTATATTTGTAAAGGTCTTTGAATATGCCTCAAAAATAATTAAAACAAGCAAATATCGAATGATATTCAAGATTCTTGCTAAATTGGTATGGGTAACAAACTATAAAAATAGTAAATGATTTATATTTTTATGAGGATATTATCAGGAGAATTATATGGTAATATATTGTTTTGTTAAGATATAACGCTATATCGGATGGATTTTGGGATTATTATTTAAAAAAAAGTCTTCTTGACAATGGATAATTTATTATTTTAGAATGCGACTCGAAATTCAGAGATGATACAGTAGTTAAAAAAGTCAAAGACAGGAGGCAGGGTATGAAATTTCTTGAAGTCTTGATCAATATCTTGTCTGCTGCTGAAAATGATATTTATCAAGCGATTTTGACCAAAATAATTTTTCAGTCCAAAGGCACCATTAAAGCCGATACCGTTACAATAGACCGGAAACATGCAGAATTATTTTTTTTGGGAGGTCATAAAGCCTCTTTTGTTTGAACCAGGACAAAGAAGGCTTTATTAATTTAAATTAATTTTTTAATAGAACACCAACAAGAAAAAAAGGAGAAAAAGATGACAAAAAATTGGACTGTTTCGCTCACTATTACCGGTATGCTGCTTCTGATGCTGACCTGTGCTATGCCAGCCTGGGCCGGCCATTATACGCCGGGAACAGAAGGTGCCATGGGAGCTTCCGTTCCACCGCCGGGATTTCATTACAAGCAATACAACATATATGTGGACTCAGATACCTTGAAGGATGATGATGGCGATGATATAAATATCGGTTTTGATCTGAATGTTTTTGCCCAGGCACACCGGCTTATTTATATCACCAAACACAAGTTTTTAGGAGCGGATTACGGAATGAGTACGATTGTCCCGATTGTCGGAACTGATTTTAATCTTAACGTTCCTGGTGTGCATGATTCCGAGGTAGGTTTGGGGGATATTTTTATTGAGCCCCTTATTTTGGCTTGGCACACGGACAGATGGGATGCGGTACTGGGGCTGGGCGTAAACCTGCCCACAGGAGAATATGACTGGACAGAACCGGCATCTGCCGGCCAAGGATATACCAGCGGCATGATGACCCTTGGTGCGACTTATTATATAGACCAGGCCAAAAGCTGGGCTGTGTCAGCATTGTCCAGGACTCTGGTATATGGGGAACAGGATGATACAGATATCACCCCTGGCTGGGAATTTATCGTTGATTGGGGAATCAGCAAACAATTTCCCATCTCTGAAGGGCTTCTTATCAGGCCTGCACTTGTGGGATACACATATTGGCAGATGGATGAAGACAGCGGCACAGGTTCCTCTGATGAGAAGGGTACAAATTACGCCATTGGAGCGGAAGTCAATCTCTTCTGGTTACCGCCTCATCTGTTTCAGATCAACCTGAGGGTATTGCAGGATTTTGGTACTGAAAATGAAGCAGAAACTACAAAGGTGGTTTTCTCTGTTGTTAAATCGTTTTAGTTAGAAATATAAAATAAAAAAAGCAACCTGTTACAACTATGGAATATAAGAGCAGCATGGCGATGCAGATTGGGCAAATTTCATATCCATAGAAGTGAAGCTTTTAGATATCGCCAACCAGCTTGATTTGCTTCCATGGCGATCAGGGGTGCTTAAATTAAGTTATTTGAATGCCCGGCTTTTTTTGCCGGGCATTTTAAATTTTGGTGCAACAGGATCAAGCAAGCTTAATTTAGAGATAAACAGATCCGCATCAAAGGGTTTGGCAATAATATCCCGGTGCTGGTTGAAAAGCCCAATTGCCTTTAATGCAACTTTTTTTGCAGGAGCTTTTCTGCCATATGTAAGCTGTTCATATGCGATGGCGGCAAGAACCATTGCCTGCAATGCTTTTTTGTTTTTACCCTGGGCTGTTGTCCATTTTATTTCCAGCCATTCATGGAATTCAAAAAACAATTCAAAGTTCCATAATATGCGGGCAATTACAAAAAAATCATCATCCGGCTGCAAATTAAAGGCAGCCATCTGATCAAATGTTTTTTTTAAAAAGTCTGCCCTGTTATTGACGTATGCTTTTATATGGACTTGAGTTTCCCCGTATTGATACTGACTGCTCGCAGTGTGAAAAAAAGACGGGTCTTTTGCCTGAATTGCTTTGACAAAACAATGGCCCAGGGTATTTCTGATGTCTCGGGATAAGCGGTTTTCAAACGGGTTAAATTTCATATCTGTATTTCCCAGCATCTATGAATCTGTTTGCGCTTGTTCTGATAATCCTCGGGAATGGTTTTGGATGTAATCTCCTTGATATTTGTGACGGTCAGCTCTTTTGTCTTTAAATCAAAATTTTGATGATTGGTGGAAAAGAAAACCACAGCACTGGTTTTCATCAACTCAAAAACAGCATTGAGTAAATGTGGGTGTTCTTTTGCAATGTCAAAATGCCCGTTGGTCATCCGGGTGGTTGAATAAGAAGGCGGATCCACAACCGCCAGATCAAAGTCCCGGTATCCGTCATGCCTGGCCCGTTCAAGAAAATCAAGGGTGTCTTCCCGGATTATGGTGTGGTGGGAACCTGTGAGACCGTTGAGTTCAAGATTGTCTTTTACCCAGTTGACAGCGGTTTGAGAGCGATCCACAGATACGGTCCGGCAGGCACCCCCTTTTGCCGCATAACAGGTGAATGACCCTGTATAGCAATACAGGTTTAAAAAGTTTTTACCTGCTGCCTGCTTGCGCACCATCATTCTTGTGTTCCTGTGATCTGAGAACAGGCCCGTATCCACATAATCGTTTGGATTGATGTAAAATTTAAGGTCTCTTTCACCCATGGCTATTTTCTGGTTTGTATGGTTGATACGCTCGTATCTTTTTCCTTCCTTGATTCCTGACCGCCGGATTTTAAGATGCAGGTTTTCGTTTGGAACGTCCAATGCACGGGCAACGGCTTTGCCCATTATGGGAAGCCATTCCGGGAAGGATTGTTTGCGGCTGTATTCAGCAACAACAAGGTGGCCGTCATACCAGTCCACAACAGCCCTGATTTCCGGGATATCCCAGTCGTATAGCCTGAAGATGTCCAGGCCCTGTTTTTTATACCGTTTGCGCAGATGCTTGAATCTTTTTTTCACTTTGTTGGCCAGCATCCGGGCCTGATCTCTCTGCTTCTCCTGCAATGCCTGATTGTTCATCTACAGCACTCCTGTATCATTAAATAAAACATCCATACACTATTTGAGTATGAATTTGCAACTCTGCGGATGTCCTTGACTTATGGAATATGAACAATAAAAATCATCCATGGGGTTTGTGAATAATATTATGATATAACTGCCACGGCAGGCTTGGTATTTCGCCTTGGTTTGAACACAACAAAACATGAAATTTTCTTTTTGGATTTTTCAAGACTTTCATATAAAACTATAAACAAACCATGAATTTTGTACTATTATCTGTAAAACTGTAAATAAAAAAGGAGTCGGTTATGCTCAAAGATGGTGAAAAAGGGGTGATTCGTCAACGAGGTAAGGAAAAAGAAACCTATGCCATTGCCCCGCATCTTCCCTGCGGGATTGTGAATCCGGATCAGCTCAGGAAGCTTGCGGATGTGGCCCAAAAATATAATGTGTCGGATGTGAAAATCACCAGTGCGGCAAGGATCGCCCTTATCGGCATTACCGAAGACCAGGTGGACGGCATCTGGAAGGATCTTGGCATGGATGCCGGTCATGCCACAGGGCTTTGTGTCAGAAGCATCAAGGTTTGCCCCGGAACAGCCTATTGCCGCCTGGCACAGCAGGACAGTCTTAAGATGGGCATGGCACTGGATGAAACTTATCATGGCATGGTTCTGCCCAGTAAAATGAAAATGGGTGTCAGCGGCTGCAAAATTCAATGTGCTGAAAATTGTATCAAAGATATCTCCCTTTACGGAACCAAAAATGGATGGACCGTCATGGTCGGCGGCAATGGGTCGGCAAGACCGAGGCTTGCCGATCTTCTGGTGGAAGATCTTGACTTTGAAGATGCCCGGGCCATGGTGGCAAAGGTGGTGGCGTACTACAAGGAGAATTCAAAACGCGAACGCATGGGCCGGATGATTGAACGTATCGGTCTTGATATAATGAAGGCAAAATTAAATATCAAATGATATAATAACGGCCATGGCAGATCACTCTGCCACAACAAGAAATAAAAGGTATCTAATTTCAATAGGTTGGAGATTTTTTATATAAAATTTTAAAAGGGAGGGGAAAATGGACAGGCGAAAATTTTTAAAACAGGTGTCGTTGTGGTCTGCAGGTATTATCATGACTCCTCCTGTATTTGATCTGACACCTGAATTGTTGGCTTCTTCTTTGATAAAACCGGATGTTTTGGTGGCAAAAGGAGAAAATTATTTTGGCATGGTTACACAGGTGGTTCAGGCCATGGGCGGGATACAGGCCTTTGTCAAGCCTGGCGACAAAGTGGTGATCAAGCCCAATATCGGGTGGGACAGGAACGTTGAGCAGGGCGCGAACACTCATCCGGTGATTGTCAGCAGGCTGGCAAGTCTTTGTCTTGATGCGGGTGCATCCAAAGTGCTGGTGTTTGACCGGACCTGCAATGAAGAGCGACGGTGCTATCATAACAGCGGGATAAAGTCGGCATTAAAAGAGATCCGGGATAACCGGCTCAGGCTTGAGTATGTGGATGATAGAAAGTTTGTGCCGGTCACCATCAAAAACGGAAAAGCATTAAAACAATGGTCGTTTTATAAGGATGCCCTGGAAGCCGATTGCTATATCAATGTGCCGGTTGCCAAGCATCATGGCCTTTCCGGGCTGAGCCTCGGCCTTAAAAATGTCATGGGCATTATCGGTGGATGGAGGGGCAGGATACATTATCAGCTGGGGGAAAAGCTTGCGGATTTGAACACCGTTATAAAACCTGGGTTTACCATTGTTGATGCCACCCGTGTGATTACCAGGAACGGTCCTCAGGGCGGGGATATGGATGATGTAAAAAAACTGGACACCATTATCGGCTGTGTGGACCCTGTGGCAGCAGATGCCTATGCCACAACGCTGTTCGGGCTGAAACCCGATCAGATCAAATCAACGGTTGAAGCCTATAAAAGAGGACTTGGACAGATGGATCTGGACAAGTGCAATATCCGCAACCTGAAAGCCTTGCAAGCATGAAGATAAAACCGTATTTAAAACAGTTGAGACGGTTGTCCCAGGTTGTCTGTCTGCTGATATTTTTATTCTTGTTTCGGCAGACAGATTATTCAGGCAGTGATATCATCCCCTATGCCGTCAATATCTTATTCCGGCTTGATCCTCTGGTGCTTGCCACTGTTACGCTGGCCAAAAAAACTTTTGTGACATTGTTGTGGCCGTCTTTTATCATTATCGGGTTAACCGTTTTGCTGGGCAGGGTTTTTTGTTCATGGATCTGCCCGTTGGGAACTATGATTGATCTGTCCGGTCGGTTTATCAAGCCTGTAACAAACCGTATACGCCTGTCCTGGTTAAAATATGTTGTTCTTATGGTTGTATTGATCTCAGCCGGTTTTGGTGTTCAAATTCTGGGCTTTGCAGATCCTTTTTCCCTGTTGGTCAGGGGTATGGTGTTCAGTATTGATCCGATGATCAATTACCTTGTTTCCCTGTTTTTTGATTCAATTTATATCAGTGGTCCTGCCTGGCTTTCAGGCATGACCGAGCCTGTGTATGATGTTTTTAAGGTTTTTCTTCTTCCCTATAAACAAAGCTTTTTTTTTCTGTCATTTGTATCCTTTTTTTTGCTGGTCTCTATTTTTATACTGGAGTTTTTCGGCAAGCGGTTCTGGTGCCGGAACCTTTGTCCCCTGGGCGGACTTTTGGCATTGATGTCACGGATATCTTTTTTCAAGCGAATCCCTGTGAAAGCATGCAGGCATTGTGATTTGTGTGAAACTCGTTGCCGGATGAAAGCCTTTGACAAAGACCGTTATTTTATGGGTGAAGAGTGTACTCTTTGCATGGACTGCCTGGAATTTTGCCCGGAAGCCATAACCACGTTCCGATTTGCCCCTGGCAAAAGCAAACCGCCCGTGGATATCAACAGACGCCAATTGATGGCCGCAGGGATTGCGGGCCTTGCCCTGCCTGTTCTCTGTCGGACCAGTGCCGTGTCAAAGACGACGGATGACGCCTTGATCCGGCCCCCCGGTGCTCTGGATGAAAAAGATTTTCTTGCCACCTGTGTGCGTTGTGGAGAGTGTATGAAAGTTTGTATTAATACGGCACTGCAACCCGTGTTTCTGGAAAAGGGTTTTGAAGCCATGTTTACTCCAAAACTGGTTCCCCGGCTGGGATATTGTGAATTCAACTGCACGCTGTGTTCCCAGGTATGTCCCACAGGTGCCCTGGAAAAAATGGAAAAAAAACAAAAGCATGCCTTTGTCATGGGCAATGCCTGGTTTGATAAAAACAGGTGCCTGGTGTACGCACAAAAAAAATCTTGCATTGTTTGCGAAGAACACTGCCCAACCCATGACAAGGCTATTAAATTTAATGAAATCAATACCATGGATCAGTCTGGCAATTCTGTTTTGCTCAAACAGCCTTATGTGGTGGCAGCTCTTTGCATTGGCTGCGGCATATGTGAATATATCTGTCCGGTCCAGGGCAGTGCAGGCATCAGGGTGGCAGGCAAGGGGGATAATGAAAAATACGGGGCAGGGTATGCATTATGATAGTGGCGTAAAATATGAAGCTGTTTTTTTCAAGACTTTACAACTTAAATGGATTTGGACTTAAAAAAATATCAGGGAGACTGTATGAAAGCATTGATCATTGCTGCCCATGGCAGCCGGAAAAAAGAATCAAACCTGGAGATCGCATCATTGGTGGAACGGTTGTCCAAAAAAACATCAGGATCTTTTGACATGGTGGTGCATGCTTTTTTGCAATTTGCCGATCCTTTGATTGAGAAAAAAATTGATGAGCTTGTGGAAAAAGGGGTAGAAAAACTTGTGATATTTCCGTTTTTTCTCGGCAGCGGCAGCCATATTCTTGTGGATATCCCGGAACTTGTAAAAAAGGCCCAAACCACCCATGGTCATGTTGAGTTTCAGTTGACCCGGCATTTAGGGAAAATCGAGGCAATAGAAGATGTGATCTTAAAGGAGGTGACAGGCTAACGCAAATGGATCAACAGATTGTTTCTTTTCAATTAATCCTGTGATATCTTTTTTGTCATGAAAATTCTTCACATCATCAGCCAGACCCCGGATTTTACCGGGAGCGGAAAGTTTATCCGGGAGCTGATTCGGCAAAGTACACGAAACGGTCATGAAAATTATCTGGTGGCTGGTGTTCAGGCTGATTTTAACCTGCCAGAAACTTTAATCAGGGCAGATCATTGCTGTTTTGTGAGATTTGACGGAAAAGATCTTGATTATTCAATCCCCGGCATGAGTGATGTCATGCCCTATCAAAGCAGCGTGTTCTCAAACCTGGATATCACGGATATGATCGAATACCAGCGGGTTTTTGAAGAGAAGATCAGGCAGGCAGTGTGCAGGTTTCAGCCGGATATTCTGCACACTCATCACCTCTGGGTGGTGTCGGCCCTGGCAAGAAGGATTGCACCTGATATTCCAATGGTGACCACCTGTCACGGGACATGTCTTCGCCAGCATTATCTGTGTCCGCATATTGGCCGGTCCATCATAAAGGATCTGCAAAACATAGACTGGATAATTGCCTTGAGCTGTGATCAGCAACAGTCCATTGTGAAAACCATTGCAGCTGATCCGTCAAAAATCAATGTGATCAGCGGCGGGTATAATCCGGATTGTTTTTTTTGTGAATCCAAAGAGTTTGACGGGGTTGTGGAACTGGTATATGCGGGTAAGCTAAGTTCTTCCAAAGGCGTTCCCTGGCTTTTGAAAAGTCTGGAAAAGATCAAAGATCTTCCTTTCAGGCTTCACCTGGCCGGCAGCAGCAGTGGCAGGGAAAAACAGATCTGCCTTGAGCTTGCCGGAAACCTGGGGGCCAAAGCTGTCTATCACGGCTCTTTGACTCATGAACGTCTGGGAGCGTTGATGCGGCGATCCCATATCTTTGTGCTGCCTTCATTTTTTGAAGGTCTTCCCCTTGTTCTGATGGAGGCCATGGCCTGCGGATGCAGAATTATCACCACTGCGCTGCCCGGAGTAAGACAATTGTTTGGTACCGATCACGGAACCATGGTAAAAATGATTCCTCTTCCAACCCTGAAAACCATTGATACCCCATTTAAAAAAGATGAAGCCATGCTTGAAACCCGTCTTGCCCAGACATTGAAATCCGGCATTGAACAGGTTATGCAGGCTGTTGAACCGAATATGACCTATGTTTGTTCAGCAACGTCTCATTTTACCTGGGAAAAAATATTTTCAAATATTCAACAAGGGTATGCCCGGCTGTGCCGGGAAGCTCTCAAATAGCCGACGGCAGCATTGTTATTTTATGGATGTATGGCAATGGCGGCAATATCGTCATGGCATTTGAACCTGGGATAGTGTTGAATTTCCGGGTCCAGGGACTCGACTTTTCTTATATGATTTTTAAGCCCGGTCAGGCCAAGTTTTTGATAAAGCGTTACAAACCGGTCAAAACACCGTTTTTTTTCAGGGGTTGATGAGGGAAGCTGTAATCCGTCGGTGAACAAAAGAATTGTTTTGACATGATTTAGGGGAAGAGATCCGCTGTTGACAAAATCAAGGGCATCAGGTTCGCCATTGAGGACGCCATAGGTTTTGTTCATGTTTGCTCTGATTTTTTTAACCTGAAGCTTAAATTCCAGAGCTTGGCAGGACTTGATTCTTTTGAGCATCATGAGGGTTTCATAATCATGATCTTCTTGTTCCACCAGGACTTTGTAGGAATCATCGGTGTAAATAACAATAATATAAGAATCCCCGGTTTGCAGCCATTCAAGGGTGTTTTTGTGCAGCCTTACAACTGCGGCGCTGGTACTCCACAAACTATGGCGCCGGTTTAAGTCCACTTGCTGGGCCATCATCTTGGATAAAATGGCCTGATTTGCCTGACAACCCAGTTTTAAAAGGGGAAAATGATTTTTAGAAAATATATGGCTGGCTGTGGAAGATGCAATCAGGCCACCTGTTTTGTCGCCCTCAAACAAGTCATTATCAAGGCTTGAGGCTCCGTCAAAAACACCATAAAGATTTTTTTCAAGGACAACGGCATCTTCGTTTAACCTGCCTGATCCCTTTTCCAGTATATGTTCTATTTTCATAATTTAGGATGGGGTCACAATAAAACAAATCAGACCCCTTTTGCTGTTCAATCCAAAAGTTGAGTTAATAAATTACTGAAAAATATAGAGATCAGGGCTGGATTGTCAAAATGATAATTTCTATATGTTTGTTAAAAGGTATCAGAAAAACCAATTCTTGACCTGTTATCAAATAATACCTATACCGGCAAAAATATCGAGTCCCCCGTGATAAATGGGTTTTAGCTCAAGCTTGAGTCCAAGAGATGATTTGTATTCTCCGGACGGAAGAATGATCCCAAAGCGCCATCCTTTAAAGTCTGCAGCCAGTTTTTTTCCGATTTCACGGTAAAAAGACCGGGTATCGCTTTTTTCACCAAGTCTTTTTCCGTAAGGCGGATTTAACATTACCACTCCTTTTTTTTCAGGTGATATCATAGAAGGCAGGATGGTAAAAAAGTCTGTTTTTGATACGTCTATGACAGGGTTGAGCCTGGAATGTGAAATGTTTTGTTCCATGGCAGTCAAGGCCATCTCATCGATATCAGATGCAAAAATCTGTTTTGCAGAACAATGGGTAAAATTTTCTTGCGCCTGCTTTTTTATATGAGAATAGGCTTTCGGGCTGAATCCAGGCCAGTTTTCAAAGGCAAAAGACCTGAAAAAGCCAGGTGGTATACAGGATTTTATCATGGCGGCTTCAAGCGAGAATGTGCCTGACCCGCACATTGGATCAATCAATATATCTTCTTTTGAAAACCCGGCCCAGAAAAGCATGGCAAAAGCCAGGTTTTCTCTCAGCGGTGCCTGGGTTACTTTCTGTTTAAGGCCTCTTTTAAATAAAAGCTCTCCTGTGCTGTCTAAGGAGACGGTAAAATTGTCGTCTTCAACCCGGACATAGATGGTTTGAGTTGATATTTTACCGGGTATCCCGTCAAATCCGCTGCCTGACCTGATCTGATCAAGGATTATTTTTTCACATCTTTGTGCAATGGCATCTGAATGATACAATCTTGATTTTCTGGCTGTAACATTAAATTTGAGATGACAATTTTTCGGCAGATAAAGTATCCAGTCAATGGCATTGATTTTTTTTTCAAGTTTCTTAAAAGAGTCTGCCTTAAAGCTGTTGATTCGCATCAGGATTTTTGAAGGGCTTCTTAAATTAAGATTCAACAGTACACATGAATTTAGTTTGCCTATAAATTCAATTCCACCCTGGATGACGCTTATGTTATCTTCAGGGAAAGAGGACAGATTTGAAATCTGTCCTTGCATTTCATTGAGGCAAACTTGTTTTAATCCGGGAGAACAAGACACAAAAAAAGAGTGGTCCCGGCCAATAATCCTTCTTTTTACCCTTTTTTCATATGAAGATGGTTTCATTATTGCAGTCATTATTACAATCTGTTATGGGCGCAGCGGATCAGTCCTTCTGTGCTTTCCCAGGAGATGCATTCATCTGTGATGGAAACGCCGTATTTAAGGGATTTTATATCTCCATTGCATTTCTGGTTGCCTTCAAAGAGATTGCTTTCAAGCATTAAGCCTATTATGCTGCTGTTTCCTTCAATGCGCTGATCCAGAACACTTTTAAATACAAAAGACTGTCCCGTGTATTTTTGTCCGGAGTTATCATGGGAACAGTCAATCATGACCGCATCAGGAAGATTTTTTGCTTTTAATTTTTCCAGGGCTTTACCCACGGAAATGGGATCATAATTCGTGTGTCCTCCACCCCTGAGAACAAGGTGGCCGAATGGATTTCCCCTGGTTGACACTATGGCTGTATATCCATGTGGTTCAACTCCGAGGAAATGCTGGGGGGATCGTGCCGCCACCATGGCATTGATGGCGGAATCAAGGCTGCCGTCCGTGCTGTTTTTGAATCCTACCGGCATGGACAGGCCGCTTGCCATTTCACGGTGGGTCTGGGATTCTGTTGTCCTGGCACCAATGGCAACCCAGGACAAAAGACCGGCAATGTACTGTGGGGTGATGGGATCAAGAATTTCCGTGGTTGTGGGAAGTCCCATCCGGTTGATTTTAATCAACAGGGATCTGGCTTGTCTCAGCCCTTCATCCATGTCATAGGATTCATTCAGGAAGGGATCATTGATTAATCCTTTCCATCCAACCGTTGTTCTTGGTTTTTCAAAATATACCCGCATGATCAGATTGATTTTATCTTTGACTTCTTCTCTCAATTGATTCATTTTTTCGGCATATTCAAGAGCTGCGTCCGTGTCGTGAATGGAGCAGGGTCCGGCAATTACAAGGAGGCGTTTGTCTTTTTTCAGTAAGATGTTTTCAACGTCGCGGCGTCCGTCCAGAACGATTTTGGCAACATCTTCTTTGACGGGAAGTTCTTTTTTGATGGTATCGGGCGAAATAAGATGTTTGTATCCGGTTACATTTTTGTCATAGGTCTGTTTCATTGCTTTTTTCCTTTGCAGGTTTCATCCAAAAGCCAACAGCCTAAAAACCAAAAAAGCCGCAGGCTTTTGCTGCCTGCGGCTTTTTTGTTAAAAATTAACTATAGCGCACAACAGGCAGCTCAGTATAAAAATACCCAAAATAAAAATAAAGTCTGTCTGTTGTATAAAAATTCATTTAATTTTCCTTTGTTAAAGTTCATATAGACCATGTATTTTTTTTAAAGTCAAGAACATTTATGAGAGCCGTCATTGACACACGAAATTTTTATATGAACGTCTTGAAAAATCCAAACATTGACTTTAATCTTTGGTTGTGTGCATACCAAAGTTCAAATATAAGGATAAAGAGACAATGAAAAAAATATTTTGTGCAATATGTCTGATATTATTGCTGTCAATCAATGTTTGGGCTCAAGATGTAAATACCGTCAAAGTTGATTTGTTAGCCAAAACAAGCTCAAGTTGGGATGGACAACTTCTGCCGGACTATATGACAGGTAAACCGGAAATAACGATTCTCAAAATTACAATCCCTCCAAATGTAACGCTGCCAATGCATGAACATCCGGTTATAAATGCGGGTGTATTACTAAAAGGAGAACTCACTGTTAAAACAGAAGACAAAAAGATACTACATTTGAAAGCGGGTGATTCAATCGTAGAAGTGGTCAACAAATGGCATTACGGGAAAAATGAAGGGAATGAACCGGCAGAAATCATAGTCTTTTATGCCGGTATACAGGATAAGCCGATCACTATAAAACAAACCGTTGGGAAATAAGGTAAATTAACCATAAAAATAAAAAAGTATGAGAATTAACATGGAAAATAATTTTATAAATATTTCTGAACTCAATATCCAGGATCCTTTTGTTTCAATTTTTCCTGTCGGCAATGATACCCTTGAGTCGATCAGGCAGGATATGGATACAAACGGATTTGACCCTATTTTTCCCATCATTGTTTGGGAGGGAAAAAATGTTGTTGTGGACGGTCACACAAGGTTTGCTGCTGCCAAAGCACTTGGACTGGAAGAAGTTCCGGTTCTTTTTAAAGCTTTTGAAAATGAAGACGATGCTGTTCTTTACAGTTTTCATATCCAGCGAAACCGTAGGAATATGTCGGATGATGATATCTTAAGATGCCTTGAATTGCTTGATACGATCCATGCTGTCCCCAAAAAACAGAAAAATTTGGATTCTCCGAAACCGACCCGTAAAGAAACCAATGAAATTCGAGCAAAGGAGCTGGGCATAAGTCCTCATAAAGTTGACAAGGCCCGCAAGGTTCTGGAATATGGAACTGACGATATCAGGGAAAGTGTCAATTCAGGTGAAAAATCTATTAACAAGGCATTTCAGGAAGTCCAGGAAATTCGCCGTGAGAGTGGTGAGATAAAAGGAAAGCCTATCAACGGACTTGGAAGTGCAGCCAAATATACTCAGACCCTTGGGAAATTTTTAAAAGAATTAACAAGGATCAGAGAGGACGGTTGGCATGATGTATCGCAAGAAAAAGCCCTGGCTGATCTTGAGGCCATTATAGAACTGATCGAAAGCTGATTTTTAACAAAAATCAAGGCTCCAAACTATGGTTGGAGCCTTGATTGAAAAATTATCGTTTCATTTTTTGGGGGGGGATTTTAGGCAGATGGGGGCTTGCTTGTGCTTTTTGGAAGGATTGGGCACCGGGGAATTAAATCCCCCGGCTACCCGATCTGGTTTCTTCCTCAGAAGGTGACAATATCATGATTTTTTACGCTAATGTCCATGGTTTTGTAAAGTATGTCTCGCGTACTTTAGATGCCTTGGAGGCAGCCCATTTTTCCAGACCCATTTTATTGATTAAGCATAAATTGAATACCTTCATATTATGAGGCAGTTCACTGGATCTGTCGGCATAAGGGTGTAGGTTGTCACATGGGAAACTTTCACAATCTCCGCAAAAATTTAACTCATTTTTTTGGGAGCATTCATAGGCTGCACAACGATGTGATTCACCGAAAATATGCTTTTGTAATGGTATTTGCCCATTGTGGCTACGGCACCCATTGCATAGCATTATTTCAACAGGCACGTTGTATTCCTCAGACATTCTTTCAACTGTGCTTCTCGCTTCCTGATCTTCTTGGGCCAAATAGAAATGGCAATTGAAGCAGTCAAGACCGCAGGGAGCGGTCATTTGAAAATAATCCATAACTAATTCTCCTCATATAAAGGTTTTTAAATCCTAATCAATTGTTTGAGTAAAATACAATCTGAAAAAAAATACATCCCCCATATGGGTGATAGATAGTTTTTTTAAATTATCTTTATTAATTGCCCAAAACCGGAATGTTCAAAGACTTGAAGTTTCATGGATACAAAAACTATACTTTAGGATAAATTTGAGATGTATAAAAATTATTCTGGCGGAATTTTTAAAAATCAACTATATCTCCAAAAAAACTTACCGTATGGAACTAATGATTTTCATACTATTCTATATAAGTTGAAATGAAGATGATAGAAGAAAATCTTACAAAAATAATTTCCGATTTTATACCGGGGGGACTGGTTGAAACCACGATTCTCCCCCAATGTGATGAAATATCCCTCTGTCTATTGAATCCGGATTATTCCAAGTGCGAATTGAGCGTGGAACAGGGTTTGCGTTTGATGAAGGAACCACTGTTTTGGGTGTTTTGTTGGGCAAGCGGCCAGGCTATGGCACGATACATAATAGATAATCCGCGGTTAATAGAAGGTAAGCGTGTTCTGGACTTTGGCTGTGGCTCCGGGGTGGCGGCGATTGCCGCTGCAAAAACGGGTGCTGCAAAAGTTTGGGCTTCTGATATAGATCCATGTGCAGTTCATGCGACTGCGCTTAACTGTCAATTGAATTCGGTTTCGGTTGAAGTCATTGAAGATTGGGAGACCTGTCCAGAAGCACCGGACATTATTTTAGCCTCAGATGTGTTGTATGACGAAAAAAATCTGCCTTTGCTCGATCAATTTATTGCATGTGCGCCTGAAGTTCTTGTTGCTGACTCCAGGGTTAAAAATTTTAACGTCCCTTTTTACCGAAAGATTGCAGAACTCGATAGTTTTACCATACCTGATTTGGGCGAGCCTGCTGAATTTGGACATGTGAATATATATTATGCCGATTGTTCCTTAACTTAATGCCATAAAGACTCAGGAGTAAATTTAAAGCTTTGAGGGAAAGAATATAGAGGGGATTGAAAATGTTCAATCCCCAAGGTTTCATTGCCGATAAATATTTTTGATTCAATAATAACTTTCTGATATCTTTTTAAAAAGTGAACATATCAAATCCCTAAGTGAGAGTTTTTTTTACTCTCGCCAATGTTCTGGTTGATTAAGTACATTAGAACATTGCACTGCCCCTTTTATTCTTCCAATAACTCCGGGACATAATTCCTGCACCATCCAGGCACCTGCATATTCTTTAGGTATGTGATATGGAGCTTCATAGCCAATAACTCCTGCTGGCGTGAAGCCGACACGTGGATAATATCCAGGATGTCCTAAAACAAAGACCAATTCCACACCTGAATCTTTTAACAGATTCAATCCTTCTCTAATAAGTCGAACGCCAATTCCCTTGCTTTGAAAGTCCGGAAGAACGGCCAATGGTGCAAGTATTCGGGCTGAGACAGACTCTGTGGTTTGTGTAATTTTTACTTTTGTATAGAGGATGTGCCCTACCAATTTTTCATCCTCAACAGCTACAAGTGAAAGGATTGGAAGTGCTGTTTTATCATGAAATAGGCCCTTAACGAGTTCAGCGATTTCAGGCCCTTTTGTTTCTCCAAATGCTTTTGTATGAATGTTTTCGATTTCAAGCTTGTCTGATTCAATGGATTTTCTTATTTCCAATGCTTCTTTCTTTTTTATATCCTTTTCTTCTTCGGGGCGAATACTATTTTTATACATGATCATTTTTCCTGTTATTTATCGCTTTTATTTTCAAAGAAACCTCTTTCCACCTTTCCTTTTCCACTCGATCTGCACTTTTTGTTTGCCGGTTAGATAAATACGCCAATTCACGTTTCATTTTTTGGTAGCTATCCAACCTTTCTTTTCTGATTGTGCCGATAGTTAAGCCATGAAGCACTTGACAACCAGGCTCATGCGTATGACTGCAATCGTGAAAACGACATGTATTCGCCAGTTCTTCTATCTCTGGGAAAGCAACATTCAAACCACCTCCATCATCCCAAAATCCTATTTCCCGAATACCGGGATTGTCAATCACCATACCGCCTTGAGGCATCATGATAAGGCTACGACTGGTAGTAGTATGTTTCCCTTTTCCCACATGTTCACTTACTAAATTGGTGGCCTGTATGGTTTTTCCAGCAAGGCGATTCACAAGTGTGGATTTGCCAGCTCCTGAAGATCCAACCATGGCAATTGTTTGGCCTTGTGAAAGATAAGGTTCTAATGAAGCCAATCCGGTTGAATCCTTTGCCGAGATAAAGTGAACCGGAACGTTAAAGGTCACAGTTCCTACTTCTCGAACATAATGCTCGGGATTTTGATGAAGATCTGCTTTGGTTAAAATAATAGAAGGCGTCAAACCACAATTATATACCAGAGTCAGATACCGTTCTAATCGTCGTATATTAAAATCCCTGTCAAGACCGCAAACGATAAATACAGTATCAAGATTTGCAGCGATTATCTGTTCTTTATTCGATTGAGAATCTTGCTTGCCATGTGTACCGGTTGCCCCTCTGGATAAGGTATTTTTCCTTGGCAATACTGCAGATATAACTTTGTCGTTCACGAGAACCCAATCTCCTGTAACTGGAAACGGGCTTTCTTTATGGTGACTTAACCTTCCTGCAACAGTAACGAGTCTTTCTGAAGTTCCCTGGCTAATGAGAAAACTATTTTTCCGTACTCCGACGACTCTGGCCGGGAAAAAGTTGTCGTTGCAAATGTTGTCCAAATGAACCTGGAAATGGGAATCCCATCCCATTTTTAAAAGAGGTTGGAGGATATCGGTTGCGTCTATATTATTTGTATGCTTTTTTTTAATCATCATTAATCGTCACCTGTTTTTTTATAGCTTCTTAGGTATTTTTTTATGTATTAAATACCAATTTATCTATGATTAGATTGATAGCTTATTAAAAAATTTATTTTTGTGTAGGGGGTGTTGCAGACGAAAGGCGTAACAATAACTTCGGAATCTTAGAGAGACTCTATCCGGAAAGGATCAGAAAAAAATATAGTCTGTTTTTATCTAATTATTAATTTTGATCTGGACTAAATTAAAATCAACCTGCTACCGAATTAGTAGTACCTTTTGTCGGCAACGATTGACACAATATCTAATAATCTTTTGAACAAAAAAACTCCTTTTTAAAAAAAAATAAACGTTTGCTCCAATATCATATTTTTGTGTTTATTGTCAAATTTTTTATTTTTTCAGTAATAGCCATGGCAGATTGACCTGCCCCAAAAAAAAATGAAAGAGATCTGATTCCAGCAAGTTAGAAGTCTTTTAATATAAAATAGCTGGAGAATTCAATGGTAATGATCTGTATTCATAGTCTTGTTTTTCAGATGCCGAATTTCTATTGTTGAAAACATATTAAATTTGGGCTTTTGAGTGGAGCCAATGTGCGGACTCGAACCGCAGGCCTGCTCATTACGAGTGAGCTGCTCTACCACCTGAGCTACATTGGCTTGCCGGTATCAATACTAGAGTTTGTGGAAAAATTCAAGCATCAACCTGCATGAAGATGAAAAAAATATTTAAAGCCGTGTTCCAGGTTTATGGGCTAGTCTGTCCGCCGTCAGGATTAAAGGGCATGACAACCCTGTAAACTCCCTCCTCCAATATGCTTTTAAGATGGGGGAACGCTTTTTTAAACACCTTCATTATTTTGCGGTTGGAAAATAATACCTCGGCTGTAAACGCCTCAATTCCGCGCTCTTGTCCGATTTTTTTCAACAGGTTCACCATATGGGTGGCAATGCCGAGGCTGTTATAGTGTTCATCAACAATGATGGCGACTTCAGCAGTTTTGCTGTGGCCTTCTTTTAAATACCTGGCCTCGGCAATTAAAATCCCATGTCCGATTTCCCCTGCCAGCCCCACGATAGACATGTTGTTTTTCCAGTCAATATTGACATATTCCTGCATTTTTGCATGGGGCATTGTGGCAATGGAATGGAAGTACCTGTAATAAATGGATTCGTCGGAAAACCGGTAAAAAAGCCGTCGCATTTGTTCCTCATCCGAAGGCTTTATGGGCCGGAACCTGATCGTTACATCGTGTTTAAAAGTCTGCTGGTCACTGATTTCATGGGGATAAAGGCGGGAGCTGTCTTTTGAAAATATCTGGTCCGGGTAGAGAATTTTTTTTTGTTTTGCCTGTAAAAACAGGTCCGGGCGGTCGTCCGGGTGGGCGATTTCTATGAGGGCCAGTGCCCGTTCCCGGATGGAAAGCCCGTTCAACATGGCTGTGCCGTACTCTGTTACGATCATGTCAATGGACTCTTCAAATCCCAGCTGGTTATGATACCGTTCAATGGAGACCATTATATTGGAATGGTTTTGAAGATTCCTGGAAGGAAGGGCAAATATGATACGCCCGCCCTTGGAAATCTGGGCACCTAAAAAAGTGTCCATCAGTTCCATGGGGCCGGAGATCACATTTCCTTTTCCATGGTGCAGGGCAATGCGGCCGGTCAAATCCGCCTTGCGTGCCGGGATAACGGCTATAAAACGTGAATTTTTTCCAATATTGACAGGATCAAACACGGTTTGTATTTCCTGAAATTCCACAAAATGGTTCCGGTCCAGCCAGGCCAGCAGTTCCGGAGTTCCAAACGCATAGGATGCAATGGATTTTCCCTGGAAAACGGTTTTATACAGATTGGTCACGGCACCGCTTTTGATCAGGTACATTAAGGCATCGGTAAACACCGGGGAATGAACTCCTAGATGGTGCTTGGCGGCAAGCTTGCGGCCAAGGGATTCAAACAGGGGGCCGATGGAAAAGGCAATACAGCTTTTATCCTGGATCAAAGAGGCAATGTTTTCGGCAATCCGGTCAAATGGCTGGCTGGTTTCCCATTGTTGAAAATAAACCGGGTCTTGGTTTGAATGGACCAGCAGATCAAACTCACACACATTTACAAATGTGTTGCCAAAAGTCCTGGGAATTTTAGGGTTTATTTCTCCTGCAACAAAAGATGCCTGTTTCATGGCGGACCGCGCCACATCCAGGGAAACGCCCAGGCTGGCATTCCCGGAGTTATCCGGCGGAGTTATCTGGATGAATGCTGCATCAACCAGGATTCGCCCTGAGTCAAAGAGGCGTTGCAGCCGGTTGAACCGTGTGGGTATCAGATCAATCAGCCCCTGGCTGATGGCCTTGTTCACCATGTTGCCGGAACTAAAGGTTTTAAAACGGTACTTGTGGTCATCAAGGGTTTTAAGGGAAATGGCATCACTGAAATTCACCAGCTGGATCAATTCAAGGTCCGCCAGGTTGTGGTAATCTGAACGCATAAGCTGTTTTACAAGGGTTTGGGGTTCGGAAATGCCCGTTCCCAGAAAAATACGCATTCCCGGCTTGATTTTTTTCATTACAGCATCAGGATCAACAATCTTTTGTTTCCAATTCATAGGGGGGCCTTATAATTTTTCAAGATGATCCAAACTATGCCGAAAGCCTTGGCTTTAAAGAATTTTCATAGTTAGGTGATTACCCATTCAACTGAAACAGTGCCGGAAGGGAAACCTTAATTTGAAATAATCACAACAATCGGTCAGAAAAGACAACGGGAAATGAAATTTGAATTATTTTTAAACTTTATTGCTAATTTTTTTATCTGTCAAGGAATTGATGTGGTCTATATGTTTGACTCATGGGATATTTTAAAAGGCTTTGATGTATTGATTCCGCAATCATGGCCTTTTTTGCTGCCCTTGCTTTCCTTGACAAAAAGCAACTTACTGTCTACATATTGCAGATTTGATATACGGTTTGTTTGGTTGGCAGTCGTAAATTATTTTTTTTTACGGCATTATTGCCATACAATTAATCGGCCATTGCCGGTAACGTTTACCCTTATCAGGAGTATACTATGAAAATTAACCTGAAACTTCCATCTTCCATGAGAATTTTATCGGTATTGATGGCTATCATCCTGATCCTCATTGTTTTCAGTACCATCGGGCAGGTTTCCAAATATTATCTGGGGCATGGCCGCTTATTGGGTTTTATCTCTCTTTTTTACCTGGATTATGAATCCAATATCCCCACCTGGTTTTCATCATTTATGCTTTTAAACGCCTCGGTATTATTGTTTGTTATTGCAATTTCAAAAAATATGCAAAAAGATCTCTATTGGTTTCAATGGGCATTTCTATCGGCAATATTTTTTTATCTTTCTATTGATGAGATTGCCATGCTGCACGAGCATCCCATTGAGCCGCTTCGGGATCTGTTCAATGCCGGCGGTTTTTTATATTACACATGGGTGGTTCCCGCTGTTATGGTACTGTTCGTTCTGGGTATCTATTTCTGGAAGTTCTTGCTCCATCTCCCTGCCCGGTCAAGAATGCTGTTTATCACTGCAGCGGCTTTTTATATAGGAGGGGCCATTGGCATTGAGATGATAAGCGGTTATCAGGCGGATCTGCATGGTGAGAAGAATATGGGTTATGTATTGATCATTACGGCTGAAGAAATGTGTGAAATGATAGGTGTCGCCGTATTCATATATGCACTTCGTCAATACTTGCCAAGCTCGGTGCAATCCGTTACCATCCATGTCAAATGATATGGAAACTGATTTTATCCGTAAAGGTTTTTATATTGTAAATAAGGTCTGAAAAATTGAAAATAACCATACTCGACTCCATAGAAAAAATATTAGAATTCGAAGATGAATGGCGGGAATTATCCAGTAGAACAAAGACATCTTTATTCTTATCATTTGATTTTATCCAATTGGTTTGGACTGTTTTTGATTCCCCCTCCCACACCCCACTGGTCATCGTGATCAGGGAAAATGGACAAACCGTTGGCATCGTGCCCTTCCGGCTATCGACTGAAAAGGAATACGGCATATCACTGCGAGTCATCCGATTCATATCAGAATGGCAAGGCGATAAGCCGGATATTATAACCACCATTGATCCAGATCGTATCAGGCAGGAGGTTTATACTTATCTGCACACTGATTTTCGTCTATGGGATAAAATTGTTTTGGCCGAGCAGGACTCGGAAGCGTCGGTCATCTGGAACATGTTGTTTTCAAGACGTACATATTTAACAATCATCCTGGATGATATGCTCTCCTATTTTATTTCAATGGAAGGGACTTGGGATGATTACCTGAAGCAATTGAAACAAAAGGTTAGAAGCAATTATCGAAATCGTACAAAAAGACTGGAAAAGCTCCCAGGTGAACTCAAAGTATTGCATTTTGAAGACAGGCATACTCTGGAAAAAGGGTTGGAGCGTTTCATAGCCATTGAAAATTCAGGATGGAAAAAAGATGCTAAAATAGGTATCGGGCAAAACAGAAAACATATTGCTTTTTATGCTGAATTATTGGGTCGGTTCAGCCTTCGAAATCAAGCCGGTATTTACCTGTTGAACAGCAACAGCACTGACATTGCCGGCCTTATCTTATTGAAATACAACGATGTTATTTATGAAAGTCAGATCACATTCAATCCTAACTATTCGAAATATTCACCTGCCATTGTTCTCAGGGCAGATGTCTTGAAAACATTATTTTCTTCATCCAATGGAAGTTACGATATGATGGGGATGTATCAACAACATCCAAAACATAAATCGGACTGGGCCACAAATACTAAACGAGTTGTCAGTATTCATATCTATAAAAAGACCAGGTTACTTCTGTTGCCCATAATTTTTGCAAAATATATCAAAACGACTCATCCGGCCCTTTGGGACTTGGTTAAACGACTGTTCTCCAGACGGTGAAGTCGTCCCCATCTTGAAAATAAAGCAAAAGAGATTGTTTTTTTTTCCATTAACAGCTTGCCGGTTTGCTGAAAAATGATTGAAAATTCAAAGTTCTGAAAAGTTCACCCGGAAAAGTTTTACCGAAGCAATTTATTGCTTTGGATGAAGATGATTTTGAGGATTTTTACAAAGGATTAAAAGCCCGCGCTTTAGCGCGCTAAGTTCAGGTAAGTTCATCAGCACCTTGATTTATCGTGAATACATGTCCATGGATTATCGTGATCGCTCTCATTTGTTGTTGCAGAGTGATCTGCCATGGCCTTTAGTGCAGTGTAATATAACGGCTGTATATGATTCCGTTTACCAGGAGATAAACACCAAATCCCAGGGCTGCATACCCGAAAATAAAATAAATTATTTTGTACCAGAGCGGCGGTGGTTTGGCTTTGATGGTTTCAAGTTGCCCTTCTTTTTTTAATTGCTCAAGCCATGCCGCTTTTTGAGTTTCCAACTCTTCTCTGGGAACGCTTCCGGTAAACATGGATTCATTCATGGGGAAGCTTGAAGGCTGCAGATGGCCGACGTAAAAATGGACAATGAAAATATAACACACAGCCAGGATGGCTTCCGCCCGGTGCAATAATACGGCAATATTCAATGTCCATCCGGGTACATAACGGCTTGCAACAATCGGATACATCAGCATTATTCCGGTAACGGCCAGCAGGGGCATCCCCCAGTAAACCGCCCAGTAATCAAATTTTTCCCAATAGGCCCAGCGATTCAGCTTAGGACGTGACCCCATCCCGAAAAACCATAGGATTCTTTGGCCCAGATGTTTTGCGTCGTGAACATTGGGTATCAGTGAATCAGGCCCGAAAAGGCTGGTCCATAAATCTTTCCGGTCGATTCTCGTCAACAAGTAGATCGTGTGAAAAATAAATCCCAGAATCATCAGTATTCCCACCCATTTGTGGATCAAAATCGAGGTGTCATATCCGCCGAAAACAGCATTCAGGTTTTTGCCCCAGACAGTTGGGTAAAACAGGCGGCTGAATCCGGTTGCCGTTTGAATCAAAAAGGTTAGAATCAGGAAAAAGTGAAACATCCTGTCCAAAATATTAAATCGCTTAATGCGTTCTGTCTGCATCATCATCACCTATCTTTTTTTTGCCGAACATTTCTCTTAGCCCCATCAATATGGCGTGGGGAATGAAAAAAGCCAGGGTGCCTGCCAGTAGTATCAGCATAAACCAGTATGAATAATACAGTGCCGGAAAACCTGTCCGTGCATCGGCAGATCCCGGGGCTGGTTCATGGACGACATATGTGGCAAAGGAGGCACTTGCACCTTCGTGGCATTTTGCACAGATATAGGCGTGTTTTCTGATGGGGTTCATGGGAGAATAGTAATGATTGAGGCTTGCTATGGGTTCCGGACCATGGCACTGCCTGCAGGTAAGATTTGCGCGGGTCGTATGGATATCTCGGGTTTCATCCAGATGACACTCTTCACACCGCCTGTTGTCATAAAATTTAATGCCACGATGCGAGTCAGCCAGAAGATTTCGATTGCGGATGGAAGCAGAAGTGGAACTGTAGGCAAAAGGTTCCTGATCAACACTTCGGAATTTTCTTACCAGCGGGCTTTCATGGCGTGGCCGCATTTCATATTCTTCATAATAGCCTGTGCTGACTTCATATTGCTTGTAGCGGTTGATATATGATGTCACCTCGTCTCCCTGTCCCAATGACCGGTCAGGGAAAAAAAGCTGGACAAGCAGCAGGGAAAACAGCAGGTAAAGCAGGGAGAAAGCGTTCATCCGGCCGGGTGTTCTATTGATATGAATCATATTTTGCATAACCTGCTCTCCGGATTTTAATTGGCTGTTTTATAGGGAATTGATTCAATTGTTTTGCCCACGGGTTTGGGTAATCTTACAAGAGCTTCCCAATCGGCTTGAAGTTCCTTAAGGTCTTCATTTCTATGCTTATGACAGGTCTGGCAGGAATTTGGAATTTTCGGGTTTCGCAAGGTGTCTTCCGGCAGCAATGTTACAAACACATGACTGTGGATATCGCCGGATTCCGCACTCTTTGCAATTCTGGGCATATGACAGCCCACACAGTTTGCAAAAGAATGAATGGAATGACCCAGGTTGTTGCTGATCATTTCATGGCAGCTCAGGCATTGTTTTGAACCTGCAAAAGAGGTCTGTGAACGTGTCGGCGGTATGCCGAGCTGATGCACATAATGACAGGATGTGCATGTGACCCCTTCCATTGAATGCTTGGATTGTTGCCAGTCGATAAATTGCTGATGATGTCCTTTGGAGAATTCATTGGCATATACATGTTTTACATCACCTGCTTCAAAAGAAGTGGATTTATAATATGCTTCAAGGGCCTTTCCCGGCTCGTAACCTACGGGCCATCCGCCGCCTTTTTTCATGGTTGCGTGGCCCCGGTTATGACAGGAGCCGCAAATTTGTGCTGCCACTCCCATGGTCAGCTTTGCCGGATTTATGATGGTGTTTCGTTTTTCAAACACCGCTGTTTTAGGGAGCGCTGCATGCCATGATCCCTTGCCGTGGCAGGCTTCGCATCCCACACCCGGTTCTTTGAAAGTGTTTTTTTCAAGATCTGCACCGGTTGCATGACATCCGCCGCATTTTAACAGCCAGGGTCTTTTGTCCCAGTCCTGCTCATGGTAATTGACCCACCGGTGGGTATCTGCATTGTACTGAATGGGAGAGATATAAAGCATATCGTCCTTTTTAACCAGGTAGCGTTGTTTCCACTGGCTTCCTATGGTGTAAAGGATCTCTTCTTTTTGGGGCACATAGATTTTGTCGGACGGGACTTTTAAGCTTTCTTCCAGCTTTGCCAAGTCTTCACGTATGGCCTTTTCATCGATTGGAACAATAATGGCATCTTCGTTGGCTTTTGCATCCTGGAGCATGCGGCTGTGCAGGGTCATTTTCCATGAATCGTAATGTTCCAGGTGACACATTTTGCAGGTGTCGGAACCAACAAAGTCTTTGGGCTGGGCGGTTACGGCAGCGATATCAACAACGGGCTCGGTGCTGCACGCCCACAACCCCAATGAAAAAATGATTAAAATTAGAATCTTTGCGAATGCTTTTGCCTTCATGGGTCCCTCCTTGAAGTTGTAATGCAGATAATACGATTTAATTTTTAACCGAATTAAATTGATTTAATACAAATCAAACAAAATAGATGGGTATGACTGCATTGAAAAAAGAATCACGAATTTCAAAAAATCACAATAATTAGTTGGAAAAGACAACTGGAGAAGAAATTCAAATAATATCTGAAGTTTATCGCTAAATTTTTAATCTGTCAAGGCATTGATGGAACCATAAAAAAAGCTTTGTTTTTTTTAATATCGCACGCTTGGATTAGTCTCGGTCATAATTTTGATTATCGTACGAATAGATGTTTTGATTGTTAAATTTTATAGAAAACAATTGCTTTGTCTTATAAGAGCATGCTAACCAGTTAAAGCTTTGTTGGAGATTCTTGATTATTTTATGAAAACTGCAAGAACTGAGGGAATTTATGACATGAAAATGCAATTGACATTGGGGAAAAAGATCGCTGTTGTAATTGGATTGATGTTGTTCTTGATGCTTATTGTTGGATCAAGCGGTTATTTGGGTTTATCGTCTGTATCAAAAGTTATGTGTTTTTATCAGGAAATCATTGAGTTACAGGAAATTACCTTTTCTGTTAAAGCGACTACGGATCAATATTTCCTGTCTGTTTACAGTGGTGATAAAGAGGTTCAAGATTCGTCTGTTGAAAAAGCCTTTGGCCTTCTTGATTCGGGAGTAAACAAAGTCGAAGAGCTTCTTGGCACAAGCATGATTGAGGAAAAAGAAAAAAAAGATATCCAAGAGCTGAATGCACCCCTCAATGATTACAGATCAGCTTTAAATCAATATGTCGGTATTGAGCAAGAAAAGGGCAGGCTTGCAACCTTAATATTAAAAAAATTTGGTGATTCAAATGTTCAGATCCAAAAAGGCATCATGTGGACTGAGCCGTTAGTTGTAAACAGTCGTATTGTCATAAGTCATTTCAACAGTTATGTTTTTCAGTCATCAAAAGGTAACTGGAAGACGTATGAAAACGGATTAGATGACTACAAATCAGTTCTTGATGAATGGTGCGCCAAGATCGAATTAAGCGATAGTCTCAGGCCTGTCGGTGAACAGCTCCATGTTCTGTACAATTCCTTGGAAAAGGTTTCCATTGATTATCATTCCCGCAATCTTCTACAAGAGGACTTGAAGATGAAAATGAATGACAGTAAAGACCAAATCAATAAAATTATTGGAGAATTGGCCGGATTTAGTAATCGGAAACTGGAGGATCAGATCAGGACATCGACGCTGCTGATATTCGGGTGCATCCTTGCTGCTCTTATGATCGGAATCATTGCGGCAATTTTGACTATAAAATCTACAGTCAATAAAATTAGAATTGTAATAGGCGGTGTGACTCAGGGCTCGGAACAGGTTTCTGAAGGTGCTAAACAGGTATCAAATGCCAGTCAGGTTTTGGCAGAAGGTGCTTCAAGACAGGCTGCATCCATCGAGGAAACTTCATCATCCCTGGAGGAGTTGTCATCCATGACACAACTCAATGCTGCCAATGCAAGCCAAGCAAAAACCATGATGGTCGATGTTCAGGATATAGTAAAGAAAGTCGATGGTCATATGATGGAGATGACCCGTGCAATTGGCGATGTCAATAAATCCAGTGAAGAGACCGGTAAGATTATCAAGACCATTGATGAAATTGCATTTCAGACCAATTTGCTGGCCCTGAATGCTGCGGTTGAGGCAGCCCGGGCAGGAGAGGCAGGTGCAGGTTTTGCAGTTGTTGCTGATGAAGTGAGAAATCTTGCCATGCGTTCGGCAGAAGCGGCCAGGGAGACGGCAGGCTTAATCGAAAAAACCATTTTGACCGTAAAAAAAGGTAATGATATAACAATACTGACACAGGATGCCTTTAAGGAAAATATGGACATATCCGGCAAAGTGGCTGAACTTGTGACTGAAATAGCATCTGCATCAAGTGATCAGGCTGAAGGGATCGAGCAGCTGAATATGGCGGTGCAGGAGATGGATAAAGTGGTTCAACAAAATGCGGCAACTTCGGAAGAGTCCGCCGGCACAGCAGAGCAGATGAACTCTCAGACCTTTCGGATGAAGGCTCATATCGGTAATCTGATAGCTATCGTGGGAAGGTCAGGCAAAAAGAAAAAGGGCATTGTCCGGGAGATCCGCCCCGATTATGGAGATAATGGAACACAGGTCGATTTTCAGACAAATCATCAAAGGCTTGCCGGTTTGCTGAAAAATGATCGAAAATCCAGAGCTCTGAAAAGTTCACCCGGAAAAGTGTTGCCGAAAAAGTTTATTGCTTTGGATGACGATGATTTTTAAAACGGGCTTTACATTTCTGCCTTAAGATTAAGGTCTTAAGTGGAAAATTTTTTCAAAATACAGGCGGCGGCAGTTATTTTCAACTTCCAGCAGAGTGGCAAAGGCATCGGAAAAATTTTCTTTTCCCGTGGTAAACAAACCATGGCCATATACAATAGCACTGTTTGACTGTTCAAGAGCCGGGGGCAGGGTGTTGCAAAGGCCGGTGGGGCCGGTGCCGACTTCCCCGGGTACAATTGGGGTGGTGCCGACATATCTTTTTTTCGGGCATTTGATGTGGCATTGGTCTGAAAAACAACAGGCAGCTTTTTCAGCAGGATCGCAATCCATGGATAAAATGACACAAAATTTGGGGTGGCCGTGCAGGATAGCTCTGTATTTGGTGCGGGCAATGATCTCCAGATGGGCGGACAGTTCACTTGAGGCGGTGAGTCCTGCGCTGGTGGAACCGTCTAAGGGGACCGGGTCAATGCACCCGGAAAGTGTATCCAGGGAACTTCCGGTCTGGCTGATGTAAAGGGTTTTGTGCCGGCAATAGGAGACATTTCCGAAATAAGAGTCCACAAGTCCGTATTCAACGGTTTTTTTGCCTGCTTCGATAATGGCGGAATAAACGGTTTCTTCATCCGGGAAAGGAGCGCGAATAAAATCGGGCAAAGGCTGTTGTTCCTGCTTTATATAAGGTAATACAGCGTCAAACAGATCGTGGGCATCGTCTGTGGCAGTCCCTGCTTGAAGTTTTTCCAAGTAATCTGTATAAAACTTAACAAAGCTTGCAAAACAAACGGAACTGACCGTAACAAAGCCCTGTTCAGGGCTGACCGTGCCGTGGGCTACAATGGCAGGGCCTTTGAAATCGTCATCGGGAGATTGTGGTGCAATGATCACGCTTTTTCTTTTTTTCAAAACCCGGATGATTTGGTCTGCACAAAAGTCTTTGATCACGGGCAGATCATGGAGAAATGTTCTTGTTTCACAATCTTTGGGTTGGATCAATCCATTGGATTTAAGAGCGTTTTTTGCCAGAAATCCCAGTAGACTGCCGTAGGGTTCGGCTGGTCTTAAAAATACCAGGGAATTGATATTGAGTTCTTTGAAAACATCTTCCAGAACCTTTGTCTCATCTGCTTTGCGGTTCCAGACCAGCGTATCATCCAACCCGCCTATCAAGGGCCTGCAAGGGCCTGCGTCACTACCCAGCTTTGCTTTGACAAGTTTGGCTGCATATGTATTTACAAGGTTTTCCATAAAAGTCCAAGTGTTTGTGCTTTTTCTTGTGTTGGAAGGCCTTTTGGGGTAAGCCCTCGAATATCATAATATTTTTTTCTGGCTTCCAGAAACGCATCCTTGCTGATGGGAGGGATAGGCATATTGTTTGAGCTTGATCCATGTTGTGTGAAAAATCGATCAGGAAGGTCATCTTCTCCGGCGTCAAATCCGTTCAAAGAATTGATGATCCTTTCGTTATAATAGATGCATTCCCCTTTTTTCAGAAGATCATGGGCAGTTGTTTCAATTCCTGTAACAGCTTCATAGGCAGTTGCGTATTCTTCCAGTCCGGCTGCAAAAAAAGTGAATTTGCAGGCGGTAAGTGAGTCCACCACGGCATTAAGGTCTTCAGCAATTTTTATGATCCTGGCTTTGCCGCTGAAGCTGAAGCGATCCGTGGCCACGGGTTTTCTGAAAATTTCATGACTGATGGGATAGGCCCTCAAATGGCATCCGCCCCTGGTGGACAGGGCATATCCCAATGCCATGCCGTAAGCACCCCTGGGATCATATGCAGGAAGTTCCATTCCCTTGACAGTCATGGCGGTTTGGGGTGATCCCATATGTTTTGCATATTTTTTTGCACCCATGGCCAGCTCTTTTCCTTCTCCTCTGCCAAAGGCAATATCATCCAAAAGAGACAACAGGGTTGCCGGCGTATAATCAAGGCCGGTTATTTCACGCCTGCAGGCCAGGGTTGACGCCGTTGATATGGTATCCATTCCATAGTCATTGCAACGTTTGTTTGCATTTACGACAAGATCGATATCCCGGCAGCCGATCAGTGCCGTAAAATGGGACATGGTTTCAAACTCCGGCATGCTGAGTTGTTGACCGTTTTTTGTGCCTGGCTTTGTCCCTGGTTTTGTACCTGTTTTTTTACAAAGAATATGGCAGCCCAGGCATCCGGTTTTTCGGGGAGCATAGGTTTTTGCGTACATGGCTGCATTAAGCTGGGACGCAGGCTCAAAACGGGTGCGGCAAAAATTATCCGTCGGCATCATCCGTCGGTTATCCATAAGATCATATACCGCCCCCGTACCCAGGCAGGTGAAACCGAACTGACCCATAAGGGCAGGGGAGGCGGCTGTGAGCCTCAGGATGTCTTCCCTGACCTGTTTTAATTGTTTAGTATCTTTTACCTTGCAATGGCCTGTGCCGTTCACAAGGATGTATTTGATTTTTTTTTGTGCAAAACAAAGTCCAAGTCCGCTCCTGCCTGCGGCAAAATGGCGATCCACAATTATGGAGGCATATTGCACACCATTTTCAGCCGCAGGTCCTATGCAGGCAAGTGAAGCCTTTTTCGGCATGATCCTGTTGTGAAGGATGGAGGTATCAACGCCCCATAATCCTGTAGCATCTTTAAATTCAATGCTGCAATTTTTAATTTCAATTCCAACCGGGGCCTGGCTTGTGCCTTTGATGACAATGCCGTCCCAGCCCGCCTGCTTGAGCCGGGTAGCCAGTTTTCCGCCAACGGATGAATCTCCCACAAGTCCTGTGAGCGGTGATTTTGAAATGATATGTCCTCGTCCTGATGTGGGGGCGATGGTTCCTGTCAGGGGGCCTGAAAAAATGCAGATTACCGTGTCAGGATGATTCCAGGGAAGGGTTGCGCACTCTCGCAGGTATTTGCCGCCCAATCCTTTGCCGCCTACATAGCGGTTATAAGTTTCAAGAATGGGTGTCTCAACTTCAATGCTTTTTTTTGTCAGGTCAATATGCAGTATGTTCCCGGTCCATCCGTATATCATTATTATAATCCAAAAGAGTGTGTCAAACTGTCAGGCAGCGTAAGAATGTAATCCTTGATTTCATCCCTTACTTTTCTATAGCAGTCAAGTTTTTTTTCCGGATCATCATGGTTTTTGGCCATTTTGGGCGGATCATCAAACCCAGCATGAATGACTCGGCTGCCGCCGGGGAACCAGGGGCAAGTTTCATGGGCATGACCACACACCGTGATCACATAGTCAAAACGTGAATGTTTGAATTCATCCAGATGCCTGGATCGGTGGTGAGAAATATCGACCCCGGCTTCGGCCATGACGGTTACGGCATGTGGGTTCAACCCATGGGTCTCAATCCCGGCCGAACAAACATCAATAAGGTTTGCTTTAAGATGTCTTGCCCATCCTTCTGCCATTTGGCTTCGACATGAATTGCCGGTACAAAGAAACAGGATCTTTAATTTTTCACTCATTTTTAATCTTTTATAGTGTGGAAGTTATTCAGTTATGTAATTCAGGATGTCTGGATTGTAAAGTTTAATTTAATATTTTTTTAAACATAAATTTTCCATGACATCCTTTGATGATTATGGTATGGTACATATTTTAAAAAATAAGAGGATAACTATGATCAACGATTTGAACTCCAGCATCTTTATCGCGTATTGTGCGGCGGCAGCGGCGGCGGCCGAATGGCCTGCGGTTCTGGAGGGGATTTAATGATTTGATTTCCTTATAAAAATTTCCAGGGCTGCAGGCAAGCAATTGCAGCTTTTTTTATTTAAAGGGTTGCAGCCTGTTGCAGCCCTTTTTTTATTTTAACACCTGAACAAAGGATCTTCTCCAATGAGAACAAGAATTGTACATATCGGCGCACAAGAGTTAACCTACGAGATCAGAAATATCATCCGGGTGGCTGACAAGCTCAAGGAGATGGGAGTAGAGGTCTATCTGGAAAATATCGGAGATCCAGTGGCAAAAGGAGAAAAGGTCCCGATATGGATGAAGCAGATTGTTTCCAAACTTGTCATGGAGGACGAATGCTACGGTTACTGCCCATCCCAGGGCCTGCTTGAAACACGGCAATTTCTGGTTGACATGAACAACAGCAACGGCCATTGCCGAATCACCCCGGATGATATTATCTTTTTCAACGGCCTGGGAGATGCCATAACCAAAGTTTATGGTTTTTTGCGCCGGACAGCCCGGGTGATCACCCCGTCACCCACCTACACTACCCACTCTTCATCTGAAGCTGCCCACGCCGGTCTCCCCCCGGTGTGTTATCCTCTTGACCCCAACAACAACTGGTTCCCGGATATTGATGAACTCAGACGCAGGGTCAAGTATAATCCTGCCGTAGCAGGCATCCTTCTGATCAACCCGGACAATCCCACAGGAACGGTTTTTCCGGAGAGCATACTCAAAGCTATTGTAGCCATTGCTGAAGAGTTCAACCTTTTTATTATTGCTGATGAAATTTATCAGAACCTTATTTATAATGGTAAAAAGTCCAAGCCCCTGGCTGCCGTTATCGGTGATGTCCCGGCTATCTCCATGAAGGGAATTTCAAAGGAACTGCCCTGGCCGGGTTCCAGATGCGGCTGGATCGAAGTGTATAATGCCCGTAACAAACCTGAGTTCAGCACCTATATTCAAACCATAGTCGGTGCAAAAATGGTGGAGGTCTGCTCAACCACCTTGCCCCAGAAAGCTTTTCCCCACATTGTTCAGCACCCAAAGTTTCAGGCTCACTTGGGAGAAAGACGGTTGCGCTATGAGAGATTTTCCGGAATTGCCTATGAAAGATTAAAGAAGATTCCCGGTATTTTAGTCAACCGAACTGACGGTGCTTTTTATATGAGCATCGTGTTTAAGGACGGCAAAGTGAATGGCAGGCAATCTCTGCCCATTTCAAATCCTTCTGTCCGCAGCCTGATTGAAAATCTCATTGATGACCCGAAAATAAATCCTGACAAACGGTTTGTTTATTACCTGTTGGGCGCAACCGGCATTTGCCTGGTTCCTCTTTCCTCTTTTAATACGGATCTGCAAGGGTTCAGGATGACTCTTCTGGAGCCGGATGAGAAGCGTTTCTGTGACATGATTGACACTCTTGGCAAGGGGATTGAAGACTATATCAATTCAGCAGAATAACGGTCGTACGCACAAATCAAATGCACACGACGGGTGTTTAAAACTATCAATATTAAAACTATCAATATCAACAGCACCCGTCGCTACAGGATTAAGCCGATACATTCTTCGTCATTGAGTATCAGTGTTGACACATCATCTTTACGCTGTGTGGGAAATAACTATTGACATATGGAATGCCAATAGTTAGATAAATGCCGATAATTAGATGTGTTGTATCGGTGTTTCAGAAGTTTTTTATATGAAAGAACTTCTAAACTGTTGAAATCAGATTTCTTTCATTTTTTGTTGTGCCAGGTCAATCTGCCATAGGCGTTAGTGCTATCCACTATCATTTGAGGCATTCCGGCTTTTGATGCAGTCCAGAGAGCTTTCAGTTATTTTGATATTTTTGGGAGTAATTAAAATTTGGATTTACAAATTGAGTATTTCAACGATGGAACAGCATTTCATGAAATTGACCCTTTATCCATAAATCCGGAAAATCTGATTGATTTTTCAATTTATGAAAAACAATCCTGCGGGACTCAAGGGTTTAGATTCCGATGTCTTCTGGTAGATTCACACTCTATTCCAAGACAAAGGCTCATGGAATTATTAAGATTCTGGAAAAAAGTCTATATTCATAAAAAACAATTGAAAATTTATAATGAATACCTGAACAACAACCTGGCATACTTTCTAAAACATGATGAAATTGATATTGTAAAAAAGACAGAAACATTGATTGATTTATCAACTGATGTTGTCAAAGAATGCTTTAAAACCAATTTTAGCATTACCAAAGATTTTAAAAAGTCGATCGATAATGTTCAGCGACTTCTTGCACAGGCCATAGAGTTTATATCTGATATTAATTCATTAAACGGAATTGCAGATTTAATCGGACACGACTATGAAACCCACCTGCATTCCATAAAGGTGGGTTGGCTGATGGCAACCTTTATCAATGCCAACAGGGAATTGTTTGGTGTGCAAAGGGGGCCTGAATTAAAGGGATTGCTGTTGCAGGCAGCTGTTGCAGGCTTTCTTCATGATATCGGGAAAATAAAAATTCCTCAAAATATACTTGGTAAAAAAGGGAAGCTCGATAACCTTGAATATATCATTATTCAGTGCCATACCGCATATTCTGCAAGTATTCTGTTTGATACGGGGCTTTCAAAGTTTTCCATGCAGGCGATTTTGTATCATCATGAGAATGAAGACGGCAGTGGCTATCCAAGCGGGTTAGGCTGCGAGCAGATTCCTTTGATCGCAAAAGTCTGCCACATTGTAGATGTGTTTGACGCTTTGACTTCAAAGCGGCATTATAAGGAATCCAAAACCCCTTTTGAAGCATTAAAAATTATGATCGGGGAAAATCCCTACCTTGATACCCTTAAAAAATTTGAACAAGAGGCGGTTGAAAATAAAAAAACACCTTTAACCGCAATTGTCAGGGATGATTATGATATAAAGCTCAGGCGGTTGAGAGAAAAAGAAATAATTGAAGAAGAAGCAAAAAAACGAGTGGAAGTCCGCATGAAACTAAGAGATAAGGGCATGTCACATTGTTTTAACAAAGAGCTGTTAAAACGATTTATTCATACCATTAACCAGTCTGAAAGCTTTGAGTTGTCAGGGGTGTTGTGAAAAAAAGATCATCAATCTGCTGACAGTAAGTTATCGGCAGCAATGGCTCAAAAGGAGAATATTGCCTGAAAATGAAAGGTCATGCCACTATCCCCTGGTCCTCAAATGATGAATGGAGCCAGGTTTTTATATTCATAAAAAAAATTGACAAATTATATGGGGGCAAACTTGAGATTGTCTCTGATATGGCCATCAAAATTCAGCAGAAATTTGAGAAAATATCAGAATCCATAGACATGGTTTGCTCACAAACTTGTGTGCAGTGTAAGGATATCTGCTGTTTAAGAGCGACCATATGGTATGATTTGAAGGATCTGCTTTATATTTATTTTGCCCGGAAGACATTTCCTGAGTCACAGATTTCAAAAAAAATGCAAAAGAATAAAAGAAAATCCTGCTGCTGGTTTTCCGAAAAAGGATGCACCCTTTCAAGGCTTGACCGTCCTTTTGTCTGTACCTGGTATTTTTGTCCTGTCCAGAAAAAATACCTGGCGCGTTATCATCATGAATTGAAACAAACCTTTGACCAGGCCTTGATGGAAATCAAAATTCTTCGAAATAAAATAGAAGAGGACTTTATCCGCCTCAGCATTTCCTGAGCTATAAATCTTTTTTTTTCTATGGTATGATAACTGTTTACAAAACAAACATATGAAGGATATGAATTTGGAAGAATTAAAAGGATCACAGAAAAAATATTTACGGGGGCTTGCTCACAATCTGAACCCATCTGCATTTATCGGTCAAAAAGGCATTACCCAAACACTTATCGCAGAGATTGATAAGGCACTTGAAGCAACAGAACTTATCAAAGTGAAATTTAATGATTTCAAAGAAAAGGATCAGAAAAATTCTTTGATAAATGAGATTTCAAAAGCCACTCAATCCCATATTGCAGGTATGATAGGTCATGTGGCCATTTTATACCGGCAGAATAAAGATGTGGAAAAACAGCAGATCAGGCTGCCGTAAACTGCCCTATGAATGTGAAGTAAAATTTAAATTTAAAAAAGGATACCGCTTAACCCATGAAGGTTGGAATTATCGGCCTGCCCCAGACAGGCAAAAAAACACTGTTTCATATTTTAACGGGAAATGAGATTAAAGAACCGTCAAAGGCATTTAAACCAGTGCCCGGTGCTGCAGATATTCTTGATTCAAGATTCAATCACCTGGTGGATATGTACGATCCTAAGAAAAATGTCAGGGCCAGGATTGATCTTGTGCTGCTTCCAAAAATGGAAGCTGAAACCATCTCAAAGGGAGAAATTTTCAGGGATATCGCTGACATGGATGCCATCTGCCATGTGGTACGTGCCTTTGAAGATGATGCTATCTACCATGCCCAAGGCTCTGTGGATGCTGTAAGAGATTTTGAAACGGTCAATTCCGAGCTTATCATGCATGACCAGATATTTGTTGAAAAACGAATTGAACGCCTTGAGGCAATGGTTAAAAAGATAAAGGATGAAGATCAGCAAAAAGAACTTGTACTCATGAACAAGTTAAAGGATTTTCTTGAAGAGGAAAAACCGTTAAGGCTGATTGAATTAACGGAAGATGAAGAAAAGATGATCAGAAGTTATCCGTTTATCACACGCAAAAAACTGGTTATTGCCGTTAATGTATCTGAAGATGATCTTGAAAACGAGCAGCTGTTGTCTGCTTTTGCTCCAAGCTGTGAAGCCAAGCAGATAGAAGTAATGCTGGTCTCTGCAAAGGTCGAGGCTGAGATTGCCGGTCTGGATACTCAGGAAGAAAAAGATGAGTTTCTTCAAGATCTTGGTATCAAAGTGACCGCACTTGAAAGTCTTACAAAACTCTGTCTTAAATCTTTGAACCTGATTTCCTTTTTTACCGTTGGAAAGGATGAAGTCCGGCAGTGGCTGGTCAGGAACGGCTCAAGAGCCCCCAGAGCTGCAGGGGTTATCCATTCCGATCTTGAACGTGGTTTTATCCGTGCCGAAGTATTTAAATACAATGATCTTATGGATGCCAGCAGTGAAGCGGAACTCAAGAAAGGTGGCAAAATTTATGTTGAAGGCAAAGACTATGTTGTTGAAGATGGTGATATTTTAAATATCAGGTTTTCTGTCTGACTTTTTTTACTGATTAGAAAATCAGGTTGTTTTACCAGACACCAAAGGGGCGTATTATTGATTTTATTCCCAGCTTTTTTTTTAATGAAACCTTGGCCTTTTTAGCTTCATTTTGATTGTGATATCTGCCTGATCTTACCAGATACCAGGTTCTGTTCCTGGCGTCTTTCAGTACCAGTATTCGTGAATCAAATTTGTTATTTTGCAATCTTGTTTTCATTTTATCTGCATTGATCTGGTTGAGAAAAGCGCCTGCCTGAAGGGCATATTCCGGGTCAAGAGTTTTATTGCCCTCAGATTTGTCATTTTTTTGATCAAGATTTTCCTGTTCATTGATTTTTTGTCTGATCTGAGTTAAATTTTCTGTTGCATACCTGTTTTCCGGGTCTTGCCGGATAGCTTCTTCATAGGTTTCAATCGCCCTGATATTATCTCCTGCTTGAGCAAGCAGGTCTGCTTTGCAGCAGATGGCCCAGTAATAATCAGGCTTGAGATTGAGTGTTTTTGACAGATCATCAAGGGCTTCCCCATTTCTGTTAAGTTCAGCAAGGCACAAGGCCCGGTTAAAATAAGCCACATGATTTTCAGGTGCCGTTTTGATTTCAATATCATAGTTTTCAATGGCTTTTTCATACTCTTTTTTATAATACCAGGCCACTCCAAGATTACTGTAAAGGCCCTTCAGTTCAGGGGCTAATTTTTTTGCTGTTTCAAAATCCTTAATGGCAAGATCAAATTTTTCCTGTTTCATGTAAGACACCCCGCGGTTCTTATATGCATCTGCATTGTTCGGAGCCAGGTCAATCAGTTTTGAAAATTCATCAACTGCCTGTAGATACTGATCTTGTTTGAAAAAAAAAATACCGTTATTTAAGATTTCTTTTTCAGTTTCCGCACAAATTAATGTGTGGAAAGATAAGGCCAGTAAAATAAGAAAAACCTCTTTTTTCAAAAATATACTCCTTTTTTATTTTTATTTCGTGATTTTTATATTATATGAATCAACGTTCTATATTCAATAAAAAAAATCAAAAGGGGTTTTGTTGGATAGTTAGACTGCTATTCAATTGTATTAAATACTTAGGAGGAAAGATGAATATTTTACAAAAAAAATGGACAAGCTTTATTTTTGTCTGTTTCTTTTTTTTTGCCTTGTGGGGAGATGCATTTGCTGCTCTCCAGGAGATTGCAAGACTTAAAGAATTTTCCGGGGAAGTCATGATTAAAAATGCAGGGACGTGGAGCCAGCCGGAAAAAGACCTGCAGCTTTATTCTGGTGCCAAAATAGTTACTAAACAAGGCACAGCCATGGTGCTGTTTAATGATGGTGCCACCATGCATGTGGATGTTTTTTCAAGCATCCGCGCTATGGACCAGATGAAAAAATTCACTTCTGTGTCCGACGAACCTGTCAGACTTCGCAGCATCCGTATCATGATGGGCAGAACCAAATATGAAGAGCAGCCGGCCAAAGGGCGTAAAACCCAGATCGAACTGCCTACGGCTGTTGCGGCCCTTCGTGGAACCGGGGGCTGGTTTGGCACGGATGAAACAGGTGAATCTCTGGGTAAACTCTATGAAGGTGCTATGGATACATTTGGCGAGTTTAAAGAAATTGTTCCCAAAATCATGAATCTTGCCCGGGCAGTAAATTCCCCAACATGGCAGGCATCCATGACGTCTTCCCGTGCATCAGACAATGAGGCCTTAAATATCCAGGAAATTCAGGTTGAATTAAATACGTTTATAGCTAATACCGATCCTGCCATAAAAGCGTCTGTTCAACAAACCCTTTCCCAGATTGCAGCTGTTTTGACCGGTCTTGAAACCAAACAGGAAAAACTGCAACAGGCACAACAAGTCAAACAGAACTCGGAAAATCAGATTAAAAATGCAACGGATGATACACCCCAAGAGGTCATAGAAGCCAATACGCTGTCAGCTCAGGCAGTCGATACTTATGCCGCTGCCACCAAAGAATCTATTAATGCCGATATTGTTTTGATTTTAGAAACCCTGAAAGGGGATACAGATGGTATGGCCACGGCCAGGCAGGCAAAGGCACAAAATGACAGGGCCTTGGTTGTTGCGGGAAAAGCCACTCAAACTGCCGGTAAGGCGGCTGATCTGGCCAGTACGGCAACAAATGAAATCCAGAGAAGTACAGCTCTTGCTGTTGCCAAATCAGCTGCCAATACACTTGAGGCTGCTGCGAGTACGATAAAAACCTCGAATGCAAGTGTCTGGCTTATGGCAAGGGATGATGAAGCCGGTAAAGATAAAACTGAAAATTTGAGCAGTATGGATAGTCAAAGCTTTGCAACAGCAGAAAAAACAGTTCTGATGGCTGACAAGGCAATTGAGGCGGCAAAAACAGCTTCAACCGAACAGGATGCAGTCCTGGCACAAACCTTGGCTACCTCAGTTGAGCAATCATCAAAAGCCACTCAGAATGCTCTTCAAGTCAGTACCCTGGCTGCTCAGGCCGTCACAGAGCAAAATTCGGAAAAAGCAACCAGCTTAACCCAAATAGCAGAATCGGCAGCCCAATCTGTTGAAGCCGTTTCTGCTGCTGTGGATGCTATTGACCAAGCCTTTGAAAATAAAGATATCGACAGTGTGAAAGCGTCTGGTGATATTTTGAATAAAGCTGTTCAAAATACACAGGAAAAGACTCAGGCTACTATTGATTCAGAGACAGCGGACGAAGAAGCCGAAGATGAAGAAGCCGAAGATGAAGAGGCTGTAGATGAAGAGGCCGTAGATGAAGAGGCCGTAGATGAAGAAGCTGTAGATGAAGAAGCTGTAGATAATACGCCCACGGATAGTACGACTGCCGAACCAGAGTCGATTGAATCAGAAGATTCAGTTAGTCAGACGGAAGCTGATAATATCAGCCCTGTAGAGACACAGGTTTCCAATCAAACCGAGTCAACTTTGCCGGAGCCGGAAACTAATCCTGAAACGTTTGTTCCTGAAACAGTTGTTCCTGAAATTTTTATTCCGGAAACGTTTGTTGATGATGCCGAACCGGCAAGTCCTATATAATCAAGATGATCAGTATAGTACCCCGATGGTGTAATAATATTGGGGTGCTATTTTTGACTGAAGTTCCAGGTGCCGTCCCAATCTGCGGGCAATGTTTTTTTTTCAAGGGTGATGCATCGCTGTATAAACATTTGGGACGGCTTATCTTCCGGCTTGATGGCAAGGGTGTCCTCAAAACAGCGGATGGCTTTTCGAAAGGATCTGTCCCGGTAACAGGCGATTCCTTGTTCAAAGGAATCCACAAAGGCATAGGCCCCGTTTGTAAAATAATCCTTTCCCAGGAGTTCATAGATCCGGACCGGTTCTTCCTTGCCTTTGACACGGACAATATCCAGTTCCCGGCAGGTAAACTCAGAATCAAGATGGTTCCGGGTATATTCTGAAATAAGCATTTTAACCCCATATACCTTGCTGAGCCCTTCCAGTCGGGAGGCCAGATTGACATGATCCCCGATAACCGAATAATCAAACCGCCGGACAGACCCGAGGTTGCCGACAACCATTGGTCCTGTGTTAATCCCGATGCCGATCCAGAGGGACGGCAGGCCTTTGTGTACCCATTCCTTTCGTTTGTCATGAAGACGTTCAAACATCAGGATAGCGGTTCGGCAGGCATCTGAAGCATTGCCGGCATTATAAACAGGTGCCCCGAAAAATGCCATGATGGCATCCCCCATATATTTGTCCAGGGTGCCTCCCTGGTCCAGAATTACATCGGTCAATTCTCCCAGGTAAAGATTGAGCAGGTGAGTCAGGTCTGTGGGAGAAAGGCTTTCGGAAAGAGATGTAAAGTTACGAATGTCTGCCAGCATCACCGTGAGTTCTTTTTCCTCCCCTCCAAGTTTGAGTTGCCCGGGGTCCCTGACCAGAATATCAATGACATCCGGACTCAGATACTGGGAAAAAGATTTTTTAATCCACCGGTGCTGTCTGTTTTCGATTATAAAATTATAGACAAGGAGTACCAGTGTGGAAAAAAATCCGGCTCCAATTGGTAAGACAGCCGGCCATATCAATTGATGAACATTAAAAATGTATTGGGTAACCGCAGCATAGCCTGTAAGAAAAAAAATCCCAACCAGTACATAAACCAGGGGAGAAAACAAGACCATCAATCCCAATGGCAGTAACGCCATGCCAAAGATAGTAAAAAAAATAATTGGAATTTTATTTTTCGGCATCTTCAACACCCGGTTTTGAAGGATATTATCCAGAAAAGTGGCCTGAATTAATACGCCTGGAATTTCGCTGGATAAAGGGGTGGGCCAGATATCTCCCAGGCCTGTGGCCATACCGCCGATAATCACTATTTTATCTTTCAATTCAGCAGACGGAATTCTTCCCTCAATAATATCTGCAATTGAAAACCGGGCAAAGGAATTTTCAAGCCCGTAAAAATCCAGATGTACGGCTCCGGAAGCGTCAAACTCAATTTTATGATCTGCAATTTTTAAACTCCCGTTGGCATCCCAAATGGGATCTGCATCCAGAAAATGACCGGCAGCAGTCACTGCCAATGGCATATAGGGGGCATCCTGCTTTAAAATGGTTGATGTTACGTTGCGGATAACACCGTCCAGGTCCGGAAAAATATTGACATATCCTATGGCTGCAGCGCTGTTTGTAAGGGTCTTGATGGGCAACAGCATCTGTTCAGTCCGAAAAGAACGTATCCCATTTCGGTTCTTGTTTTCCAGATCAACCGGATCAAATTGATACAAGGCCTTTGCTGTGCCGGCAGATAAATTTTTTTTGCCTTTCCCTGGTTCAAAGGCCATTCCCAAAATTACATTGCCGCTCCAGGTCACCGCTTGAGCCATCAGGCTGTCATTATTGGATTCTTCCATGATCTGGGTCATTTCATCTAAAAAAATCCGGGTGCGAAAATCATCATTCAGCAGGTTAAGTTCTGTAAATGATTTTGCAAGGGATTCAATTGCCGGTGCAACCCGGTTTTCTTCAGGTTCAGGAAAAAGAAGATCAAAAACAATGGTTTTCGTCCCACACTCCTTGAGGCGTGCCAGCAGATGTGCAAATACAGACCGGGGCCAGGGCCATCTACCATAGGTTTGGATTCCCTTTGATTCAATTCCTGCAATAACAACATTTCCAGATGGTTTTCGTCCCCCACGGATTTTAAATCGCATATCCACACTTTTCAGTTGCAACTCTTCAAGAATCGGCATGGGAATATCAAATACAGCCGGAATAAAAAAAATAACTGCAATGAAAACGCATAATACAATATGAATGAAGGTAATTTGTTTCATTTTTCTTCCTATATTATAATTTTTTTTCGATTCATATAAAAAAATATCCACAAACGTCATAAAAAGTAAAATAGATTTGTGCCGTTTAAATTTTAAAAAAACGATTTAATGATTTGTGAGAAAAAAATAACTAGATAAAATGATTGATTTTTATCAAAAGATATGATCTAAGAGTTAAAATATATATCAAGATCAGGTGAAATTAAATGATTGATACCCATTCACATATCCTTGCCGCCATCGACGATGGAGCAAGGGATTTGACAGAATCTATTTTGTTTATAAAGCAAGCGGTTGATCAGGGTGTGGAAATAATTTTTGCCACTCCCCACAGTTTTGATGGTGTGTTTAACTGTACTATAGAAATGATTTTACAGGCTTGTTCAGACTTGATGGAATTGCTTGAAAAAAAAGGAATTTCAATTCAAGTGCTGCCTGGATCAGAAGTCCGGGTTAATCATAATCTTGTCATGGAATATGATAAAGGAAATCTTTTAACCCTTGGTGATGGGGGCAAGTATCTTTTGATTGAGTTGCCGACCCTGTTTATTACCAAGGCGGTTTCGTTGATGATCCGGCAGTTAAAGGACAGAGGAATTGTTCCCATTATTGCCCACGCGGAAAGAAACCCCATGATTATGGAAAAGCCTGAAATCACAGCAGAGCTTGTCTATAGTGGTGCTGCCATACAGATTACCGCAGGCAGCCTGAAAGGGGAGTTCGGAAAACCAGCCATGAGGACGGCCAAGGTATTGTTATCCATGGATCAGGTTTTCTGTATGGGTTCGGATATTCATCCGGGTCGAAAATACCGTATGGCAGATGCAAAAAAATCTTTGATCAAGCTGGTGGGTAGTACCAATGCTGAATTGATTACAAGAGAAAATCCATTTGCCATTCTGGAAAGTGTAGGGTCTTTATCAAAAGTTTGTATATAAAAAGCAGATTGGGTTTTTATTTATTCTTAAAAGGAGAAAAAATGAAAAAGATGAAAAATTTTCAATTGGTTGCTTTGCTGTTAATGGTAATGGCATTGTCCTGCATATTCACGGGCCAGGCTACCGCATTGACATCAGAACAGCAGGCGGAGATAGAAGCTGCAGTAGCAACCGGGGATGAGGAAATCATCAAGGCAGTAATAAAAGCTGTTATTCATGCTGCTGTAACCGCAGATGAGGATCCAGGCGATGCAGTAAGGCAGGCAACAGCAACAGCAGTCTCAGCGGCAGTGGCCGGGGGTAAGGATGTAGCAGCAGTTACCAAGGCGGCCAGCAGTGGCGCAATCTCAGGTGCTGTAGAAGCGGCAGTGGCTGCTGGGGGTCAGAATGTAGAAGCGGTTGCCCAGGCGGCCAGCAATGGCGCAAGCTCAGGTGCTGTAGAAGCGGCAGTGGCTGCTGGGGGTCAGAATGTAGAAGCGGTTGCCCAGGCGGCCAGCAATGGCGCAAGCTCAGGTGCTGTAGAAGCGGCAGTGGCTGCTGGGGGTCAGAATGTAGAAGCGGTTGCCCAGGCGGCCAGCAATGGCGCAAGCTCAGGTGCTGTAGAAGCGGCAGTGGCTGCTGGGGGTCAGAATGTAGAAGCGGTTGCCCAGGCGGCCAGCAATGGCGCAAGCTCAGGTGCTGTAGAAGCGGCAGTGGCTGCTGGGGGTCAGAATGTAGAAGCGGTTGCCCAGGCGGCCAGCAATGGTTCCCGCTCAGGTGCTGTAGAAGCAGCAGTGGCTGCTGGGGGTCAGAATGTAGAAGCTATTGACCAAGCAGCCCAAACCGGATCAAACCAGGGCTCAACTCAGGCCCAGCAGCAGGAAGGAAACCAGGAACCTACACCGGAGCCTACACCGGAGCCTACACCGGAGCCTACACCGGAGCCTACACCGGAGCCTACACCGGAGCCTACACCGGAGCCGCCACCTACTCAGGATAATCAACCAGGCAGTCCTGTTTAATGATAGAATCTAAATTATTTATCAATTGATCTGGAGAATTTGAAATGATATTTAAGTACCGCATGTCTATACTGTTAAGAGTTACCCTTTTGTCGTTCCTGGTTTCTCTGTTTTTCGCTACAAGTTCCTTTGCCGATGGGCGAATACTGATTAAACCCCATATTGAAACCGGATGGCAAAGAGATACAAACTTTCACAAGTCCGACACCAATACCAAAACAGTTGATACCTATAATGTAAAACCAGGTATCGAATTGGGATACACTACGGGAAAAAGCCTGGTTTCCCTGGACTATTGGTTTAATGTGCTGGAATATGATGATCAGGATAATGTCTCTGCCGATCCGTTTAAAGCAGGTGATTTTGATTATATTGAACATATGGCTGATTTTACCGCCCAGACCCAGTTCACAGACCATCTGCTCATTGGGCTTGACAATTTTTTTCAGAAAACAAGTGATCCTGCTAATGCACAAGCAAATTCCAATGCCACTGATCGGTTTAAATACATCATGAACCGTTTTACACCGCGTTTGCTCTATAATTTCGGCAATAAATTCGGACTGGGCCTGAAATACACCAACCTGATCACGGACTACTCTGATGACGACGTGAATGAGGGTGAGGATTCCGTTGAAAACAGGGGGACTTTTACGTTTTATTACTATTTAAACCAGAAAACCTCCTTTGATCTGGATTACCAGTACTGGAACCGGGATTATGACAACAATGCGTCGTTCAGAACGTCTGATTATGACTCCAACCAGGTCATGCTCAACCTGACCCATCAGTTCAACTATCTCAGCTTTACTGCCGGTGCAGGTTATCATGCCAGGGAGTTTGACACACCACCTCTTAAGTCAGGTGATATTGAACAATTTGTCTGGAAACTGTCTGTTTCAGGACAGAATCCGCCTGATGCCGAGGGAATTCCCAAAAGCAGCATATATCTGTCCCTGGGCAGTAACCTTAATGATTCTGGCTCTGGAGAGACCTATTATAATTCGACCCGTTTTGATGCCCAGGTTACCCATCTGTTCATGGAAAAAATCAACTGCACCCTGGCCGGCTGGTTTCAGAATTCAGATTATGAAACTGAAGATAGGGAAGATGACCGCTGGTTCATGTCTGCAGCAGCAGATTACCTGATCAATGATTTTTTCAGCCTCGGTCTTGAAGGGGGATTTGAAGAAAGGGATTCCAATAAGCCAGGCAAAGATTTTGACAACAAATATATCCAGTTTAATGTCAAGTTTAATTACAACATGGGGGATAAATAACCGTCATAAATTGACATTGTAGATTTTCAAAAATAATGGTACAAATTCATTTTTGTACCATTGTTTTTGGTAAAACCCCTTATTCGTTGGAAAAAATATGTCACGATGTTTAAAAAAATATTTACTGTTATTGTTGTTTCTCCCATTTTTTGTGGTAACCACCTGGTTCAGGCCGGGGTTTTGTGAAATTGCCACAAAAGATGCGGCGTACAGGATAGGAATTGAGGATGTGGTGACGATCTCCATTCGTGCCGGCGGTGAAGAACAGGTGGAAACCCAGATGGTTGTTGGCGGGGACGGTAATGTGAATATCCCGTTTGTCGGCAAAATAAAAGCGGTGGGCCTGACCCTTGAAGAACTTGAAGGTGCCGTTATCCTTCCTCTGGAACGAGATTTTTTTGTCGATCCCCAGGTTCACCTGCAAATGGCGGAATACCACAGCCTTCAGTTTTTTATTTCTGGAGCGGTTAAAAACCCTGGCAAATACGAGCTTGATTTTATTCCCACAGTCATGGATCTTGTGGCCAATGCCGGGGGCGTGCTGCCTGAAAGGGGAAATATTGCCTATATTCTCCGGGGGGGGGGCACAAATGAAATAATAGTGTCTGATATGGAGGAAACTCTTGCCAAAACCGAACCTATCAAGGTGGACCTGATAAAGCTTTTGGACGAAGGTGACATGTCAAAGAATATCCAGCTCGAATCAGGTGATACCATTTATATCCCTTTAGGCACCAAACTGGACCAGGCCGCTACCAAGGTTTATGTCCAGGGCAAGGTTAAAAAACCGGGCGTGTTTGATTATCAGCCGGGCCTGACAGCCCTGGCTGCCTGCATCATGGCTGGTGGGTTTGATAAGTTTTCCGCCCCCAACCGGGCCAAGGTTATCCGAAAAACACCAGATGGTCAGGAAACCATAAAGCTGGATCTTGAAAAAGTCATAGCAGGCGATCTGGCAGACCTGCCTCTTAAACCCGGTGACCGCATACACGTCCCTGAATCTTGGTTATAAAGCATTAAGGAGAAACAATGGAAGAAGCGATTGAAGGGATTCAGGAAAAAGAGATCCATATATCCGATTACATCATGGTGTTACTCAAGCGCAAAGTGCTGATCATTGCGTTTTTTATTATTGTGGTTTTTATCACTATGCTGTTTACCTTTATGGCCACTCCGGTGTACCAGTCAACGGCCAAACTCCTTATTGACAAGGAGACGTCATCCTCCCCCATCACGGGTGAACGGGTTGATTATGAAAGCTATATGTCCCAGTCCATGACATTTAACACCCATTTCAAGCTGATAAAATCCCTGTCTGTCATTAATAAACTCATTGATAGCTTGAAGCTGGATGCGAAAAATGAGACCCTTGAGATCAATCCCATCAAAGAAATTATAAGTCGGTTCAAAGCCAATATAAAAATACTTTTGAAAATGGAAGAATCGGAATTGTCTCTCCATGAGAAGCGCATGGGATTGATCACCACGGTTCAGGATAAAATTGCAATTAACCAGGTCAGGGATACCCGGTTGTTAACCATTGATGTAAAAGATAAAGATCCGGTTCTGGCCGCAAAAATGTCCAATACCCTGGCGGAAAAATATATTGAATTCAACCTGGCCAACAAAATGGAGTCCTCTACCCAGACTCTGGAGTGGCTTAACAATGAACTCTATGCCTTGAGAAAAAAACTGGAAGATGCTGAAAAAGCCTTTTTTGAATACAAACAAAACAACAAAGTCTTTTCTATTACCGGCAAGCAGAAAATGGTTGAACAGAAAATGGCGGAATTCAACAACAAGTATCTGGAAGCCAGGAATAAACGTCTGGAACTGGACGCCAAACTCAATGAACTGAGTACTCATATACAGGGTGCCAGGGGAGTTGCCAATGTCAGATCTTTGGTGGACAATCCCATGATTGACACCATTTACCGGAAAATTGTTGATCTGGAATTGGAATTGACCCGGCTGACCAAAACTTTCAAGGTTAAACACCCCAAAATTGTGCAATTAAAAAGTGAACTTGAAAAAAGCCGCAACCGGCTTTCTGAAGAAATCAAAAAAGAACTGGCCAATCTTAAGTCAGAACGTAAAGTCCTGATTTCCAGGGAAAAAACTCTGGAAAAAACCATCTCCGAGTTTGAGTCCGATGCCTTGGATACCTCCAGCAAGGAACTCAAATACACGATTCTCCAGCGCAGCGTCAACACCAGCCAGAATCTTTACGATCTGATGGTTTCCCGGGTCAAGGAATCCAATATACTCCAGTCCAGTGATGCCTCCAATATCCGGCTGGTGGAAAAAGCAATGGTTCCGCTGGCTCCGGTATCCCCCAATAAAAAAAGAAACCTTCTGCTGAGTATTGTTTTGGGACTTTTCGGCGGTGTGGGGCTGGCCTTTTTTCTTGAGTACCTGGACCAGACCGTCCGGACCGAAGAAGATATTCATACACATTTTAACCTTTCGGTTCTTTCAGTGATTCCTGAAGCCGATAAATCAGAAAATCAGGGAGCCGGAAAGTGATGTTTTCAAAAAGCAAAAAAACTAAAAATCAGACGGACCGGGAAAACCTGCTGGATCATTTTCCTTCAAGTTCCACATTTGCCGAATCATACAGGACACTTCGTACCAATCTTTTTTTTACGGTCATGGAAAAAGACCTTAAATCAGTAGTTGTCACAAGTTCTGTTGAAGGGGAGGGTAAAACAACCACTTCGGTAAATCTGGCTCATGCCATCACCCAGACTAATCAAAAAGTCTTACTCGTGGATTTGGATTTGCGGCGTCCACATTTGAGCAGCCTTTTTTCCATGAAAAAGAAAACCGGCGTAACAGATCTTGTGGCAAATACCTTTGGAATTCATCTGGGCCAGGGCAGCCTGGAAGAGTTTTCTGTTGATGATCTTATCCAGTTGACAAAGCTTCAGAAAAGAACCTGCCGTCTGAGCCTGGAAAATGATGAAAACCAGGTGGGCATCTTTTTTGAAAAAGGTCTGATTGTTGATATTTACTGGAAAAATCGCCCTAAATCGAAAAACCTTGCCAATACCCTGATACGAAACAAACTTTTGACGGAAAAAGAGGCATACCTGGCCCTTGGGCACCAGAAAAAATCGGTCCAGCGCCTGGGAACCATTCTGTATACCATGGGGTTTGTTTCCAAAAAAGATATTTTCAAGACCCTTTCCGTGCAAACCATAGAAGCCATAAGGGTGTTGTCTTCCATGGAAACCGGCCAATTTGAATTTTCCGGCGTATCATCCGAGGCGATCAAACAATCAATCAGCCAGAATATTGATTTTGAAAAGCTCTATACTGAATTTAAAATTAATGATAACCAGGGTCCCTATTTGAAAAAGGCCATTGAATCGGTCATCCAGCCAACTAATACGCCTAATCTTTTTATCCTGCCATCGGGGCCTGTTTCGCCAAATCCCTCAGAGCTGGTGGGGTCGGAAAGAGTAACTTTTTTAATTGATCACCTGAAAAAGCAGTTTGATTTTATTATCATCGATACTCCCCCGGTTATGCCGGCAACAGATGCCCTCATTATAGCCGACAGGGTTGACGGTACAATCCTGGTGATCCGATCCGGTAATACAGACCGAAAAATCATCAAGGAAGTCATAGGTCAGTATGAAACTGCCAGACAACCCATCATAGGTACGGTTCTCAACCGGGTGAATATGAAAAAAGAAGGGTATTACAGGTACTATAAGAAATATTATTCTTCTTATTATAATTAATGAATTATACTAATTTATCCAAACATCTTTTATTTGCAATATTTCTTTTTTTAGTCTCTGCTGCCATCAGTTGGTTGTTGATCAAGCGTGTAAAGGTTATGGATATTCCCAACGGGCGTTCTTCACACAAAACGTCAACACCTACAATCGGGGGCGTGGCCATTGTTTTTACCTTTTTTTTCAGCATGCTGCTCATCTATTTTGTTGAAGATAAACCCATGATTACGGAACGATATTTTCTTGGGTTTACATTTTCAAGCCTGCTTATTGCCGGTATGTCTCTTTATGATGACCTTAAACAGAAAGCATTTTATATAAGGCTGCTCACACACGTTGTGGCGGTAATTATTGTGATGTCTTTTGGTATTATCATTCATGAAGTCAACTTCGGCTATAATCTTTTGTTTGTCAACAACAACTCACTGGGTATGATAGGTTATTTTATTACCTTTTGGTGGATTATGGGTATGATCAATGCTTATAATTTCATGGACGGTCTGAACGGTATGGCCGGAGGGAACGCCATTATTGCAACAGTTTTTTTCTGCATCATATCGTTTAGCCAGGGCAGTAATTTTACCTATATTGTTTCCTATACCCTTGGTGCCGGAGTTCTTGGCTTTTTAGTGTTTAACTTTCCAAAGGGAAAGCTGTTCATGGGCGATGTGGGCAGCACCTTTCTCGGATTCACTTTTGCCGTCCTTTCCATCATTGCTTCCCTGTATGACAGTGCCCACACATCCCTGCTGGTGATTCCGCTGCTGTTTTTTCATTTTATTTATGACACTTTTTTTACTTTTCTGCGACGTCTGTTCAAAGGAGAAAATGTTTTTCAGGCTCATCGAACCCATTTGTACCAGCTGTTTAACCGCATGGGGTACAAACATGTTACCGTGACCGGTTTTTATTGTGCAGTAGCCTTCATTCAAGGTATAGGTGCAATAGGTATGGTTACCATTCCAGGTCTTGCAAGACTGCTTGTATTTATTCCCTACTTGATTTTTCAGATTATTTACTCCATAATTGTTATTTTATATGCGAGAAAAAAAGGTCTATTATGAACAATTCATCCCCTAATATTATTTTTGGACTCGCAGAGCATCCAAGACCTCGAAATTCAGGTTATTTTTATTACAAACCCTCGACTATGTTCGCTGACTTTCAGATAAAAACTCTGGCAATTCTGGATCTGTTTATTACTGATGAAAAATATTTAACCGATATTATCAAAAAAGGCATTAACCGTTTGCTGGAAGAAAAAAAGTATAAAGATAACATGGAATACTATTTGACAAACTATGAAACGGAAAATATGAAACCCTTTGTTATTGATATACTCCGGCAGGTGATTGACAGCAGACTTAAAAATATCAATAAGTCAAGCCTGCCCCCAATATGATGACCCAAATATATTTAAAACCCAAGTGTCTTTATCCTTTCCGAGACCATTAAACCGGCTTTTTTCTTCATATCAGCGGGCATAAGGCTGCAATGGATTAAATCAATCAACAGGGGTTCTTTTTTTCTTATATTATTGATCAATGTTGTGACAGGCTTTTCTCGCAGCCCCAGTCTATCCCCTAACACTTTGAAATCATGCCCGGTATAAAATCCATATTTTTCATAAGCTTTGGAAAAAATACCGTGTTTCTCATCTTCAAGCAGATCCAGAGCCAGGAAATCAGACCCGGAAACAGTGTTAAAGGCATTGGTGAAAAGACAGTCATAATTGGGTGTCATACCGTCATAATACAGCCCGGTATTTTCAGGCAATTTCTGTAAACTTATATTTTTTAAGTGCATGTCGTCATTGCCGATAATGTAGGCATGAACGACACGACTCAAAAAATCAAAGACAACCGATGCTTTGCCATTTGTCATGGCATTGATGAGTTTGCCGGATTTTTCATAACTGTATGCATATTTGTCCTCACTTCTCATTTCAAAGCCTTGAACAAGGTCTTCCTGATGGATTTTATTCTCACCTTTGAGGTCAAATCGTTTCGTTATATAGGCAAGTTCTCCGTCAGAAAAAGAGACCAAACCACAATCTGCGGTTTTAATTCCAAGTATCCGGCTTGTCAACATGGCGCAATGCTCGTTTTCAGAAGCGTGCGGAAAGGTTTCAGGGCTGGGTTTGAGAATATACTCTCCTTCGGTGGACGTTATTTCAAATTCATTATCTGAGCTGATTTTAAGAGAAAGTTTTTGTTGTACACCAGATATGGACATGCCTTTGGATTTGATCGGACTTTGCCTGAAAAAGTCTTTTCGTGTAAATGAAAGAACAGGATTAACCTTAAGGCTTTGAAATAATTTTCTGAATTCATAATCTAAATAATGGGGATATTTTGAATGTGTTTTGATCGGTTTAAGACTGATTCTGCAATGATTCATTATCGCTTCTCACTCTTTAATATGGTAACAGCTCCCGCCATATCTTTTCCATTCTCCAGAATCAACCCGAATTTATCGTTCTCGTCAATTTTTTGAGTTTTGCTTTGTATATTTTTCAACCATCCTTCGGACGTCAGATTGTCAAAAAATGGAAACAACCGATTACTCCTGAAAGGTTTCTCCTGCAATGGAAGATTAAAACTCAAGGGAGTTCCGGTGGCAAGATATGACAGATCATAGGCAAAACTGTATCCGGTTTCAGTCTGTTTCAAAATTCCCGCAAACTTTTTGTTAAAATAAACCTTGCCTATCCTATCCATAGATTCAGTCCCAAAGTGTTTACAATCTTTATCACAATATCCAGACGGACAGAGACACTACCTGTTTCAATTTTATTTAATGTGCTGTATGACACCCCGCTTAAATCGCATAGCGCCTGTCTGCTCAACCCTTGAGTTTTTCTCGCCGCCCTGACAATATCCCCTATTTTATCAATGCCGACGGCATCCTTTAATTTTTCGGATTTATGAAGTCTGCCGACAAGGCTGTTGTACTGTTCACGAATGATTTCCAGGTACTCATCAATACTCATAAAAATATTGCCGTTTAAATGTCATATGTTTTATCACAACTAATTATATGTAATAATTTAATAAAAATTAAATTATTACATATAAAATATCATATTTATATGCAATTGCACAACATTGATTCTTTTTTATATCAAATTGTTTGTGAAAAATATATTTATAATCGATAATTGAATCCGTCACAATCCGGTTGATCAGATCAAGTCTCTTCCGTCAACATTAAATAAGCCAACAAGCCAAGCCTGACCCCGCCCATGACCCCGCCCAGGTCTGTTTCGTCTTTTAAAGTCGATCGGAGGCGGACCGATATATTTCCTTATCACGTCTTGGCCCTACTGCCAAAACAAACACAATCACTTTTTTTTGAAACACCTGATAAACAAGCCTGAAATCACCAATTCTCAGTTTTTGAAAATCTTTGAGATTATGTGACAGTGGTACTCCGAATTTTTCCGGTTCACAGGTAAGCTTTTTATTGATTGTATGAATAATCCTTTTTGCAGCGGAAGGCCCCACACTTTTGAGGTCATCGTCCACATCTTTATGGTAAATGATTTCCCACTTCATTTTGCATACTTATTCATCATTTCTTCATGGGAGATGCTCTCCCCGGGATCAAAATTTTGAATCCGTGACAGTGCAAGGGCTGTCAGCCGAAGATCTTCTATCTCTTCTTCCATTGCCTCATAACATTCAACTGACATAAGGATTGCCTTAGGAGCATTATTTTTAAGGATAATCAACTTATCCATATCCCCGGTTTCAATAGAATTAAGGGTGGCAGCCGTATTTTTTGCAAGCTTTGTTGAAGACAGATAATTTTTTATTCGCATAATAACACCTTTTTTGTAATTATAATTATGCTGATAATAACACTCAACAATACATTCGTCAACCTGGGGTTGCCCGACACCTGCGACCAGTTCAGATTAAACTCGAACCGGAAGACCTGCGATCAGGTATCGGCCAATAAATAAGCCAAGCCTGATAATCATATAAAAGGCAACATCCTTTTTATTTTACCAAAATGAGAGTAGATCCCCCCTGCGACTTATTGTTAAATCAGACTATGCCATAGAAATTCCGGATTTCAATTCAGCAATGCCATAATCTCTGAATCATCCCTTGCGGTTTTGATGGCATCTTTGATTTTTACAAGTAGACTGATGTCATTAATATCCATAATTCGAGACATGACCGAATACATTTTGTCTGGAAATTTAAGAGTCATACCCAATTCTATTGCCTGCCTCAAACCTTCAATTTCACCTTTAATTTCCCCTTCCATCCGAAGTTTATCTGCAAGTGTCATGATATATTCTCCTTCTCTTCTGGAAAGTGCCTGTTCGACAATTTCCTTCAATGCTTCCGTGGACACCTCATTAACTGCACTGGATAGATACAAAAATATGGTTTCCAGATACTGCTTGACAAAAAAACAAACTTTTTTGTAATGGCGGGGTTTATTCTCTTGACAAGGACCTTTTAATGGGTGACCCCAATTATTAAGCAACCCTGATTCCGGTTTTGAGAATTCTCTCCACAAATGGATTGTCAGTATTAAAATCTACAGGGTTATATGGTATTGGCTCAAGATCACAACTGACACTTAACTTAATACGCCTGATCTTGTCCCTGTCGCTAAAACGTTCACCTGCAAAGGCTGTTGACACTATCGCCAAATCAATATCGCTCCAGTCGTTAAAAGTTCCCTGAGCGTAACTACCAAACAAAATTGCCCGTTCCACCTTAATATCATTATCAGCCAGTTCAGTTATAAACCGGCTGATAATTCTTTTTATTCTATCTGGGATTTCAGCCATATCATCATCTCGTTAATTTTTTGATAATAGTTTGCACTAAATTTTTTAGTACACTTTTTATAAAACTCATTTTTGTACTGAGGATATCTTACTTCCAGATTGAAATCATTAACTTCATCCAGCAAAATTTCTTGTTCCTCAGTAAGATTAAGGTTACTGTGGCGTGCCAATTTTATAAGATTATGGGTTTTTGGTGGAACATAAAAGTTATGTTCCGACACGTCCGGCATTTCAGTTGTTGCGGTATATGGTTGAACAATGGTATGAGCTTGAAAAATAGGGAACATTGGGCAAAAAATTATCCCCGATATTGCCCATCCTGATTTACCATGGAGAAAAAGGCTGGACACCGGGGTTGCATTTTCAGGATATTGTCAATATACCCCATGATGATATGAAGCCGTATATACCGGATTTTCAATATTTTTTAAGTGATGCCGCTGCTGAAGATGAAGACAGGTATAACACGTCTGTGGTTATCAAATGCTGGTTTATTGTGGTTAAATATTTAAAAGCTCCTGCAATGCGGGAGAAACTGTTTGAGGTGATAAAACTGCTCCACGCCAATTTTATCAAACAGGTCTGGAGCAGGAGACAGCTGTTGAATATGTTGAAATTTTCATAAAATATCTGGCAAACACAGATAATAAAATCACAAAGGCAGACGCTTCCAGAGCAATTGAAACAATTTTTCCGGAGAGAGGTGCTGATATGGTTAAAGGATGGGCAAAAGAATATGTTGAAGAAGGCATGCTTGCCGATGCAAGGGAAATGGTTTTAAAAGCCCTTGATACAAAGTTCAGCAATAATGTCCCTGAAGACATACAAAAAAAAATAACAGCCTTGAATAACAGGATATTGCTGAAAGATCTGCTTGGTTATGTCATAAAAAGCAAAGATATAGATGGATTCAGATTTAAGCCGGGACATCCTTAAAATAAGGTCCTTCCGAAAGTCGGAAAGGTAAAAATTGCTCATCCTGCTTGCTTGAGAAAATCTGAAAAAAAACTTGTCAAACTTCAACGCAAACTTTCCAAAAAGAAAAAGGGAAGTGTAAACCGTGGAAAAATGAGGTTGAAGGTTGCCCGGCTGCATGAAAAGATTGCCAACCAGAGAAAAGACTTCCTCGATAAACTGAGCTACAGATTGACCACAAACCACGGTGACATTGGCTTGAGAACCTCAACGTCAAAGGCATGGTCAAGAATCACTGATGGCAGATCCCTGTTAAAATAGTGTGTAATTTCATCTGCCAATTCTCCTATTCTGTCTCAAGATTCATTAATTCTTTAAGATTTTTTTTTACAATCTCTTGATCTTTGGCGGCAAGACCACCAATCTTTTTTACAATAAGGCGACTATCCAGTGTAAATAACTTCATGCGAACCTTAGAGGGTGCAGGAAGGCCGGCTTTTTTGATACTGCCTATCTTCACGTCAAGCGGCCAATCAGGATTTTTAGCACTGGTTACCATGGCCATAACGCAATTTTGAGTTTCATCATTAAATCGAGCATGGTCTGACAACACTAAAGCCGGCCGCCTCTTATCCGTATCTTGGTCAGTAAATGGAAAAGGAACCACCACAACGTCAAAAATTTTATAAGCCACGATATGCCTCTTCATCGTTTTTAGAAGACCACTCAGAAAGTGTACCCTCAAGAGCTTTCGCAAATTCAAAATCAATTGGTGTTGCTTTGCGTATAATAACCTTTTTGTTTTCATTGACTTCAAATGCCACAGAATCGCCGGGGTGCAGCCCCAATAATTTTCTGATCTGTCTCGGTATAGTGGCTTGACTCTTAGTTGTCAGTTTGCTTGTATTGATTGCGAGTTCCATTTTGTTACCTTTCTTAATTAATATTATGGATGTATTGTATTACAGTGTTACTGTAATATCAAGCAAGGATATCATATTCTTTAACTAAAAAAAGAATACGATGTCCCTTGGCCTCATTTTTGAGCTACGTCGGAAAATGATCAAGTTAAGGATGGAGAAAGGTAATAACCCAAGAGCAACTTGGCAAAATTATGGGAACCAAAAAGAGCAATATATCAAGATTAGAATGTGGTGAAAATATATATCCTATCCCACATTTAAAACAATTTCAAAATATGCGTCTGCTTTGGGCTACAGGGTCGATATCGAATTCAAGCCGATTTAACATAGAGTAGGGATGGTGTCAGCACCTAATATCCAATAAGCCAAGCCTGAACCCATTTACATTTATGTCAGTCATAATGTGTCCACATCCTAAGCACATGAACTATTCGTGCTTTTTTGTCTACATCATAGATCAGTCTATGTTTAATATTGATCCGCCTGGAATAAAACCCGTTCAGGTTTCCAACCAGTTTTTCATAATCAGGTGGAATATGGAAAAGATTTGTGGATAATAAATGAAGTAGTTTTTCGGTTTGAGATTTTAATCCGGCAGAATTGAGTTTTTTTGAATCTTTTACAGCTTTTTTTGATAGGATAACTTTCCAGCTCACCAGTCAAGATCCTCAAGACACGTGCCCTCATCTAAAGGTTCTTTTGCCGCATCCTTGATACTTTCAACCAGACCTGGAAATTGATTAAGATACAATGTTTCTTCAATAGCTTTCCAATCCTTTTCCCCAATCACTACAAAATTTTCACCATTGCGGCGTTTTATTTTCAAAATATCATGATTTAAAATCGACATATCTACATAGTGTTTGAGTCTTTTTCGAAATTCGTTTGCGGTTGTTTCAGTCATGGTCTTTCTTTCATTAGTTTATATTTTTATGATATAAACAGTACGGTATATAGGTACCGTTGTCAATGATAAATTTCTATCAATAAACCAACAAGCCAAGCCTGACCCCATTCATGACCCCACCGACCTATGCAAACAATAACCGCCCTTTTGCGCGCGGGATTTCACGGCCCAATTCTTTTGCAATTTCAATCCATTCATTGATAATGATTTCAGCATTTGAAACAGCTTCCTGGTATGTTTTACCATCAGCCATGCATCCAGGTAATTCCGGGATTTCAGCAATAAAAGAATTGTCTTCATCGCTCCAATAAATAATTATCTCATATTTATTCATTGTCTACTCCCAAATCTAATTTGTATTTTAATATTATTTTTCGAATTTGTTTCACCTGATAGGGTTTGGATTTCGAACCTATCGGTTGTAAATTCAGTATTTCCTCAACATCATTTTTTGTAAAAATATGATGATCCCCCCGTATTCATTCATCAAATCCAAATAATTTCAATAAATTACACAATCCATAAAATTGAATGTCAGCATCTGAAGTACCAAGAAGGATTTTAATCAAAAGTTTATCATATTTTCCCATAATACTCTCCCTGCCTTCAGCAAATGTTATGGATATATGATAGCCCTGATATTGCGCTTTATCAAGTCAATTGAAATGATGAAATAAAAAACCTGACCCTATCATTTTGTTAATGTGAGCCTAATTGCGAAGTTGACAATATATGACAACTTGTGATAAGTATGATCCATAAAAAATCTTCAGGTGCCGAGATTTAAAAAGTACGTTAAAAAGCTTCCAAGACACCTCCAGCAGGTCATATTAGATGCGGTAGAAGAGATTCTCTCAGATACAGAAATCGGTGAACTTAAGAAAGGTGATTTGAATGGCTTCAGGGTACACAAATTTACCATGGGGCATCAATTGATTTTGTTGGCTTATAAGCTTGAGGGCAAATCCATTATATTTTACCAGGCAGGGCCACATGAGAATTTTTATAAAAATTTAAAAAAATATCTATAAGAAACAGGGGGGAAAATGTTAACAGCAGAGCAAATCATAAAAGAAATATACCTTCTTCCAATGGAAGAAAGAAAAAAAATCGCACATCATATCATAGAATTCGGAATAAAAATATCTCATAGCGATCTTCCTGAGATTCTGGACGTAAAGGAGTGGCAGAACGAAATAGCAAGCAAACCGTTTAATCTGAAACAAGCATCGGAATATCTTGGAATATCATCTGTAACACTAAGAAGATGGATCAAAACAGGTCGAATATCAGCCTATAAGGTAGGGAGAGCTTATTCATTGGAGGTGTTGGATCTTAAAAAATTCAAAGAAAAAAATCGAACCGCCAAGCAAATCTCCAAATCCGACTTCTCAATAAGCCAAGCCTGACCCCAATTACAATTTTTTACAGATACTATTCAATACATCTCCCAAAGATATTTTTGTCGATTCAAAGACTTCATTCCCAATGTGTTTATGGTGCGGAAAAGTCGAAATGTCCGGCCAATGATTTGCGTTATCCCAACGACAAATCAAATTCTCAAAGGAATCTATCCAATGATAGGCATACTTTCTCTCTTTATTTTTAAAAACGTATTCTTTTATGAAGAGCTTTGAGTCGTTCGTGAACGTTAATTCCACCTTAAACCGAAGCATCTCTCCTTCCTGCTCATAAAGAGAAACATGAAAAGATTTAATAAAACGTTCGTGCCTGGCGATCAGATCAAGCATATTCCAATTCCTGCTTTTGCTTCTTAAGTCTATCAATCGCCTCTTTTGCAAAACGCCAGTCTAAGTAATCGTCCTCTTTCGTAAAGACCTCTTCATTTTGTAATCCTTCAATTTTTGTCTGAAATGTCTTAAAGTCCATATGATATTTAGCTTCAAAATGCTTATTTTCCACCTCATATTTTTCAATTCTGGCCATAAGCATGAATAAAGCCTGATTTTTCACAAAAGCTTTTAAATTTTTAAAACCTAACTGAGTAACAATGGCTCCTGATTTTTCTGTAAATTTTAGATCTAAAGAGGTATCCATTTTATTGCCTCCCATTGTTTTTGTCTGTATGTCGGCTCGAAATTTGTTAATCGTTTGATGTTTGACAAATCAGATTTCAATTCAGCAATGCCATAATCTCTGAATCATCCCTTGCAGTTTTGATGGCATCTTTGATTTTTACAAGTAAGCTGATGTCATTAATATCCATAATTCGAGACATGACCGAATACATCTTGTCTGGAAATTTAAGAGTCATACCCAATTCTATTGCCTGCCTCAAACCTTCGATTTTACCTTCGATTTTACCTTCGATTTTACCTTCGATTTTACCTTTAATTTCCCCTTCCATCCGAAGTTTATCTGCAAGTGTCATGATATATTCTCCTTCTCTTCTGGAAAGTGCCTGTTCGACAATTTCCTTCAATGTTTCCGTGGAAACCTCATTAACTGCACTGGATAGATACAAAAATATGGTTTCCAGATACTGCAGCCCGGTATCTTTTTTCATTAACTCCCGCATCAATGACAGGATGCCCGGCAGTTTTTTCAGCAGGTCCGGATCAAAAATGTGCTTGAACAAGAGCTGCATCACCCTTGCCATGACCGTTCCCTTGATCTCGTCATCGGAAAAACGGGTCAGATCATACAGCCTGAAGCTAAAATCAGGAATGTACTCCGATAGCTCTTCCAGCGGATCGGAAAGCAGAGAAGAAAACCGGATACGTTTTGTCGGCCACGACTGCTCACCGTGGTAGATCAGCATCGGCAGCACAATTGGCAAGGGCGGCTTTTTCTTTTTCCCGTCCTGATGTTTCAAAAAAAGCCGCCATATTTTTACCATATATTCCAGCAGCTGGAGATGGACATACTTGTCATAGTAACTTTTGTGCTCAAACAGAACATAGACATAGGCGGGGTTCCCGGATAGATTCACTTTATACAGCATGTCTGAAAAATAGTCCCGAAGATCCGTTTCAATAAAAGAATCCTTGCATATTTCAAGGCTCTCCAGATCCATCAATGCCAGTATATTGCCCGGCAAAGAGTTTTGCAGAAAACTGCGAGCATTGTCAGGATTGCTCGAGACCTCCCGAAATAACTTGTCATGGGGATTGGTTATTTTGGTTTCTTCACTCATGGCTATACTTTAAAATCATTCCGAGGTTTGGTCAAGGAGTATGAACAAAAAAGGGGAGTGACCGCCTGACCCCAACTAGAGGACGCAGGTGCTGTTTTGTACCTCGTATTCGGGGACTATTTGTTTCATTTTCTGGCGGATGCCCTGGACATCATGGAGGAGGGCTGTGGTGTAGAGGTCGTTTAGCTGGGTCAGCAGTTGGTTTCTGAAGGCTTGCTGTGTGCCCAGGCCGTTCCAGTCTCCATTGGCTTTGAGTACCATGATTTTTTCATGATGGGTGGGCACGATTCCTTCTCCTTCGGTGATCAGTTCCTCGTACAGCTTTTCTCCCTGGCGAAGTCCTGTGAACTGCACTTCAATATCCGTGTCAGGCTCTTTGCCGGACAGTCGGATCAGGTCCCTGGCCATTTCTGCGATCTTGATAGGCGTGCCCATCTCCAGGATAAAAGTTTCCCCGCCTTTGCCCTGAGTACCGGCCTGGAGGATCAATTGGGATGCCTCGGGAATGGTCATGAAATACCGGGTCACCTCGGGATGGGTCACGGTGACCGGTCCGCCCCGTTCAATCTGTTCCCTGAACAGGGGAATGACAGACCCGGATGATCCCACCACATTGCCGAATCGCACCGCCATCATGCGGGTGCCGTTGCCCATGTAGCTTTGCACCAGCAGTTCACACACCCGCTTGGACGCGCCCATGATGTTGGTGGGCCGCACCGCCTTGTCCGTGGACACCAGCACAAAATAGCCCACCCCATACTCCAGGGCCTTTTCCAGCATCACCTGATTGCCCCGGATATTGTTGGACACGGCCTGCCAGGGGTTGCGTTCCAGCATGGGCACATGTTTGTATGCGGCGGCATGGAAAATCACCTGGGGCTTATAGCGCTGCATCACCCCGTCAATGAGGTCTTCATCCTGAATCTGGCCCAGGACCGTGGCGTACCGCTGATACCCGGCCCGGTGCTTCAGCTCCATCTGGATGCTGTATAGATTCGGCTCGGACACGTCCAGAAGCACCAGCTGCCGGGGCTGAAATTTGATAATCTGGCGGCACAGCTCACTGCCGATGCTGCCCCCGGCCCCGGTGACCAGGACGATCTTGTCATGGATATACCCGGAGATTTTGTCGGTGTCCAGTTCCACGGGTTTTCTGCAATCTTCCGGAACAGTTTTTCACTGGCACTGCCGGCACCGTAAATCAGAATCCGCTTATGGTCACGTCTCCTTTTAAAAAAATGAAAGGTGGTGCCCCCGTCCCGATGCAGGGCCAGCTCGGTAAACATGAACCGGATCAGAAGCCGAAGCCCGCCGGTAAAAAGCAGGGCCAGAACCCCATCAATGAGAAATACCGATCGGGAGTAGCCGACAAATCCATGGATCACTGCAATGCCCGACACCAGCACCATTGAAGAGAGCCCCACGGCCCTGCACAACCGCCACCCATCCTTCAGTCCGCTATACCGGAACATCCCCCTGTAAAGCTACATGGCAAAAAAGGCCGAAGACTTGATCAGCAGCGCAATGGGAAGCAGCTGCCAAAACTGCTGCAGCCACACATCCGGAAGACTGAATTCAAATCGAATGAAATAAGCAAAAAACAATGCCAGGGAAAACAGAAGCAGATCCAGAAAGAAGATAATATAAAAATTATAATTTTTCAGTTGAAAAAACATATTCGCTTTTTATCCGCAAACAGGCTTCAATGCAACCCATAAATGGATCAGTTGCCGGCATGCGCCTGAGTCCATACTGACATCGCTATTATTCAATAAGCCAATAAGCCAAGCCTGACCCCATTTGTTCTACCTTGACAGTGCAGTCTTTTTTTTGATATACAGAAAGTATAATTTTTTATAGATTTTGTGTCCACCTGGAGAGTTATGAAAAAAACTGAGGCTTTTACTGTTCTTCGTTGCTGGGATAAAAAAGGACGATACGTGTTTACTAAACGGGATTTGTCCAAGCTGTTTTTTAAAGATAATTCCAAAACCTTTACTGAGGGTATCAATCGTCTGGTCCATGAAGGGTGGCTTATCCGTGCCTGTCGTGGAATTTATGTCAACCCCCACGCACATTCCTTTGACGGTTATGTGATCGAGAGAATAGCTGTTGCCTTGCGTCGTGGTGAGTATAATTATGTCAGCCTTGAATCAATGCTGTCGGAATATGGGATAATTTCACAGATTCCCATTGACAGGTTGACAGTTATGACAACCGGGCGTAAGGGGACATTTAACACGCACTATGGTGTTATCGAATTTACACATACAAAACAATCTGTATCTGATATTCTTTCATTTATACAAAGGATTAAAGGTAGACCTTTGCCTGTAGCTACCAGGGAGACTGCCTGGAGGGATCTCAAGAGGGTGGGCAGAAATATTCAAATGATAAATAAGGCTGCGTTATATGTTTCATGAAAAAAAGATCCTGACAAAACTCGTTGAGCAGGCTATGAAAATGGACGGGCAGACACATATGCGTCCTGTCATTGAAAAAGAGTTACTGCACTATGATATCCTGTTTGTTTTGGACAAGGAAAAATTGCTTGATAAACTGACCTTTCAGGGTGGGACATCACTTCGATTGTGCTATGGGGCTGTCAGGTTCAGTGAAGATTTGGATTTTGTTGGAGGACGTAGTTTTGCTACAGGTCATCTAACAGAAATGAAATCCTGTATTGAACATTATATTGGATTAAAATACGGGTTGGACGTTATGGTTAAAGAGCCCAAAGAAATGGCTCAGGAACCGCAATGCAGGGATATCCAGGTTGACAAATGGCAGATTATAGTTATCACTGAACCTGATCGCCGTCATTTACCCAGACAAAAGATAAAAATTGAGGTGGCTAATATTCCTGCATATTCAAAGGTCCCCCGTTCTTTGCAGCAAAATTATGAGTTCTTACCGGATGGATATGCAGATACCCTTGTCATGGTGGAGTCTCTGGAGGAAATCATGGCAGACAAATTGATTTCGTTGGTAAACTGCCAGACTTATATCCGTCACCGTGATATTTGGGATTTGAGATGGCTCAGACAGCAAGGTGTGAAGATTAACGTTGAATTTATCAAAGCCAAGCTTTTGGATTACAAGGTTGTTGATTACTTTAAAAAGCTTGAGGAAATGCGGTTAGGATTGCCTGAGATCGTTCATGGAAAAGCTTTTCGGGATCAAATGTCCAGGTTTATTCCTTTGGATGTCCAAGAACGTACATTATTCAAGGAGAAATTCTATATTTTTTTGATAAATGAAACAGCTCTATTGTTTCAAGAGCTTGCCCAGCTTTTAAACAAAAAAGATAAAAAAGAATGTGGTGATGATTTTTTGATCTGAATTCTATGAGTCGAGCTTTTGTAATAAGCCAACAAGCCAAGCCTGACCCCAATATAAGGTACGTTGACAAAACCATGCTTGCAGGTACTGCCAGTTAAATAATACTCTATTTTTAGGCCGTCAAAAAGGTGCGGTTAACAGATCGCTTACAGAGTTATATTCCTGTACGCCCGGCATTTCAGTTATTGCGGTATATGGTTGAACAATGGTATGAGCTTGAAAAACAGGGGGCATTGGGCAAAAAATTACCGAACTAAAGTTCGAAAACTGCCAAACCATCCGTAAAAATTTTCATCCATAAAAAATTGATTGTTCACGAGTAATCTTTTATAAAAGTAAGCACCACACGAACTTTATATTTAGGAGTTACCCGTGAACAATAATTCATTTATAAATCAGTTTTCAGAAAATATCAAATTCCATTACACCTGTTTTGACCGGGTCATTATCCGTGGATACATCCGGAATTTTTTTTCCATGGCCTGTGTGGTTCTTTTTCTCAAAGCCATGGGGTTTTCAAAAAAGACCAATGGTGTCATAAGAATCTTCACGGATCAACTCAATTCACACATTTCCAAACAGGCTGAAAGATTTGGTGTTCAGATCCATTGGTGGCCTTCGATAGGTGGTGGTGTCAATGGTGCCAAACAGAAATTTTTTGAAAATATTTATGCCTGTAAATTCGAAGGTCAAGGCAATCATGTTTTTTGCATCCTCACAGATAAAGAAAATGTTAGAACCGTTGCATCAAAGGAATTCATTACCAAAAAGGGGAAAAAACATCATGTACTGTATAAATGCAGAAAACCGGTCAAACAATATTACATATATTTTCATGATTCAGTACTGGGCGGCCCCTGTTATCTGAAAATATCATCTTATCTTCCATTTCCCTGTGAATTCTACTTCAACGGCCACAACTACATCAAGCTGCAGCTGGATAAAAAAGGCGTGTCATATAAAATGAAGGAGAACGCTTTTACCCATGTTTCCGAGCCTGATGTTCTCAACCAGGCAGCAAAACAAATCAATGGTCAATTGGTCCAGCAAAGAATTGATTATTTGGATGAACCTTTTTTTCAAGTTTGATAAAGGCAAATACGCCACCTGGTCCAAACATTTGAAACACGAGTGGTACCTGACCCAAACCGAAGTCTGCTCCAATGTGATTTTTAAATCAGCCCGCTTCTGTACAAGTCTCTTTGAAAGGCTTTTGGATAAGTTTTCACGTGTCGGATTGCCCGACACCATTGCCAGAATTTTTAGCCGACGGCCAGCCCGTTCAAATTCAAAGTCCTATTGGAGACTGTACGATAACAATGCCTGTGTCAAACACTGGTTCAGGGGAAACGCCATCAAGCAATACAATAAAACCGGATACCTGATCCGAACTGAAACCACCATCAACAACCCCAAATCGCTGGGGCTTAAGAAACCTGTCCTTTTTTTACAGGCCTGCCTGTGGTCCGGAGTCGGATGCAATGATCGGTTGTTGAATTGCTGTGCTGATGTGGATACTGCCACCATTTATGATGGAGAGGCAGACCCTTTTGATCAGCCAGTCCTGGATCACAAAGATCGAAAAATCACCCCGCCAGATTTGAGAAAAGAACGGCAACTGGCCCTGTGTGAGGAGTTGCTTAAACCCCGATATTCCGTCCATGGTTTCAAAACAGTGGAGTTAAAACAGATCTTGGATGAATTTTTTGGAAATTCTGCTCAAATTCGGTATGAAATGAAAAAATTGATAGTACGTGGCGCTGTTGAAAAGCAGAAAAACAAATCATTCTATGGGGTTACACAAACCGGCTGGAAATGGCTATGGACGTCAATTACCTCAAAGTGCTATTTCAGAAATCCTGTAATTTCAGCCACTTTTAAAACTGATATCCAAAACTCTTCGACACAACCATACATTTTGGAAGAGGGCCTTGCTCTTATCAATCAGGGCTTAAGCCAGATTACACAAGGCTTGGCGGTTAATGTGTGAAATCCAAAAACATAAATTTTTCTCACGTTTTTTTAAAACAAAGCCTATAGATGGATTGCCTCATTTTTTTGGGAATATCATCCATGCCGGGTAAAGTAGGAGCAGATCCAGATGATCATACTCTGAACTCACTATTGTTCAATAAGCCAATAAGCCAAGCCTGACCTCAATATAAATCTTGCAAAATAAAACAAACATGATTAAATTGAAAACATGAATAAGCAGAATGAGGACAATCAGGAAGTAAGCAGAATCCAGGATAAATTTTTCTGGGATATCTACGGCAGACCCGTGAATACAGCTGGTTTTTTAAAGGATTTTCTGCCTTCCAATATCCTGGAGGCGCTTGATCTTAATCATATAGAGGTTAATAAAAAAAGTTATCTCAGTGAAGAATACAAAGAACACTATACCGACCTGGTGGTAGAAACCAGGTTTACTGATAACGCTGAAGAGCCTGTATTTGTATATTTTTTGCTGGAACATAAAAGTTATGTTCCGACACGTCCGGCATTTCAGTTGTTGCGGTATATGGTTGAACAATGGTATGAGCTTGAAAAACAGGGAACATTGGGCAAAAAATTACCCCCGATATTGCCCATCCTGATTTACCATGGAGAAAAAGGCTGGACACCAGGGGTTCATTTTCATGATATTGTCAATATACCCCATGATGATATGAAGGCGTATATACCGGACTTTCAATATTTTTTAAGTGATGCCGCTGCTGAAGATGAAGACAGGTATAACACGTCTGTGGTTATCAAATGCTGGTTTATTGTTGTTAAATATTTAAAAGCTCCTGCAATGCGGGAGAAACTGTTTGTGGTGATAAAACTGCTCCACGCCAATTTTACCAAACAGGTCTGGAGCAGGAGACGGCTGTTGAGTATGTTGAAATTTTCATGAAATATCTGGCAAATACAGACAACAAAGTCACAAAGACAGATGCCGTAAAAGCAATTGAAACAATTTTTCCGGAGAGAGGTGCTGATATGGTTAAAGGATGGGCAAAAGAATATGTAGAAGAAGGCATGGAAAAAGGCATGGAAAAAGGCATGCTTGCCGATGCAAGGGAAATGGTTTTAAAAGCCCTTGATATAAAGTTCAGCAATAATGTGCCTGAAGACATACAAAAAAAAATAACTGCCTTGAATAACAGAATATTGCTGAAAGATCTGCTTGGTCATGTCATACAGAGCAAAGACATAGATGGATTCAGAAAAATACTCCAGGCGATACCCCCTGAACAAATGCAGGAACAATAACTTGGCTGGCAGGGTGTCAGGCTTTTATAAAAAGCCAATAATCCAAACCTGACACCCACAACACACTACCCTTATTGCTTAAAACCCCCTTTTTGGTATCAAAAACTACGTTCTAAGCCCTTTTTCGTTCATATTATAGATAACATTACGCATAAAAACAACAGTTACCAGGGTCAGACCCGCTATAATCCTGCCGATGCTGCCCCCGGCCCCGGTCACCAGGACGATTTTGTCATGAAGATACCCGGAGATTTTATCCGTGTCCAGTTCCACGGGTTTCCTGCGCAGCAGATCCTTATAGGCAACGTCCCGCAGGGTCTTGATGTCCACCTTGCAGTCAATGATGTTTCCCAGTCCGGGCAAAGTGCGAAAAGGTATATCACACGCCTTGCACGCCTCCACAATGGCCCGCATCTGGGCACCGGTGGAAGATGGCACGGCTTCATCCGTTATATATTGAGGACAAATATTGTGTAATTTTATCATTTAAACACCTGTTTGTAACTTCTTAGAAATGATCATGGTGTCGGGCTTTTGTAATGGCGGGGTTTATTCTCTTGACAAGGACCTTTTAATGGGTGACCCTAATATTAAATCTTGCAAAATAAAATAAACATGATTAAATTGAAAGCATGCATGAGCGGGATGAGGACAATCAGGAAGTAAGCAGAATACAGGATAAATTTTTCTGGGATATCTACGGAAGGTCCGTGAATACAGTTGGTTTTTTAAAGGACTTTCTGCCTTCCAATATACTGGAGGAGCTTGATCTTAACCATATAGAGGTGAATAAAAAAAGTTATCTCAGTGAAGAATACAAAGAGCACTATACCGACTTGGTGGTAGAAACCAGGTTTAAAGATAACGCTGAAGTGCCTGTATTTGTATATTTTTTGCTGGAACATAAAAGTTATGTTCCGACACGTCCGGCATTCCAGTTGTTGCGGTATATGGTTGAGCAATGGTATGAGCTTGAAAAACAGGGAACATTGGGTAAAAAATTACCGCCGATATTGCCCATCCTGATTTATCATGGAGACAAAGGCTGGACACCGGGGTTGCATTTTCAGGATATTGTCAATATTCCCCATGATGATATGAAGCCATATATACCGGAGTTTCAATATTTTTTAAGTGATGCAGCTGCTGAAGATGAGGACCGGTATAACACGTCTGTAGTTGTCAAATGCTGGTTTATCGTTGTTAAATATTTAAAAGCTCCTGCAATGCGGGAGAAACTGTTTGAGGTGATAAAACTGCTCCACGATTTTCTTGAGCAGGAGACAGCTGTTGAGTATGTTGAAATTTTCATGAAATATCTGGCAAATACAGACAACAAAGTCACAAAGGCAGATGCCGTCAAAGCAATTGAAACAATTTTTCCAGATAGAGGTGATGATATGATTAATGGATGGGCAAAAGAATATGTAGAAAAAGGCATGGAAAAAGGCATGGAAAAAGGCATGCTTGCTGAGGCAAGGGAAATGGTTTTAAAAGCCCTTGATACAAAGTTCAGCAATAATGTGCCTGAAGATGTACAAAAAAAAATAACTGCCTTGAATAACAGGATATTGCTGAAAGATCTGCTTGGTCATGTCATACAGAGTAAAGACATAGATGGATTCAGGAAAATACTCCAGGCGATACCCCCTGAACAAATGCAGGAACAATAACTTGGCTGGCAGGGTGTCAGGTTTTTATAAAAAGCCAATAATCCAAACCTGACACCTACAACACACTACCCTTATTGCTTAAAAGCTCCTTTTTGGCATCAAAAAGTATGCTCTAAACCCTTTTTTGCTCATATTTCAGGTAACATTACACATAAAAACAACGGTTATCAGGGTCAGACCCGCTATAATAGCCTGACAGCACCCAATACCCAATACCCAGAACCTACAAAACACAGGTGCTGTTCTGGACCTCGTATTCGGGGACGATCTCTTTCATTTTTTGGCGGATGCCCTGGACATCATGGAGGAGGGCTGTGGTGTAGAGGTCGTTTAGCTGGGTCAGCAGTTGGTTTCTGAAGGCTTGCTGTGTGCCCAGGCCGTTCCAGTCTCCATTGGCTTTGAGTACCATGATTTTTTCATGGGGGGTGGGTACAATGCCTTCCCCTTCTGTGATCAGTTCCTCATAAAGCTTTTCCCCCTGGCGAAGCCCGGTGAATTGTATCTCAATATCATCATCCGGCTCTTTGCCGGACAGCCGGATCAGATCCCGGGCCATGTCCGCGATTTTGATGGGCGTGCCCATCTCCAGGATAAAGGTTTCCCCGCCTTGTCCCTGGGTACCGGCCTGGAGGATCAATTGTGACGCCTCGGGAATGGTCATGAAATACCGGGTCACTTCGGGATGGGTCACGGTGACAGGTCCCCCCCGTTCAATCTGTTCCCGGAACAGGGGGATGACAGACCCGGAAGATCCCACCACATTGCCGAACCGCACCGCCATCATGCGGGTGCCGTTGCCCATGTAACTTTGCACCAGCAGCTCACACACCCGCTTGGACGCACCCATGATATTGGTGGGCCGCACAGCCTTGTCCGTGGACACCAGCACAAAATGACCGACCCCATACTCCAGAGCTTTTTCCAGCATTACCTGGTTGCCCCGGATATTGTTGGACACAGCCTGCCAGGGGTTGCGTTCGAGCATGGGCACATGCTTGTAGGCAGCGGCATGGAAAATTACCTGGGGCTGATAGCGCTGCATTACACCGTCAATGAGATCCTCGTCCTGGATCTGGCCCAGTACCGTGGCATACCGTTGATATCCGGCCCGGTGCTTCAGCTCCATCTGGATGCTGTATAGATTTGGCTCGGACACGTCCAGAAGAACCAGCTGCCGGGGCTGAAATTTGATGATCTGGCGGCACAGCTCACTGCCGATGCTGCCCCCGGCCCCGGTCACCAGGACGATCTTGTCATTGATATACCCGGAGATTTTATCGGTGTCCAGTTCCACGGGTTTCCTGCGCAACAGATCCTTGTAACTGACATCCCGCAAAACCTTGACGCTGACCTTTCCGTTGATCAGTTCGCCCATGCCTGGCAACGTCTTAAAGGGCAGGGCGCATGCCTTGCACTCGTCCACAACCCGCCTCATCTGCTGCCCCGTGGAGGACGGCATGGCAATCAAAACTTCCCGGATCTTGTGCTTCTCCTTGATGCCAGACAATTGCTCTACTCCGCCCAGCACTGGTACACCGTGGATGGCTCGTCCCTGTTTTTTTTTGTTATCGTCGCCAAAGCCCTTTATATCATAATTGAGCCTGGGGTTTTCAACGATTTCCCGGTAGAGCTTTTCACCGGAGTTACCAGCCCCGTAAATCAAAACAGGCATAACATCCTTGTTTTTTTTAAACATATTAAACCCGGACTTGTTTTCCTGCTTGCTCATGTATTCTTTGAAAAGAAACCGTATGGAGATCCGCAGGCCCCCGGTAAAAAGAAAAGTGAGAACCCCGTCAATGAGAAATACTGCCCTTGAATAGCCTTGAAACCGTTTCATAATGAGTATAATGGCTATGATGATCAGGGAGGACAAGACTGTGCCCCTGAAAAGTTTCAGTGAATCTGAAATCCCCACATACCGGAACATGCCCTTGTAAAGCCCCATAAAAAAAAATGCCGCCGCCTTGACAATCAGTACAAGGGGCAGCATTTGAAGCATCTGGTTAAGCATTGACCGATCGAGGATAAACTCAAACCGGAAAAGATATGCAAAGAAAAAAGCAGTTGAAAATAAAATTAGATCAAGAAAAAAGATGATGTAAAAATTAGGATTTTTAAGTTGGATAAACATGGCCTGTGATCCTTTTTTTTGGGGGGGGGCATTAGGTTCTGGGCGTGGCATTTTCGTATGATATCAATTATTCGGTCAAGATCTTTGTTTGTCATGGCTGTCCCGGAAGGCAGACACAACTACCTATATTATGCCATCGTTTTTTAATTCATTAATAAACTTTTCATGAGGTATTGTTACTTCATTTTTTCTTTCAGCCAAAGCAGCCAAATCTTCAATATCCTCTCCATTTGCTAATTTCCTTATTCTATTCATTCCGGTTGTAGACGTTGCGGAATTTTTCATCATCTTTACAAGGTTTTCTGCTCTTTTACCAACCTGGTAATACCAGCGGGAATCTTTCATTTCCAGGGCAGCCCTGTGGAAATCGTGTTCTCTGACAGCTTTAATCATTTTTTTGAAACGCCGAAACCCATCATGCCCAAGGTTAAACCGCATATCCACCAGAACTATTTGTACGCCTTCCGGCAGTGAATCAAATTCATTCTTCTCATTTTCATTATTCTTCTGATCCGAAAAAATTTCTTTTAAATCTGAAATACAGTCCTGAATATCATTTTTAAGAAGCATGATGGCTTCTTTTTGAGTTATGCCTTTGTCCTCCAGATTTCTACCAATACCGATGGTGAGCTTGCCCGCAGGACAACGATAAGGCTTTAATCTTAAGTCTTCATGTTGAATCAGTTGATCTGCAATTTTCTTATGAATTGATTTTATAACAGTCATAGACATCAACAACTCCTTGTTGGCTTTTTTTACCAAACCCGACCATTTTCAATAACGTCGCTAAAATAATTCTGATATCCAGCCAAAAACTCTGCTCTTTAACATATTGCTTATACATTTCAAGTTTATGTGGCATTACCTCATTGAGATATGCTTTTTCGGGATCATCCGCCTTTGCCAGAACTGCCTGCTCATCATTATAATATAAAGTGGCATAGTCGGTAATACCAGGCTTTACGGAAAGAATAGTTTTTTTGCAGGCATCAGGCCATTTTGCAACATAATAAGGCACTTCGGGGCGAGGTCCAACCAGACTGATATCACCCATAAGCACATTGAATAACTGGGGCAGTTCGTCTATTTTTGTTTTTCTTAATAATTTGCCAATACGGGTAATTCTCAGATCATATGAAGCTGTTACTTTGGCACCCAATTTGTCAGCATCAATGATCATGCTTCTGAATTTGTAAATATTGAATATTTTGCCATATTTTCCAACTCTTTGCTGCTGAAAAAAAACAGGGCCTTTATCCTTTTTTATTACCCATACAACAACAATAAAAACAGGTAATAAAAAGATGAGGCCCATCAAAGACGACATAAAATCAAAAAAACGTTTCATTCATCACCATCAATAAAAATTTAGTTTCATAGCAAAATTTCTTTAATTGATTCAATCACATATTCAAGCTGATTTTCCTTCATTGCCGAAAACATGGGTAAACTCACACATCTTTGGAATACCCATTCCGCATTGGGAAACATTTCCGGCTTTAATTTATACCGGTTTTTATAATAGGACATGCGATGAAGGGGTTTGTAATGAACACTGGTTCCAATATTACGCTTGCTTAGTTCAGTGATCAGATCATCCCGGGTTAATCCATTTTTTGATGCTTCTGGATTGATTAAAACCATAAACAAATACCAGGAATGAAATTCCTTTGGACATTTTAATCGGGGTAAAATCAATCCGGGAATATTTTTTAACTCATCAAAATATATTTGTGCTATTTTCTGGCGCTGGTCTCTGAATTGTTCAACTTTTTTCAACTGATGAATGCCTATGGCTGCGCTTATATCCGGCATGTTATATTTGTATCCCGGTGCTACAATGTCATATTCCCAGGAGGCACCGGTTTCAAATCTGTCCCAGACATCTCGGCTGATCCCATGAAGACGCATCACCTGAACTCTTTTTGCAATGTCATCATTGTCCGTGCAAAGCATACCCCCTTCACCAGTTGTCATTGTTTTGTTTGCATAAAAGCTGAAACAGGTAATATCACCAGTATTTCCAATCAGTTTGCCTTCAATTTGGTTAGATTCCTGTAAACTTTCAGCGGCTGCATATCGCGTTGGGATGGCATGGGCTGCATCCTCTATTATTTTCAAACCATATTTTTTAGCCAAGGCTACAATATCATTCATCTCGCAAGGGTGTCCTCCAAAATGAACTGGAATCATGATTTTGATTTTTTTTGCAGGGAGGTTGTTTGCTTTATAATGGTCATAGGCCTGTTCGATTAAATCAGAGGAAATACAAAATGTATCTGGCTCGCAATCTACAAAAATTGGTTCCGCATCAAAATAACGCACAACTTCGGCCGTAGAGGTAAAGGTAAATGTGGGGACGAGGACAGCAGTATCTGGGTCTGCTCCCATGGATTCAACGCCTAAGTGCAGGGCTGCGGTAGCTGAATTAACAGCCAGCGCATGCTTCGCACCAACATATTTTGCAAAATTTTCTTCAAACTGCTTACATCGGGAAGCAGTGGTCAGCCAACCGCTTTTGATAACGGAAATGACCTCCTGGATTTCCTGATTTCCTAAATCAGGTATTGCAAAAGGAACGTTCATATAAAAATCCTATATGTTCTAAACATTAATTTTGACCTTTTTGTGCCATATAAATGAAATGGGACCGAAGCAACGGTATAAAACCCGTCAGTAGCTCACTGATAAGATAAGGTGCCGAAGCCAGCCGTCTAGCAATAGGCGGTGCAAGCAATAAAGTCTGGTAACGTTCATCAATTGCTGGCCAATAGCCTCGCAATTCCTGACGTGTTACTTTGCGTACCTTCCGATTGGATGGATTATTGTAACGAAAATCAAACACCATGATCCAACCACCTGGTTTGAGTACCCGCCACATATCTGTAGCCAGTTGAGTTCGTATTGCCTTATCCAAAATCGAAGAAAAAACTGTATTGGTCACCACCAAATCAAAGCGATCTGACTCAGCAAAATCCAATTCACCAATATGCCAATCTATCCCCGGTGCAGAACATTGCTGTGCTTTTTTCAATCGATCCGTCAATAATTCCGTGCCAACCAAATTTTCGGGATACGCTCCCCACTCCACCAAAGTACGCAAAAAAGTTCCTGATCCACAGCCCACATCTAAAACTCTAACTTTAGAAATATCTCGACCTATGGTATTTGCCAATAATGTAGCAGCAATGCGCCTTCGCGCAGCGTCTTGTTGTATTATTTCAGGACGATGCCATTCATAAAGAGCTTTTCTACCAGAGGCATCTCTTTCTGCATAAACTCTTTGAATCCTTTTTACTTCGTGGTTCATTCGGTTCTTATTCATCCTGATTTTTTCCATATCACCTCTTGCTAACCGGTATTTATCAATAAAGTTGTCGCTTAAACCATATTTTTTTACATGAAATAATCAGGTCAAATTCTGACAATTCATACTGGATGAGCATATAGCAGGAGATCATCCCGCTGTTATATCCAATTTCCAGAGCTTTTTCATCTGAAGGGAGTATGGCTGCAACGCGATAAAGAACACTTGACACTGCTAGTGACTTCCACAGCCGACAGCTTCATTCAAGTATTGGTTCTTTATCTTATTTTTTCCTTTCTATTGCGTGTAATGCGTGTAAGTTTTGTGAATGTTTTAAGATCTTGTTTTTTTAAAATAGCAAAATTCAATATACCACGTAAAAAACCATAACCATACCCGAAGTGATAGGCTGCAAATACTATCGGCATAACAGTAATATATTTCCAATTTGAAGATTCTTTGCAAGCCAGGAATGAAGCTACTGAATTTGTAAGTATATAACAAGCAAGGAGTATAACTAATGTTTTCAGATAAAGCTGACTAAATGGAGAAAGCACAGTTATAATGGCAAGTAAACCTACAAAAGCACCTGGAACAATATGACGGATCGAAGCAGGCATTTTGTGTTTTTGAATCACCCTGACTTTCCAGTATCCATATTGTACATATTGCTTAAACAAAGTAACAATAGAATCACGTGGGTAATACCATGACTTTATTGCAGGTGATTGCCATATCTTGCCACCGGATCGAATTAACCGCAAGTTAAGTTCGTCATCTTGATTGCGAACGAGTTCCTCATCAAAAAGGCCTATTTTTTCTAAAGTTAATTTTTTCCAGCAACCATAAGTTATAGTATCAACATATCCTTCAAAATTCTTATCGTGAAATTTAGCCCCTCCAACCCCAAAGGGGCTTTTGTAGGCGATACTTATGGCTTTTTGAATATAGGTATATGCTTTAGTCCTAGCGGCCCCCCCTACATTATCTGCTCCTGTTTGCTTAAGAATCTGAAAACATTGGCTGATATAATCTGGTGCATATTCAGTATGAACGTCCATTCTAACGATTATCTCACCCCGAGCATTTTTTATACCAATATTCAAAGCAGTTGAAACAATTTTTTGTGGATTATGCAAAAGCCTTACAAACGCATGCTCTTTCATATACATTTTAAGAAGTTCCCTTGTTCTATCATCACTCATGCCATCAACAACTATCACTTCTAATTTACTCTTTGGATAATCTTGAGAAATTATTGAATCAATGCATTTACGAATGAATTGTTCTTCATTACGGCAAGGAATGATGATGGAAATAAAAGGAATATTATTCATAATATAGATACTACCTTTTTAAAAAATATTTAGAGAATTGAAGTTCTAAAAGTTAGTTGTTCTCTGTGAAAGTCAGTTTAAACAATCCCCCACCACTTGTTACTGAGTTTAGTGTTGCCAAGTATTAATTTTAAAACTCGAAGAGAGGTGTTTTTAATTAAGTATTCCGCGGGGATATCGCTATAATCATTATTATTTTCATGTTCATGAATTACTGTTCTTACTGCTCCTAAAACAATATTTTTTTCGAATCCAGTTAGGACAATAGTACCAGCATCTTGAGCTTCTGGTCTTTCCATACTCTGTCGAAGACTAATCGCTGGAAAAGATAGAATTGCAGACTCTTCACTGATTGTACCACTGTCAGACAGTGTGCATTTGGCATGTATCTGTAAATGATTATAATCATGAAAACCAAAAGGTTTCATAAAAACAACCCGGTTATCAATATTTATATTTTTCAATTCTTCTAATCGCTTTTTCGTTCTTGGATGTGTCGATACTATAACACGAAAATCATATTCTTCTGCCAAACCATTTAAAATAGAAACTATCTTAACAAGATTGGCTGAATTATCTACATTTTCCTCACGATGTATTGAAGCCACAAAATATTTCTTTTTTGTGAGTTCCAAACTATCCATTATCTTTGAGTCATTAATTTTTTGCCCATAATAACTGAGTACCTCATACATTGGCGATCCTGTTAGGTATATTCTTCTATGCTGAAGGCCTTCGCTGATTAAGTGTCTTCTTGCATGTTCTGTATAGACCAGATTAAAATCAGCTATATGATCGATGATTTTTCTGTTAATCTCTTCAGGAACATTGAAATCAAAACTACGATTCCCCGCTTCCATATGAAAAATAGGAATATGCAAACGTTTTGCCATATAGGCTGCAAGGCAAGAATTAGTATCTCCAAGCACTAAAACCGCATCAGGTTTTTCTTTTAAAAAGACATCTTCGGATTTACGGATAATATCACCCACCGCATTGCCCAAGGATACGGCATTTATGCCCAAAAAATAATCAGGTCTACGCAATTCCAGATTTTCAAAGAAAACTTCATTCAGTTCATAATCATAATTTTGTCCTGTATGGACAATTATATGATTCACATGATTATTTAAAACAGATATAACTCTGGACAATCTAATAATTTCTGGACGTGTGCCTACAATTGTCATTACTTTTAGTGGAGATAATACAGCCATTATTAAACAATTACCTTTTCAAAATAGGTGTCCGGATCATTATGATCATAAAATTCATTAATCCAAAAAAAAGTATATAAATCTTCATCACCGATGTTTACAATATTATGCGTGTACCAAATAGGTATATCTACAAATGCTGGAGCTTTACCATCCAATTCATATTCAATAACATTATTAGTGCCAATTCTTCTTAATTGAATTAAACACTTTCCTTTAACAACAGCGAAACGTTCAGCCTTTCGGGTATGATAATGATCACCCCTGGTAATTCCAGGCTTTGTTAAGGAGTATGAACTTTGGCCAGCAGAATTAGCTCTAAGTAATTCAACAAATTCCCCTCTATTATCTTCATACTTTTGATAAAGACAGGGAAAATAGTCATCGGGCATATAACATCTAAATGTATGAAAAAGATTTAATCTGAAAGAATCATTGATATTGGGAATACATCCCTTGCCCATATACTCATTTTTATATTCAGTCAAAATTGATAAGATTTCTGAAACATTGGCGGTTTGAGAAGAAGGGACCTGATATACCGATGTCCTATTATCACATAGTATTTCATCTTCCTCCTCGATAATAATCCTAAAAATGAGATCAACCAACTCATTAATATAAATAAGTTTAAGCGTTCCATCAAGATGGATTTTTGGTTTTTCACCATGGTTTAATTGATAACAGAAGGTTGCAACTACAGAATTATGGTATGGCTTTCCAAAAGGACCGTATACATTGGGAATAATTAATCCTGTAAATTTTGAATTATTCCTGTTAGCCCATTCTTCAAACATACACCGTCCATTATGCTTTGATTTTCCATAGGGTGTTTCACCTTCTTCCTGTGTGGAAGATGAAAAGATGATATGAGGTTTTGATTCTGTAGCAGAACATGCCGAAATAAGTTTTTTTATTAAACTGATATTGGTTTCATACAAAATTTCTGGATTTTCATGCCTGTTAACAGCTGCAAGATGAACAATTACATCACATTTCGAAACAAAATTTTTCAATAATTTGAAATTGTCAAAAAAGAATTTTTCAAACAAAATTTGTTGGATATTCTCTTTTAATCCTAAATAATTAAATAAATGACTACCTACAAATCCTGATTGTCCTGTGATGCCGACTTTAATCATAATTTATCCAATTCATCCAATTGAGTCATTTTATAGTCATCAACTATAAGATTTTTTCACTAAGTCAGGGCAAGTGTCGTTTTGAATTTTCGCAATATCATCCCTGATAATATCAAGTTTTAAAAGTATTTTTTTAGTATCCTCCAGATTTAGGCGCTTAGTATTATGAGAATGATACTCTTCAATTTTTGACATATTTTTCTTTCCTTCTGAAAAGTACAGGTCATAATTCAAATCACGGTTATCTGCACTGATACGATAATATTCACCCATATCAGTAGCTTTGACCATCTCTTCACGACTGACCAACGTTTCAAAAATCTTTTCACCATGCCTGGTTCCAATATATTTAATTGGGTTGTCAGCATGATAAAGGCTTTTTAAGGCATGTGCCAGAGTATTAATAGTTGATGCAGGAGATTTTTGAACAAACATATCACCCGGCATACCATTTTCAAAAGCATATAAAACTAAATTTACAGCATCATCAAGTGTCATCATAAATCGAGTCATATCAGGATCAGTTATTGTAAGAGGCATGCCTTCTTTAATCTGCTGAATAAAAAGTGGGATAACCGAGCCCCTTGAAGCCATGACATTTCCATATCGAGTGCCACACATTACAGTTATGTCACTATTCCGGCTCATTGCCACCATGACTTTTTCCATAAGAGCCTTTGATAATCCCATAGCATTAATGGGGTAAACAGCCTTGTCAGTACTCAGTACAATAACCTTTTTAATTCCAAATTTTAATGCGGCATGAAGTATATTTTCTGCACCCATCACGTTAGTCTTTACTGCCTGCATTGGGAAAAATTCACATGATGGAACCTGTTTTAATGCAGCCGCATGGAAAACATAATCAACACCTCTCATTACATTGTCCACACTGTTTTTATCACGCACATCTCCGATAAAGAATTTTACTTTAGTATTATTAATTTTCTTTCTCAAATCATCTTGTTTTTTCTCATCACGGCTGAAGATTCTAATTTCACCAATTTTGGATTTAATGAAACGCTTTAGAACAGCCGTGCCAAAAGATCCTGTCCCACCACTTATAAGAAGAACTCTATCTGTCAACATTTATATTTAACACCTCTAATCATGTAATTGCATTCCTGTTTGCCATAATTAACCTCTTCAAATCATTCTCAACATTATCAAATATCGGAAACCACCAGCATAGATAGTTGCTGGTTAATATCAATTATTACGCTTGTCGGTCATGCCAGTTATTATACGCTTTTAATAATTCCTGTCTAAAATTTTCCCGTCGGGACTCGAAATCGAAAGCTTTCATTGCAAAGCATCGACCGTTTTCTCCCAAAGCTATACGCTTCTCATGATTTTTAATCAAATCTTTCAAAACAGATTTTATCGAGCGCTCTTCAAATGAACCCAATACAAAGCCAGTATCATGCTCTCCAACCAGGCGAATGGAAGCAAGGCTGGGTTCTCCAAACGCCAGAATAGGCCGACCCGCCATCATATACTGACTGATTTTGCTGGAAAGAGACCATTTCGTATACTTCACGTAATCGGCGCCAAAAGATTCCACATGCACAAGCACATCTGCCTTATGAAAAATATTAGGCAAATCAGAAACCGGTACCCAAGGCTGTAGATTAACGATCGGAAAATTTTCTAATTTTCTACCATACACTTCAATTGAAGCAGGACTTGTATAAATAGTTAAGCACCCGTAAATACCTTCTTTCGCCAGTTTTGAAAGTGAATTGCCCAGTTTTTGCAATAAATGCCAACGGCCCAAAGTGATGTTTCCGGCAAAAACAAACTTGATTGGTTCTTTTGGGTGGTGAAAATACGGCAAAGGGTCATAATCTGAAGCTTGGCAGAGCGTCGTAAACCAACTCCAATCACACCCGTATCTGCGCTGATATTCTTGGGCCATGTGTGGGCCGATTGCAGCATGCCCTGTCGCGTATTCAATTGCTTCTTTAAGCCAATATACGGACATTTTTTTTAAATAATTTTGAGAAAACTCACCGTCATAGAGTGAAGTTACATAATCATCCACAATATGCAGATAAAGCGGCACACGAGCTTTTTTGCAGGCAAGGGTTACAGCCTTGGCCAAAAAATAGTTTCCCACCAATGCATAAACTATTTCCGGTCGTAGACAGCGAAGAGAATTTTCAAGTTTACTGATATAAGCGGATCGACTGCACAAATATTCCCTCAAAGGAGAAAACAATATTTTTAGATAAGGAAACCACGGTTTAATTCGTTTTCCCCATGCCGGTAATCGAGCATAGCTACTCTTTCGAAGTTGGGAGGCAGATGAATTAATTTTTTTGACCCCACCCACAGGCGGAATAATATAATAATCCTTGCAACTGTCAAAATCCGGGGTACCCGACTCAAGAAAAGGGGTTACAATTTGTACAAGCTTATCCCGGGGCCAACTTCCCAGTAAAGAATGCATTATTCCACCTGTAGATGTACCGCTTTGGATAGCATTACTAGCAACCACAACCGTCCGTAAATATGAATGATTTTCCAACAATATTTTTCTTTGATTTGTCATTGAAAGCTTACTGTTTGCCTCCTTCATGATATTCGAATTCATAGATCCGCAGCAATAGAGATATATAGAGCAAGGCTTTTCTTGTTACAAAACCCACTTGCAATTTACAATTATACAATACTCTGAAATATCTGCATTAAACTGTCAGTAATTTTTTGAGAATCATGACGGTACAATGCTGTTTTACGTGCATTTTGTGATAATTTTATGCAAAGATTTTTGTCTTCAAACAAGGCTCGAATTTGCTCAGCTAAAACCACGGCATCTCCGGCTGGAAACATTAAGGCTTCCATTCTGTCATGAGCAATAGTACCCATTCCCCCGACATATGCAGCAACGCTGGGAGTACCAACAAGCATTGATTCACAAAGCGAAGTGGATGAATTTTCAATAAAAGAGGGCATTGCAAAAACATGTGCTTTCGTCAATTCTACAGCCATGGCTGAAGCATCAAGATTTCCAAGTCCTTTCACATTGTTCTGCAAACCCCATTTTTGAATAAGATGACAAAGAAATTTTTCGTATCCCTTCATTTGAATATTGGGCCATGATTTATTCAGTTCCAGACGAATTCCTGGGAATCGAAGGCTCACATCAGGGAAATCACGCCTTAGATAATTCACCGCTTCAAGTAGAATATGCAGCCCCTTTCGTGGCAGAAGACCGTTTATTGAAAAAATTCTATACTGTTCCGAAACTGCAATATCCCATTTTGCTTTGCAAAACTCAGCATGCATAATATTATCAACATGATAATACGCTGCATGGGGAGCGATAGCCCGGGCATAGGCTTTACTCCATTGAGTCCGACCAAGGATATGACAAAAACGCCGAAGAGTTTCGACCTCCAACTTAGCCTGACGTTTTTCCATAGGGGATTTATATAAAAAATATTCAAGCCAGTCTTTAGCAGTTCGGCAACGCAAAAGCGTTGAAATATTCATGCATGAACGTTCCGCATCTCTACAAGTAGAAACCAGACCCTGAATAGCCACCACCGAAGGAATGTTCGGAGCCACTGTGGATACAGCAAGTCCATAGTTATACTCCGTTCCCTGAACGTAGATTACATCAGGCTGGAAGTCACTGATCGCTTGTGCAAAGCCAGTCAAAATTTGACGGTTGGGCCAATGTGTAATGGCATATGAACTGCCTTGGACAATATAATGCATGATATGACCGTCTTCATATTTGCCCGGAGATGCTTGAGGGTGCATTGTAAGCACCCCAAGCTTTAAATCTGGAAAACGGGAGGTCAAAGCTTCCACATCGGTGAGTAACCATCCTCCGCCCACATGACTATCCAAATCACACATCTGTGCAATTGACGGAAAAATAATATTTGATGTCATTAACAGCTTCATTTTGCAACAGCTCCTTTAAGATAAGTACGAGAGGTATCTTTTTGATTGTACTTCGGCATGAAATCAACAAACAACAACAGAATAGGCAGTACAATAAATGTGGTTGAGTTACATACCGTCACCAGCCAATAAATAAACCAGGAAATGCTGTGAGCAGCTCTGTAAAAGTTTCTTGAAGAAGCTCTCCAATTTAAAAAGGCAACCCATGACAGGAGGAACTGAAACGCAAATATTGGGAAATTACCAATAATCCCGAAATAGGCCCATCCATCCATAAAAGACGAATGCCCACCTATTTTACAAGTTCTATTGGTAAATCCTGTGCCAAACAGGGGGGTTTCAAGAAAAGTATTCAAAGAACGGAAAAACATTTTTCCCCGACCTGTGGGATCACCTTGCGATATTCCGGAGTCCGCAACACCTGTAAATATACGTTCTCCTTTTTTTATTATAAACTCAATAGGTTCAAATTGAGAACCAAGCAAGCTAGTTATTGGTCCAATACTGACTATTAACACCAACGGCAAAAGATACAGAATCGTTTTTTTTTTGAAAGATTTTGTGTAGAAAAAAATATACACCAACAATACAAAGATGCCACCGATAAAACAGGTTGCAACCAAGGTCAAAGTAGACAACAATAATATGGAACCAATAATAATAATTGATATAAATAAAATGTGTTTAAAGAATATAGATTTGGTACTTGAAAACAGAACAATGAAAGTTGTAAAGGGAATAGAAAGCGCATAGAGTTGTGGATATCCTAAAAATCCAAGTCGATACAAATCAGCAATCAATGGATTATCCGAATTAGTAGCCAACATTCGAGTGATATATGGTCTTGCAATCAGTTCCGGAATGGTTTGCACGGTTAAAATTGCAATCAAAACAAGCAGCCAGTATCGAATTAACCGAAGGCGATCAGGAAAATGGACCTGGTAGTGACTGGCAACGATTATAACCAGGATACTATAGATAGGTCCTGCTATAAAAATATCATAATATCCAACATTTCCCACGCGCAAATTAAGCTGTACAACCATTAGGAAATAAAGTAAACACAAAATAGGTAGGGCCGTTTTTTTCATCGTAATGACAAGTCTTCCGTCCAAAGTGAAAATTATCCATAGAATAAACGTCGCAAGCACCAACATAGGTCGACCGTAATAAAAAGACTGCGGTAAAATCATGGCAAGCCCAAACAACACGGCTGTGCAATCGCGTATGATGTTGCGGGATATGGCAAAACGATGGATTTTCATTGGGCGTGTCTATCGGGATTTGCCAATGGATATGTTGGTCGAACATCATTATGCTTATTTTTGAATTCGTAACGCAAGATGGCACCCAAATATTCAGCAAGGCGTTTGGACGAAAGGTTCGGCAGATATTCACTCGCCAGTGTTTTCCAGTGTTCTGCAATTTCTGGTTTTTCTATCAAGCAATCAACGGCATTTCGCAACTCTGAGATATTGCCGGCTCTGACAATTCGACCGGCACCGCTGTATTTCACCATATCAAGAGAACCCACTTTATCAGTTATAATTACACCGATACCGGATGCAATTGCCTCGCTGCCTGCCATACCCCATCCGTCATAACGACTCGGGACCAAGCATACATCGTGTTCCGCAAGGAGTTTAAAAATTTGATCATGGCGAACAGGACCCAAAAAATTAATTTTTTCGTAAAGACCTTGATTTAATAATTGTTTTTTCATTTTAAGAGTCGGTTCGAATCCGGCAACGCTCAACTGCCACTCTTTATCTGCAAGATGCACAAAGGCTTTGAGTAAGACATCAATTCCTTTTGTTTTGGAATTTCTTCCGACATATATAAATCGAAGTGGTCTTGACTTACATTTTTTTTCAGTTTTATCAGTCTGGGTTGGATTCATTCGCAGAGCATAGGAAAACGGATAGAGTTTATCACTCGATATTCCCAGTCGCTTGAACGAACGTACCCCCAAATTCCCCATGGCGAGAAAGGCAGACAAATACCTGTTGCAGCGCAAAAATCGCCAGTAATAAATCGGTGCTTTCAATTTCATTTTCAATTGCCGAAAGTCGATTCGTTCAGAAATAATCATCACCCGAGGATTTGAAATTTTTTTCAGTCCCTTCATTGCCAAGTCAGCACTGCGGGAGCCCAGTCCCAAAATATGAACGGCATCAGCATGTTTTTGAATGTATTCGTATACAAATATTTGAGGTGTTACCAAACACTCATTCAGGTAAAAAATCCTGATTCCTTTTAAATCCGGTACCTGCCAACCGAGCTTTATTCGGCTTTCAAGAATGCGTTCTTCGGCAATAACCGTAATCTCTTCCGCCCAGATATCAGCGAGTTCCCGCCACAGTGATGCCATATTTATTGAAGGAATATTCACCCAAAAAACGATTTTCATTTTACAACCTATCACAGAAAATTAGTCTGCGGACAATTAAAGTTGATTTTTTAAAATTCCATTGATTGTTCTTATCATAAGCGCTTTAAGCAAAGACATCCATTGTCTTATTTTATTTCTCGGTTTCATATACTTGTCAATGATTGCTTCAAATCCAAAACGATCCAAGTCTCTGAAAAAAAAATCTCTTTTGTTGTTCGCTGGAACAGATCCAAACAAGGTGGAATTTCCATTGAGATATTCGGCTGGGCATTTTTTCGAAAACAAACTGCTTCTGCATTTTTCCCAAAGCATTTGCCCTTTTTCAGAATTTACAAGCACCAGTGAAGTACCCTTGTCATTATCCAAACCCGGCTCTCGTTCACCGATGCCCCAGAAGTCGGCAAGCGTAATATCCGAGACACGAGGTATGCCTTTGAATGAACAGACATAACAAGCTCTTCGCAAAAAAATATTTTTTACAAATCCAAAAAAATAAGGATTGTCTTGAGAAAATTCCCACTTCTGACCGCCTTCTTCGAAATCCACTACAACCACAGGCCTTATCCATCCAAACCGTTTATCACGAAACGATACGTGTTTTACTTTGGAGTTGTATTTATTTTCCATGTACGCCAGGTATTTTTGATACACTTTAGGAGAGGGCACGCCATGACAAATAAAATCGCAGGTGTATAAATTTTCATCATCTCGTCCAAGAAAAGCATACAGCCCGGCAATTTGACAGGGAGTACCCGAGAAAAGCACCTGTTTTTTTTCATTTAACAGTTCTTGAACCTGTTCATATGTATCACCAATTCGGCTCTGAACATATTTGGAACCGCGAAGATCTTCCAGGCTATTTACATCCCCAACGGCCTTGTGCGTGACTTCCGCGTCTTCATTAAAGCCTGCGCCAAAAACAACGCCGCCTATTTCCAAAGTACCTATAGCCAAATCTGTAAACACGCCTCCCGAGGAACTCAATCTTCTAATTTTTGCATCATTGTTCCATGCCGCATAAATAAGCGGTGTTTCATTTCTTGGAAGTCGCCAATTACTTGATAAAACAGGGCAGATATCTTCACAGATACCACACTGATCGCATTTTTCAGCATTGATTGATGGATAGAGAAAACCCTCCTTGTTTTCTTTCATGTCAATAGCATCGTTAGGGCAAATGCTTTCACAGGCTGAACATCCACTACAGGATTCCATTTGTTGAACAATCATTTTAATTCACCAATCTTATTTTTTGACATAAAGGTATTCAATGCAATGATGGTACATGAAGAAAAAAATCTTTTTTCACGACTATTCATCCCGAAGCTCCACAGAATAAAAGAATACCCAATGATAAACAACACACATTGAGTTATCAGTTTTATCCATGAATCCGCCCAAATATAGGACAACACAACGCCCAAAGCACCGGAAAGGAGAATGGAGGGCAGTATGCCATGGCATGCTTCCTTAAAAAATCGGGGTATGTTGATTCCTATTACGTAGTGGTAATATATATTCATGATAATAATACTTCCCAAAATAAATGTGGATGCACTTCCAAAAGCAACGCCGATTGTTCCGTACATTCTTACCAATGGAATTGAGGCGGCGGCTCCGGCAACAGCAATGCCAAGATAGAGTAAGGCACGGAAGCTGTGTTTATTCTTTGCCTGCAGTATGCTGATCGCTAAATTTTGAAATAATGGAATGGTTATAGGAACCATAATAATTGAGGCGATTATATATGCTTGTGCATAGGTCACCCCAGCCCAAAGCGTTATAAATTGCCGGCCAAAAAGCAAAAAACCACTGAGTATGGCACCTAACAGCATCAATTGATATCGACTTGGCCCAATCATCATATCGGTCAATTCTTCACCAGATGCACCCCGAGCAACCATTTGTGTTGCTCTGGGCAGGAAGACTCCAGAGATGGCACAGGATAAGCCCATATACATCTCGTTAAATTGTATTGCAACAGCAAAAACAGCGACTGATGCCGTATCTGTCATAATACCAAGTATGAGTTGTGGCAAGCGAAACCAAAGCTGAGCGGTAACAGCACTTAAAAATATGAAAAAGGAAAATGAGAATATTTCTCGGGCCAATTTCTTGTCCCATTGATGTAGACGAATATGTATTTTAACCTTGTTCAGCGCATAGAATGAATTCACAAAAAGAACAATAAGGTTTAAAACTGCGTCTGTAACCACAATAGCAATAGCCCCGAATTCATTTAAAAGCAATAAAACTAAAATTAAAACTTTAAAAACAATACGTCCTATATTGACAATTCGTGGAATTACAAAACGCTCATATCCTGATATGGCTCCTGTAAAACCGCGGTCAAAAAGAGTAGCAACTATGCTAACAATTAAAATTAGAAACATGATTTTTGCTTTAGATAATTCAGATGGCGTAAGTGATGGTCCAAAAATCACATCCAATTGCCAGAATACCAAAGTGCCGAGCATAACAATCAATAGGCCCATGATTGTATAGATCATAAAACACATACCGAGAAAGTTCTCTTCGCCGCGAGTATCTCCTTCCTCATGATATTTTGCCACATAACGGGTAATGGTGGACGCAATACCGAAATCGAGTATCGCTAAATAACCCACAAAAGAACCGATTAGTTGGTATAATCCATATTCAGCCTGCCCAAGGCATCGCAAAAGAAAAGGTGTAAAACATAGTCCGACCAAGGAATTGGCTCCGATTATGATATAGGCAAGAGCCGCCCCGGATTTTCTTTCATCTTTCACTATTTTCATTTCGCATTTATTGTTCCAATGATGATTTTAAAAAATGAATGGCTTTTTCCCTTTCAAGTTTCAAAAGGTGATTTGTACGAATAAAATCCAATTTTAAGGGATCTGCAGGGACTTGCTCCGAACTTGTCAATTGCTGTTTTGATAATTTCAAACACTCCAAAAGATTGCTTAAACGGGAGTTTACGAGTGAATGGGGGACTGTATAAAATGGTTTTTGAAATGCAATTGAAAAAGCCATTCCATGAAACGAGTTGGTACAAACACATTTCGCTTGGTTCACCAAACCAAGAAATTCCCGAGGCCCGGCATCATAAATAAAATGGTCTCCATGTTTAACCCGACTTGCTGGATTTGGAGCAACAACAACAACCATCAAATTGGTTTTCCTCTTAAGTTCTCTAAGTACTTCGAAAAAAACTGGTGAATTATCAAGACAATAGACCAAAATATAAGGGACTTGAATATCTGGAGTAATTGCCATTTTTTTCCATTGTTCTGATGTAAGCAGGAGTGATGGATCAATCACTATTTCAGCATCTCTATCCGTCAATTTTTTAATGATCGAACGCCCTTGTCGTTCCCGAACTGATAAATGGGGAATATTGGAGATTAAATCACTCAACATTTCCTTTCGGTTATCAGGTACTGAAGTCACACCAAAACTGGGAGCATAGGCAACTCGTTTCGCTTCACACTTCAAAGCAAAACCAAGGAAATACGCATGATCAAGGCGTGAGTGGGGATTCCAAATTTGGTCGCTTCCACAAATAAATGCATCATAAGGAGGTGGATTATTCAACAATTCTTCGTAAGAGGAATATCGCTTTTCTGACAAATTTAAAAATTCTTGCATAAATTGCTCAAATCGACTCCAGCGTGTTTTTCTTTTGTGATAACGAAGGATTGTAAAAGTATTTAGTACAAACGAACGTAAATCTTTCCAATCTCTGAACAATGCATGGCTTTTAATCATCAACGGGTGCCGAAAATCAATTAAATGGCTGTCATAACCCAAAAGCTGAACAGTTCTTTTTAATGCATAAGCCTGCAACACCGCGCCATAATTATGTGCACAGTGAAATGTTATGATTCCTACTTTATCCATTGGCACCACCGTTGCTAATAGTAAAAAAGTTTAATCCAGAGAAATTAGGCTCTCTCTGTTTTAATTTTAATAAATAAAACAAAGCATAAAACATATTTTATAATATTCCATCAAGCATACTCAACAAACCATTCAATCGTTTTTATAAGACCAGATTTAAGTGAGGTTTGCGGTGTCCATCCAAGAACGTTTTTGACGTGGGAGATGTCTGCAAAATTACGGGCAACATCACCGATCAAGGGTGGGCCAATCTCTATTTTAGGACAGTTTCCCATCTGTGCTTCAATAAATGGAGAAAGCATATTTGCCATTTCCAAGACAGACGTTTCAACGCCTGTTGCAATTTGAAAAAGCTCGGCTCCTGAAGTTAGATAAGCAGCTTTGATGACAGCATGGGCAAGATCTTCCGAATATATAAAATCGCGCGTCTGTTCTCCACCGCCATTGAGAATCCACGGTTCTCCTGCCAAGGCTTGACGAAGGAATTTTGCGACTACGCTTCCCTTTCGGCGTGAAAACGGTCCATAAACATTGGAAAAACGCAAAGCCACAGTATTCAGTCCAAAACTGCCGCTATATGCGGAAAGATATGCTTCCCCCGCCAGTTTGCTGGCGCCATAGGGAGAAATAGGCCGACACACAGCCTTTTCATTAAGTGGTGGTGTCGCCTCGCCGATGGGTGCACCGGAAGACGCCAGCACAAAGGAACGCACCCTGCATTCACGGGCAGCTTCAAGCATGTTGACAGTGCCTTCCACATTTGCACGCATATCGGCAACTGGATCATTAATGGAGGGTTGTACGCCGGTATTGGCTGCAAGATGAATAATGACCTCTGCACCTTGAGCCACGACCTTGGCGGCATTGGCATCGCAAATATCCGCAACAACCAATTCAACCCCCGGATGCTTCATCGGGCCGATTTCATCAAGTTTTACAAGGGCAAAATCGGTCACTGCTTTAAGGTCCTCAGCAGTTCCACCGCTCAGGTTATCCATAATACGAATGGATACATCCGGAAAATTTTTCAAAAGCTGATGAATAACCGTTACACCAATAAAACCACAACCACCGGTGATAAGATATTTTTTATGCGATTCTACCATTTAACACCTCGAAAAATCACATCTTTACGGATATTATCTTTATAGGCAGCAACGAGTTTAAACATTTTTTCCAGGCTTTCATCCGTCAGATAATGGGGTTCAACACCTAAATCCAGCAATCCTTGATAGGTAGGATTGTAGTAGTGCTCTTCTGCTTCTCTGCGGGGATTTTCAAGTTGTTTGACTTCTACGCCGTAGCCGAGCCGGTTGCCGATTCGCCGGACCTTTTCAGCCAATTCATTTACGGAAAAAGTTTCCATTATTTGATTAAAAATGTTCAATTTTCCTTTTGACGGCGGATTTTCAACAGCCTTGCGCACACATTGAAGCGTGTCGCGAATATCCAGGTAACCTCGGGTTTGACCCCCTTTTCCATAGACAGTAAGCGGATACCCGACAATGGCCTGGGTGATAAACCGATTCAGCACAGTACCAAATATTTCGTCATAATTAAAAAGTGTTTTCAAACGTGAATCAATGACAGATTCATCCGTTTCCACGCCATAGACAGGGCCTTGCATAAGGTCTGTAACGCGTAAATCCCACATCCGAACCCCAAACCAGAAAAGATCTGTATCCATGATTTTAGTGGTATGATACAAAGAACTCGCCTGTCGTGGAAAAAGAAAGGTATCTTTTTTGCCATTATGTTCGATCTCCAGCCACCCTTCTTCAATATCAATGTTGGGAGTACCATATTCCCCCATGGTGCCGACATGAACCACATGAGTTTCAGGGCTGAAATCTTTGAGAGCGAACACCAGATTGTTTGTAACCAGCAAATTATTGGAAAGCGTGATATTAGCGTGTTTGTAATCCATTAATGAATATGGTGCTGAAGGTTGTTCAGCATAATGGATTACGGTTTCCGGAATACCGGAAAATTTTTCATTCACCGCCCACTGATAACCGGCCCGACCATTAAAAAAGGAACGGGCAAATTCCGGATCGGTGAGGTCTCCAATGGCAACCTTGATCTCCCGGCCCGTTTTTTCATGCCAGATTTTTGCTCTTTCAATAAGCGTAGGAACGGGATAGAGCATTCCAACGTCCAGCTCGGTACATGCGTTTCGACGAAAATAATTATCAACTACAGTCACGTCGTATCCAAGCTCAGAAAAATGCATGGCCGTGGGCCAACCAAGATAGCCATCACCACCGAGAATAAGTATGTTGTTCATAACGTTTAGCTCCAGTTCATTAAAATTTTTCAAGATTTATGGCCAATAACGTTCCGGGGGCTGTGTTCGACGTTCGTCAAACTCTTCGATCAAGTTATTGGTCAGAAGGAAATCCAGGAGTTCATTTTTGTTCAGTGCAGGTTCGTTGGCTGAATGATAAGCTTTATCCAGAGTCGTATTCAGGACATCGGCATAGGAATAATCAATTTCCCTGTACAAAGACCTGAATGCCGGAAGAACTGCAAAATAACGTTCAAGTTCCCATGTTCGAAAGGTTTCTTCGTCGCTCATGAGTTCTTCGTACAATTTTTCTCCGGGTTTGGTTCCGATGGTATTGATTTTAAGATCATAGGGATTGTACCCATATCTTGGAGCAAGTTCTTCGATCATTACTTCTGCCAAATCTTCTATATGGATGACCGGCATTTTGGTAACGAATACCTCCCCACCTTTGGCAATAAAAGCAGAGTCAATTACCAAGCGCACGGCCTCGCGGATACTCATTATGAAGCGGGTCATTTTGGGGTCTGTCAAAGTCACGGGACCGCCCTTTTCAATCTGCTTTTTAAAGATAGGAATGACTGAGCCACGGGAACCCAGAACGTTCCCGAAACGGGTGGAGGCAAATATGGTTTTTCCAAAGCGCATGTTGCTGTTTGCCGCAGTCATAAGCCGCTCACCCATGAGCTTGGAAGTACCCATGACGTTGGTGGGATTCACTGCTTTATCCGAACTGGTAAAGATGACTTTTTCAACCCTATTTTCAGTAGCTGAATCAATGATATTACGAACTCCCATGATATTGGTCTGCACCGCTTCCATGGGCGAACGTTCGCATAGAATGACATGCTTGTACGCAGCGGAATGAAAGACAATATCAACGCCTTTAAACACTTTGAGCAATTTAGCATTGTCCCTGATATCTGCTAAAATGAAATGGGCATGTGGATACTTGGAAAATTGTTGTTCTAAAAAGAAAATTTCACTTTCATTATTATCGAGTCCAATGAGTTCTCCGATTTCGAAGTCTTCAAGGAGCTGTCTGACCAGTTCAGAACCTACTGTACCACAAGCACCAGTTACAGCTATTTTTTTATCTTTGAAAAATTTTTGCATACATTCCTCATTTTTTATTAACGAAAAAATTGGGGTCAGGGATGAGTTCCGGGGTGTTTTGTTTGCGGTTGCTGCGCCAGACCCACCATCCGGCCACGGTCAGGGTTACCCAGCCCAGTGTATCAATGACAGCCATGCCGTTCACTGCTTTGCCCACATCCTTAAAAATGGTGTCCCAGAAGTGTTGGCCCTGGCCTTTGCCGTATTTGTAAATGGTGCCGTCGGCTTTCCAGGCCCAGAGATAGTCGTAGCGATATCCGAAATCGTGGATCAACCCGGGGATCAGCAGCAGGCCGATGGGTGAGAGTACGCCCCACAAAGGCCTGGGGATGGAGGCCCCGTCAAACAGAAAACCCCTGGGGATGATGATGCGCGGGCCGCTGTTGGGCAGGGAGTATTCCCAGTTTTCCATGACTTCCCACTGCCGCACCGTGGTTACCCAGCGCCATAGGCGCTTTGCCACACCACACCCTTTGGTGTCGATGGGGCAAGGTCTAAGTATTGGCATTTGGTGTATTTTCATGGGGTCAGGCTTGGCTTATTGGCTTATTGGCGGATGAAGTATTTGGGAAATCAGTGGTTATTTTCCAAATCAAGAAGATGCAAAGGAATTTCAACTTTTTCATTATTCAGTATTTTTTTAACCAGGGTTATATCCAAGTTAACAATTTTAGCGATCGTTTCCACAGGAAATCCTTGTTTTTTTGCGTTTTTAACCAGAGAAAATATCATTTTATTACTGGCCTTCTGCATGCCTTTCTGCATGCCTTCCTGTCTGCCTTCCTGTCTAAGTCTTTCTGCAGTTGACATAGCGAATTCTCCTCCCTTTATTGTAATAGCGGCAATTGATTCAACAACAGTGTTTATTTCAATTTCAGTTGCCCTATACAGATAGTTTATCACCGATTCCAAAAAATTCAACCCTTGGGCTTCTTGAAAAATTGAACGGCCAAGTTCAAAAAAATTGCCCAGATTTTGTGCCAGAAGTTTCTGATCAAAAATATTCTTCATGATCAGCATTGCAATGCGCAGGGAAGCCAGCGTAAAAAAATGTTCTTTGATGAACTCGTTTGAATAGGCGGAAAGATTTACGAATATATATTCAAAATCAGGAACAAATGGCCTTACCGCATCGGGCAGATTTTTAAACCGGGAACTTAAAAGTCCTGGATTCCATTTATCTGCCCCGTGATACAGCACAATGGGAATGACCGGCATTCTGGGCTGTTTTTGTTTTGCACTGTTTTTCCAGAGGTTGGCCATGTAGCGATGCAGTTGGAACGGTAAATTGTTGTCCGGGTGACTTTTATGTTCAAGCAGCAATGCTATTTTGAGATCCGTCCCGGAAAAGCGACAGGAATAAACAGTATCGGAAAAGTATTCTGCAAGCTTGGTGTCAACATGAGAGTCTTTTTCAATGGTGACTGTGGCATAGTCAATTCCTTCCCTCAACTCAGGAGGAAGAATATGCTGAAGATAATCAACTGCATGCTCACGGATTGAAAAGGTCTGTTTGAAAAACAGATCGTGGTGTCCCATTGTTTTTGATCCTAATTGGGTATTTGGTTCTGGGTTTTGAAGCCGTTGGGTTCAGGCTTGTTTCATCATGTTAATGAGGGTTTCGGCCCTTTTACCCACCTGGGAATACCAGCGGGAATCCTTCATTTCCATGGCAGCCTGGTTAAAATTCTGGTGTTCAACGGCGGCAATCATTTTTTTGAAACGCCGGAAGCGGTTGGGACCCAGATTAAACCGCATATCCACAAGCACCCGCTGTACCGGTTCCGGCAGCAGATCAAACTCCTGAAAGATTGTTTTTAAATCTTCAAGGCACTCCTCAATATCATTTTCAAGCAGCAGTGCCGCTTCTTTTTCAGTGATGCCTTTGTCCTCAAGATTTCTGCCGACCCCGATGGTGAGCTTGCCGGCAGGGCAATGGTATGGCTTTAATCTCAGGCCTTCATGTTTTATCAACTGATCGGCTATTTTTTTATGATTCATGTCATGGGGTCAGGCTTGGCTTATTGGCTTATTGATGGATAAAGTATTTGAGGAATCAGTGGTTATTTTCCAAATCAAGAAGATGCAAAGGAATTTCCACTTTTTCATTATTCAGTATTTTTTTAACCAGGGTTATATCCAGGTTAACAATTTTAGCGATCGTTTCCACAGGAAATCCTTGTTTTTTTGCATTTTGGACCAGGGAAAATATCATTTTATTACTGGCCTCCTGCCTTCCTTCCTGTCTGCCTTCTTGTCTGCCTTCCTGCCTGCCTATTCTTTCAGCATTTGTAATATAAGGCATGTTTTTCTACTTAAAAATATCTTCAAAAGTATGCCATTGGGAGGTGCCATTACGAAGATTGGATTGCACATCAAGCAGTGCTTTAGAAAAATCGGGGTTAGAGAGGATGATCTCCATACTGTCTCCCTGGGCATGCCTCTTGAGTGCCAGAACAAATTGCGTCATCACATCTGCTACTGTGGTGCGGTTTTCTTGAACATATACCTTTACAAAATCTGCCAGATCCTGGTCAATACTGATATTTAAACGTGTTTTGGGCATGGTGGCTCTCCTTGTTTCATTGTTCCTAATATACACCCATGAGGAACAGTAGTCAAGCAGAGGCTGGGGTCAGGCTTGGCTTGTTGGCTTATTGGGCAAGCAGGGTCTGACCTCGCTAACCTTTTGTTATTATAATTAATTTGTTTTAAAAAAGTCCAAATTTATCTCTTAAACCCCACTTTTTGGGGGCAAAAACAGCAGTTTAAGCATCAAGTTCGCTCATCATCTTCACAAGGGTTCTGGCCCGTTGTCCCACCTGGGTGTACCAGCGGGAGTCTTTCATCTCTGCGGCTGCCTGGATGAAATTTTGGTTTTTTACGGCGGTGATCATTTTTTTGGTTTCGACCAATGCCGATGGTCAGCTTGCCGGCCGGGCAATGGTAGGGTTTCAGTCTCAGGCCTTCGTGCTTTGTCAACTGCTCCGTCAGCTTCTCATGAAAATCTTTTTCAGTGTTCATGGGTTGCTCCTGTGGGGTCAGGGATGAGTTCCGGGGTGTTTTGTTTGCGGTTGCTGCGCCAGGCCCACCATCCGGGCCACGGTCAGGGTGGCCCAGCCCAGTGTATCAATGACAGCCATGCCGTTCACCGCTTTGCCCACATCCTTGAAAATGGTGTCCCAGAAGTGTTGGCCCTGGCCTTTGCCGTATTTGTAAATGGTGCCGTCGGCTTCCCAGGCCCAGAGATAGTCGTAGCGATACCCGAAATCGTGGATCAACCCGGGAATCAGCAGCAGGCCGATGGGTGAGAGTACGCCCCATAAAGGCCTGGGTATGGAGGCCCCGTCAAACAGAAAACCCCTGGGGATGATGATGCGCGGGCCGCTGTTGGGCAGGGAGTATTCCCAGTTTTCCATGACTTCCCACTGCCGCACCGTGGTTACCCAGCGCCATAGGCGCTTTGCTACACCACACCCTTTGGTGTCGATGGGGCAAGGTCTAAGTATTGGCATTTGGTGTATTTTTATGGGGTCAGGCTTGGCTTATTGGCTTATTGGCGGATGAAGTATTTGGGAAATCAGTGGTTATTTTCCAAATCAAGAAGATGCAAAGGAATTTCCACTTTTTCATTATTCAGTATTTTTTTAACCAGGGTTATATCCAGGTTAACAATTTTAGCGATCGTTTCCACAGGAAATCCTTGTTTTTTTGCGTTTTGGACCAGGGAAAATATCATTTTATTACCGGCCTCCTGTCTGCCTTCCTGTCTGCCTTCTTGTCTGCCTTCTTGTCTGCCTTCCTGCCTGCCTATTCTTTCAGCATTTGTAATATAAGGCATGTTTTTCTCCTTTTCATATTCTTTCAGATCTTCAAGAAAACGTTTTTCAAGCGCTTCGGGCAAAGTCAAGACCCAGTCGATAAAACTATACAGATTTAAAACCCCTGTTTTCGAATATCCTTTTTCGTATAAAAGCTTTGTCAGCTCTATTTTCCACTGCTTTCTCAATGAGTGGTCTTTTTTTGTTTCAAGCGCTTTTAAATGCGCCATTACCACTATGGCAAAAGGGTTATCCTGTCTCTTAAGATAAGCCCATTTGTCTTTATAATCAAGGAGTTTCGTTTTCAGGTAGTTCAGACTCATGGTGGAACCCCACATCCCGTATTGAAATTGGACAGGACGCCAGGAGGGAGAATCATCCGCCAGAATAGCCACACTGGTTACCGGTATTTTATACCTGTCATAAATTCGATAATTGTACACAAACATTCGTTCTGGAAAATCCAGGTTTCGTTGGGACTGTACCTCTATATGAATCAATATCCATTTTTTGGAATTATTTTTAAGGGTTACTTCTATGAGCTTATCAGTATGTTTTTGACCAACAACGGAATTTTTTGTCAGCTTCTGCAATTCTTTATCAAGAAATTTGATCTCTGTGCCCCAATCAATGTCTTTTTCCGATCCGGGAACAAAAAATTCCATGAACTGAGGGAAAAAAAATTCTATGATCTCTTTCCAGGGCGTGTCGTATGTTTGATTTTTTTTGTTCATGTTTTGGGTACTGGGTACTGGGTCAAAGCCGTTGGGGTCAGGCTTGGCTTGTTGGCTTATTGATGTTTTGCAAAGTCGCTATATGGCAGAAGTAAATCAAAAAAAGGGTTAACCCGTTACTTACATCAGCTTTAAAAGATCGTCCCGTGACAATTCACAATCACGAAGAATTTTTGTCAGCAATCCTGGACCAATTGTTTCTCCTGAATGTACAGGAATAACGGTTGACCGGCCATCAACATGCCTTAAAAAATGATGGCTTCCTTTAATTCTGATAACAGAAAATTTTATTGCCTTGAGCACTTTAATGAGCTGTTTGCCCTGTAATGATGGAGATTGTGTCATATAGGAACCGAAATTCTTTGAAATCCGATAAATTGATTGGGAATATCAATTTCATTAACTTCCACACACAATACAATAGCTTCCTTAATACGGTCTAATAAAACATCCATAGATTTTGCTTGTGTATGACAGCCTTTTAACTCTGGGACACTAGCGACATAAAAGCCCTTATTGTCCTGCTCAATTATGACATTAAATGTTCTCATAGTTTTGGTCCTCTATATTTAAACTGATCTATTGGGGTCAGGCTTGGCTTGTTGGCTTATTGGCGGATAAAGTATTCAGGAAATCAGTGGTTATTCTCCGAATCAAGAAGATGCACTTTGATGGGGTCTGACCCAGCTAAGTATTTGATGTTAAGGGCGAATCGTTCCAAAACACTGCGTTTTCACCCCTTAGAGTCCAGTTTTCAGGGGTATAATCAGCATCGTAAGCAGTTTGGGATTCACTAATTGCATAATTTTGGGAATTATCATTTTCCCTGGAACTTGAATCATTATATCCGCAAAATTCCCAGTCGATAAAACTATACAAATGTTCTTGATGCAAGCCATTTTTTAAAAGAAGATTGGCTTTCACCCGAAGGTCGGCCTGCAAGAATTCCTTCAATGCTTATGTCTTCGTCAATAGATTCCCAGTGTATACCATTTCCTTTTCCTATCAGCCTCCAATTCTTTCTTTCTTTCTCTGATGCATGTAATAACCTGGGATACCATGCTGTTGGAACAGATACAGTTCTACCGTCGTCAAGCTCCACGACCAGGCTGTCATTGGTAACAATGACGTTATTGGCATTAAGTGACTCTATTTTAATCATTTTTCATCTCTTTATATGCAAGGACCATCTCAGAAAGTGCATCCCTGAGCATGAAACGACACTCTTCAAGATTTTTCCCTTCTGTTATTACTTCCGGCCATTCTATGAGTTGCCCCATGTAACCCTTCTCAAGTTTTGTATATTTAGCAGTATAACTCATAAACATGATAATGTCCTTTCTTGATAAAATTGACCATGGACAATATTACATCATTTTTCATTTATTGTACAGATTTTAGCCCTGGGGTGGCTCTGGGGTCAGGCTTGGCTTATTGGCTTATTGTGAGGGGGCAAGGGTTCACAACCCCAGTGCCCGGGCAAGGGCATTGCGGGCGCTGTCTTCCCCATGGACCAGCCGGATTTCCCTGGGTGGGCAGGGCATGGATTTCACCCAGTTGACCAGCATGGTTTGATCCGCATGGGCGGAGTAACCGGTAAGGGTATGGATGCCTGCTTTGACCGGTGTTTGTTTTTCAATCATTCGCCTTCCAGGAGTGCCCTTTGCCTGGTATCCCACAAAAAATATGTCGTTTGCCGGATCATCCAGCCCGTGTTCCAGGTGATCTACGATGCGTCCGCCCGTACACATGCCGGAACCTGCAATGATTACGGCAGGGCCGTTGATGTCCATCAGTTTTTTATGATCCCGGTATTTTTCCACGGCATACAGATTTTTAAAATCAATGGGGTGGTCGCCCCTTGCCTTGAGAACTTTTGCCTCTTTATCCCAGAACGCTTCAAGATCTGAATAAATTTTTGTAATTTTAAGCCCAAGGGGGGAATCTATAAACACGGGAACCGTTATTTTGATCCTGTCCAGTTCATAAATCAGCTCCTGGGTTCTGCCAAGGGAAAACGCGGGGATATATACAATGCCGTTGTCGGCAAGGGCTTTATGGAGCAGCGTTTCCAACGCCTTGAACCTGTCTTTTCTGCCAGTGTGGTTTCGATCGCCATAGGTGGATTCCAGAATGAGAAGATCACAGGCCTCGGGCGGATCAGGGTCCGGCAGTATGGGGGTGTCCGTGCAGCCAAGGTCTCCTGAGAAAATTACTCGATAGTTATTGGACGGATGTTCGGGAAACGTGAACAGGATAAAGCAGGACCCCAGGATATGCCCGGCATTGCCCAGCTTGAAGGTGATTTCCTGTTTAAGGGAAAAGGTTTCATGAAGTTCAAACCCCCATGACAGGTCATCGATAATGTTTTCCAGGCGATGGATCTCTTTGTCTGATCTGTTGGAAAAAGACAGGGCGTCATGGAGCATGGGGATCAACAGGGCTTTAGTGGCGTGGGTGCAGATGATTTCGCCTTGGAACCCGGCATCAATCAGGTCGGGCACCCTGCCGATGTGGTCGATGTGGGCATGGGTTAAAAACAGGTAATCAATGTTTTCAGGTTGAACCGGAAACCGGTCAAGGGGTAGTTCCGGGTCATGGCCATAGGCCTTGCCGCAGTCCACAAGGATGTTGATACCGCCAGCGGAACCCGGTCGGGTCTGCACCAGATGGCAGGAGCCTGTGACACAGTTTTTTGCTCCTATGTGTGTGAGTCTCATGATTGGGTTTTGGAAGGTCGATCCCAATGTTTATTATGTGATAGGAGTATATTTTTCATAATATGATATATTGTAAAAGTTAATTTTGCATATCATAGTACGAAATACTGTGTGCGTCAAGTCCATCATCATGGGGTCAGGCTTGGCTTGTTGGCTTATTGGCGGATAAAGTATTTGGGAGATCAGTGGTTATTTTCCAAATCCAGATAAGTTTTGGGCCTGGCTTTCAGGCTTCAAAAGCTTGAAGTTTTTCCATTAAGACAGGCAAATCTTTCTTAATGGTATTCCACAGCACATCATTATCAACGCCGAAATATTCATGGATAAGAATATTTCGCATTCCTTTCATCTGATACCAGGGAATATCTACATACAAATCCTGGATTTCCTGAGGTACATTCGCAGCAGCTTCTCCTATTATTTCAAGATTTCTAATAACAGCATCAATTGTCTTCTGATCTTTCATCCAGCCATCGTAATTTAAATCCTTCACATAATGGAATATTCGATCCAATGCTTCGATGATGTCTTCAATTCGAAATTTCCAACTTCTAGGCGACATGCACAGCATCCCTTAAAATAGAATCACCAAGCAGGGTCTGACCTCGCTAACCTTTTGTTATTATAATTAATTTGTTTTAAAAAGGTCCAAATTTATCTCTTAAACCCCACTTTTTGGTGGCAAAAACAGCAGTTTAAGCATCAGGTTCACTCATCATCTTCACAAGGGTTCTGGCCCGTTGTCCCACCTGGGTGTACCAGCGGGAGTCTTTCATCTCTGCGGCTGCCTGGATGAAATTTTGGTTTTTTACGGCGGTGATCATTTTTTTGAAGTGTCGGAATCGGTTGGGTCCCAGGTTAAACCGCATATCCACCAGAACCCGGCGAACGGGTTCCGGCAGTAGATCAAAGGCCTGGAAGATGGTTTTTAGATCTTGAATGCACTCCTGAATATCATTTTTAAGCAGCATCAGTGCTTCTTTTTCCGTGATGCCTTTGTCCTCAAGATTTCTGCCGACCCCGATGGTGAACTTGCCGGCAGGGCAATGGTATGGCTTTAATCTCAGGCCTTCGTGTTTTATCAACTGATCGGCTATTTTTTTATGATTCATGTTATGGGTCTTGGCTTGTTGGCTTATTGAATTAGTTAATGTATCCCCATTTTTTAAATTGATCTTGTAGATTTGGTATATTTTTAAATGCCTGAAAATATAGATATTCAGGTGCTAAATCTGCGCCATTAGGCCATACAATTGTATCTAATTCGTGATCAATTTTAAATTGTGAAAATATTTTTTTATTTTTTAAAGGATCAAAAACAGTTCCTTGTAAAGATTGACTCAAATCGACTATTCCCTTTTTCCCGTCATTAAATGAAACTTCGATACGATAATTTTCTAAATATTTGGCATCGGTAACATGTAAAATCATTTTTTTACTCCAATGGTTCGATTTGTTTAGGCATTTCCTTATTTCGACACAATTCCCAATTTTCAGACAATGCATCTTTATGTATTTCATACCATTCAAGTAATAATTTTAAAGCTCTTCGAGGAAATTTTCCCTCAATAACCCCGGTTTCAATATTCACAGTTATTTCATATTCTCCATACTTCGCATGAAAATGAGGTGGCAAATGATCATTCCAATACATTGAAATTATGATTCCGAGAAATCTGCTGATCACTGGCATTTTGTGGGTCCTTACTTTGGTACTTTGGGGTCAGGCTTGGCTTATTGGCGGATAAAGTATTCAGGAGATCAGTGGTTATTCTCAAAATCAAGAAGGTGCAAGCAGGGTCCAAGCAGGGTCTGACCCAGCTAACCTTTTGTTATTATAAGTAATTTGTTTTAAAAAAGTCCAAATTTATCTCTTAAACCCCACTTTTTGGGGTCAAAAACAGCATTGTAAGCATTTAATCCCGTATCCGGAGCACCTGGGGTCAGGCTTGGCTTAGGGGTAAAGTACCCTTTATCAGGGTCAATTATTGGATTTCGATCGCTGCATAACAGATTCAAGTTGATTTCATTAACAAAATTCTTTTCAATGCTATACGGTAGACTTCCATATCTTCCCGTTTATCAATGGCAATGATTTTAATTGTTTGTCCACTTTCATGATAGACAATCCTGATTTGCTTCCTGACTGCGTACAGTTTAAAATAGCCTTCAAGATTGATACCGGCTTTGTTGCCAAGGGGAGCACCATACTTTGGATTTTGTTCCAACTTGACAAGCTGTTTCAAAACTTGCTTTTTTACACTGCCATCCAGCTTGTTAAAGTCCGCATGGGCCTCTGGAATCAGTTCAACTTTCCAGGTCTGCACGGGTTAAGCCCTCTGCATCTATCAAATCATCCAGATTAAGCGTTGATTTAGTATCTCTGCGTTCTTTTATAATTCCGGCAAGGTAGATATGTTCAAGAATATCTTTTGCCTTCTCTGTTCGCTCCCACTCGTCAAAAGGAATGATTACGGCTGTTTTATTGCCTTTGATATCTGTCACAAATTGTGTTCCCATGATTAACCTCTATCAAATTTTTTATAACTATTGCATTATAACCCGCCATACTTTGAAAATAAAGCTATTCGGGGTCTATTCGGGGTCTGACCCAGCTAAGTATTTGTTGCTAAAGGGGAATCGTTCCAAAACACTGCGGTTTCATCCCTTAGAGTCCAGTTTTCAGGGGTATAATCAGCATCGTAAGCAGTTTGGGATTGACTAATTGCATAATTTTGGGAACTATCATTTTCCCTCAGTGATGTCCGGTTAGGTTTTTGCTTGCTTTAAATTTTTTTGATCTTTGACAATATTGTTCCCATTGGAATTACCCCGGTCCAGATTCTGGCCATTCATCAGTTCGTTCAAAATTGTGGTCCTCAATTGCCGGACCCTTTTGATTGATACTTTTTCATTAAACTGTTCCTGGCAGTATATGGCCATCAGTAAATATGTGATAAGGCCTCCGAGTATCTGAACCATGAGACCATACTCACTGCGGGCTATGAGATGGTAAACTTTTAAGTGTTCTTTCCACCATTTGAAAAAATTTTCAATGGTCCACCTGAGTTTATAAACACTTGCCACTTGTTCCGCCGTTAAATCATGTCGGTCTGTTGCAACATAATATTTAACCCCGGAAATCTCATAGCCGACCACCCGTACCGGATTTTTTGTCTGGTTTTGATTTGGTGTGCCAAGCAGCGTTGCGGCATCATAGAATACATGGCTGTCGGGTTTGATAGCATTTTGTTTAACTATTGTCCTGGTTGTTCTTGCTTTAATACGGCAGACAAAGTGTTTGCTCTCTTCCTGGAGGAGATCAAAATCTTTATGAGATTGATAACCCCGGTCCATGACACCAGTTTGCCCTTTAGAAAGGATGCGGCTCACAAAAGGGCGCTCTCCGCCGTTACCTTCAGTCAGGAATATTTTATTTGGAATGCCGTGATTGATATCAAATCCACAATGCGCTTTGGCCTTTTTAGAATTTTTTCTGTAGTCAGCCCAGTGCATTGAGAGTACAGCATCAATCAAACTGCCATCAATAGAGACTAAATCACCTAATTCAGCGTGAGCTTTTGGTAGCACGCCCACTGCCTGGTTATAGAGATTTTCGAAGATGAACTGTAATTGCTCAAGGCCCCGTCCATTTATTATTTCAGAGAAGCTGCTTCTGCTAATTCCACCATCGGGAGCGATGTTTTGTTTGGCAAATTCATTTTCATCCAGATCTTGAATCAGATGTCGGGCGGATTTGTGCTCTTGGAGGTGGAAGTATACCAGAGCGTTTAATTGATCTTCAAAGGTCATTTTTAATGGACGGTCTCCTCGTGAGTGTAGTTCGGGTGCAAGTGTGAGCAACTTTACCAAAGGGAACTTGAACTTGTCAAAAGTCAGGGACTGAATTTTATGTTTAGGGATTGAGATATGCGCCATGTTGGGTCTCCTTGAAAATTAAATTTTTTCAAGGCGCGCCAAAATTTTTGCGCACATTTGTCAACAAAAAAACGACAATATTGGCTATAAAATCGAACTTTTTTTCATGCAAAAAACTAACCGGACATCACTGATTTTCCCTGGAACTTGAATCATTATATCCGCAAAATTCCCAGTCGATAAAACTATAAAAATGTTCTTGATGCAAGCCATTTTTTAAAAGAAGATTGGCTTTCACCCGAAGGTCGGCCTGCAAGAATTCCTTCAATGCTTATGTCTTCGTCAATAGATTCCCAGTGTATACCATTTCCTTTTCCTATCAGCCTCCAATTCTTTCTTTCTTTCTTTCTCTGATGCATGTAATAACCTGGGATACCATGCTGTTGGAACAGATACAGTTCTACCGTCGTCAAGCTCCACGACCAGGCTGTCATTGGTAACAATGACGTTATTGGCATTAAGTGACTCTATTTTAATCATTAAAGTAGTCATTCCAGGCCTCCATTAACTTTAATTGATGTTTTTTGGCAATTGATAAAATCCGGTTAATTTCAGATCTGGGGTCAGGCTTGGCTTGTTGGCTTATTGATGTTTTGCAAAGTCGCTATATGGCATAAGTAAATCAAAAAAAGGGTTATCCCGTTACTTACATCAGCTTTAAAAGATCGTCCCGTGACAATTCACAATCACGAAGACTTTTTGTCAGCAATCCTGGACCAATTGTTTCTCCTGAATGTACAGGAATAAAGGTTGACCGGCCATCAACATGCCTTAAAAAATGATGGCTTCCTTTAATTCTGATAACAGAAAATTTTATTGCCTTGAGCACTTTAATGAGCTGTTTGCCCTGTAATGATGGAGATTGTGTCATATAGGAACCGAAATTCTTTGAAATCCGATAAATTGATTGGGAATATCAATTTCATTAACTTCCACACACAATACAATAGCTTCCTTAATACGGTCTAATAAAACATCCATAGATTTTGCTTGTGTATGACAGCCTTTTAACTCTGGGACACTAGCGACATAAAAGCCCTTATTGTCCTGCTCAATTATGACATTAAATGTTCTCATAGTTTTGGTCCTCTATATTTAAACTGATCTATTGGGGTCAGGCTTGGCTTGTTGACTTATTGGCGGATAAAGTATTTGGGAAATCAGTGGTTATTTTCCAAATCAAGAAGATGCAAAGGAATTTCCACTTTTTCATTATTCAGTATTTTTTTAACCAGGGTTATATCCAGGTTAACAATTTTAGCGATCGTTTCCACAGGAAATCCTTGTTTTTTTGCATTTTGGACCAGGGAAAATATCATTTTATTACTGGCCTCCTGCCTGCCTTCCTGTCTGCCTTCTTGTCTGCCTTCCTGTATGCCTTCTTGTCTGCCTTCCTGCCTGCCTATTCTTTCAGCATTTGTAATATAAGGCATGTTTTTCTCCTTTTCATATTCTTTCAGATCTTCAAGAAAACGTTTTTCAAGCGCTTCGGGCAAAGTCAAGACCCAGTCGATAAAACTATACAGATTTAAAACCCCTGTTTTCGAATATCCTTTTTCGTATAAAAGCTTTGTCAGCTCTATTTTCCACTGCTTTCTCAATGAGTGGTCTTTTCTTGTTTCAAGCGCTTTTAAATGTGCCATTACCACTATGGCAAAAGGGTTATCCTGTCTTTTAAGATAAGCCCATTTGTCTTTATAATCAAGGAGTTTCGTTTTCAGATAGTTCAGACTCATGGTGGAACCCCACATCCCGTATTGAAATGGGACAGGACGCCAGGAGGGAGAATCATCCGCCAGAATCGCCACACTGGTTACTGGTATTTTATACCTGTCATAAATTCGGTAATTGTACACAAACATTCGTTCTGAAAAATCCAGGTTTCGTTGGGACTGTACCTCTATATGAATCAATATCCATTTTTTGGAATTATTTTTAAGGGTTACTTCTATGAGCTTATCCGTATTTTTTTGGCCAACAACGGAATTTTTTGTCAGCTTTTGCAGTTCTTTATCAAGAAATTTGATTTTTGTGCCCCAATCAATGTCTTCTTCCGATCCGGGAACAAAAAATTCCATGAACTGAGGGAAAAAAAATTCTATGATCTCTTTCCAGGGCGTGTCGTATGTTTGATTTTTTTTGCTCATGTTTTGGTTACTGGGTGCTGGGTCAAAGCCGTTGGGGTCAGGCTTGGCTTGTTGGCTTATTGCGGGGTAACTATTGATCCACGAATGACACGAACAAGAAGTAAAAAAATATTTTCACCCAACACGTTTTCTCAAAATTCTGTAAAAACTTCGTCTCTTGACAAAAATTTGAAATCCTTTGATTCAGCAGCTTTTTTTCTTGTTAATAATTCCTGCCCTTCATCGTTAAGCAAAATGCAAAGCGTCTCAATCTCTTTTACATCCATATTATTTATCATCCCTGCAATATTTTCTATAGAAATCTCAATGCTCACTTGTGCCATAATTTTACCCCTCTATGGTTCTTTTTTTGCCCTTTGTCATCAAATACAATGCAAAGAGTTTTAATTTTTTTCATATCCATATTGTAATAACCTCAGACGGTAAAGTCAAATTCAACAGGGGGAGTAGGTAAGCAGGGTCTGACCCGGCTAATTGTCTGTTGCTAAAGGGCAATCGTTCCAAAATACTGCATTTTCACCCCTTAGAGCCCACTTTTCAGGGGTAAAATCAGCATCGTAAGCGGTTTGGGGTTCACTAATTACATAATCCCGGGGATGGTCATTTTTCCTTGAACTCGAATCAGTGTTGACTCTGATTTGACCATATTGTTTAATCTTAAAGGAAGGAGCCGGCAATGCCTTGATTTTATATTGTCTTCCAAATTTGTGTTGATTCTGTTCGATATATTGTCGGCTTCCCACTGCCAGGTTACTGGTCCATAAACTTTCCCGCTTCAAGCAGTCATGCTGCAACGTGTACTCAACCAAATCTTCATAATATGTTCTGAATTCATCCGGGTCAGTTATGCCACAGCAGGAAAGCAGGGCTTTTCGATCAATCAATCGATACCGCCTGGGAGGATCTAAAATTTCATTATATCCGCAAAATTCCCAGTCCTTTGGATGTGTTACTGCGCCTGCTCGAACCATATTCAACTCAATATACGCCATGCATCTTAACAGGTGAACCCCATTTTCAATGGCGGTGGTATAAAAACGATCTTCCCAGAAAGCACCTTTGCGGTTTTTCCGCCTGTTGTATGCCTGCCCTGTGGCGCCGGACACCAGCTGCATGCTTTTGGAGATAATCTCTTTGCGACTGTCCACGGCCAGCAGATGGATATGGTTGCATGTAACGGCATAGGTAATCACTTTGAGGCCATAGCGTTTTTTAGCCTTAAAAAGCCAGTCCCTCCAGGCTTTTCTGTCCTTTTCAAATTTTAAAAGGTGTTCTTTTTTGTGGCATCTGTGGGTGATATGCCACAAAAAACCCGGAATATGGATTCTTTTTCTACGCGGCATGGTTACATCCATTGGATAGCTGGGGTCCTGGGGTTACAGCCGTTGGGGTCAGGCTTGGCTTGTTGGCTTATTGGCGGATAAAGTATTTGGGAGATCAGTGGTTATTTTCCAAATCCAGATAAGTTTTGGGCCTGGCTTTCAGGCCTCAAAAGCTTGAAGTTTTTCCATTAAGACAGGCAAATCTTTCTTAATGGTATTCCACAGCACATCATTATCAACGCCGAAATATTCATGGATAAGAATATTTCGCATTCCTTTCATCTGATACCAGGGAATATCTACATACAAATCCTGGATTTCCTGAGGTACATTCGCAGCAGCTTCTCCTATTATTTCAAGATTTCTAATAACAGCATCAATTGTCTTCTGATCTTTCATCCAGCCATCGTAATTTAAATCCTTCACATAATGGAATATTCGATCCAATGCTTCGATGATGTCTTCAATTCGAAATTTCCAACTTCTATGCGACATGCACAGCATCCCTTAAAATAGAATCACGGAGTTGTTTTTTTAAGGCATTTTCTGTTACAAGATCGACCGGACGTCCAACAATAACTTCCAGATATTGTTTTAAATCAATGAATCCAAAAAGGCCGGGTGTGGTTTTAAATCTGATTAATATATCAATGTCACTATCAGATTTTGCTGTGCCTTTTGATATGGAACCGAAAATTGACATTGACTCAACAGAGAATTTTTCTTTTATAATATCTTTATGAGCTTCAATTGTTTTGATTATATTACGATCAATTTGGGTCATGATATCTCCTCATATTTTCAATGGAGTATTGCCATGAACAGAAACAGATATGCGTGCAATATCCCCAACTTTGGCGTAAATGCGGTGACTTCCCTATGGCTTTGGTTGCGTGAGTGCAGATGATTTCGCCCTGGAACCCGGCATCAATAAGCTCGGGTACTCTGCCGATGTGATCGATGTGGGCATGGGTTAAAAACAGGTAGTCGATGTTTGCGGGTTGAACCGGAAATTGGTCAAAGGGGGCAGTTCCGGGTCATGGCCATAGGCCTTGCCGCAGTCCACAAGGATGTTGATACCGCCGGGTGAATCTGGACGGGTCTGCACCAGATGCCAGGAGCCTGTGACACAGTTTTTTGCTCCTATGTGTGTGAGTCTCATGATTGGGTTTTGGGGGGACTATAGTTTGGGATGCAGATTTCTATATAAACTTCAAATAGTTAGTTGTTCAGGCACAGGTTCCTGACAATATAGCTCCGCCCTGTCGGTTACAAAGAACTATGTTCCCGATTAAAATACTATATTTTTAGTTAAGAAATATAGTTACTATGCTATGTTTCTCTTTTTGTAAAGGACTTTTTTTGGTCAAGCTTGGCTTGTTGGCTTGTTGTGTGATTTTATAGCATGTTTTTTTTCATTTTCATGCCGGGTGAAAGCAGATAACCGGGTAACAGGTTAATGGTGGCTGGGTTTTGGTTTGTCTTCAAAAGATTTTAAAGGCAGAAACAGTCTTGGGCTGTCATCGGTTAAGCGAGCAAACCCGAATTGCTCATAAAATCCTCTGGCATTGTCGTTAATGGCATCCACAATCATGGCATAGATTGCAATCTGCGCACTGACCGACAGGGTTCGCCTAATGGCATCTACCACCAGCATTTTACCGATACCGTATCCCTGAGCATTTTTGCTGACCGCCAACCTTCCAACCAAAGCAGCGGGAATCGGATGCTTCGGCAACTTTTGGGCCAGCTTTTTCGGCAATTGGCTCAGTTCAATGGATAATGTACTCAGGCTGTAATACCCCATCACTGCTTTGGGCCTGTCTGGCAGTGATGCAACAAAAAGACGACTGATGCGGCGTCTGATATCCTGCCCTGCCTGCTTATGAATATAATGATCCAGCGGCTCTATATTACAATGAAAGCCTGCTCTATCATGGGCGGCGTTCAGCGGCCCTATAACCAGATTCCGGTAATTGGTCATTTGCTGATGACGCGTTTATCATACTCTTCAAAGCTTGCGGTCAATTTTTGATTAAAACGCACTGGCTCAGCCAGGGCATCAAAGAAGATCCTTGAATCTTTTGTATTCAATGTCATCATCTGATGTTCCTGTACTGTTTCCGCTGCACGCTCCAGGGCACAGGTCAGTATAAAATGACTGACTGTCTTGCCCTCAAAACCTGCCGCAAGATCTATAAGGCGTTTTGCACTGCTTTTTATACGAAGATTGATCCGTTCGTTTTTATTTTGAGTTGCTGCATCCATGGTAGAATCCCCTGAGTTTTTATAAAAAATCGTCAAGAAAACCCCTGACTCTTCAGCTTATGAGGGTGTTGACTTACATTTACACACTGCATAAATGTACATCATAACGGTGCCTTTGTCAAATATTGGCTCTGGGGTGGCTCTGGGGTCAGGCTTGGCTTGTTGGCTTATTGGTGTTTTGCAAAGTTGGATAAACTTTAAGATTTTGTGCTGTATGCTTCATCATGTGGACCCATCAGTACAAATCGAATGGTTTCATCGGCAGTTGTTGAACAATCGGAACAGGCTACAAACGCTGAATTACCTTTTTTTCTGCAAGAGGCACAATACAAATAAATGATGATAAAGTTGCGCTTGAGCGGACATGAATAAAACCCTCGGAAATTGCCCTTCAGAGGTTCACCCAGTTCAACGGGGTGTTCCATTATCTGGCGAACTTTCTGTTCAATCTGCTTCTTGATACCGGAATGCTTTTTAACCGCTTTCAGAAAGGCTTTTTCAAATTGAGCTTTCATCAATCGCCAAAAACATCTTCAAAAGTATGCCATTGGGAGGTGCCGTTACGAAGATTGGATTGCACATCAAGCAGTGCTTTAGAAAAATCAGGGTTAGAGAGGATGATCTCCATACTGTCTCCCTGAGAATGCCTCTTGAGTGCCAGAACAAATTGCGTCACCACATCTGCCATTGTGGTTCTATTTTCTTGAACATATACCTTTACAAAATCTGCCAGATCCTGATCAATGCTTATATTTAAACGTGTTTTGGGCATGGTGAGCCTCCTTCTTGTTTCATTGTTCCTAATATACACCCATGAGGAGCAGCAGTCAAGCAGGGGCTGGGGTCACCCATTAAAAGGTACTTGTCAAGAGAATAAACCCCGCCATTACAAAAAAGTTTGTTTTTTTGTCAAGTTGTTTCCTAAAATGTCAGGGTCTGACCCAGCTAAGTTGTTATTATTAAAGACTAATTGATTCAAAAAATCTCGATTTCATTTCTTAAAATCCACTTTTAGGGGGCAAAAACAGCGTTGTAAGAATTCTATTGGAGGTCAGGCCTGCGTTGTTGTCGTCCTTAGAAGGTAGCGTATCCAATGTCATCATAATGAGCAACAATGCTGACTGTGATTACGCAGACGGAATCAGATTTTTTATCTTATGCACAAAAAAATTTTCACTCCACAAGCTCAGACTATACTGCTCCGACGGTCTGAGAAATCGTTGAACATCAGCTGCTGCAGTCTGCCAGTCAATGCTGGATGCTTTTCGGGTCAACTCATGTTTCAGCCATTTTATATTTAGATCTATTTTCTGGTTTGCCCATGGTCCCCACTGAATCGGAAAATCTTGTCATTCCATATAAAATCCGCAGGCTGGTAACTCCCTGGAATCCCGCCACTTCAAAAAAATCGGCACGCCACAAACCTTAGCAGTATAACTCATAAACATGATAATGTCCTTTCTTGATAAAATTGACCATGGACAATTTTACATCATTTTTCATTTGTTGTACAGATTTTAGCCCTGGGGTGGCTCTGGGGTCAGGCTTGGCTTATTGGCTTATTGTGTGATTTCATACTGTCCTGGACAGCAATTCCTGCTAAAATTGAGAACAATAAAGCATTGGCCGGGATGTTCAGATTAAAATCACTGAAGCTGTGGATAAGTATGGCAAACACACCTGCCATGGCACCAAGGGCAAACCCTCTTTTCTGGCGGCTGTGGCTTGTAAGTTTTTGAAAGCCTGATCTGAAAAAACAGAATAGTGTGAAAATCATTATTGGGATTAGTAAAATTCCAGTCTCTGAAATAAAATGCAGATAATCATTGTGTGCGTACCGGAACAACACAGCATATCCTGGAAGCTGATAGGCAGGGTATTCCACGGCAAAGCTGTCAGGGCCTGTCCCGATCATAAGATTCTCTTTGATCTGATCAATAGCTCCCTGCCAGCATCGTATCCGGCTGCTTAGCGTGTCTACCGGGTCCTGCTGGGTCAGGGTGGTAATTCTTTGAACAACCGGCAGGCTTGAAAGGATAAACAGAGAAATAATTGTAACACTGATTCCAATTGTCAGAATCACCTTTTTGTGGACATAGTCTTTTTGAGCTAACAATACACCTGCTATAAACAGTATGGCAGTTATTGTAGACACCCATCCTCCCCTGGACAGGGTGAATGCCTGGCTTGTCAGAAGAAATATAATAACAAGGATCATGCCTGTTGTTATTTCAAGGCTTCTTTGTCTGGTGATGAAAAGCACTGTTAACATGGGGATTGCCATGTCGAGGAACCCTGCCATGTGATTGCGGTTAACATAGGGGCCTGCAAAAGAATTGTTGTATCCCGGGTAGTCCCACCAAGGGAAAGGGTTTATATCTAATTGTTTTAGTATGGCGATAATGGAGATCAGGATGGCGGTTGAGATGATCACATATACCAGGATGCGCTGCTGTTTTCTGGTTTGAATGCTTGACAGGGTTATAAAATAGGCGGCTATGTATGTGAGCAGCATGAAAAGACCTTCAAGGGCAAAAGGTTTGTGGGTTGAAAATATAAACGACAATATGCACAAAAGGATTATAGCTGTTATGGGCTTGGTTAGTGGGTATTGGGTGCTGGATAGTGGGTTTTGGATGCTGGTGAGTGGGTATTTGTTATTGGGTTTTGGGTGCTGGATTAGTTGGAAGATGGCTGCCAGTATGATGCCAATCTGGATGATGGTTGTTGCCCATGGATGGACTGATCCCTTTGCCAGGGGAGAGAAGACTATCAGGGAGCAGATTATGTAAAAAGGTATGTTCATAAGGTCATGTTCCAGTCGTTTAATTCCAGAAGGCAGCAGAATTGTTTTCCGCTGTCTTACTTGTTGCTATTTATGGCTTAGAAGTCTTTTTTGCAGGTCTTTATAGTTCTGCTTATCCGGAGCAAGGTCAATGGCCTTTTGGATATAGGCCAGCCCTTCCTTGAAAAGTCCTTCCTGCTCATGGGCCAGGGCAATCCTATAGGCAAAACCACTGTGTTTATGGTTTATACTGAAGGCTTTTTTCCAGTCCTCGGCAGCGTCAGCATATTTTTTCTGGCTCCATCTGGTCCAGGCCCGGTAATTATAAAAGTTAGAGTTTTCTTTGGGGCTGTGCTGGATTGTCTTTGTGGCGACTTCTTCGGCATGGGCATATTTTTTCTGGTTATTTAAGGCCTGGGAAAGCAGATAGTAATAATAGGGATTATCCGGATCAAGCCGGGTGGCCTTCTGGCTTGCGATTTCCATCTGGTCCCAGTCTTTTTCTTTTTGGGCTGTCTGTGCCAGAAGATAATAGGCTGGTGCATAGGGTTCTGCTGCAATGATTTGGATCAGCCTTGCTTTCCCAAGTTGGGGCTGACCCTTGTCGATCCAGCATCTGGCAACGAGCATATCCAGGTTCCGGTTTCCCAGGTTGTTCTCCTGGAGATAAACGGAAAAATTTAAAAATTTTTCAAACAGTTTTTCCCTTTTAAAGACTGTATAAATCCGGTTGATGGTGGAATTTGAATTTTCAGTTAATAAAAGACTTTTTTTAAAAGCATCAAACCCTTTTTCATATTGTTTGTTTTTTAAATACAGCTGTCCCATATGGATATGGTCATAGTATGAATTTGAAGACGGCGTATGATTCAGAAGATCTGTGTAATAAGAAATGGATTTTTCAAAGTCATTTTTTGTTGCATATATATCAGCAAGTGCTTTTAATGCATCCCTTGGCAGAATTTCTTTTGCAATTGCCTGGTGAAGTCCCTGTTCAATGTAAGGCAGCAGGTCATCAGTATAAAAGTCCTCTTTTTTCAGATTCCTGTATGATGGAGGATGAATTTCCATCATATATTGGACAAGTTCGGGAATTTTTGCTTTCAATCCCTTGTATTGCAGATATCTCACATATGCATACCGTACCGTTATACCGGCAGGTCTTAAGTTAAGAGCTTTCTGGTAAAAGGTGTCGGCATTATAGGGGTTGTTTTTTTTGGGATAAAGCCATGCGTAAGCTTTTTCCAATCCTTCGTAGGTTCGTGTGAGCCAGTATGAGTTGATATAGTGTTCAGGTTCTATTTTATCTGCTTTATCAAGATAAGATTTTGCTTTGAGCAATATATCAAATGGGGCAGGGGATAAGCCCTGTTCTTTCCACTCTTTTATGGCCAGCTGATATAATGCCTGTCCATGATTGGTATAGATTCTGAACAGATCTGCCTGGGCAAACCAGTTCTCAATTGATTTGGGCATGGCCTGTTCTGCCCGTTTAAAATGATCAATAGCCTGGGTGTAGTTTTTTAACTTAAATTGGTTGATCCCTTCCTGGTATAAAAACCTGGGCCACAACAGGGAACAGCAGATGATGAGCAGGGTTGATAAAACACAGATCAGTAAGAGTTTAAGCTGTTTCATATTGGAAGCAAGCCTTCTGCTTTTTTTTCAATAAGCCAATAAGCCAAGCCTGACCCCATCAATGACCCCATCAAATGAATCCTTTACGGCTTATATAGAGCATGACTTGCTGGGCAGCTTCATCCGGTGTCAGGCTTGTGGTGTCAATTCGAAGTTCCGGATTGGTTGGATCTTCGTAAGGATCATCAACGCCGGTAAAGCCTTTTAAAAGTCCGGCTCTTGCTTTGGCATACATGCCTTTTCTGTCGCGTTTTTCACATTCCGTAATAGGAGTTGCAACATGGACTTCAAAAAAACCGCCGTGGGCTTCAATGGATTGTCTGATCCGGGTTCGGGTTTTTTCATAGGGTGCTATGGGAGCGCAGATTGCAACGCCCCTGTTTTTGGTGATTTCCGCTGCCACAAACCCGATTCGGTTGACGTTGATGTCCCGGTGTTCCTTGGAAAAGTTGAGTTCAGAAGAAAGGTTTCTTCGGACAATATCCCCGTCCAGAAGAGTGGCCGGTCTTGTTCCGATTTCAAGAAATTTTGAATAAAGAATCTTGGCAATGGTGGATTTGCCCGCACCTGACAGCCCTGTACAAAATATGGTCAACCCTTGTTTTGACGGCGGAGGATAGGACTTTTGAAGCTCCTGGATCACTTCCGGGAAGGTTGCCCAGTCCGGCACTCGTTTGCCGTTCCTGATTCTTTTCTGGATATCGGTTCCGTTAAAGGAAATGGTGTCAGTGTTCTTTGGTACCTGGCCTGCAATTTTGTATTCATCTTCAAAGGGAAGATAGACCATCTCTTTGAATGTGACGGTCTCAACATTCAGTTCTCTGGTGATTTCCCTTGTCAATTCTATGGCCTCGTCATATTTATAAAACGGGGTGTTGCCGCTGTCATTGCCCGGGGAGGCATGGTCGTGGCCAATCACAAAATGGGTGCAGCCAAAATTTTTCCCTATGATCATGTGGAGGATTGCTTCCCTGGGGCCTGCCATTCTCATGGCCAGGGGCAGCAGGTTGAGAACATAGGTGTCAGGAGGATAGTGAGCCGCCACTTTCTGGTAGCACCGCATACGGGTAAAATGGTCAAAGTCTCCCGGTTTTGTAACCCCTGCTATGGGGAGTAACAATAGATTGGCACGGGCTTTCTGCATGGCCTGGATGGTCATCTCAAACTGGGGCCGATGGATTGGCTGCCGGGTCTGGAAACCCACGATACGTTTCCATCCAAGTTTTGCAAATGTTTTTTGCACTTCTGCCGGAGTGTTTCTGATCTGTTTAAAATCCGAGTGGATTGGAAGGTTTACGGCCTGGATTTCACCACCGATATAGGTTTTGCCGGATTTGTTGTACAGATAGTCAACGCCAGGGTGGGATTTGTCCAGGGTACCGTATATGGCCATGGCCTCTTTTTCCATGTCCAGGGGCCAGATGTCTTCGATGTTCATGATGCCCAGAAGAAATCCTTCCGGGTCCCTCAAGGCCACAGACTGTCCGGTTTCAAGGGTACACGCAAGGCTGTCCTGAATATCCAGGCAGATGGGAATCGGCCACAGCTCTTTGGATTCCAGGCGCATGCGGTCCAGAACGGATTCATAATCAATCTGTTTCATAAAGCCTTTTAAAGGAGAGAACACTCCTGTTGCAAGCAGTTCAAAATCACAGATCTGCCGGTCATTTAAAATAACATCCGGCATGGAAGATGACAGTTTTTTTAAAACAGATTGCTGTTCATGGGAAACAAGAAGATTGACCAATGGATCAGGGTTCATTTTTTTGCCTGGTTATATTTCTTATTCGGTTTGCTGCTTTATCCGGTTTTGTTGTTTTTATCCGGTATTACTCTTTTGCATTCTCATAGGCCTGGGACAGCCTTTTTTTCAGGTATTGGATTTCATCTGCATCGTATTCATAGAGGTCAAAGCAATACCCGTCTTCACCCAGCAGGCCTTCGGGGATGAGGTCGCCGGTCTCGTCAGGGTCTGTAATCATCTCTCCGTAAAAACATACGGACAGCCAGCGTTCATCGGGATCATCATCAATGACATCCACCATGGCAAACAGGGAGCGGTTTTTCTGGCTGTTGTGCCGTGGACGAAGAGAGTAGCTGACCTTTGGGCGTGCATTAAATTCCAGGGTGGTATCCTCAAGTGTTTTCAAGTGGTCATATAATTCGATAAACGCCTGTCTGGTTTTTGTTTTAGTTTCATTCCATTTTTCAATAAAGTCGTTAATTTCTTTCATTTTTTATTCCTTAATATGTTTGAGCAAGTGTCCAAGTTCAGGGAAGATCAGTTCATTACAGGCCAGTTTACAGGCCTTGATACTGCCCGGCATGCAAAATACAATGGATTGTTGTATGATTCCAGCAGTGGCCCGGGAGAGAATGGCGGCTGAATCAATCTCTTCAAAACTCAGCTGGGCAAAAAGAGGTCCGAACGCGGTAAGTTCTTTTTTAAACAAAGGCTTGACAGCTTCGATGGTAACATCTTTGGGGCTGATACCGGTTCCGCCCGACATGATGATTGCATCCGGGCAGATTTTCTGGGTGATATGTTCGGTTAATTCCCTGATGGCTTCAATCTCATCGGTAACTACCTGATGAATCACCACTTCATGGCCCTCTTTTTTTGCCTGCTTTTTTATCCATGCACCTGACTTGTCCTCAGACAGACCCCTTGTGGTTGATACTGAAATTACGGCAATTTTAATATGATTTGGTGCATCTTTTTTGTGTAAATGTGTACTCATTTTTAATCCTGTTCAATATATACCATATCCTGGTTGTCATGTTCCAAAACCATGACATTGATCATGTCCTGGTGTTCGGTGCCTATGGATATTCCTTTGTAATCGGCCTGGATGGGAAGTTCTCTGTGTCCCCGGTCCACCAGAATGGCAAGCTCAATACGGGACGGTCTGCCAAAGTCCATCAACGCATCCATGGCAGCCCTGATGGTCCTGCCGGTAAACAATACATCATCCACAAGAATGATGTCCATGTCATCCACGCAAAAAGGAATTTTGGACGGCCGTACAATTGGCTGGCGGCTGATTTTTGTCCAGTCGTCCCGGTACATGTTGATATCCATGCTGCCCACTGGCAGGGTTACATTTTCTATCTTCTGGATTTGATCTGCCAGCCGTTTGGCCAGAAAATCCCCTCTTGTCTGGATTCCGACAAGGGCAAGGTTTTTTGTCCCTTTATGTTTTTCTATGATCTCATAAGCTATTCTTGTGATGATTCTTTTGAAATCCTGATCACTCAGAATGGTTTTTTTTTTCATATATCAACCTTCCCTTGACTTAATATGTGTTTAGAATCTGTATCATCTTTTTTTATAGCGGGCAATACCTTGATTTTAAGTTTGAGTTGCTATAATCTTTTACAAAATAAACATTTAATTTTTGGCAGGACAGGTGTGAATGAAATTTGACTGTACAGGTGTGATACTGGCCGGTGGTAAAAACAGCCGGCTTCCCGGAAAAAAAAAGACTTTTCGCAAAATCGGGGATTCAATGATTCTTGAAAATATTTACGGCATGTTTTCAGAATTGTTTCAAGAGATCATTATCGTGGTAAATGAGCCTGAAGAGTTTGCCGGCTGGGACATGACCGTGGTGACGGATATTATTCCTTCCCAATGCGCTCTGGCAGGTCTTCACGCAGGTCTTTTTTATGCATCCTGTCCATATGCTTATGTGACGGCTTGTGACACCCCTTTTGTTAAACAGTCTGTGATTGAGCATATTGTGGGTCAGATAGAACCAGGGTATGAAGTGATTCTTCCCAGGACGGATGACGGGCTTGAAACTTTGTCAGCCGTGTATTCAAAAGAGTGTATTCCCCTGATAGAAAATAATCTTGCAAAAAATATCTTCATGATTAAAAATTTTTTCAGAAAAAAAAAGGTTAAAGAAATTCCCGTAGAGCAATTAAAAGCACTGGACCCGGAAATGCGCTTTATATTTAATGTCAATACACCCGATGATCTTGCGGCTGCCAAGGTAATCGCCCATAAAAACAGGGCAAAAAAAAGGAGAAAAACATGAATATTACAACAATGATGGAACAGATAAAACAACACCCGGATTACCATAAGGCCGGGATGATTTTATGCCATAACGGTGTGGTCAGGGGAACCTCGAGGGAAGGTGATGAAGTCACCGGGCTTGAGCTTACTGTGGACCATGAAAGGCTTGACCAGATTCTCAGCGAACAGAAAAAAAGACCGGGGATTATTGAGATCCTGGTTCATATCAATGAGGGCAAATCCCTTGCGGTCGGTGATGATGTCATGTTTCTTGTGGTTGCAGGCGACATCAGAGAGAATGTGCTTGGATCATTGACTGATACACTCAATTTGATCAAAGCTGAAGTTACAAGCAAAAAACAATATTATAAACAGGCAAAAAAATAAAATGACAGATTTTACGCATCTTGATACAGATGGCAGGGTTAGAATGGTAGATGTGGGAGATAAGTTTGAAACCAAAAGAGTTGCCGTGGTTGCCGGCAAAATTTTCATGGAATCAGATACTCTTGACAGGATAATGGATGAAAAAGTGAAAAAGGGTAATGTGCTTGAAGCCGCAAGAATTGCAGGGGTCATGGCGGCAAAAAAAACATCAGACCTGATTCCCATGTGCCATCCTTTAAATATCACCCATGCCAGGGTTGATTTTTCCTTTGATACGCAAAACAGTGCAATTGATATTGAGGCGGAAGTCTCTTTGAGTGGAAAAACCGGTGTGGAAATGGAAGCATTGACAGCGGTTTCCGTTGCTGCCCTGACCATTTATGACATGTGCAAATCCTATGACAGGTCCATGAAAATATCTGATATTTATCTGAAATCCAAATCCGGGGGAAAAAGCGGAACCTATACTGCAAATGCTTCGAATGTTTCAAGTAGTTAAAAATAATGCAAAATAGTGTTATGACCCCTGAAAATCTGTTGTATCTTGGCATTGGTTTCTTTTTTGGCGTTATTTTATGTGCGGTTCTGGCAAAATCAGGGGTTCTGTTTTTTTCTAAAAATTTGAAAAAATTGTCTAATGAGGCTTTGTTTGATAATTCCGCCCAATTTATGGCCCTTGCCGACAAATATTTTTCTTCTTATGTGAAAGAGGCTAAAAAAGATTTTGATATCAAGGGAAACGAGATTTTAAGGACGGTTGATCCTGTCCGGCAGACCCTTGATAAGTATGAAGCCCATCTCAATTCCATGGAAAAAGACAGGGAAAAGGCCTATGGGGCGATCACGGAAAAACTCATGGAAATGGGTCGCCACCAGGCCCTGCTTCACATTGAAACCGGAAATCTTGTAAAGGCATTAAGAGTTCCCCATGTAAGGGGACGGTGGGGGGAGATCACCTTGAAGCGGGTGGCTGAACTGGCCGGGATGACAGATCACTGTGATTTTGACGAACAGGTTTCCACAGGGGGGGGGAAAGGTTCTGTAAGGCCGGATATGGTTGTCACCCTGCCGGAAAACCGTAAGATTGTTATTGATTCCAAGGTTCCTTTGATGGCCTATCTGGATGCTCTTGAAGCTTCTGGTGAAAAAGAGAGAAAAGCCCGGATGAAAGATCATGCGCGTCAGGTGATGATGCATATCACTGCCCTTTCATCCAAAAATTATTTTCAACAGATTTCTCCGACTCCTGAGTTTGTGGTGTTGTTTATTCCAGGGGAAAATTTTTTCAGTGCAGCCTTAACAGCTTACCCGGAAATGATTGAAAAAGGGATTGAAAAGGGTGTAGTTCTTGCCACTCCTACGACTCTCATTGCACTTTTAAAGGCGGTTTCCTATTCCTGGAAACAGAAAAAAAGCTATGAAAATGCAGAAGAGATAAGGTCACTCGGGGTTGAGCTGTTTTCAAGGATTTGCAGCATGACCGGCAATATCAACCGCCTTGGAAAGGATATTGAAAAGTGTGTGTCAACTTACAATACAACGGTGGGGGCAATGGAGACAAGGGTAATGTCAACTGCCAGAAAGCTGGAGAACCTTGATGTGTCTTCTCAATCCATGGATGATTTGCAAAAAATAGTATATTCCAAAATGTTTGCCAGGGAATTTAACAATCGGTATCAAAATGATAAATAATACAGCGTTTAAACTTATTCTGGTGTTTATGGTTATCATCATCATGGCCGGTTTTTTTTGCGGATGCCAGCCAAAAGTCAGAGAAAAAATTACACGTTTTAATTCATTGAAGAAATTGAAACCTAATACTTATCCTGTGTTTACGGACAGTCTGGGTTTTAAGGACAGTTCGGTGTTGACAGACAGTCTGGATTTTCAGGATCTTGTGGATTCAATTGATTACAGCCTTGTGTATTTTAAAAGAATTCCCCTGGAAAGAAAGTTTCAGTATGGAAAAGATGCCTACACGGCCGCCCATATGATTGAGTCTTTGGAAACCATCAAGGCTTTTTTGTTAAAAAATCCTTCCGCCAATGAATTGGATGAATTTATCCGGTCTTTGTTTGTTGTTTATGAAGCCGCCGGCAATGAGGACGGTGACGTGCTGTTTACCGGGTATTTTGAGCCGACCTATGAGGGAAGTCTTGAGAAAAAAGATGATTATCCTTTTTGCCTTTATTCCAGGCCTAAAGATTTGCTGGAAATTGATTTGTCAGCGTTTTCAGATAAGTATAAAGGTCACAAGCGTCTGGTGGCAAGGGTAAATGATTCAACAAAGAAAGTTGTGCCCTATTATTCAAGAGCGCAAATTAATTCTCTGAAAGGGTTTGATGTTGAATCCGAGCCAATTGTCTGGCTGAAAAGCCGTGTGGACAGGTTTTTTCTGGAAATTCAGGGTTCCGGAAGAATTGATCTGGGCCAGGGGGATATGGTACGGGTGCATTATGCCTGCAGCAATGGAAATGCATACAAATCAATTGGACGGTATCTGATTGAAAAAAATGAAATTTTAAAAGAAAATATGTCCATGCAGGCCATTCGAACCTGGCTTGAACAGCATCCAAAAAGAATGGATGAAGTGTTGCACGAAAACAAGAGTTTTGTGTTTTTTCAACGAGAAGAGGGCGGTCCCTATGGCAGTCTGGGCGTCGATGTTACAGCCTTGCGATCCATTGCAACAGACAGCAGCCTTTTTCCCAAAGGAGCTTTGTGTTTTGCCCGGGCCCAATTGCCGGATAAAACAAATTTCAATCTTGTAAAGGACGGGCCTGTCAAGAACAGGCCTGTAAAGGATTGGAAAAAAGCTTCTTTTTTTGTGTTGAACCAGGATACGGGAGGAGCCATTAAAGGCCCTGCCAGAGCGGATATCTTTTGTGGAAACGGTTCTTATGCAGAATTTACAGCAGGTCATATGAATGTATATGGAAAGTTGTTTTTTCTTGTGCTTAAACCGGGTAACTCATGAACAAAAGGGTCGTGATTGTCATTGGCTACAGCCATTCGGTATCTTTTGAGTGAAATTTGAGAACAACGCTTTTGCCGGGATACAGATCCATTTTTCTTGTTTGATCGGGAGCAAGTCTGAGTGTAAATGAAATGTCGTGAATAGAGATTGCGACCATGATATGGCCGCTTTTTTTTTCCAGAAGCATGGAAACTATATGGCCGGACAATTTATTGTCTTTGTCAGATCTATTGCCTTTGTCCGGTTGCTTACCCATACTGGCTCCGGATTTTTTTTCAAGGTCAATACAAATATTTTTTTTTCTGATCAAAGCGGTGTCGGAATGCCGGTCAGGGGATTTTAATATGATGCGCTGACCGTCTCCAAGAATTTTTACCAAGGTTTTTGGATCTGATTTTTCAAATGGTCCTGTCAGAATATTTTCCATGCCTGTAGAAAAAACAGTGCCTCTGAAAATGGCCAGTTGTATGTCGCTGATAGAGTAAAGCCATTGCAGATCATGGCTTGCAATAACAAGAGTTGTTCCCCAGTTTTTCCGTGCATTTAATGAGGCCTGGCGGATAAGTTTGGCACTTTTGGTGTCAACGCTTGCAATGGGTTCATCAAGGAGCAGTATTTCAGGTTTCAGGATGAGTCTGGCAGCCATGGCAACCCTTTGAGCCTCTCCCCCTGACAATTCGTGCCATTTTCTGGGAGCAAAGCTTTGATAATCAAGTCCGACATTTAAAAGGGCTTCTTTGATCCGTTGTTCAAGGTTTTTTTTGTCGTTCCTGATTTTTAATCCATAGGCAATATTGTCAAACACTGTTCTTTTTAACAAGTAGGGCTTCTGTGTCAAAAGGGTTACCTTTGAGCGGATGCCGGGTGAAAAGGGAACTTCGGGGCGGCCTTTGTAAAAGAGTTGTCCATAGGTTGGTTTGCCTGCAAAGGCCAATAATTTTAAAAGAGTGCTTTTGCCGCTGCCGTTGGGTCCGAGCAATCCTGTAATCGAACCAGTCTTGATTTTAAGGTCATCAATATCCAGAACTTTTTTGCTGCCGTAATAGTGTCGGATATTTTTCAAATGGTATGCCAAATGGGATGTTTTCATTGTTTCCTTAAAAAAGAGAGCAATAGATTCACAATAAAGGCAATGGTGATCAGCACAAGTCCTAAGGCAATGCCGTCGGCAAACATTCCCTTGTTGGTTTCAAGGGCAATGGCCGTGGTTACAGTTCTGGTGTGGTACTTGATATTGCCGCCCACCATCATGGAAATGCCGACTTCGGTCAATACCCTGCCATAGGCTGTGACGGAGGCTGCCAGGATGCCGTACCTCACTTCCCAAAGACAGGTGGCCATGATATGGCGTTTGCCTGCCCCTAAAGAGACAAGGGTCAATTTAAGATCCTGATCAATGTTCTCAATGGTAGACGCTGTAATGGCTGCAACAATGGGGAAGGCAAGGATGGTCTGGCCGACTGCAATCCCTGTAAGGGTGAACAGCAGTCCCAGTTCACCCAAAGGCCCCTGGCGGGAGATGACTGCATACACTGCAAGGCCCACAAAAACAGTTGGAAGCGCCAGCATTGTATCCAGCAGTGTTCTTAAATGTTTTTTCCCTTTAAAGTCAAAATATCCGAGAACAAACCCAAAGGGCAGACCTGCTCCCATGCTGAGCAGCATGGAGCAGGTGGATACTTGTAACGTGGCCCAGACTGCAGTCCAGGTTGAGCTGTCGCCGCTTACCAGAAGCTCGATGGCTTTGATAAAGCCTGCAACAATAAAATCCATAAAGTCCTTTAAACTATTTTGCGTTGGGTATAAACAGCTTTTGTCCAAGCAGTCTGAAGTTTTTGATCAGATCCTGAGCGTTTTGTGAAGCCATCCAGTCCGAGAATTGGAGTGCCAGGTCATATTTTGCTTTGGGGCAGTTTTCAGGGGCAAGTGTTAATACGCTGTATTGGTTCAACAGGATTTGATCCCCTTCCACCAGGACTTTTAAAGGGGCATTACCGCCTTTCTGGGACTGGTATTTGATGTATGTGCCTCGGTCCGTCATGGTATACCCTTCTCTTTCCTGGGCAATATGGATGGTTGACAGCATTCCCTGTCCTGTCTGAACATACCATTTTTCTTTGTCAGGCAGTGCAATACCGGCATTTTTCCATAAAAGTTTTTCTTTTTTGTTGGTGCCGGAATCATCCCCCCGGCTCATGAACACGGCTTGTTTGCTTTTGACCGCATTCAAGGCATCAGAGATGCTTTTGCCTTTAATCCCTGCCGGATCGGTTTCAGGTCCAATGATGACAAAGTCATTGTACATGACCTGTCTTCTGTCTTTTCCATATCCGTTTTCAATGTATTTTTTTTCTGCGGGCGGTGCGTGAACCAGCAGCACATCAACATCACAGTTCTGGCCCAGCTTTAATGCCTTGCCGGTTCCCGTGGCAGTCCATTTCAGGGCTATGCCGGTTTCTTTTTCAAAATGAGGGATCAGATAGTCCAGAAGTCCTGTGTTGTCGGTGCTGGTGGTGGTTGCCATCATCAGGCTCTTATTTTGAGCCTGTGCGCTGAATGCCAGGGTCATGACAAAAGCGACTGCTAACAAATTGATAAAAATTTTCTTTTTAATCATTTTTAACTCTCCTTATTCTTAAGTAATTAAATTTTGGGATTAAATTGCCTACTAGAATAGTAGGGAAATATGTCAAAAATGGCCAATAGTCAATAAAAATGCTTAAGAATACAGATAAAAAGCAAAGAACTTACCAATAAAAACCAAAGCTTACCCAAAATACAATACCCAAAACCTAAAATACAGCACCCACCTACCTGTCTTTTAAAAAAAGATCATGATATTCATCTTCACAAATATGCTGCTTCAATTTATTGTTAATGAACAGGTATATCTCTTCTAATTCATGGTCTGACAATCTTGGGATAAATGCTTTTAAAAAAGAATCTTCAGAAAATTTTTGAAGATAAAACATTATGGTTTCCTCATCTGTTTCCCGGTCAAGACCCAAAGCTCCCAGGCCTTTATATTCTTGAATAAAATTGTGCGTATCTTTTTTCATTTAAATCAATCCTCCGGGCCAAACCCTTTTTCCGTGATAAAATGGATGGGGCATGACGCCCTGTGTTTGCAGTAAAGTTTCGGGTCTTTGCATTCAAGGCATTCCCGGCAAAGATAGATATCATATTTTGCACATCGGTAAGAAGTTTCCCGATGCGGATGGCTCTTGCATTTTCCCAACCGTGTCTCCTGTTTTGTTATGCCGATAGGCGTAAGGGTTATTTTAAGATGTATCTTAAATTTTAATTGTCAATTTCAAATGAAAAGTATCAATGAAATGGTCCAATGAAATAGACCATGGCGGTGGAGCAGTTTTTCAGGCTCACCTCATATTAATCCATTCATATTAATCCATATAGAAGGGCTGCATTCTTTCCCAGTATCTGTTCTTTTTGGATTTCATTGATAGTGGAGTTATCAATATCCTTATAATACCTGGCAGGTGTCAGGAGAGGAAAATCAGTGCCCAGAAGAACTTTGTCGGCAACTCCCGCATCAACTGCAATATTATAGATTTGTGAATCATATAAATACGGTGAAGCTGCAGTGTCATACCAGATATTTTTAAAAGCGGCTTTTGTCTCTTTTTTCATGGTATTATAAAATAAGATTCCACCGCCCCAGTGGGCAAGTATGATCTTATTGTCCGGAAAGGTTTTGGCAAGCGTGTAGATCTGCTCCAGGGTAATGGGGGTTTTGCCGGGATAATAATGTCCCACAGGTTCATTTGTGTGGATCATGCAGGGCAGGTTGCCGTTATCCCTTAGCTCGGCCATGACAGGATCAAGAGCTTTTAAGGCTGCTTTGTCAATCCCGGAAAGATAGAATGCCAGTTCTCCTGCCCCACAAAGACCTGCATCAATACATCGTCGGGTTTCATTTGCCGCACCTTCCCACGCTGCATCAAAACATGCCAGACCCTTAATTTGATTAGGATATTTTTGAGCAGCCTCAATGATAACGTTATTATTTTGGACAGCAAATTCAGGATTTCTCCAGGGGAATCCGCAAATGATCGAGATATCCACTCTGTGAGTGTCCATTGATTCGATTAAATCATCAATAGTGCAGATTTTGGCTTTGGGTGAATCATAAAGAAGTTTGAATTCAGGTTCATTATCAAAATACCGTGATCTGTTCTGTTTTACGGTTTCCGGGAAAATATGGGTGTGTGAATCAATAATCATATCAATTGTCCTAAATAATGGGTTTAGATATTGAAAAATGTCATGGGGCAATATATATATTAATTTTTTTTGGCAGACAAGGGCTTATATAAAGGATAAAAATGAAGTATTATCCCATATTTCTTGATATAAAAGATAAGGACTGCCTGGTTGTCGGCGGAGGGTCCGTCGGTGCAAGAAAGGCTGTAACCCTTGAAAAATGCGGGGCAAATGTGACAATTGTCAGCGACCGGTTTTCAGCTGAATGTGATCGTTTAAAGTCAAGCCGCATTTGTCTTGAAAAAAAAGAATATGAAAAAAAAGATGCAAAGGGAATGTTTCTTGTTTTTGCTGCAACCAATAATGCGGATTTAAACCGGCAGATAAAAGCAGATGCTTTAAAGCTCAATATACTTTGTAATGTGGCGGATGCACCGGATAAAAGTGATTTTATACTTCCTTCGATAGTGGACAGAGGGGATCTGATGGTGGCGGTTTCAACATCAGGTTCAAGCCCTGCCATGGCAAAAAAAATCAGGCAGGATCTTGAATGTCATTTTGGACCGGAGTATGCAAAATTATTGCAGCTTATGGGAAATATTCGAAAAAAACTGTTATCATCGGGGCATGCCCCGGATGATCATAAACAGGTATTCCACACCCTTATCGGGAAGGGAATCCTTGAACTGATTGAATCAAATGATGAAATAAACATAAATGCAATCTTATGGGATGTTCTTGGAAAAGAATATACATATCAAGATTTAGTGTCTTCAAGGAGCGATGAATGAATCTTCAAACCGCTGGAATGGTGCTACACATAACAACCGTACTCTATTTTATCAGCATGGCAGGGTATGTGTTGTTTTTGTTCAATCAAAAGAAAGTCTATCAAAAAGCGGCCTTTCGCCTGATTACAGCGGCCATTGCGTTTCATTTGATCAGCATGGTGATTTACACGGCGGCAACCCGGCATGTGCCCATCCTGAATTTGTCCCAGAACTTGTCAATGGCGGCATTTGCTCTGGGCAGCATGTTTTTGTTTTTCCAGTACAAATTTGATCTTAAAATTCTCGGGGTGTTTGTCTCTGTTTTGTTGTCCGGCATTATGCTGATGGTATTGATTCTGCCTGATGTGCCGGTTGAAACAAATGATGTTTTAAAAGGGTTCTGGTTTTATTCCCACATTATTCTGGTTTTTACAGGCGATGCCGCCCTTGCACTGGCATGCGGGGCAGGGATTTTATACTTGCTGCAGGAAAAGGGGATTAAAACAAAAAGTCCGGGGTTCTTTTTTAAAAGGTTGCCGTCATTGGATCTTCTGGATAATGTCGGGTATACCTGTTTAAGCACGGGATTTGCCTTGCTCACCATTGGGCTTGTGACAGGCTTTGTGTATGCAAAGTTTGTCTGGGGAAGATTCTGGAGCTGGGACCCCAAAGAGGTCTTTTCAGTGGGAACCTGGCTTGTGTATGCGGCGTTACTGCATCTTCGGCTTTATTCAGGATGGCGGGGCAGAAAATCAGCCATAATGACCATTATCGGTTTTTTTATCATCATATTTACGTTTCTTGGGGTAAATATGATGATAGGCGGGCATCATCAAGTCTTTACAAAATAAAGAAAGAGCAAACATAAAGAAAGAATAATGTCAAAAATAATATTAATCGGCGCAAATCATAAAACCGCACCCGTAGAACTCAGGGAAAAACTATCGTTTTCTGATGAAGAGACTATTGCCGCACTTGAATTTTTAAAGCAGGACAAGGACATAAAAGAAGGGCTTGTGTTTTCTACCTGTAACCGGACGGAAGTGGTTTATATTCCGGAAACCGGAGAACAGGTGGATAAAATTATCAAGCTTATTGCACAACTTAAACAAATTGATATATCAGAGTTTAAAAGCGCTTTATATGTTTATCGGGAAGATGATGCCATCCGGCATTTGTTCAGGGTTGCATCAAGTCTGGATTCAATGGTGGTGGGGGAACCGCAGATTTTAGGCCAGATAAAGCAGGCGTATAGGGTCGCTGTTGAAAATAATGCTTCCAGCGTGCTGCTGAACCGTTTGATGCACAAATCTTTCAGTATTGCAAAAAAAGTCAGGAAAGAGACAGGAATCGGTGATAATGCGGTTTCCATAAGTTATGCAGCCATTGAACTTGCCAATAAGATTTTTTCGGATTTATCCCAAAAGAGTGTTATGCTGCTGGGTGCCGGTGAAATGGCAGAGCTGGCTGTGGAACATTTGATATCCCATAAAGTCAAGCAGATTCTGGTGGCCAACCGTACCTTTAAAAATGCCGTTGACCTTGCAGGCAAATTCAATGGGCAGGCTGTCCAGTTTGAAGAAAGGGTGGATGCGTTAAAAGATGTTGATATTATTATCAGTTCAACCGGTGCAACAGATTATGTAATGACCCGGGATCAGGTTAAGCCGGTTATGAAAAAAAGACATCATCAGACCCTTTTTTTCATTGATATTGCCGTTCCAAGGGATATTGATCCAGACATTAACACAATTTCCAATGCCTATGTCTATGACATTGATGATTTGAAGAATATTGTTGAGTCAAATATTGAGCAACGGGGAAAAGAGACGGTAAAGGCTGAAAGATATGTCGAAGAAGCAGTTGTGAAATTTCGCCAATGGCTGGAGGGTCTTTCCATTGTGCCCACGATTAAGGCATTGAACGATAAAATGTCTTCCATTGTTGATGTTGAATGTAAAAAAACCCTTTCTCACTTAAGGCACCTTTCCCAAGAAGATATCAAGGCAATCAAACGCATGACCCGGGCTATTGCCAGCAGAACCATTCATGACCCCATTGTTTTTTTGCGCAATACCGGTGACCATAGAGATGATTCCCTTTATCTGAATACCACCCGTCAGTTGTTTAACCTGGATATTCCCGGAGAAGAATAACAAAATATATTTCAGCAGGCGTATCACCCGGCTGAGTGTGTTATTTAATTCTTTACATTTTAATGAATTTTAGTATAATAATACACTTCGGATGTTCTTATAAAAAGTAAGATAAAGGGCAAATAAAATGAAAAAAGAAGATTTGGAATTTTTTAAAAATCTTTTAAATGACAGGCTTCATGAGCTTCTTTCCCATGCAGATTCCACTGTGACCGGTATGACCAAGCCAAAAGAAAATTTTGCCGATCCAACGGACAGGGCATCCCATGAAGCTGAAAGAAGCTTTGAACTTCGTATTCGCGACCGTGAACACAAATTGATCAAGAAAGTCAAAAAAGCGCTCGCGCGTGTTGAAAACGGTACATTTGGAATTTGTGAGGTTTGTGAGGAAGACATCTCCATTGAACGGCTTAAGGCAAGGCCGGTCACCACTCAATGTATTGATTGTAAAACACGGGAAGAAGATATGGAGAAAGCTCTTGGCATGTAAACGGTTCAAGATAGTTCGTTGATTGATCTGCACATACATTCAACAGCGTCAGACGGGTCATTTTCTCCTTTGGAAATTATGACTCTGGCCAAAGAAACCGGAGTCAGGGCAATTTCTATAACCGATCATGATACCCTGGACGGTATCAAAGAAATCCAAAAACATCCTCTGTTTGTTTGTCCCGAATTTATTGCCGGGGTTGAAATCAGTTGTGAACCGCCAACCGAGTTCAAATATTTGGGAAGCATTCATTTGCTGGGATACGGCTTCAGTGTTTATGATAAAAATCTTAACGCCATTCTTGATGAAGCAAAAAAAGCCAGGGCTCAACGAAATCCGGAGATTATCAAGAGATTAAACAGCCTGGGGTTTGACATCACTATCGAACAGGTTGAACAGCACTTTGGTGCAACTCAGACAGGCCGTCCTCACATTGCAGAGCTGATGAAGGAGCTGGGGTATGTCAAAACCTTTAAAGAAGCGTTTGACAAGTACCTGGGCAAAGATAAACCTGCATATGTGGATAAATATAAAGTATCCTGTCAAAAGGCAATTCAAACAATTCAACAGGCAGGCGGGATTTCTGTCCTGGCGCATCCTGGTCTGTTGACGTTCAATAAAACCCATCAGATGGAAACATTTATTGATGTCTTGATCAGCTATGGTCTGGAAGGCATAGAGGTGTATTATACGGATCATGATGCTGCGATGACATCGTATTATCAACGGCTTGCAATCCAAAAGAATCTTATGATGACAGGCGGTTCGGATTTTCATGGAGATTTTAATGACGGTGTCCGAATTGGTACTGGAAAAGATAATCTTAATATTGGATACTCATTGTTTAAAGCATTAACTGTGCGGCTGGAATCAATCAAAGAAGAATATGCCAAAGAAAAACATACATTGGTCAGCATCCTTGAAAAGAATATCGGGTATGTGTTTAAAGATATATCTTTTTTGAACACTGCGTTGTGCCATAGGTCGTATTTAAATGAAAACCAGGATTCCTGCACTGGTGATAACGAACGGCTTGAGTTCTTGGGAGATGCTGTTCTGGGGCTTTGCATCGGGCAACTGTTAATGGAAAAAAGTCCTTCTAAAAAAGAAGGAGAATTGTCAAAATTAAGATCCAATCTCGTCAGCGAGCCTGCCCTTGCAGATATGGCAAGATGCATTGATCTTGGCCGTTTTATCCGGCTTGGAAAAGGCGAAGCTCTTTCCAGGGGATTTGATAAAAATTCCATATTATCAGATGCCTTTGAAGCTGTTATTGCAGCCGTTTATCTGGACGGGGGATTTGATACTGCCTACCGGCTGATTCACGATCTTTTCAGCGACAGTCTTGACGAGCTTTTGTCCAATGAAAAGATCATTGATTATAAGAGTCTGTTGCAGGAATTTTCCCAGGAGCATGGTGGCATAACTCCTCAATATGTTGTTATCAATGAAACCGGTCCTGATCATGATAAAACTTTTGAGATCAGTTTGAACCTTTTTGGTATCAAGTCCAAAGGTCTTGGCAAAACAAAAAAAGCAGCAGAACAGGACTGTGCTAAAAAAGCCCTGAAGATGCTTAAAAAAATACATTTTTGATGATTTGCCTGATTTCTCACCCATGGCCCAGACAATAAAACCTCTTGTTATTCCAGTGTTTATTCCCCATTCAGGATGTCCCCATCAATGTGCATTCTGTAATCAAACCATTATTACCAATCAAGGTTTTATTCCCAATCAAAGATCAATACTGCCGGATAAAAAGATTATTCATGATATTGTGACACAATATTCCAGGTACAAAGGCAGGCGCAAACAGGTGGAACTTGCCTTTTTCGGAGGGAATTTTTTGGGACTGGATCACGACAACATCATTGAATTGCTTGATTTGGTCCAACCGTATATCCATGCAAACAAAATTGACGGCATAAGGTTTTCCACCCGGCCGGATACCATCACCCCAACAACACTTGATCTTATAAAACCGTATACTGTCTCTGCTGTTGAACTTGGGGTACAGTCAATGAATGATGCGGTCCTGTTAAATTCAAAAAGGGGCCATACCCAGATGGATACCCTGCATGCCATACGCTTGTTGAAAGAACATGCTCTCAACATTGGTGTCCAGGTTATGGTGGGGCTGCCCGGGGATACGGAAGAGTTATTGTTGGACAGTACAAAAGAATTGGCCGAACTTGCTCCGGATTTTGCAAGAATTTATCCTTTGGTGGTGCTGAAACACAGCTTGATGGCGCAATGGTATGATCAAGGCAGATATAAGCCGCTGAGCCTTGAAGATAGTGTGAGGTTGGTTAAAAAAATGTTTCATATATTTAAGACTGCTAACGTTAATGTTATTCGCATGGGGCTGCAGGCATCTGATATAATGGAAGATAAATCAATGGTGCTTGCCGGTCCCTGGCATCCGGCTTTTGGTCACCTGGTTTTTTCTCAAATTTTATATGACACGGCTTGTCATAAGATTGATCACTACCCGGACGTGTTAAACTCCCGGAAACTGGCCCTGACAATTCATCCAAAATCAGAATCGCGCTTGAGAGGCGATAAAAATTCCAATTTAAAAAAATTTAAGCAACGGTATCCAGGGCTTGATTTCGTTCTTTGTTTAAATGAAGCAATTGCCGAAAACCAGGTGCAAATCAATGAGATTAACAGCACCACCAAAGGAAAACGGCTGTAACATTAAACCCAAAAACCAGTAAGTACACCGTACCCAAAACCCAGTGCCAACTAAATTCCTTGTTTAAAAAGATCTTCAGTATCAGAAGCAGTATCTGATTTTGGGCTAAATTCAGTGGGTACAGTGCCTTCCTTAAAGCATTCAAAGACTGTTTTTTCCGATTCTTCAGTGGGAAGCAAACCTGTTTTGGCATCTATTTTGGCAAAAACAATGCCCTCTGGAACATTGAAAGTTCTGACAGGTTTTCCTTCCAGGGCATTTTTCATATACTCAAGCCAGATGGGGCTGGCGGCGCGGGAACCTGTCTCTCCTTTTCCAAGAGGGGCTTCCTGGTCAAGGCCCACCCATACCCCTGTTGTGTATCTTGGCGTATATCCCAGAAACCAGGCATCAAACAGATTGTTTGTTGTTCCGGTTTTCCCTGCCACAGGGCGTTTAAGGGCTTTGATGCGCCAGCCGGTTCCTGATTTTACAACGCTTTCCATGATATTGGTCATGATATAGGCCGTACTCATATCAATGACTTTTTTTCGAATCAGTTTGGAAGTTTCCAGCAGATTTTGGTCCCGGTCGTAAATTTTTGTGATAAATACCGGTTCAATCAGGTAACCCAGGTTTGAAAATACGGAGTAGGCATTGATAATTTCAAGCAATGAGAGTCCGGACGACCCCAGTGCAATGGAAAGATCATGACTGATATCCGAATGAATGCCAAGATTTCTTGCATAATCAATTATATAATCAATACCGATGTCTTTAAGAATTTTAATGGTTACAATATTTCTTGATTTTACAAGGGCTTCCCGGAACAGGGTCGGGCCGAAAAACGTCTCTTTATAATTTCTGGGTTTCCAGGTGAAATCACGTTTTGTGTCTTCGTAGACAACCGGTGAATCAATAATGACACTGGCAGCCGTATACCCCTTATCCAGCGCTGCAGCATAAATAATGGGTTTGAATGCGCTTCCCGGCTGGCGCCTGGATTGATAGGCCCGGTTGAACTGGCTGTTTTTATAGTCACGTCCGCCAATCATTGTTTTTACATGGCCTGTTTCCGCCTCAATGCTCAACAAGGCAGACTGAGCTAAGGGTTCCTGTTCCAGTGTAAATTCAAGCAGGTTGTCTTCAACACTGTCATTGACGACTTTAACCAGAATGACATCCCCGGATTTAAGTACCTGGGAAGGTTTTTGGATTTTGGTTTCATAATAAGCAAGCTTTGGGTCTGGTTTCCTTGCCCATGACATGGTTTCAAATTTAATTATACCCTTGAAATTTCCTGCTCTTACATTAGTGACACTGTTTTCATCATCAACACTTAATACAACTCCCTGATAGACTTGTCCTTTTTCCATCATCCGGTTGTCAAGTTCTTCTGAAATTTGCGCACAAAAAGCTTCAATTTTAAGTGCAGGGATGTTTTTCAATGGCCCTCTATACCCCGTTCGCCTGTCAAGTTCAATCAGCCCTTTGTTGACAGCTGCCCTTCCAATTTTCTGAAGTTCAATATTGACGGCGGTATGGATTTGAAGCCCTTGTTTGTATAGGGCATCTTTGCCATAATGTTTTTCCACATATCTTCTGACATGCTCGGTATAACAGGGCACTCTTTCAATAAACCAGTTTTTCCTGGGTTTGATATCCAGTTTCAGATCAATGGCTGCGGTGGCCTCAATATTTGTTATCAGACCGTCTTCCTTCATCCGGTTCAACACATATATCTGACGCTGTTTAGCACGGTCTGGAAATCTGAAAGGAGAATATCTGCTGGGTGCCTGGGGCAGCCCTGCCAGCATGGAACATTCGGCCAGGTTAAGATCTTTGGCGTGTTTGCCAAAATAGTTCTCCGATGCCGCTTCTACACCATATGCACCGTGGCCCAGATAGATCTGGTTCAGGTAAAGAAAAAGGATTTCATCTTTTGTGAATTTTTTTTCAATTCTGTAGGCCAAAATGGCTTCTTTAAGCTTTCTTTTATAAGTTCGTTCCGGAGACAGTAAAAAAGATTTGGTGACCTGCTGGGTGATCGTGGACCCACCCTGAACAATTGTACCGGCTTTAAAGTTTTTTAAAGAGGCCCTGAATATGGAAAGAATATCAATGCCCGGATGTTCCCGGAACCTTGAGTCTTCTGCTGCGACAAATGCATGGATCAAGTTGTCCGGCATCTCAGGCAATGGAATTACAATTCGCCGCTCCTCATAAAATTCTCCTATTTTTCTTCCATCATCTGAAAATACATTGGTAACTGTTGAGGGTCGGTAATCTTCTAATGTGTTTATTTTGGGCAGATCCTGGCTAAGATAATAGTAAAGACCGGCAAGTCCTGCACATCCCAAAAGGCCTGTAAGGATCAATAGAATAAAAAACCATTTAAAAAGAGAGCTGATAATGTTTTTTTCTTTTTTTTTGCTTCTTTGTTTAAGTACTTCTGATTTGCTTTTTATTTTTGCCATAACGACCTGAAAAATGATTCAAAAGTTATTATTTTTTTAGGTGGTTATTATCAGATTCCATGTCGCATGGCAATACTTATATGGTAGGGGATCAAGCCCAAATTATTTGATAATAAGTCTATGTTTCTTGTCTTTTGAGGGCTACAAATCCCAGTCTGCCATTGAACAAGTGATGGGTCAGAAGCATTATGACTATCGTAAAGTTGAACGCCAGGTCAAAATGGTGGGTCCAGTGATGCTCGCCAAATATGCCGGTAGGGGCAATGGCAAAATGGAATATCAGATATCCCGTTACAATCATCACCGCGACAAAGGCTGTCCGGCCATGACCAGGTTGTCCGGTATGCCGACCATACTGTCTGTCAAGCGTTCACTATTTATTCTTTTTATAGCATAGCAAATTCAATGCCAATGGATCTTCGTGACCTTTTTCATTGCCTTGCTTTATCGTTGCTGGCAGAGGCATAATATTTAAAGGTGAGGATATGTCCTTTGTTTTAAATTTTTATTTAAGGGCGTTTGAGTTGAGTTGTTTTCTTTTTTTGATACCAGTCATGATTCCCATATAGTTCGTCTGAGCAGTCCGGGCATATTCCATGACTGAATTTTGCATTTGAGTTTTTTTCCAGGTAAAGATCAACTTCGTTCCAATACCCTTGATCATCCCTGATTTTTTTACACTTTGCGCAGATGGGTAAAAGACCGCTTAATTTTTTGACTTTTGCCAGAGCTGCTTTTAAATCACGCATAGTTGTGCTGAGTTGGATATGCGTGTTAACTCTGGCTTTTACCGTAACAGGGTTAAACGGTTTTGTAATATAGTCTACCGCTCCAAGGTCAAACGCTTTGGCCTCATCCATTACCTCGGATACGGCCGTGACAAATATTATGGGTATATGGCGGTTTTTCTCATCCTTTTTAATGGCATTACATATCTCATATCCGTCCATTTCAGGCAATATGATGTCAAGAAGAATTAAATCCGGCGGGTTCGGCCCTCTGACTGCTTTCAAGGCCTGTTTGCCTGTTCTGGCAGCCATAATTTTATATTCGTCCTGTAAAAAATTGGTCAATAGTTTAATGTTTATCTTTTCGTCATCTACGATCAGAATTCGATTTTGTTTGTCCATTTCATTCCTTTGATTCTATTGGGAGGCGGAAACAACACAATTGCGGCCATTGGCTTTGGCCTGATAAAGGGCTGTGTCTGCTTTTTGTGTCAATTCTATTGGGTTGTCTTTCTTGCCTGAAAGCTTTGTTGCCACACCAATGCTAATGCTCAAATATTTCGACACCTTGGACGTGGCATGAGGAATACACAATCGTTGTACTGACTGTTGTGCCTGTCGGGCGATATGGATTGCGCCTTTTAAGTCTGTTTCCGGGAGAATCATGGCAAATTCTTCTCCGCCGTAACGGGCCACAAAGTCTCCTGGTCTTGAAATAACTTCCTTCAAAGCCAGAGCCACTTTTTTTAAACATGCATCTCCTTCAATATGGCCGTAATTGTCGTTAAACTTCTTAAAATGATCAATATCCATGAGAAGCAATGACAGCAAAGAGCCGTTCCTTAATGTTTTGCCTATCTCTTTTTCAAGGACCATATCAAAGTTCCGGCGATTGGGAATCTGAGTCAAGCCGTCAAATGACGCCAGGCGGTCAAGCAGATCTGTTTTTTGCTTCAGCTGTAAATGTGTCTTGAGTCTTGCCTTGACAATAACAGGCTTGAATGGCTTGGTAATATAATCCACAGCTCCCATCTCAAATCCCAGGCTCTCGTCATCGGTTGCATCTAAGGCTGTGATAAAAATAACAGGAATTTCTCTGGTTCTCTCATTTGACTTAAGCTGTTTAATAACTTCATAACCATTTATTCCCGGCATCATTATGTCCAACAGGATCAGATCCGGCAAGGTCGATTTTGTCAAGGCCGTAATCGCGGTTTCCCCATCTTTTGCCGCCATGATTTTATAATCATCCCTGAGGAATTCGGTTAAAATTTTAATATTCTGTCTTTCATCGTCAACAATCAAGATTCGATTAAATTCATCCATATTCCATATTCCTCATTTTTTTTCCTTAATAACGGCCATGGCAGATCGCTCTGCCACAACAAATAATGAAAGATATTTAATTTCAACAGGTTAAAAGTTCTTTCATATAACTGCCACGGGCAGATCTGGTTTTTCGCTCAGATTTGCCCACAACAAAGTTTGAAAGTCACTGTTTGGATTTTTAAAGACTTTCTTATAAAAAATAAATGGAAAAGCATAGCCCATTTTATGCCTCTTCACAAACTTCGTGTTTAAGGTCATGCATGTTAGACAGCAGAATGGTTTTTAGTTCATTAAAAGTGATAAGGGCTGCCTCAAAATCAAAATCACCTGATTGGGTTAACAGTGTTTCGGCCAGATCTGCACCTGCAATATGATTTTGTTTGAGAATCTGGTGTAATTTCCCTGCATTTTCTTCAGCATCAGGATCCATTTCTTCGATCATGAGCCGGATTTTTTCAAGCAGTGCATCTATTGCAGCATTATCAACAGGAGCGCTATCCGCATATGATTTATTCAGGGGTTCTTTTATATGGGGTGTGAGTCCGTCAACCAACTGTTGCAGGTCTTTTCTGAGTTGAGAAAATAGATCATTCTGGATATCGGTCTGGTTTTCTTTGAGGGATAATTCAAGTTTTTGAGAGGATTCATATAAAGAAATTGCACCGATTCCACCGGCAACGCCTTTTAATGTGTGAACAAGTCTCAGGGCCAGATCAAAATCATGTTTTTCAAAGGCATCTAAGATGCGTTCAGCATCATCTCCATGGCCTGCCAGAAAATCTTTCAGCAACTTATAATAAAAACCGGGATTATTGCCGGTTCTTCGAAGGCCGGTTTGCATATCAATGCCGTTCAGGTGTCCGGGGAGGTCTGTTTTGTTTTTGTGATCGGCAAGATTTGTATGCTGAGGCAATCTTGGAGCTGTTTCAGGCAGCCATTTGATAAGGGTTTTAAACAGGATATCGGGTTCAATGGGCTTGGGAATATGGTCATTCATTCCTGCATCAAGGCATTTTTCACGGTCACCTGCCATGGCATTGGCTGTCATGGCAATAATGGGCAGTTCAGAAAGAGCCGGGTTTTTCCTGATCATCCGGGTGGTCTCAAATCCGTCCATATTAGGCATTTGAATATCCATTAAAATACCGTCGAATACAGAATCGGTATCTTTTAAAACAGCCAGGGCCTCAAGCCCGTCTCCGGCCACGGTCACAATCAGCCCTGCACTTTCAAGCAGTTCGGTTGCCACCTGCTGATTGATCTTGTTATCTTCAACCAGAAGAATCCTGGCCCCGCAGACATAGTCTATACCATTGATTCGAGTGGTTTCCCTGCTGACAAGATCTTGATCAGGCAGGTTTGATCTGCCGAACAGGTCCATAATGGCATCAAATAATAACGAGCGATTGATCGGTTTGATCAAAAAACCGTCAAGGCCGACCGTTTGTGCCTGACTCATTACCTCTTCCCTGCCAAATGCAGTGACCATGAGAATTGCCGGAATTTTTGCTATGCCGCTGTCTTCTTTGATACGTCTTGCCGTTTCGATACCATCCATTCCATTCATCTGCCAGTCCATGAGTACAAGGTCGTAGGGCGCTTTTTTCGAGCTTGTCTTGAGTTCTGAAATAGCTGCTTCCCCAGACGGCACCTCTGATACGTTAAAGTGGAATTCTTTCATAAGATCCCTGAGAATTTCCCGTGACTTTTCATTGTCATCCACAATCAACACCCGCATTCCGTGAAGTTCTCCAGGGCTTATCATCGGTATAAAGGGCTTTTGGGTCTGAACGCCGAACTCAGCAGTAAAGGTAAAGGTGCTTCCCTCTCCGTAAATACTTTTTACTGATATTTCACCTCCCATCATGCCAACCAGCTGCTTGCTGATCGTAAGCCCCAGCCCGGTTCCTCCGTATTGTCTTGTGGTTGACCCGTCTGCCTGGCTAAAAGACTGGAAAAGTTTGCTGATCTGATCTTGGGTCATGCCTATACCGCTGTCTGAAACTGAAAACTGCAATCTGGCTCTGGCCTTTTCAGGATCTTCGTTCAGAAGGGCCACTTTGATCAGAATCTGGCCGTTAAGGGTGAACTTGATACTGTTTCCGGCAAGGTTAATCAAAATCTGGCCCAGCCTGAGGGGATCACCCACAAGACCGAGCGGGACGTCCCGGCTGACATCAAACAGAAGCTCAAGACCCTTTTCTTCCGCTTTAATATTGATCAGGTTGACCACATTGTCCAGAACTGCTTGAAGATCAAACTCAATAGACTCTATGCTCAGTTTGTTTGCCTCAATTTTGGAAAAATCCAGAATATCATTGATAATGCCGAGCAACGAGAGTCCCGATGCTTCTATCTTATTCAGGTAATCATTTTGTTTGGGTGTCATATCTGTTTTTTGTGCAAGATGGGCAAGACCGATAATTGCGTTCATCGGGGTTCTGATTTCATGGCTCATATTGGCCAGAAATTCGCTTTTGGACCGGGATGCCTCTTCAGCCGCAATCCTTGCTTTTTCCGCTTTGATTTTTTCTTTTTGCCCGGTAGTATCCACCAGGGAGCCTTCATAGTAGAGCAGGTTATCGTGTGAATCTTTTACAGACTGTCCCGATGCCACTCCCCAGAATATACTGCCGTCTTTGCGTTTGAACTGCCTCTCAAAACCCGTGAGCCTGATTTCTTTTTTAACCATATCTGTGAAATCGGCATGATCGTCAGGATTTGCATAGCATTGTTTTGAAACATCATTGACCAGGCGTATCATTTCGTCCGGATCTGCATATCCCAGCATTCTGGCCATGGCCGGGTTGGCGCTGATGATGCCGCCGGAAGGAGAAACCTGAAAAAGCCCTTCACTGGCATTTTCAAATATTTTCCGATACTTTTTTTCAGATTCCATAATGGATTTGGTTAACCGGCTTGAATTTTGAATCATCTTGTTAAAGCTCTCTTCGAGAATCTTTAATTCAGTTCCCGCTTTGGCCCGGAGATTGATTTTAATCCCTTCAAGATTCGTTAAATCCAGACGGGACACTTCCATGGCCATTTGGCGAAGAGGTCTGCTCAAGCGGCCGTGGGCTGCCCATAAAAAAAGGCACCACAAAGAAATTGTTTTTATAATGGCAAAGATAATGATCCGGATGAATCCGTTTTTTACCTTGGAAAAAATAATTTTTTTACTTGAATAAAGTGTGCCCCTGCCAATCTTTACCAGGGATGCCGGTTGATAAATAGTAAAGGAATGGTCAATGAGACTGCTTGCAGCATCTGATGAAGATCGGCTTTTCTCTTTTGCATTGATGATAATCTGTTGGCCGTCAGGTCCGATCACCGAGCCAATGGCAATGGATGTTACCGGGATATCGGGATTTACAGGTTCAATTTTAATCCCCACAAGTATCGGGACATTATACATGCCGTCTACAATGGAATTGAGCTGTTCATCGTTCATGTCAAACAAAGAAGTTGATAGGCCGTCCTCAAATGTCTTTTGAAGAAGAACAAGTTCATCTTTCACCATTTTTTTTGCCGACAGGTATTCCATGACCATATGTCCCAAGGTGATGGAAATAGAGATAAGAAAGTAAATGGCAAAAACAATTTTTAAGAGTTGATAAGCGACCGAATTCCTTAATTTAACGGACTGTTCTTTTTTCATTTATCTCTTTCCAATTGAGTAATTATACTATATTTTAGACCACGTTATCTGGAAAAATTTAAAGATCTTGGATTTTAAGCAACATTAAGGATGAACTATATATTAACCGATAATCATTAGTCAATTTAGAAAAACTATTTTTTTTAAAATAAAATATCTTCAATATTCGAGAGTAAATAATGTTAATTTTAAATTCGGAAAACTGGATCAAGAAAAGAAATAAATTCATAGACAAATGCCGAATCTGTCACAATGAATTGCTCAAAACCTGTTCAGAACCGGATGCGGTATCTGCTCAAATACTTTCCGATTGCGTTTCCCGCAACAGGGAAACCGATTTTGGCAGGCGACACAATTTCGGACAGATAAAAACCCTTACGGATTATCGCCGCGCAGTACCCATTCATCAATACGCTGATCTTGAACCATGGATACAACAGATTCTGGAAGGCAAAGAGCGTGTATTAACCGTTGATGCTCCCTATACCATGCTGAAAACTTCCGGAACAACCGGTTCTTCAAAAGCCATTCCCCATACAGCCCACTGGCGATACAGGTATCGCGGGCCGATTATTTATGCCTTGTGGGGGGCTTATGGGAAATATTTCCCCCAGCTCTGGGATCATCCTTACGCCACACTTGATTTCTTGTGGGAACGTGAACTTCCAAAGGACTTTATCGGAAAGATCCCTCATCAGGGAATTACCAACCGGGAGATCTCTCTGGGAAAAACAGATTTTACACCTCCTTGGTATAATGCTCCCTGGGTGGATTTCACAGATGACAGTTCCGGATTTATGGAACGCATATATCTGAGAATACGGCATTTTATCGGACAAAACTTGAGAATGCTTGCAGTTATCCAGCCCAACCGGCTGCTGTTAATGGTGCAGATTCTGTCAGACATGGCCGAACGTTTGATCGAGGATGTCCATAATGGTGAATTATGCGGAAAACCTTTGTTTGAACCCAAACCGGAACTTTCAGCCCGGCTTGAAAAACTGGTGCAAAAAGACGGGATCTTACTTCCCAAGTCTGTATGGCCGAATCTGGATTTGATTGCCTGCTGGAAGTCAAAACAGCTTGGTTTATATCTTGAACAGATACCGGCGTTGTTTCCTGACACGAAAATTCTGCCCCTGCTCACAGGGTCAACCGAAGCAATGGTCACCTGTCCTGTTGATGATCACCCTGAAGCAGGCATTCTTACTCTCACCCAGGGAATCTATGAATTCATTCCCCATGACGATGAAAATCCTGATTTTTCTGAAGAAAATCCGGAAACTCTTTCTTATGACCAGCTGACCGTGGGAAAAATCTATAATGTGATCACAACCCAGGCCAATGGGCTGTATCGCTATGATATTGGAGATCTTTACCAGGTGGTTGGTTACCATGGCCGGGTTCCCCGCCTGGCCTTTGTCCGAAGGCAGGGTGTATACAGTTCTTTTAACGGAGAGAAATTGACGGAAACTCAGGTTATGGATGCTTTTCAGGCCGCTCTGGGGCAGTTGGGGCTGCCGTCTGTTCTTTATTCATGCTTTCCTGTCTGGTCAAATCCGCCAAGGTATGTATTAATTGTCGAGGCCGGATCAGGCTGGCCAGTTTCGAGTATGGCCGGACTGCCCAAAGAATTTGACCTCGCCCTGGGCTATCTTAATTCGGAATATGAGGCAAGGATCAGGACAGGGCGGCTGGCCCGGTCTGTAGTCAAGCAGGTTGCTCCCGGAACTTTTCAGGACAATTGGAATGCCAAAGTGGCCCAAGGGGCCTGTGCCCCTCAGTTAAAACATCATTTTTGTCAGAAGGAGACCAGTCTGCTGGAAGAGATCGAATCTGCCGGTCTGGTCATTGAAACATTTTTTTGATTTTTTCGTTTGAAAAGGAACTCCGCCCATGGATCAAAATGCAAAAAGTCTGCTGTACAGACACCCTCACCTGTATGAAGCTCTCTACCCTACACCGGATCAGAAAACTTATGCAAGTCCCGCCATCTGTAACAAAATCTGCCATGCTTTTTTAAAGACCGGCCCACAATCAATTTTAGACATCGGCTGTGGAACAGGGCGTTACCTTAACTTTTTATCTGAAGGCTGTAAAAATTGCATTGGTGTGGATTTTCTGCCTGCCATGGTTGATTTTGCAGTATCCCAATATGATCACATTGATTTTTTTCAGGGGGATATGCGAGAATTTCGCCTCAACCGAACCTTTGATCTGCTGATCTGTATGGGCTCGACTTTTCTGCACGCATTGACAAACTCTGATATTGAAAGAACCCTGGAGACCTTTGCGGCACATTCCCACAGAGGAAGCCTACTGATACTGGATATCAAGAATTTTATGGGATTTGTCGACAACTCAGTGGAAGAAAAGGTGGAAAAAGAGATCAACACGGATGAATTCAAAGGCAAATCCGTTACCAGCCGGACATTCAACCGTGCAAAACAGCTCTGGATCTGGAAAAGAACCTGGTATATTCAAGATCATGACCCTGTGGAAGATTATCTGGAATTCAGAATGCTCTTTCCTCTGGAAATAGAACATTACCTTTCCCAAAGCGGCTTTTCCGTGATTGGGATGTTTGATAACCTTGATCTTGAGGAGAGCGATTTTAAAGGCGAACGGCTGTATATCGCGGCAACCTATACAGGAAAAAACCAAAGTCAGGTTTTAGCGGACGTTCAACCGTAACAAGGAGGAAGAATGAAACCTTTATCCCGTTGTTTTATCCTGATTTGTTTTTTGGCTCTTTTTGTGGTTTTCTGTGGTTTTGCCCATGCCTTTACCGTTAAGGATATCCTGAGTGCTCCCTACCCGGAAAATCTGACGGCCGGATCAAATCTGCTGGCATGGACCCTTAATGATGAGGGGGCGCGAAATATCTGGGTGGCCTCCGGGCCTGACTTCACTCCTGTGCAGGTGACACCGTACACTGGCGACAACGGCATAAAGCTGTCAAACCTTCTGGTGACCCCTGATGATGCCTATATCCTCTACAGCCGGGGCTCAGGCTCCATGCAACTGGAAACAACCGACATTGTTTCAGGGCCTTCCGGGTCCATCGGGGTTTACAGGCAGGGTGCTGCAACGCCGTCCAACCCTGCCAACAGCCCTGTGCAAACAGAGCGCGCCATCTGGGCGGTTTCTGTTAAAGGAGGGTTGCCTTGGAAACTTGCAAAGGGAAACAATCCTATGGTATCCCGGGACGGGAAAACCGTCACGTTCAACAGCCAGGGACAGTTCTTTGAGATTGCCTTTGATCCATCGGTCCGGGATGCAATGCCTGAACCCCGACCCATGTTCACCATCCAGGGCACAAATCAGAATGGTGTATGGTCTCCTGACGGTGAAACCCTGATGTTTGTCAGTGACCGTGACTCCCACAGCCTTATAGGGCTGTTTCACAGGAAAACAAGGCAGATTCAATGGATCATGCCCGGTGTTGACCGGGATATGAGTCCTGTCTGGTCAACCGACGGCAGAAGGGTCGCCTTTGCCCGTGTGCCCGGCAAAACAAAACATGAGCTGTTTGATTTGACCGCAGAGTTTACATTTTCCATATGTGTAGCCGATGTGGCCACCGGCAAAGGGGATATCATCTGGCAGACCCCGGAAACCGGAGGATGGGCCCAGTGGTATCCGCCCTATGCAGACTGGTTCGGTTCCGCTTTAAGGTGGACTCAAAACAACCGGCTGCTCTTTTATTCGGAACACCAGGGCAGGCTGCACATTTATTCAACAACACCTTCGGGAGAAGATCTCAAGGATCTGACACCGGGTGAATCCCAGGTTTGGGGCAGTACACTCACTTTGGACGGAACCATGCTTTATTACAGCAGCAACCGGAACACCCCTGATTACAGGCATATCTGGCAGACACCGACCAGTGGTGGCGACACGGTTCAGGTCACCAGGGGGGAGAGTGTTGAAACCAATCCGGTTATTTCTGGCAAGGGCGGGTTTATTGCATACCGGCGGGCCACCGGGGTGACGCCCCAGGCCGTTACTGTTCAGAAAATCAATGCCGACAAGTTCAGGACAATCTCTCCCAACCCGCTGCCCCAAAAGTTCCCTGATACCCTTGTTAAACCAAGGGTGATGATTTTTCCTTCAGATGATTTCCAGATCCACTGCCAGCTTTTCATGCCTGAATATGCAGCACCCGGTTATAAACTGCCTGCAATTATTTTTGTTCACGGCGGCCCTTTTCGTCAGATGCTCCTGGGATGGAGTCACCGGCCAAGCTATTCCAAAACCTATGCCATGAATCAATACCTTGCAAATAAAGGTTATATAGTGCTTTGTGTCAATTTTCGTTCAGGCACGGGATACGGACGTGCTTTTCGCCAGGCTGAAAATCAGGGTCCCCGGGGAGCTTCGGAATACAGGGATATCCAGGCGGCCATGGCCCGTCTGAGCCGTCTGCCAAATGTTGATCCCAAAAGGATCGGCATCTGGGGTGAGTCCTGCGGCGGGTATCTCACCGCCCTTTCCCTTGCCAGAAATTCTGATCTCTTTGCCGCCGGAGTGGCTCTGGCCGGCATTTATGATTTTTCCTTCAGGGCCACCAATATGTCTGTTCCGGGAGGAGAATGGGGACTTCAGGGTGCCGAAGGCCTGGAAATTGCCTTTCAGTCTTCGCCGGTTGCAGATGTGGAGAATTGGAAATCTCCTGTGCTGCTTGTCCATGGAGATGACGACCGTTCCGTTCTTTTTGCTCAGACCGTGAATCTTGTCCAGGACTTAAGAAAACAGGGTGTTCCTGTGGAATTCATGGTTCTTCCCGGCGAAGACCATGATTTTGTTCTGCACGAAAACTGGGTTCGCACCCTTGAAGCTGCCGGGGCCTTTTTTGACCGGGTGTTGAAAAACTAATCCGTCGGGTTAGTCATCATCAATTTTCCTTCCATGTTCTGATTCCAGTTCATGGGGGGAAAGGACTCTGGGGTCTCCGGGGTAAGGGGTGTCATACCCTTTTACAGTGTACCAGATTACCCGGTTCAGCATATCTTCGTCTGCGGCATCCGGTTTTGAGAAGTTCTGTTCAGCCATGGCCAGTGCCCATTCTTTTTCAAGGCCCTTCATAGCGGTCAGAGGCTTGTTCATCGTGTCCAGGGGAATTCTGGCTGGCTTTGCCTTAAAAGGCGTAAAGTCAGGCTTGTCCGTGAACACGGCCTTCATGGCCCGGGGATCAATGGCCATATCCATCTGGGTCATGGGCGGCAGTCCCAGAATATGTTCAATGGTCCGGGTGATATCGAGCTGGGTATAATAGTTGCTGTTTACCACTTCTCTTCTGGTATAAGGGCTTATTACAAATCCAAGGGTTCTGTGCCCGTCCACATGGTCCACCCCGTTTTGCGCATCATCCTCAATAATAAAAATAATTGAATTTTTCCAATAAGGGCTGTGGCTGATTTTTTCCACAATTCTGCCAAGTGCCAGGTCATTATCCGCAACCATGGCTTCAGGTGTAGGATAACCCGGAAGGTTTCCCTGGGTATGATCCTGGCATATCAGCATAACGGAAAGGTTCGGCAGGTTATTGTCTGCCACATATCGGTCAAACTCTTTCATCCACACTTGCACCCTGTACTGATCTGGAATTCCCGTGTTAAAGGGAGGAAACTCCCTGCAGAGCAGCCTGTCCAGGGAGGGAATATCAGATGAGGATCTTAATTTGACATGAAGTTCGCCGGTTTCCTCGCCGGCAAGGATACTGGTGTCTTGCCAAAAGGCTGCCCAGCTGCCGGCATTGGTTACACCTCCGCCCAGCCAGGGAGCCTTGACCTTTGCCGGCGGCTTTACAGTGGGATTGACCCACGGCCCCATTTCCAGTCCGTTGGCGGTCAGTCCGTTGGCATATTCTCCATAGACACGGACGGATTTACCCAGGTTCAGAGCGTTTTCCCAAAGAAAACCACTTGGTGCATATACCAGGGCATCTCCCCCGTTAAACGGATAGGTTCTGGCATAGGTGGTCAGATCTTTTGCCAGATAATCAACCACAAAGGCCTGGGTAATCCATTGATGCCCCTCAGAAGAAATTGATCCTGAGTCGTAAAGGTTGTCAAACAGCATAAACTGCCGGGCCAGGGCATGGTGGTTGGGGGTTACATCCTGGCCGAATTGTACAAGTTTCGGGTCTCCGTTGCCTTTGGGCTTTTTGTTTTTATCTTTAAAATCACCGAAAATCTGGTCATAGGTTCTGTTTTCTTTGATGATATAAAATACATGTTTGAAAACAGACGGGTCGCCTGTTTTCTCAGGCAGAGGAACAGGATCAGGCTTTTTTGTGCCGGTCTTTTTTGCATCTTTTCTCCTGGACAGAGCAATCCAGGAGTTGTTTTCAAGGGTTTGGCGTGTATGGGCCTGAAGGGTATGGTAATCGGGAAATTCTATCATGGAGGCACTTCCCATATAGGCCATGGAGTTATGGCCTTTCCCCTGTGTGGGAGGACTTCCTGCAGGGCTTTTCCAGATGGTTGCAGGCCCCAGTGCCCCCACCCCTTTTGTATTGGCAACCAAAAGTTGTCTTTTTTCATTGTCCACAGCGATTCCTGAAGGATACCAGCCTGTGGGAATCAATCCTTGAAATTCCACCCCGCCGAACCGATGCCCAAGAGCGTAGACAGCAAGGCAGTTGCCGGCTCCAAGGCTGACCACCAGGCGGTTGTCCATTATAGCCAGGGCATTGGGAGAACTGCCGAATAATGCATTTTCAAAGGGTTTTATGGAGATGGTTTTGATTACCTTGTCAGACTCAATATCAATTACAGAGACATTGTCGCTGTTTGAATTGGCCACAAAAAGGCGCTTGCCTGCCACCAGCAGGCCTGAAGGGTGAAGCCCCACCGGTATGGATGTGATTTGCTGATTTGTTTTGATATCCACCACAGATACGCTTCCTGTGATGGCACCGCCTGATATCGGGTCTGCAACAATGGGCGTGCCGCTTGAATCCACTGTAAAATCGCCTTGCCTTGCAGGACGTCCGCCCCTGTTGGACACATACACCTTACCATTACCGACAACCACGCCTGTTGGGACATTACCCACAGCAATCTCCTTCAGCACTGCCCGGGTTGAGATATCAAATACAGCCAGAGAATTGTTGCGGCTCAGGGCAATATAAAGGGTTTTGCCGTCATCGGAAACGGCCAGCCCTATGGGGTTGGGATTATAATCCGCCCCTGGATAGTGTATCTTGCTAAGGGGCAGGGCTAACTGCTGCTCAAGGAAAAGTGTATTGTCGGAAAGGACGTTTGCAATGAGCAGATACCCGTCCGATTGGGAGGCAAACAGGAATTTGCCGTCTTTGGAATAGACAATACCGTTGGAGGAGGCTTTGAAACCGTCCGGTGCAAACATTTGTTTGATTTCTCCTGTCCTGGAATCCATGACAATGATATTGTTTTTTGCGGCGTTGAGCAGTGCCACGGTTGTGCTGTCCGGACTCAGGGCAATACCGTTGGGACGTCCTTCAAATTCCACCTGGCGACCGGCGGGTTTAAGTATCCTGTTGGTGGGCAGGACAATGGTTCCGTCTTGTTGCCGACCCACTTGCCGCAATGGGTCATGCCCTGTATCAGAGCAATGAGCAGGGGTTTTGGTAAAGATGAGAAAAAAAGCAAGTAAAAACATCAAAATAAGGAAATTTGACCTTTTGGGCAATTGTATTGTTAAATTCATGTTCATTGGGCAGCTCCTGATGTTCTGTTTTTAATGTCGGTTTCAACAATTTTTTTTACAGGTAATAATTTTTGATTGGAACGGGTCACCTCGTTTAGATATGGATCATCATACATGGTAATATATGATTTGCCGCAGACCGTTTCCGGTTGAAACGCCGGTATGGAGGACATATCAATGACGGATTTGCAACTATCCCGGGTAATGATGTCAAAAAGACGCGTCTGATAGGTGTCATCTATATTGGTAGTTGCGATAAAACAGTGAAAAGGGTTGTCAAAGATTGTTTCTGGCAGTGTGTATAAAGAACATATCCTGAAGGGGTAGGGATTTTCTCTGTTTTTTTTGCGGAATTTTTTTGCAACTCTGGAAACCATTACCACGTTTTCATAATTGTTGGCACTTGCATACATGGCGACCTGCAGTGACAACATTCCTGCGCCTACAACAACAAGCGTATTGTCTTGTTTGCAGTCCGCCCATTTATTGATCAGGGAAAGGGAAAGGCCTTCATAATCGTCTGCTGCATAAAAATTGCGATTCTCCCGGATCTGTCTGGCTTTTTTTAATACTGTGTTTCCGAACTGCTGCATGATATGGCCGGAAGGCAATGAATTAACTGCCTGAGAAACCTGGTGATATATGAATTTTTCACCCAGGATGATGGATTTCACCCCGCAGCAGATTTTTATCAAACGGTTTTCAAGCTCAAATTTTTTTTTGATACGTCTGGCTTTGATTCCCAGAACAGCCTCAATAGGGTCTTTTTGGGGGGGGCAAGAAAAATAGACCTCTATTCTGTGGCATGTGCATACCAGCAGGGCATCTTTAAAGTGATCCAGGCTGTTCTGTTTTATTCTTGAGGAAAGCAAAGCCAGTTTTTTGGGATCAACAAAGGTGTGGTCAAGATAATAGCAGACATATTGATCATCAGTGGCCGTGGCTTGTGAAACTCTTAAATAGCTGTCTTTTCTATGATAACTGATAGTTCCCTCTCTTTTTCGGGATACCATGCCGTTATGTGAAAAATGGCACCTTTGTCCCGCTTATATTTGTTTAAACTCCACCCAGAGTCTTTCAAAATTCAGTTGATGGCCCCTGGCGATTTTCTGATAATCCAGATCAAGGGCATAGTGACTTTCCGCAACCGGGCTCCACAGGTATGTCCAGAGTTCTGATGCACATTTCAAGGCAATAAAACGCCGGCGCAATTCATCTGTCACCCTTGATTGAAAATAGGTTGCCAGAATCCGGTCTTCTTGATCCGGGTGCAGATCGCAAAAAGAACAGAAACATGCAAGATCAAATAAAGCCGTGTTAAATCCCGCATACTCCCAGTCAATTATCCAGAACCTTTGTCCGTCATCAATAAAATTGGATGCCAAAAGGTCGTTGTGAGTCACAACGGGTTTAATATTTCCAACCGCTTTCTCCAGAGCCGAATTTATGTTCATAAGACGGGGCAGTTGTACAGACAGCGGATGATTTGAATCCCTGAGGATGGCTGCATAATTACGGCAGACATGGAATACCCAGAACATGAGAACCGGTCCCCTGATGTGATGGATAATCTGCCGGTGGCATTCTTGAATCAACGGGACCAGGCGATTTAAATTGTTTTGTTTGGCAATGTCTTGTTTTGTAAGGGTTTTCCCTTGAATATACCGGGTTACCATGACACCGGGTTCGTGCCAGACGACTTCAGGAGAAATGCCTGCTGCATGTGCTGCCCTGGAAATTGCCAGTTCATTGGACCGCATCACGCAATGGACATCCAGATCATGCCCCAGGCGTACAAAAAAAGACTCTCCCCCATCCTCAACAAAAAAGTTGTGGTTGCTGTGTCCCCCTTTTATCTCTTCAGGGGTAACGTTTCCTTTCCAGCAGCCTAATCTGCAAATTTTGTCTTTCATTGCAACATTGGACTGTGAGTCAGTTTCGGGCAGCAGCAACAAAGGTGGTCTGGCCGATATGTTTCCTTGACCGGTCTTGGGTTTCAACATAAGATGCAAGTGTTCCGTCAGCCTCCATTTTGGAGACCTCATTTTGAATGCGTTTCAATTCTGTGTCAGTAACCAGTGCAAATGTGGAGTCCCCATCCCGCCATTCTTTTTTCAAGGGCCCCAGTTTGTCAAAATAGTCGGCACCGCGGCACATGGCATCCAGCGCCACAAACCGACCGTTTATGGAAAATCCTGATGCTGTCAACAACATGGCCAGGGTGTCCAGAGGCAGATAACGACGGCATAGTTTTTCCACAGCTTCCGGAATCAGTTTGTAGAACCAGTATCCATTCCTTATCTGTTCATGGGAGCTTGTGTTGATAATGAGGCTGCCGCCGGGCTTCAATACCCGATGAAATTCCATAAACACCCTGCGGCAGACTGGAAAGTCAGCATCTTGCATCTCCTCCAGATGATGCAGCACCTGGTTGACCATAATCGCATCAAAGCTCTTGTTTTTAAACGGCATTTGATCAATACTTGACTGGTGGAATTCAATTCGCCCCTGGTCAGCATGGGATTTAAATTTTTCCGCTGCAATGTCAAGCATTCCCTGGTTAAGATCGACAGCTTTGATCTGGCCTACATGAGGCAAGATTGACCGGGAGTAATTACCGGTTCCGCACCCGGCGTCCAGGAGCTTTATCTGATCAAGGGGGCGGCCCGGTTTTGCCAGAACACCGAGTATGATTTCCACACCTGCCGGTATCCGGGTTTTATCATAGCTTCTGGAAGTTTTTGTGTAGTTTTCGAATTTGCTCATGGATGCTTATTCTTGTTTGCTTTCTGTTAATGCCACATCTTTGCTGGCGTTTTTCCATAAAACTTTTAAGCCGTTGCGATCTCTTTTTTCTTTGATTGTGGGATAAAAATGATGGTATTTGGCAAGATAGTCAGGGTCATCAAGGTGGAACTCTTTTATTTTTTCCTGGGGCAGCCCGTCCACAATATTTCGGGTGACCGGCGCAGAGGTCAGGTAGTTCACAACCACCTCTATCTGATATTTTTTACCAAGGGTGTAATTAATCCATTCTTCAGCCACTTTTTTTAAAAATGGTTTGTTTTTCAGCGAATGGGCAATGGCATGGGAGTCAATCCAGGCAGGAGAGCCTTCCTGGGGGTCCACCATCTTCCATTTATCTTCTTTTTGATTAAGACCGGAGAGGGACCAGCCCCAGGATGTGCCAAGATACAATCCTTTGAAGTGGTGCGGAGAATCAATACCCGGCCAGAATGAATGTGCATTTTCCACCAGAGTTCTTAATTTTGCATGAAAAGTCTCATTATTAAGTTTTGCAAAATTAGACATGTCATGCACATCATATCCTAATGCCAGGGCTGTGATATAAATATTGACTTCTGTTGTGCCTTTGGTGATGGTGTATTTTCCCTTGTATTGCTCATCCCACAGTATATTCCAGGTTTTTGGCGGTGTGGGAAAGTATTTGGTATTGTACACCAAGCCGTATGCACCATGGGCAATTGGTGCGGCATACACTTTTCCGTTGAAGGTCGTATAGGGTTCAAATGATTTAAGCACATATTTGTAATTGGGAATGTTTTCCAGGTTGAGGGGGAGGGCCAGATTGTTATCTACGAATTTCCAGCGCCCGTCATTTAAAATATGCTGGGTCGGTACAAAAATATCTGCCTTACCTGTCCTGACCGGAACAAAGATTTCAGTTGTATCCTGAAGATAAGTCCGATTGATTTTTACTTTTTTGTCGTATTTTTGTTCAATAAAGGCCTCAAACTCAGCCACATATTTGTCTGGCGCATATCCATCCCAGGTCAGAAGATTTAAGATATTGTCTGCCTGCGCACAAGATGGTACAAAAAACAATACAATGCCCATCAAAAATGACAAAACCAGATATTTTGTTTTTTTCATATCCCCCCTAATTCATATGAAAGTCTTGAAAAATCCAAACAGTGACTTGCATATTTTGTTGTGGGCAAAACAATATGACCAGATTGTTGTATAAAATGGCCAGATCTGCCCGTGGCAGTTAGTAAAATTTATGACTTGAAAAATTTACACAAAGACTTTTAATCTTTGTTATGAGTAAATTTTAAATGAAAGAGTTAACTTTACTCATGAAGGTTTTATATAAAAGGTTTTGAAAAGAATCAATAGTGGAAAATTTATGTTTTGAAGAAAAATAAGGATTTATTTGTGGCGGGATAAAAATTTCATATAAAAAAGACAGCCCAATATGCTTCCGGCACAGTCTGCTATAAAGTCATAGACAGAGGCAGACCGTGCCGCCACAAATGCCTGGTGGACTTCATCTGATAATCCATAAAAACAGGCAAAAAGAATGGTAACAATCTTGATTTTTAAGGGGGACCAGAAGGGCTTTCCTTCTTTAAGGCTTATGGCAGTAAGGATAGCCAGAAAGGCATACCCCCCGAAATGAAGCACCTTGTCCGCATGGGGGAATGAAGATCCTGAAACCACTCCCGGATAGGAAGACTGCCAGAAAATTAAGGTACAAAATATAATTACCGGCAGTCTGTAAAAAACAATCCTGCCCAGGGTTCTAGAAAATGGGCTCATTCAGTGTTCTTTCCTTGATATGGTGCGATACCGGCGCAACAAAATCAAACATGTCGATTCCCATCCTGACCTCTCCGTCAAGGGTTCTCACGGAAAGTGTCTTGGTTTCCTTTTCCTTGTCCCCTATGGTGAGGATCAGCGGAACGTAATTTAGCTGGGCATCTCTGATTTTCTTTTTAAGGGTTTCGCTTCGTTTGTCCACCTCGCACCTGATTTGATACGTTTCAAGTTCTGATTTGAGTTGGTCGGCATAATCCGCCAGATCCTGGTTGATGGGCAAAAGGATTGCCTGGACAGGTGCCAGCCACAAGGGAAATTTGCCTGCAAAATGTTCCACAAGAATACCGAAAAACCGTTCCAAAGATCCGTAAATGACACGGTGGATCATTACTGGCCGGTGTTTTTCATTGTCCTTGCCCTTGTAGGTCAGGTCAAATCGTTCCGGCAACGACATGTCCAGCTGCACAGTTCCGCATTGCCAGGTTCTTCCTAAGGCATCCTTGATGTGAATATCAATTTTGGGGCCGTAGAATGCGCCGTCCCCTTCATTGATGAAAAATTTCTGGCCATAACGCTCTAAGGCGGACTTAAGACCGTTTGTTGCATTTTCCCATTGCTCGTCAGACCCGATTGATTTTTTGGGCCGGGTTGACAATTCCAGATGAAAATTCAGGCCGAACCGGCTGTAGATTACCTTTGCCAGTATCAATACCCTGAGAACTTCGCTTTCGATTTGATCCGGTGTCATGAAAATATGGGCGTCATCCTGATGAAAAGCCCTGACCCTGAAAAGGCCGGAAAGCGCACCGGAAAGCTCATGGCGGTGAACCATGCCGATTTCACCAACCCTCAAGGGCAGATCCCGGTAGGAGTAAGCTTTTGTTTTGTACAGCAGCATGCCGCCTGGGCAGTTCATGGGCTTGATGGCATATTCTTCATCATCAATTACCGAGGTGTACATGTTTTCCCGGTAATTTTCCCAGTGCCCGCTTTGCTCCCAGAGTTTGCGGTTGAGCATGACAGGAGTTTTTGTTTCCACATACCCTGCAGCTTTGTGTTCTTCGCGCCAGTAGTCCAGGAGTGTATTCCATACCTCAATGCCTTTTGCATGGAAAAAGGGCATGCCGGCTGCTTCATCATGAAAAGAGTAAAGATCCAGTTTGGTGCCAAGCTTGCGGTGATCCCTTTTTTTTGCTTCCTCAATCATGTGAATATATTTGTTGAGCTTTTTTTTATCAAAAAAGGATATGCCGTAAAGCCGCTGAAGCTGTTCTCTTGTCTGGTCCGCTCTCCAGTAGGCACCTGAGATTTTTAATAATTTAAATCCTTTGATCATGCCGGTATGGGGAATGTGGGGGCCCCGGCAAAGGTCAATAAATTTGCCGTTCTGGTAAAGGGATATTTCCTGTGCTTCGTCAAGGTCATTAATTATTTCAAGTTTAAACGGGTTGTCCTTGAATATCTCAAGGGCTTCTTGTTTTGAAACCACCTGTCGTTCAAAGGTATTCTTGGCCTTGATGATTTTTTTCATTTCATCTTCAATGGCACCAAGGTCATCTTTTGAAATCGGTTCCATGTCGATGTCATAGTAGAACCCGTCTTCCACCACAGGACCGATGGTCAGTTTTGCCTCTGCATAAATATTTAATACGGCTTCCGCCATGACATGGGCAGACGAATGTCTCAGGATCTCAAGCCCTTCATCGTCATTGGCAGTAATGAAACTGATGGCGGTGTCTTCTGTGATTTGTCCGTTTAAATCCAAAAGCCGGTCATCAATTTTCATTGCCACGCAGTTTCTGGCAAATCCGTCTGAAATACTTTTGGCAACATCCATGCCTGTGGGGATGTTTTCAAAGCTCTTTATACTATTGTCTGGAAATGTTATGTTAATCATCTTGTTTTCCATTGGGTTTTGTTATCTGTTAAAATAAAACATGAATTTTAGAAGAACTGGTGTAAACAATCAAGGGAAAAAATATTGAATTACAAGTTTATTGAATCTGAATCAGAATTGAACCATGTCTGTGATGATCTGTTAAAGGAAAAAATAATTGCTGTTGATCTGGAAGCGGATTCAATGCATTGTTTTAAGGAGAAAATCTGCCTGATCCAGATTGCCTCTGCAAAAGAAGCGTTTTTAGTTGATCCTTTTGAAATCAAGAAGATTTCATCTTTTTTAAACGTGCTTGAAAATAATGATGTTATGAAAGTGTTTCACGGGTCTGATTTTGATATCAGAAGTCTTGACAGGGATTATCATGTGCAGGTGAATAATCTTTTTGACACTGAGATCGCCTGCCGGTTTTTAGGCATCAAAGAGCGGGGGCTTGCAGCCCTGTTAAAAAGAAATTTTGACGTTGATGCAGACAAGAAATTTCAAAAGGTGGACTGGGCACAACGTCCGCTAAAGCAGGCAATGATTGAATATTCCGTGGGGGACGTGGCATACCTGGTAGAACTGCAGGATATTATTCATGGACGGCTTAAGGAAAAAAAACGTCTTGCCTGGGCAAAAGAAGAATTTGAAATACAGGCACAGGTCCGGTATGAAAATAATCATACATTTCCCTTGTTTAAAAAATTTAAGGGTGCCGGTAAAATGGATAACAGGAGCCTTGCGGTTCTGGAAAATCTGCTGCAGATGAGGCTTTCCATTGCCCAAAAAAAAGATCAGCCCTTGTTTAAAGTTATTTCAAATCCTTCGTTAATGACCATGGCCTGCGAGAAACCCTTGACAATCGATCGTATCCTGAAGATACGGGCATTGAGCAGAAAACAGGCGGACATGTATGGAAACCTTTGTGTGGAGGCTGTGGTTAAGGCCATGGAATTGGAGCATAGGGCGTTGCCCTCATATCCGAAAACCAGAAGACCCAAAAAGGATGATTTGATACAGGAACGGATCAAACGGCTGAAAAAGATGAGAGAAAAATTAAGCGGTTCCTTGGGAATTGAACCTGGGTTTTTATTGAACAATGCAGTGATTTCATGTGTTGCGGCTGAAAATCCTGCAACACCTGAAGAGCTTTTAAAAATTGAACAGGTCCGGCAGTGGCAGGTGGAAGCCATGGGCCGGGATATTATTTCACTGCTTGGATATTGCAGGGCATGACGGACGGAAAATATGGAAATTGAATTTATTAAAATGCAGGGCCTTGGCAATGATTTTATTCTTCTGGATAACAGGAAAGGTGACATCAGGCACCCTTATCCAGACCTGTCAAAAAAACTTTGTTCAAGGCATTTCGGCATTGGAGCCGATGGTATGATCCTTATTCTTAAATCCGTGGCCCAAGATATTAAATTCAGGATATATAATTCTGACGGATCACAGGCCCAGATGTGCGGCAACGGCATGCGTTGTTTTGCTAAAATCCTGTATGAGAACAAGATATTGCCACAAAAGAAAATGCGTGTGGATACAAAGGCAGGCACCGTTATTCCCGAGGTGATCACAGATGAGGCGGGTCGGGTAAGTTCGGTAAGGGTTGATATGGGCGAACCCGTGCTTTTTTGCCGGGATATTCCGTTTAAAAGCCCCAATGAGATTGCCGTAGAAGAGTTTTTGACCGTAGGGGACAAGGAGTGTGGCATTATCCCTGTGTCCATGGGAAACCCCCATGCCGTTATGTTTGTTGATGATCTGGAAAGAGTGGATGTCAAAAAAATCGGCCGGTCAATTGAGACTCATGAAAGGTTTCCTGAAAAGACAAATGTTGAGTTTGTTGAAGTGGTAAATGATAAGGAATTAAAAATGAAGGTATGGGAAAGGGGGGCGGGGATGACTCTGGCCTGCGGTACAGGTGCCTGTGCCGCTCTGGTTGCCGCTAACCTGACGGGCAGGACGTCAAAAAGCGCTGTTGTTCATCTTGATGGAGGAGACCTTGACATTCAATGGAACAAAGAGACCAACCATGTCTTTAAGACCGGTCCTGCCACAAAGGTATTTGAGGGGCGGATAAGAATTTGAAACCCTGAAGTTTGAGTTTTTTTAATCTGGTGGTTCAATACCAGGTGTTTTGATTTCAGGCGGGTTAATTTCAGGCAGCCAAAATTAACCCTGTTACTATCCTTGTGCCTGGTTATTTCGGCATGATGTCTTCCAGGTATGATTGAACAAAATCAATGAATGTTTTTATCTCTTGTTCAGACGTTTTTTTAACATTATCGACTTTTGATTCCAATTTCAGATCATCTTTGTCAATTGCTTTTTCAATAAAGAAAGTTTCAACTTCACAATCCGGGAGAAGATGACCGCAGCCGCCCACAGTACCCAAAAATTCCTGTTTATAAAAAATCGGGACGGCAAATTTAACAAACCCTGCATCACATTCATCCACAACAGGTTCTTTTGTTTTTTGGGTTTCTGATGTAAAATATTGATTTGCAATTGCACATATGGCGGCAATACCCTCAGGATAAGACTTGACGGTCGGGCAGACTTCATTCGCCCAGTTTGCATAGGATGTTATGCGGTTTCCGTTTTTGTCATACACACACGAATTCATTCCGGAGCGCTTGTGTAATTCTTTTTCAAAGGCTTCCCATTTTTCTATGGAAGTGATGTCGGTAAGATCCATTTGATTCCTCTTTATTTGTTGTGGCAGAGTGAACTGCCATGGCCGTTATTACGTCAGTAATATACGCGATGATCATGTTTTTTGAAAGTCTGTTTGAAAATTATTTGTAACACATAATATAGCATCAGCTTAATTCGCATCAACTTGTTTGACTCTTTAAACCAAGTAAGTGAGCGTCTGCTAAGCTTAAGTCCGAAATTTGAGTAGCTTACATTATCAGAGACTCAGATGCCAGATAAGCCACTGTATGGATTTTTATGCCCAGATTATAATGAGCGGACAATTCTTCTATCTGCCGGTAGCATGACAGACATGCCGTGGCAAGATGAGGCAGACTGGCTGCCTTTATCTGGTCGGCTTTTGGTTTTCCTGTGATCATTCTTTTTTTTGTGCTGTTACCGTCCTGCAACATGCCTCCTCCTCCTCCGCAGCAGATTGCGTCTTCCCTGTTGGGGGTAAGTTCCACAACTCCCTGGCAGACCATGGAAAGCAATTGTCTCGGGGCGTCATATCCTCCTGATTTTCTGGAAATATTGCAGGGATCATGGTATGCGATTTTATAGGGATGTACGCCGGGGTCAAATTTAAGAATTCCTTTTCGGGCATACTGCACAACCAGTTCGGGCATGCTGACAACTTCAAATTTTGGTTTTCTTCCGATAATGTCTTCAAGGAGGTATTTTAATACATGGTAACCATGGCCGCATTCTCCAAGCACAAGGGTTTCAATGCCGAGTTCTTCAGCCGGTTCAACCACCATCAGTGCCATTTTTTTTGTGATGTCATCCTTGCCCACAAAATATCCCCAGTTGGTGACGTCTGAATGGCGGGCAGACATGGTCCATGGTTCTTTTATGGCATAAAAAAGTTTTGCCATGGCCGTCAATTGAAGCAGGTTGACGCCCAGTTCTCTTGGGTTGGGAAGGTAGAGAAGCTTTGCACCTTTTTGATCATGGGGGATTTGAGCTTTAGGATCATTTATTTCATCAGCAAATTCTTCGCTGACCCATTCAACGGTTTCTACAAATTCTTCTTTGCTCAGACCGTTGACATCGCCCACTTCCATTCGGTTTTTAATTCCTTGTTTAAGATCTTCAGGGATTTTCTCATCTGCAATGGCAAGGCTTCTGGCTTTTGCTACAATTTTGTCCATGCAGATCCCCATGGGGCAAACCTGGGTGCAGCGGTTGCAGATCAGGCAGTCCCAGAGCATATGGCTGTTTACAAGCTGCTCGTCAAGCCCAAGGGCGGCCATGCGGATGATCTGGCGGGGCAGGGGGCCGCCTTCCCCTTCAAACCAGGTACACCTGGAGGTACATGCCCCGCAGGTGAGGCATTCAAGACTATTGTGACCCGGAGACAATTGTTTGAGCAGGGTATACAGAACAGAATCTTTATTTATCGTTGCATGATCCATATGTTTTTCCTTTTTATAAAAAAGTCTTTAAAAATCCACACATAGACTTTCAATCTTTGTTGTGGCAAACCAAGATGAAAGACCAGGTCTGCGCATGCCAGTTATTCTGATGCCTTTGCAATAATGCGTTTGAATTTTGCAGTTTCATTGGCTGCAACAGGTTCCCACATTATTTTGGATGCCGCAACTCCCGGAAGACGCGATATGTTTTTCACGCTGGTCTCGGCAACACGGCTGCCAGCAAAAGAACGGCAGTTTTCTTCGTGGCACCCGCTGACAATCACTTGTGCAGCACCGTTTAAAAGAGCTTTTAAAATGATGTCGCTGCTGATTCTGCAGACACAGGGAATTTTAATCAATGTGATATTATCCGGCAGGCAAAGATTGTTTGCAGCAAGGGCAGCCGACCGTTCGCAGGCCAGGATGACAATTTTGTTTGTTTCAATTTTTTGGGCAATCAGGTCATTGCTCAGTTCTTTTGACTCAATGGCATATGCCGGGCAGTTGGACACACAAAGATGACATGAAAAACATGAGTTTGGTACAATCTGGGGCCGGTTTTTTTCATTCATGACAATGGCGCCATGAGGGCAGATCCGTATACAGGTAAGACACTGGGCACATTTTTTCTGATTGATTTCAACCCCGGTATCTATTTGAGGTGAATCCAATTTGGCCTGATCCAATTTAGTCCAATAAGGTGCCTGGGAAGAAAGTTCAGATAAAATATCTTTTATTTCATTGTTTAAATCCTCCTGGTCTGTCTCGTCATGACCGCTTCCGGCAAAAAAGATGCCTTTTCTGGAAGACCTGGTCAACCTGTGGCGGGTGTTGGCAGATTGCAGAAAGCCTTGTTTGTCAAGGGGCTGCCGTAGAAGGGCTGCAGCATCTTTAAATTCTGTGCCGGGAAGGACGACCGGGGGCAATACAAGGCAGTCACAATTGAGGTTCAGCTCAATGAAAGGCAAGGTGGCCTCTTTGAGTTTGATTAAAAAGCCGTTGCCTGAATCCCGGATATCAATGTCATCACTGGTTTCAAATCTGAGGAAATCAACACCTTGCTGTCTGGCCGTGTCGTAGAGGCGCTGGCCGGATTCTCCGTGTACCAGCATTTTGTTCATGATGACAGAGATGTTTTTTCTCAGCGATCGTGCTTTGATGGCAGTATTAAGGGCGAGCCTTGCAGATGATTTGAATTCAGGGCCGTGATAATCCAGCAGGACGGCAATGTTGTCCGGGCAATCATCAGGTGTTTTCTCAATCATTTGGGAGAGTGCATCAAGGCTTGCGGGCTTGTTGGTCAGGCCTGAAAGCGGCTTTTGTGACTGTATGGGCTCATGGGCCGCAATGATGGCGGCGCAGGTCAATGTTGTTTTTTTACTCCCAATAGATTCATCAAAAGGAGATTCATAAAAGATGGAAAAGTTTCCGGCAGTGCCGGATATGGAAATAAGTTTGCTGTTGTTCAAGATTGTTACCTGGGTATCATCGCAAAGATTTGTTCCCGGTCCGAAAAGATAGGTGCTATATCCTTTTGCAGCGATGGCCATTGCGGTCTGGTCGGCCTGTGAACCTTGTCCGAAAACCGCAATGCCCGGTTTTTTGTCGTGTGTCAACCCGAGTTCGTCAATGATCCTGGCTGCTGCCATTCTGCCATCCTGTTGAGAGGCAAGTATGTCTTTGGGGCCCTTGGCACACCCTGCAACACTTACATCAGCTGACAGCATTGCCTGGTCTGTATTGAAAAAACCCCATGAATTGGGGCTTATGCCCAGCAGCTTTGCTGTGTTCTCAAGGTTCTGGGACGGCTGCATGCCAACGGACAGAACAATAAGATCAAAGGCTCTGGCAATCCTGGTTTGATTTTTTGGGGTTTGATTGTTTTTAGTTTGGTTCTCTTTGGCTTCCGTCATGATGGTCAGCATCTTGGTTTCCGCATCTTCAAGTATTTCGGCAGGAACGCCCTGGATCAGCTCAATATTTTTAGAAAGGGTGCTAAAAAGGGGTCTTACCTCTTTGCCAATGATCTGAAGATCCATGTGGAAGAGGGTGATATCGGCCTCAGGGTAAAGATGAACCAGTTTGTTGGCATGGCGCATGGAGATTTTACAGCAGACCTGGGAACAATAATCTTTTCCCTGCTCACGGTTCCTGGACCCAACGCACTGGATAAAGGCGATTTTTGGGTCAGCTTTTCCGTTCAAGTATTCTGAAAGGGTTTCTTCTTTCAAAAGGGTATTTAGCCGGGCCGTGGTAATTACGTTTTCATATGCATCATGGTGAAGGGACTTGATCTGAACAGGATCAAAAGGTGAAAATCCTGTGGCCAGTATTATTTTTTCAACAAAAAAGGTCTCTTTGTTGTTAAGGCCCACCTCATACCCTTGGTCTTTTTTGATCAGGGTTTCAACCATGGCATCAAGGTGACAAGTCACATTTTTCTGTTTCAGGATCTGATCTGCCATTTCAATACTCAGGCATGCCCCGCAGTTTTCACAGCTGCCGGTTGCCATGCATGCCCACAGGGCGGCATGCCCGCCAAGGGTGTCGTCTTTTTCCACCAGGTGTACGATAATATCCTGATGGGAAAGGGTTTGCGCCGCAGATATTCCTGCAACGCCCCCTCCTATAATCAGGATACTCGGGGTTGTTTTTTTCATATGAATTTTCCTTACCGATCCAGAGGTTTTAAAAATTTGTTTTTTAAAAGAGATCATGTGCTTTAAGATGACATTTTCAAAATATAAAAAGAACAGGTATGATGTCAAACGATTATTGTTTTTAAATCGGATGTGTTATTTTATGGAGATTTCAAATTTGAAATCTTTGATTATAATAAATATGGAATAACAATAAAAAGGTCACTTGTTTTGTAAAAACATGGTTTTAATCAAAGTGACAAAAGGGAGTAGAATGGTGAAACGCGTTATTATTGTCGGAGCGGTTGCTTTGGGGCCCAAAGTAGCCTGCAGACTGAGAAGACTTGATCCTGAAATCCAGATCACGGTTGTAGACCGGGATAACCTTATTTCTTACGGGGGCTGCGGCATCCCTTATTATGTGGGTGGGGATATTGCTGATATAGAAGGGCTTTGTTCAACTTCATCTCATGTTGTAAGAGACCCTGAATTTTTCAGAACCTGTAAAGGCGTTAAAATTATGCCCGGGGTTGAAGCCATGGGTATCAACAGAAAAGAAAAAAAACTGGATATTCAACATCTGTCAGACGGGAGAAAAGAATCCCTGGAATATGACAAACTCGTGATTGCCACAGGTGCAACACCCTTCAGACCACCAATCCCCGGGGCAGACCTTCCCATGGTCTTCACGGTGTCAAATCTTCATAATGCCAAGGACATCAAGGATAAAATTTCAAAGGGCCATGTGGGAAAAGCCGTGGTCATCGGTGCAGGTGCCATTGGTATTGAAATGGCTGAAGCGCTTACCGATCTGTGGGGGGTTGAAACCACCATCATAGAAATGGCAGATCAGGTTCTGCCTACGGCCCTGGGAAAAAATATGTCAAAAGTTGTGGAAAATCAGCTTGAAAAACATGGTGTCAAAGTAATGCTGTCTGAAAAGGTGGAATGCATCAATGGTGATGCCGACTCACAGGTCACCTCGGTTGAAACCGGCAACGGCACCATGGAATGTGATATGGTTGTGCTGTCTGCGGGTGTCAGGCCAAATACGAAGTTTGCCGCAGATTCGGGCCTGGCCGTGGGCCTTTCCGGTGCCCTGCTTGTGGACAGGTGTATGAAGACAACTGATCCCGACATTTATGCCGGGGGGGATTGTGTCGAGCTTAGAAATCTTGTGAGCGGCGAAAATATGACCATGCCTCTGGGATCTCTTGCCAACAGGCAGGGCAGGATCATTGCCAACAATATTCATGGCAGGGCAAGTCAGTTCAACGGAACCGTTGGGACTTTTTGCATCAAGGTGTTTGACATGGGGGTTGCCACAGCAGGGTTGACATCTGATCAGGCAAAGGCAAACGGTTTTGATCCGGTTCATGCCATTGTATCACAGCCTGACCGGGCTCATTTTTATCCTTCTGCCCAGCTTATGTTCATCAAACTGATTGCGGACAGTAAAACTAGAAAAATTTTAGGAATTGAGGCTGTGGGCGGACAGGACGATGCCATCAAGGCCCGTGTTGATGCGATTGCGCCTTTATTACAGCTCGGTCTGAATGTGGATGATGTGTGTGTGCTTGAAACAGGGTATGCACCGCCGTTTGCATCTGCCATGGACATTATCAACAACGCGGGCAATGCGCTGGACAATATCCTGGAAAATCTGAACAAGCCCATAGATGTTATTGATTTTGTGGAAGCGTTTAAAAATGATGAAATCAAGGTACTGGATGTCAGGGAGCCTAAAGAGGCGGAACCGTTTGTTGAAAAATACCGGGACCGCTGGATGAATATTCCCCAGTCTGAACTGCGGGAAAGATTTAATGAAGTATCAAGAACAGATCCTGTATGTCTTGTGTGCGGTACAGGGGCCCGCTCTTATGAATGCCAGACCCTGTTTGTCCACAACGGATTTACCAATACAATAAATGTTCAGGGCGGCCATGCCATGATCAGTATTATTGATCCTGAATTCATCTAAATTCGCTTGCGTTAAGTTTTAGATACAACGGTCTCAAATTTTTTTTTGAGGCCGTTGTTGTTTTGTTTTCAGGGACACATTTGAATGGATTTTTTGTCTGAAACTGCCCATGGATCACAGAATAAAATAAACTGTTGCCTCAAGTCCGGGTGTCCTACATCTGCGTTGCAGATAAAAGCGCTGCTGCAATTATAAGCAGGGAGATGAACAGTGCCATGGTATTTTTTTGAGGAAAATTGATCGTTCTGTTCAAAGGAAAAAAAAAGATGCCGGACAACACTCCGCAAAGGAAACCAAAAACATGTGCCCACACATCTGTTCGCTCTCCCTGGCTGAACATGCCGACCAGAACGGCACCGGCAATCATGGGCAAAAGCGTGTTCCAGCGAAAGGGTTTTCCTGTTTGCGTTATCCGGAAGGCCACAAGAAGCCCGGCTGCTCCCATGACGGATGTGGATGCGCCAATGGAAAGATGGGCGGTTTTATGAAAATGGGCATTGATAAGATTACCGGCGGTTCCGGTAAACAACAGCATAAAAGGTCCTGCGCCAAATCCTGAAAGACTTATGACAGGTGCCCCGAAAATGAGCAGGCCTGCCATATTTCCCAGCAGATGACGGGCATCCGAATGCAGCAGCAGGGCTGTAACAGCTCTGTAGGTCTCTCCCTGGAGGATGAAAAGAGCTGATACTCCATATTTGAATATCATATCCTCGTGGATGTGATATTCAAGGCAGCTCACATGAATCAGGCAGAGAAGCCCCATGATAAAAAAAGCAGGAATTGATTTAAAGGAAGAGATTGGAATTTGCTGCAATTGCTGTTTGAGCCTGTTATATTTATTTTCTTTATAATATGCCTCAATCGTTGCCAGGGCTTTTTGTCGGTCTTTGGAGCTTACCAGGATATCAAAGGCTTTGTGTAAACCTTCTGCATGTGCCTTAATATTTTGAGAAGTCAAAATCAGGATAATCAGATCTGCCTTTTCGCCGGAAAGGCCGGTAAATAACTTTTCTAAATCCTTGCTCATGGGTTAAAGGGTTTTACTCTTTTGGAGCAATGGTTTTAAAATGATAGCCACGGCCATATTTGGTCTTTTTAAGACTTTACTATAATTTAAAACAGTGTTTTTCATTTTAAATTGTATATAAGATTATCAGGAGAAAAGAAATATGCAAATATTCGGATTTAAAATTAATGGCAATAAAATTGATAAGGTGTATTTTTTTGCTGATTTGAAATAGCAAACCTCAAGGGATTGCTTATTGAACAAAATTATTGTGGTTTTTATAATACAGGTAATCAATTCTGGTGTAATACAATAAAATGTGATACCTGATTTTAGTTGGGTGGATAAACTATTTTTCTCTAATGAGAAGATGAAAATCATGGTTATTTTTTCAAAGTTATAATACTTTTATTTTTAAAAAAGATTGATTCTATTATGGAAAAAAGAATAAACATCGGCAGGGACCTGATTTGTGATATTGATATTGGAACCAAACTTAGCATTAAGATTGAAGACATTGCACTTCCCATTACCAGCAGCTTTGTGGGTATGGAAAAAGGGGAATATTTCATACTCAAACAACCGTCTCCTTTTTCCACTATCAAGCCTAAACTTTTTCCCGGTAATCAGCTGATTGTTAAATATCTGTCAAATGGTATGATATATGTTTTTGCCAGTAATATTATTGAGACTCTTTCCAAACCGATCCGTGTTGTTATTTTAGAATACCCTGCCAGGGTTATTGAGCGAAAACTTCGTTCGGAAGACAGGGCCGGTTGCAGTCTTGCAGCCGGTATCGTTTTTAAAGGTACGCCCAAGAATGTGGTTATCCGGGATATTAATATGACAGGCTGTCGTATTACCGTCACATATAAGCCCAGCGAGAAAAATCATATTGCAAAAAAGTCAGACGCTTTGAAAATATCCATTCGCTTGCCTGGAACAAGCCGGGATATCATGATTGCCGGAATCGTCAGAAATGTCCAAAAGAAAGGTCTGTCCGTATCCTACGGTGTTCAGTTTGATACTGTTCCTGTTGATGTCCAGGACAGTATTAAAAATTATATTGCAACAATTCAGATATAGGCATATCAAATATTTGTAATATTAGAAAATCTGACGTTCCGGTTAAGGAAAGACCGGTCAATAGTTTTTTAAAATTTCCGCTCACAGGTTTATTTTTATATGAAAGTCTTCAAAAATCCAAACAGCGACTTTCATGTTTTATTGTGGGCAAACCGGAATGAAATACCAGGTCTGCCCGTGGCAGTTATATGAAGGAACTTATAACTATTTGGAATCAAAACTATTTTGTTTTTAATTGTATATAGAATTATCAGGGGAAAATAAACATGCAAATACTAAGGTTTGAAAGTGATGACAATAAAATTTATACAGGGTGTGACTTTGATAACGGCAAAGCATCCGTGATTGAGGGGGATATTTATTCTGATTTTTTCATTACGGAAAAACAAAAACCGGTTAAAACATTTTTACCGCCGGTTTCTCCGGCTGTTATTTTCTGCATTGGCTTGAATTATAAGCTCCATGCAAAAGAGACCGGCATGGCATTGCCGAAATATCCGGTGGTTTTTATGAAAAATATCAGTTCTGCAGCAGGCCATCTGGAGGATGTCAGGATTCCGGCCTCCTGCGTAAAAGTCCCGGAAGTGGATTATGAGGCCGAGCTTGCCGTGGTCATCAAGAAAAACACCAGAAATGTCTCGCCGGAAAAGGCGCTGGATCATGTCCTGGGATATACCTGCGCCAATGATATATCCGCCAGAAGATGGCAGAAGCATGGCGGCGGCGGGCAATGGATAAAGGGGAAAAGCTTTGACACCTTTTGTCCCCTTGGCCCTTGCCTTGTGACTGCAGATGAACTTGAAGCCCCGGATCAACTGGATATTGAATGTGTGTTAAACGGTAATACCATGCAGAAAAGCAATACCAGCGACATGATTTTTTCAGTGGGCCAAATCATTTCTTATCTGTCTGAGTCAACCACCCTGGTTCCGGGAACCCTTATTCTTACAGGAACTCCCAGCGGTGTCGGATTTACCAGAAAACCGCCGGTTTATCTTGCTCCTGGGGATGTGCTGGAAACAAAAATTGAAAAAATCGGTGTGCTGAAAAATCAGATAAGCCTTGACCGGGAATAAACATGCCTTGAACAAGAATAAAAAACCCGCCCGAAAGATGGTGTCATCCTTTCGGGCGGTTAAGATCGCAAATCATATCAGCATTTAATTGTTATACCTTCCGCAGCCCTGTCCCTGTGATCCTCTGTGTTTGCCTTTGCCTGACCATCCGTCATGGCCCCGGCCAAAACCCTGGCCCATATTCAGTCCGGGAGCGATCTTTTTTGCTTCCAGTTGAAAGTCGATCCGTTTATCTCTTAACTTTTTTTGCAGGTCTGCAAGATCCTGGGAAAAGCTGTCCAGCTTTGCCCTGTCAGGCTGGGAGGTTTCCATAAGCAGTCTCATTTCCTGCTTTTTTTGAAATTTTTCAGACCTGATTGCATAGGTCTCGTCAATGAATTTTTGCCGAAGGGTGTTGAGTTCATCTTTTTGTTCTTTGGACAGATCGTTCCATATGGCCTGTCCTCCATATCCGGGGCAGTTTTGATTAAAACCCTGGCCCATGCTTTGGCCTTTGGCCGGTCCCCATGCAAATACGCTTCCTGCCACCATGGCAACCATAAGTAAAGAACTGATGATAAGAGTTAGTTTTTTCATAATAATCTCCTGTTGTTATTGGTTTGTTTGTCAAATGATCTTTTTGATCGTTTTCTGAAATAGATTAAAGCAAATGGTGTGCCACGAAAAATAATATTTCTTAATTCATTGAATTTTAAGAATATATTGGAAATAATGTGAAATAAGAGATTGATAGTGAATTTGGGGTAGTGTATACTTTTTACCCATGCTAAAGTATCCAGTTGGATATAAAATACCCGGAATCAGGGTGTCTGAAAATTAATGGAGACTTTGAATAAAAATGAAAAAACATGCGGTTTTTTTTGTATCACCCCTTTTAATGGCAGGTGTGCTATTGATCCTGCTGCCTATCTTTACACTTATGACCCTGGACCGGCTTGAACGGCAAAAGGAATTTTCTTTTCAACGGCTGCTGGAAAAGGGAGTCTCTTTGATCAGGACCTTTGAGGCAGGAACAAGAACCGGGATGTTCACCATGCGGTGGGGGGCACAAAGAATCCAGGCAATGCTGTTGGAAACCTCGTTTCAGCCTGAAGTTGTTTATATGATGATCACATCAAAGGACGGCCGTATACTGGCACACTCGGATGCTGCCATGGTAGGGCAAATCTTTGATGCCATGCCGGATACGGCTAAGATAAACAAAGATACTGCAAAGGTCTATCACAGGGTCAGGCAGCAAAAAGACAAGGATGAGGTATTTGAAGTTTTCAAGCGGTTTGTGCCGATCCGTCCACGATTCAAGCGCGGACATATGCGGATGCACGGCATGCCGATCCGTCTGCAGGATAACCTTCCAAACCGGCAGGAGAGCTTTCAGGACCGGCAGGAGAGGCAAAGAGAAACAATGGACTGGAGCCGGCCGTATTTTCAGGGCCAGGGTGAAGAACTGACGGAAATGGCGGAGCATTATCTTTTTGCAGGGCTTTCAATGGAACGAGAAAAATTTGCACGGACCAGGCTTTTAAAGGAGACGGTATGGCGCGGGACATTCTTTTTTCTGCTGGGATGTGCCGGAATGGTTGCATTGTTCGCATTCCAGGCATACCGTTCTGCCAGGGCATCTTTGACCAGCGTAAAGGCGTTTTCCGATACTGTGATCCAGAACATGCCGTCAGGACTGGTGACCATGAATTTATATCATGACATCACCTCGGTTAACCGGTCTGCAAAAAAAATCTTTGGCGGGGATTTAACATCGCCGTTTCCGCAATTGGTTGAATTAATTGAATTGATTGATGAGATGACCAGCTCCCAGGAGATGGTCAACCGGGAGATCACTCTTAAAAGTGTTAGCGGCAGTAATATTCGCCTGGATGTCACGGCATCTCCTATCAGGGACAGTGAAAATCAAGTCATGGGATTTTTATTTCTTTTCAGGGATCTCACCCAGATATGGGAGTTGAAAAAACAGGTGGAAACAAACAAGCGGCTTGCAGCCATCGGAAAGCTTGCAGCAGGCGTTGCCCATGAGATCCGAAATCCTTTGAGTTCCATCAAAGGGTTTGCCACCTATTTCAGCAAGCGGTATGAAGATAATGCCACAGATAGTGAGACAGCCCTGATAATGGTCAAGGAAGTTGAACGGATCAACCGGTCAATTACTCAATTGCTTGAATTTGCAAAACCCATGGTGGTTGAAAAAAAACAGGTGGATCTACATGATCTGGTTGATCATTCTCTCAAACTTGTTCACCATGACCTGATTCAAAAGAAAATAGAGACCAAGGTTGATATTGATTTAAAACAACCGTTCATTTATACGGATGGCGACCGTATGAATCAGGTGCTGTTAAATTTATATATCAATGCCATTCAGGCATTGGGGGACCGGGGGCGACTGGAAATCCGGGTGCAGGATGCCGCAAAAATACCAGGACACATTGAAATAAGGGTTATGGATAACGGCAGCGGTATTGATGAACAGGCCATTGACCTGGTTTTTGATCCTTATTTTACAACCCGCTCCACAGGAACGGGGCTTGGGCTTTCAATTGTTCACAGGATAATTGAAAACCTTAACGGCAGCATCCGTGTGGAAAGTACAAAAGGGCGCGGCACCTGTTTTATTATTAATTTGCCGGTTTCATAAAAGAAAAAAAGCCGGATATAACAGCCTGAGGATAAAATTCAGAGGATAAAAAATAAATGAAAAAAATACTTGTGGTTGACGATGACAGGGCACATGCCATGATGCTCAAAACTTTGATGACGGATTGGGGGTATCAGGTTCTTCTGGCAGATGACGGGATAATTGGCGTGGAAATGGTAAAAGCACAGCCTTTTGATTTGATTCTGATGGACATGAAAATGGTGAAAATGTCGGGAATGGAAGCATTGCAGCATATAAAAGCTTATAATCCGTCCCTGCCGGTGATTATCATGACTGCCTATTCATCGGTTCAAACCGCTATAAAGGCCTTGAAAATAGGTGCTTATGACTATCTGACCAAACCCCTGGATTTTGATAAGCTCAAACTTACCATTGAACGTATATTTGAAAGTATTTTTTTGAAAACCGAAAATCAGGATTTGAAAACCCGGTTAAAGGCGCGATCCTTTGACCATGATATTATCGGCAAAAGCCCTGCCATACTTTCTTTGCTGGATACCATCCATATGGTGGCCCCCACGGATGCCAATGTGCTGGTTACAGGGGAATCCGGAACCGGCAAGGAGCTGGTTTCATCTGCCATTCATTTTAATTCGTTGAGAAAAGATCAGCCTTTTGTGCGAATCAATTGCGCTGCTATCACTGAAACCCTTCTGGAATCAGAGCTGTTCGGTCATGAAAAAGGAGCCTTCACCGGTGCGGACAGAAGAAGGAAAGGAAAGTTTCTGCTGGCTGACAAGGGCAGTATTCTGCTGGATGAGATTGGTGAGATGAGTCTTGGCATGCAGGCAAAATTGTTGAGGGTGATCCAGGAGAAGGAAATTACACCCGTGGGAAGTGATCAAAACATTAATACGGATGTTCGGATTATTGCGGCAACCAATAAAGACTTAAAAAAATGGTCTGAACAGGGAAAATTTAGACAGGATTTATATTATCGGCTTAATGTTGTGACTGTTGAAATACCTGCGTTGAGAGAGAGAAAAGAAGATATTCCAACCCTTGCCCTTCATTTTCTGGAAATGTTTGCAAAGAAAAACAAACGTGATATCAAAGGTTTTTCACCCGATGCCATGGATGCCATGATCAGGTATGGGTGGGAAGGCAATGTCAGGGAGTTGATGAACAGTGTGGAAAGGGGGGTTGTGCTTGCCAGGTCCGATTTTATCTGTCTTGAAGACCTGCCATTTGCCACAATCAAAGAAGCAGACGGCATTGATGCAGGAACGGACTTTGGAAACATCAGGCTGTCACAGGTAGAGCAAAAAGCCATTCTTTCCACCCTTGAATCCGCCGGCGGCAACAAGAGTGAGGCGGCCAGGAGACTTGGGATTACAAGAAAAACCTTATTTAAAAAATTAAAACAATATGGGAAAATCTAAATCAATGAAAAATTTAAAAACAGATATCAAACTTAAGGACTGCATGGTTGAAGCCATTGGGGGCATATCAGACTTTATCACCCGGACAACAGGGACAAAACCTGAACAAGAAGAAATTGCCGCAGCACTATCAAAGTATTTCGTGCTAAAGGAAATACTTGAATTTATTCAAATGGAACGGCAGGAAAAAAAAGACCAGTAAAGTTAAAACCGTTCCGTAAGCTTGTTGATTAAAAATGTGCTTTCACGCATGGCCTGTTCACTGAACGGGCCAAACCACCGGGCAATGTGTTTGAATTTTGAAATAAAGAGGTCTTTATCATTTTTTTCCAGCATTTCAAAATGCTGGCTTAAAGAAGAAATAAACTCTTTTAAAAGATTCCGACGTTCCGGGGTCGCAAAAATTATTTCCGCATAAAGCGAGCTGTCCTGGGCAAATAAGCGCCCTACCATTCCCAGCTCAAGGCGGTAAATCGGGCTTGAAAATTCAAGGGTTCTTTCAAGAGGTGTGCCCCGTTCATATAAAAACTGCCCGAAACAGAACGTGGCGAAATGGCGAAGTGCCTGGACAATTTCCATTATTTCGTCATGCTCTGCAGCGCTGGATTCAACAATAATCCCCCCCCATAGCGTAAGCTGTTCTTTCAGCCACTTGCAGCGATCTGAATCTCTTCCCGGTGTGACCACAATGATCTGTTTGTCAAGGGAACCCGACGTGGGTCCGAATATGGGATGAAGTCCTGTCACAGGTCCCGGATGGGCAGCAAGCATTTTTTCCAATGGTTTGGTTTTTATGCTGGTCAGATCCGCAAGAAGGGTTTTGGGTTCAAGAAAGGGTACGATCTGTTCAATAATAGTTTCGGTTTTTTCAATGGGAACTGAAATCAGGCAAAGATCAACGTTTTTGCAAAGTTGTTTTGCATTGTCCCAATCTTGTCTCGTAAGGATTTTAACGTCATAACCGGATTTGAGAAACAGTGAAGCAAAAAATCTTCCCATCTGGCCCGCCCCCCCGACGATCAGTACCTTGGCACCCGGTCTGATGCCTTTGTGTTCCATCTGGCCGGTCTGCTCGACACGGGACTGCCTTAAAATCACCCGGTAAAGGTCTTCCATGAAATCCGGGTCAAGATTGGCGTTTTGTGCCTGAATTCTCAGTTTTGAGATCAGATCTTCTTCCCTGGCAGGATGATATACGGGTATCTGGTGTTTTTTCTTTAGCTTGACCACATGTTCAACCTGAGCATGGCGTTGCTTGAGAAGGGAAAGAATTTGTGAATCAATGTTATCTATTTTTGTTCGTAACGGAATGATTTTTGTGTTAAATGTTTGATCGTCGTTTCCCATATTATCTCTTCTTTTAAATCGTTAACCCCAAAATGGCATGAATTATCACTAAATTATGATAATTTCAAGAACAATTGATGGTTTTAATGAACCAATGCTGTGGCCAGGGTTAATTATCCAAAGGGGTGCAGGATTAGAGGGTGATGTATTATAAACGTTTTAAATATTGTATGACCATGATTTTTATATGGATTTTATTATGAAAATAGTTTAAATAAATAAAATCACTCTTTAAAAATAAAAAATCCTTTAACGTGATTCTCAATTGGCCTTTTTCTATTTAAGATATCGCGCTTATTTCAATTTCACCTTCACATGAAAATGGCTGAATAGGAATTCTTAAAAATATTATAACAGGATATTTAATATGACTTATCGACGAGAAGATATTGAAAATCAGTTAAAAAATTCAGGTGATCAGTTTATCCATGTTCTGGATAATCTTAATTCCGCCATATCTGTTGTGGACATGGATACTTATGAATTGTTGTTTGTCAATAAAACCTTTGCCCGATATTTTGGAAAGTGTACATCTGATTTGATGGGAAGGATCTGCTGGGACGTGTTTTTTGAAAATAAGAAAACGCCATGCAGGTATTGTACTAACGGGAAAATGGTGGATAAAAACGGTCAGCCAACCGGGCTTCATGTCCGTGACTTTGAAAATAGATATTTAAATAGAGTATTTGAAATTACAGATCAGGCCATCCAGTGGTCAGATGGCAGGTTGGTAAAATTGAGTGTTGCAACGGATATTACAGAACGCAAATTAAGGGAAAAAGAAAAGGTTGATGCATTGAAGTTTTCATTTGATCAGGGAAAATATGCTCTGGTCGGTCAGGTGGCAGGGAAAATGGCTCATGATTTTAATAATATACTGGGGGCCATCATGGGAAATGCTGAGATTTCGCTTCTGGATTGCCGGGAAGAAGAGACCATAGAAAACTTGCAAATTATCCTGGAACAGACAATACGGGGGAAAAATCTGACCCGGAACCTTGTGGCATTTGCAAAAGACCAGGAAATTAAAGAAGAATATTTTAATATTCATTCAATGATCAATCTGGTAATTCACTTGCTGGACAAAGATCTTGACGATACAGTTGTCGTGAGAAACTTTAACTCTGATCTGCCTGAACTGCTGGCTGATCCCGGTATGATCGAGCATGCGCTGGTTAACCTTGTTCAGAACGCGATTCATGCCATGAGTCTTGTAAAAAAACCGGAGCTTACCATAAAAACATATGTCAGATCAAAAAATCTGTTTGTTGAGATCATTGACAATGGGTGCGGGATTCCTGATGAATATCATGAGGATATCTATTCTCCATCATTTACCTTGAAAGGCAGCAGAGATTTTACAGGGGCATACAGAGTTGGTATCAAAGGGACAGGATATGGCCTGTCCAATGTTAAAAAGTATATTGAAAAACATAAGGGCAGCATTTGTTTTGAAAGCAAAACAAATCAAGGAACCAAATTTATTATTTCCGTTCCTATCATTAAAAAAGACCTGACAAAAAATGAAAAACGCCTTGTTTTACAAAAAAAAGTCATCAAAGGAAGAAGAATCCTTTTGGTGGAAGATGAGCCTTCCATATCAAAAGTTCAATATAAAATATTATCAAGTGAGCCATTTTGTCACAAGATCACAATTGCGCAAACCGGTGAAATAGCCATGGATGAATATGATAACGGTGAATTTGATCTGATCAGCCTGGATTATTTACTGCCGGGAAATTTTAACGGGTTTGACATATACAGGCATATTCGTACAAAAGATAAGAATCTCCCCATTATTTTTGTGTCTGGAAATTTCGCTTTCCTGGAATCCATAAAAGAGTTGTTAAAAACCGATAAAAATATGGATTATGTGTCCAAACCATGTGAAAATATTGTGTATGCCACGACCATTAATAAATGGCTTCAAAAGCAATCAAGTTAAAAAAGAGCAATTGGTTTAAAACGGAAGATCACAAATTATCATATCTGTTTTTTTTCATGGCAAGTCATGGTCAGAAAACCTACGGATAAAGATCAAGTCCATTTTACAGCACGCCTCCATTGATACCTATCACCTGGCCGGTAATATATCCGGCGTCTTTTGAACATAAAAAAACAACTGCGGCGGCAACTTCTTCGGGTTTGCCAAGTCTGCCGGCAGGTATGTTTTCTCCTTTATTTATCCCGCTTAACCATAAAACTTCATGTTCTGCTCTTTGAAAAGTGAAAATAATTATTTGTTTTCACTTCTAATATAGCCGGAGGCTTTAGTCAACCGTCTCATAAGCTTAACAAAAGGTTTGGTTTGTGTCAGTATGGAATATGCGGGATCTTGACAAAAAATAAGGCGGCAAGTATTAATTGAAGTCATACTTACATTTTTCGTTTATAAGGAGATATCTCATGGCTGATCACACTCCAAAGCTCCTGGATGCACTGGATGCATTTGAGGAAGGTATTTATATCATCAATGAAGATTATACCGTGGAATACATGAATAAATTCATGAAAGAGTTGTTTGGGGACGGGGTAGGCAAAAAATGCCATGAGGTGCTGATCGGATCTGGCATCCCTTGCACCTGGTGTAAATATACTGAAATATTTGACCAAAATGAAACCCATCACAGCGAGGTGCATATTGAATCGGTTGATAAAATATTTGCCCTGTCTGAACTTCCTGTAACCAACCAGGACGGAACCAAATCCAAGTTGTCCATATACCGGGATATTACTCACAGTGTTCGGCAGGAGGAAAAACTCAAATCCTCCGAGGAAAGTTATCAGCGGCTGTTTAAACATGTGGGGTGTGGCGTGTTTATCAGCAGCCGGGAGGGGCGGTTCCTTGATGTTAATCCTGCTTTGTTGAAAATGCTCGGTTATACGGACAAGGAAGAGTTTCTTTTGCTTGATCTTGCAAGGGACGTTTATTTGACGCCCGGAGACAGACAAAAATATACACAGATAATAGAAAAAACAGGCCATGTTGTTGATTACGAGTTAAAATGGCGGCGGCGGGACGGGAATATTATCCATATTCTGTTAACCAGCACTGTCCGTTATGATGCCAATGGGGAAAGTCTTGGCTATGAAGGCATTGTCGTGGATCAGACCCGGAGAAAAAAACACGAGGACCAGATCAAAAAAGCCCATGATTTTTTGGATAAGATCATTTCGTGTTCTCCCAACGCCATTATGGCAATGGACTTGAGAGGAGTGATCCGGCTGTGGAATAAGAGTGCAGAAGATATCTTCGGGTTTAAGGCTGCCCAGGTGGTTAAAAAAATGACCATTCAGCAGATTTTTTCAAAAAAACTGGCTAAAACGGTTATGGAAATGATGCGCAGCGAAAATTATGGGGGCAAAGGAAAACTGAACTCCTATCCATTGAATTTTGAACGCGATGACGGCGAATTGGTTGAAGGAAATCTTTCTGCAGGCATTATTTATGATGAAAAAGGCAATGAATGGGCAACGGTCGGGCTGTTTGTGGATTTAAAGGAGCGGCTTAAAACAGAAAGAGAACTCAGTGCGGCAAGACAGCACCTGCTTCAGTCGGAAAAACTGGCTGCCATGGGTCGGCTCACCTCCCAGATCGCACACGAACTGAACAATCCGCTGTTTGGCATCATGAACACCCTGGAGTTGATGAAAACCGAGATTTCACCTCAAAATAAGCGAAGAAAACTTCTGGACATGTCGTTGTCGGAAATTGAACGGCTGGCGGATATGCTCAAAAAAATGCTGTCGTTTTCAAAACCGGATCAGGACAAACGCATTAAGATTGATATTAATGTTGTGCTTGATGAGCTGCTGTTGCTTTACGAAAAACGGTTCAGGGAAAGCGGCATAAAATTAAAACTTGATCTTGTTCGTGATTCGGAGGAAATCCTGGCCTCAAGGGATCAATTGCGCCAGGTTTTTATCAACCTGTTCTCCAATTCCATGTATGCCATGCCTGACGGCGGTACGCTTGAAATATCTACAAAAATTATTTCAGACAATCTTTATGTAAGTGTCAAGGACACTGGAACCGGAATCAAGCCCGAACATATTGAAAAGGTGTTTCATTCTTTTTTTACAACCAAGAAACAGAATGTTCAGGGCGTGGGGCTGGGCCTTTCCGTCTGCTATGGGTTTATCAAGGATCATGGTGGAGATATTGTTGTTGAATCTGAAGAGGGAAAATGGACAAAGTTTACCATTATGCTTCCCCTTGCCGGCAAATAGGCGACAATCAGTTTGCCGCGGTACTGATTATCGCCGTGAACGGCTTGTTTGGCGGCTGATTTGCGAAAAGATTTCTTTGTATCATGGATTTATTTAAAAAAAACAGGCGGTTGTTTTTTTTAAAATAGATTTGATTTTTTTTATGTTTGCTGTTTTCATGAAAAGCCTTTGTGGTCTTGTGTTTTTCGCCGAATCGGGTGCTTGTTGTGTAAGCTATGGTTATTATAGGAATTAATAATGCTTGACAAAGTATATTATATAAAATAACTATAATAACTGAACCCATAAAAAATCGTCTAGAAGGAGGTGTTATGGAAGACACGTTGACTGTATTCACTGCAAGCAAATACTGCAATGTTTCGTCTAAGACCATCATCAACTGGGTGGAAGCCGGTCATATTAAGGCGTATCGCACTGTTGGCGGACATCGCAGGATCAAAAAATCTGATCTTGAAGCGTTTATGCAAAGCCAGGGAATTCCCATTCCTGAGGCGAAAGAAGGCGGCTCCGGAAAAAAGATTCTTGTTGTGGATGACGATATGATCATTGTAGAGTCAATCGTACAGGCATTGGAAGAAGATGAATTTGACTATGAAGTTATTTCAGCCTCGGACGGTTTTGAAGCCGGGCTTCAAGTCAATCATTTTCATCCGGATCTGTTGATTCTGGACATTATGATGCCGGATATCAAAGGCTATGATGTCTGTAAAAAGATCAAGGCAAACGAAAAAACAAAACATACCAAGATTATCGTGTTATCAGCATACCTGGATGACGATAAATTTGCCCGTATGAAAGAGTATGGTGCTGATGTTTGTTTTTCAAAGCCGTTGCCCCTGCCCAAGCTCAAAAAAGAAGTGGCTAAATTGCTTGGATTAACAGCTGAAGGAGGCAGATCATGAATTTAAAAGAATCATTAGAAAAAAAGAGATTTGTCGTGACATCCGAAGTACAGGTTCCCCTCGGTGATGAAGAATCCGAGGGGCTGGTTGAAAGCCTTGGACGGGTAAAAGGCCGCGTGGACGGTTTGTCAATCGCTGAAATAGAACTTGAAGGTGTTGTAAGCGACACCATTAAAACCTGCGGTCTGTTAAAAGAGAACAACCTGAATGCAATTTATCAAACCACCACAAGAGATAAAAACCGGTTTCAGTTGCAAAAGGATTTGACACTGGCCCATGAAACAGGTGTTGACAATCTTCTGGTGTTTACCGAAGACTACAGGATTTCCGGGGATACACTTCAGGAATCCATGTTCTTTCATGTTGATTCCGGCAAACTGGGATCAGTCCTGAATCACTTGAAACAAGGGGTGACCATTGAAGGAAAAGAGCTTGAGAGTAAAGTTGAATTTTCCCTTGGCTCCGGGATTGAAACCCCCTGGGGAAAAAGCATGCCAAAACGCGGCATGGAGGAAATGGAAGATATGATGAATGTGGGGGCGGGATATTTTTTGACAACGCCTATTTTTGATATTGATCAGTTTGCAAAGTTCATGAAGCAGGTTGAGCCTTTTAGAGTTCCGGTTATTGCCGAAGTCATGATTCTAAGAACAGCAGGAATGGGAAAATTTTTGAATCGCCATTTTAAATCCGGACTTGTGCCTGAATGGGTTATCCAAAAGCTGATGAATGCAACAAACAAAAAAAAGGCAAGTATGGAGCTTTTCGCCGACACGGTTAAAAGTTTGAAAGATATCTGCCAGGGGGTTCATATTGTAACTCTTGGGGGGGTTGATAACCTGGTGCAGTATTTGAATGCTGCCAAATTAAGATAAAAAAACACCAGAACAAGAAAGCATTAAGACAAGGGAGAATTATTAAGTAAGGGGGAATTTTAAAATGGCAGAGGCAATTAAGATTGATGAACTGGACATTGAACTTAAAGATGCCGTCCTGGAAAAGGTGCCGGACGCAAATTTTGATCTTTGTCTGACGTGCGGAACCTGTACCGGGGGGTGTGCAGCCTCGGAACTGTTTGATATGGACCCCAGAAAACTTATTCGGATGCTGAATCTGGGCATGGACGATGAAATTCTCAAAAGCGACTGGAAATGGGTGTGCAGCATGTGCGCACGATGCGTGGCAGCCTGTCCCATGAACATCAATATTCCGGCCCTGGTTTATAATATTCGCAATATGGTTCCACGGGAAAAACGGCCCAAGGGGATTCTCGGGTCTTGTGACCAGCATATCAAGACAGGCAGTGCCATGGGCGCGAAAAAGGATGATTTTGAATTCACTGTGCTGGATGTAGCTGATGAGATAAGAGAAGACCATCCCGGGTTTGAGGATCTTCAGGTGTCTGTGGACCGGGAAGGCGCGGCAATGGTTTTGAACCAGAACTCAAGAGAACCTGTGACCGAACCCGAGGAAATGGGGCCGTTATGGAAAATTCTTCACACTGTGGGTGCTGACTGGACCTATCCTTCGGTGATGTGGGCCGGAGAAAATTATTGCATGTTCATGGCTGATAATGAGGGATGGAAATATATTATCGAGGAATTTGTTCATCATGTGGACAATAACTTGAAAAGCCCCCTTGTGGTCAATACAGAGTGAGGTCACTCATATTTTGCGATCCTGGAAGGATTGCGAAGATTTAACATTCCCCATAAGTTTAAACTTGTTACGATTATTGAACTCTACGCACAGTGGATCAGGGAAGGCAAACTCAAGGTAAATTCAGACTGGAATAAAGAGATCGGCGCTAAATTTACAGTGCAGGACCCCTGCAATATCGGACGAAAAACCGGGTCAAATAAAATTGTGGATGATTTGCGGTTTGTCATTAAAACCGTTGTGGGTGAGCAAAATTTTATTGATACGGTTCCCAACCGGGAGAACAACTATTGCTGCGGCGGCGGCGGTGGTGCTTTGCAGGCTGGATTTCCCGATCAGAGAAGGGCCTACGGCAGAACCAAATTCAATCAGCTTGCGGCAACCGGTGCAACTTATGTGATCGCACCCTGTCACAATTGTCACGGCCAGATTGAAGATATTGGCGAGCAATTTGGCGGCAATTATCATGTGGTTCATTTGTGGACTATCATTTGCCTTGCCATGGGGGTGCTTGCCGATACGGAACGAACCTATCTTGGGCCGGATCTGGCCGGCGTGGGACTATAAAAAGGAGGAATCCAAATGGCCGAAAAAGGTAGAGGGTCGGTAATGGTTGTGGGTGCCGGCATTGCAGGTATCCAGGCGTCACTGGATCTGGCGGATTCGGGATATTTTGTATACCTTGCGGATAAAAACACAGCCATCGGCGGAACAATGGCGCAACTGGATAAAACCTTTCCCACCAATGACTGCTCCATGTGCATTATTTCGCCAAAACTGGTTGAAGCAGGCAGACACCTGAACATAAAATTGTTAACCATGACCGAGATTGATGGAGTTACCGGCGTTGAAGGGGATTTTACAATAACATTAAAGGAAAAACCGCGATTTATTGACCTGGAAAAATGCACGGCCTGCGGGGAATGTTCCGCTGTCTGCCCGGTGGAGCTTCCCAGCCGGTTTGACGAGGAGCTGGGAAACCGCAAGGCCGCGTTTAAACTGTATCCCCAGGCCATGCCGTCGGGTTATGCCATTGAGAAAAAAGACAAGGCCCCCTGTCGTCTGACATGTCCTGCCGGGCTGAATGTTCAAGGATATGTCCAGATGGTCAAGCAGGGTAAGTACAGAGAATCATTGGAAATCATCATGGAACAGCTTCCCCTGCCCGGAGTGCTGGGTCGTATCTGTCCTCATGAATGCGAGGATGCCTGCCGAAGGTGCCAGGTGGATGAGCCAGTGGCCATCCGGGATTTGAAACGGCTTGCAGCAGACAGTTTTGATCCAAGGGATGTGAAGATTGAGTGTGCGCTCAGGATCGGCAAAAAAGTGGCTGTCATCGGTTCCGGCCCGGCTGGTTTGTCAGCAGGATATCATTTGGCCAGAAAAGGGGTGGATGTAACCATATTTGAAGCATTGCCCGAGGCCGGAGGTATGCTGAGGGTGGGCATTCCCGACCATCGCCTGCCCCGGGAGGTACTGGACAAAGATATTGAAGTGGTCACCAACCTGGGTGTTGACATTAAATTTAATGTCTGTCTTGGCAGGGATTTTACCGTGGACAGCCTTATGGCGGATGGTTTTGATGCGGTTTTCCTCGGTCTGGGCGCCCATAAGGGAATTGCCCTGGGCATTCCAGGAGAAGGATTTGACGGGGTGAGGCAGGGCGTGGATTTTCTGCGGGAACTCAACCTGTCCGGGAAAACCAGGGTGGGCAAGCAAGTGGCGATTGTCGGCGGCGGCAATGTGGCCATTGACGTGGCCAGGTCTGCGGTCAGGCTGGGGGCAAAAGAGGTCACCATCCTCTATCGCAGAACCAGAAAAGAGATGCCGGCCTGGGAAGAGGAGATCCGGGCTGCAGAAGAGGAAGGCGTTGATATCGTCTATCTTGCCGCCCCTCAGAAGCTCATGGAAGAAAACGGGAAACTGGCTGCTGTGCGGGTGATCAAAATGGAACTGGGCGAACCTGATGCCTCGGGCAGAAGACGTCCCATCCCTGTGCCGGGCAGTGAATACGATATTGAAATTGATCAGCTTATTTGCGCAATCGGTCAGCGCCCGGATCTTACCGCCCTGAAAGATATGGCAGGTGTGAACATCACCAAATGGGACACCACCCGGGTGAATCCGTTGACCCTTGCCACGGACCGGGAAGGGGTGTTTGCGGGCGGGGATCTTCAGACAGGTCCCAGTGTCGCCATTGCAGCCGTGGCAGCCGGTATGGAGGCGGCTGAATCCATTTTCCGGTATCTTCAAGGATTGGATATGGAAGAGGGAAGACAACTGCCAGTGGTTGAAAATCCAAAGTTCCAGCCGATTGCAGAAGATATGAAAACTGAAAACCGTTATAAAATGCCTGAACTTGCCCTGGAAGACCGGGCCGGTAATTTTAATGAGGTGGAGCTGGGATTAGGTGAGGCAGAAGGCAGAAAAGAGGCGGCAAGATGCCTGAACTGCGGATATTGTTCCGAATGCATGCAGTGCGTGGATGCCTGCCTTGCCAATGCAGTGGATCATTCCATGACCGGCAGAACCCACACCATCAACGTGGGGGCGGTTATTCTTTCTCCCGGGTTTACCCCTTTTGAACCAACGCAGATGACCTCCTATTGTTACGGCCACAGCCCCAATGTCATGACCAGCCTGGAGTTTGAAAGAATTTTGTCGGCTTCCGGGCCATATGGCGGTCACCTGGTCCGGCCCTCAGACAATGAGGAACCCAGAAAGATCGCCTGGCTTCAGTGCGTGGGATCAAGGGATATCAATAAAGGTGATCATTCATATTGTTCGGGAGTCTGCTGCATGTATGCCAACAAACAGGCGGTGATTGCCAAGGAACACAGTGGCAAAAATCTTGATACTGCAATTTTTTTCATGGATATGAGAACCCATGGAAAAGAGTTTGACAAGTATAATATGAGAGCCCAGGATGACAGCGGGGTCCGGTTTATTCGGTCAAGAATTCATTCCGTATTTCCCGAACCCGGAGATTTCTACAGGATTGTGTACTCTTCTGAGGCCGGTCACATGGTTGAGGAAATTTTTGACATGGTGGTGCTGTCCATAGGGCTTTCACCCAATAAGGACGCCCAAAGATTGGCGGATAAAATGGGCATTGAACTGAATCATCACGGGTTTGCCCGTACTGATAACCTGTCGCCTGTGTGTACCAGCAAAAAAGGGATCTATGTGTGCGGCACTTTCCAGGAGCCCAAGGATATTCCCGCTTGTGTTATGGAAGCTTCGGCGGCTGCGGCCAGTGCATCCATGGCCTTACAGGATGCCAGGTGGAGCCAGACCAGAACCAAAGAACTGCCGCCGGAGAGCGATTTTTCAGGGCAGGCTCCCCGCATCGGTGTGTTTGTGTGTAACTGCGGCATCAATATCGGCGGTATTGCCGATGTTCCGGCAGTCAGGGATTATGCGGCAACATTGCCCCATGTCGTCCATGTGGAGGACAATTTGTTTACCTGTTCCCAGGATTCCCAGGATCACATGAAACAGGTGATTCAAGAGCATGATCTTAACCGGGTGGTGGTGGCATCCTGTTCACCCCGAACCCATGAACCATTGTTCCAGGAGACCATAAGGGATGCAGGCCTGAACAAATATCTGTTTGAGATGGCTAATATTCGGGATCAAAATACCTGGGTTCACATGAACGACCCGGATAAAGCCACTCAAAAAGCCAAGGACCTGGTTCGAATGGCCGTGGCCAAAGCCGCATTTGTAGAACCCTTGCACCAGGTGGCCCTGGAGATTAAAAAATCTTTGCTTGTGGTGGGCGGCGGCGTGGCTGGTATGGAAGCAGCTCTTTGTGCAGCAGGCCAGGGGGTTGACGTTCATCTGGTGGAAAAAACAGCAGTTCTGGGGGGTGTTGCCAGGAATCTGAATGCCACCTGGAAAGGGGAAAATATCCCTGATTATCTTGAAAGCCTGATTGCCAAAACCCATGCAAGTGAAGCTATTCATCTGTATCTGGATTCTCAAATAGAATCCTTTACAGGCTCCATGGGCAATTTTATCACCATCGTTAAAAACAATGAAACCGGACAGCAAAGCAGCATTGAACATGGGGCCGCCGTTCTTGCCACCGGCGGAAAAGAATACAAGCCCCATGAATATCTTTACGGCGAACACCCCGATGTCCTGACTCATCTGGATATGGATGCGGCATTGCGGGAAAAGGACTCTCGAATTGAAAAGGCAAAGTCTGTTGTGTTTATCCAGTGTGTAGGCTCCAGAAATGAGCAGAACCCTTATTGCAGCAAGGTTTGCTGCACCCATAGCCTGAAAAGTGCCATTGCCTTAAAAGAAATGGACAGGCGAAAAAAAGTTTATGTTATTTACCGGGATCTTCGCTCTTATGGTTTCAGAGAAGACCTGTACCAGACAGCACGGGGCCTGGGCATTTTGTTTATCCGGTATGATCTGGAAAAAATGCCGGTCTTGAGGGAAAATGCCAATAAACTGCTGGAATTGTCCGTGATTGATCATATCCTGCAGATGCCGGTGACCATTCATCCCGACCTGGTGGTTCTGGCTTCGGGGGTTGTGCCGGGGGACAACAAGAATTTGTTTGAAAAATTAAAAGTGCCGACAAACGCTGAAGGGTTCCTGGTGGAGGCCCATGCCAAGCTGCGGCCCGTGGATTTCGCATCGGACGGGTTGTTTGTGGCGGGCCTTGCCCATTATCCCAAACCTGTTGAAGAGAGTATTGCCCAGGCAAGGGCGGCGGTTGCCAGGGCCATGACCATTCTTTCCAGGGACTCGTTGATGGTGGGCGGTGTGGTGGCCAGGGTGACTCCTGAAAAATGTGCGGTCTGCCTGACCTGTGTGAGGACCTGTCCCTATGGTATTCCTTATATCCATGAGGACGGATATGCTCAGATTGATGCTTCCGAGTGTCATGGATGCGGGGCTTGTGTGGCGGAGTGTCCGGGCAAGGCAATCCGGCTGGATCATTTTACGGATCAGCAGATAATGGCAAAGACGGATGCGCTTTTTGAAGATGCATAAAAGGTTTATGATGTTTGATTGTTTGCAGGCTTTTAGTGTTTATAAGCTTTGAATGTTTGTAAAATTTGAACGGTTGTAAAATTTGTATGTTTATAAGTTTTTAATATTCATAAGCGTTGATGAACGGAGGTTAAACATGACCCGGGAATTTGAACCCAGGATAATCGCATTCTGCTGCCAGTATTGAGCTTATGCAGCCGGGGACCTGGCAGGTTCCATGAGACTGTCCTATCCAGCAGACGTTAAAATTATTCAGGTGCCCTGCACGGGACGGGTGGACATTCTTCACCTGCTGAATGCCATTGAAGACGGAGCGGACGGGGTTTATGTGGCGGGATGCCTTGAAGGAGAGTGCCATTTTAAAGAGGGCAATTTTAAGGCCCGAAAAAAAGTGGAATATGTTCAACGGACATTGACGGAGCTTGGCATTGAGCCTGAACGGGTGCGGATGTACAATCTTTCGTCGGCCCAGGGTGCGAGATTTGCCGAGATTGCCAATGAGATGGTGGCCTGCATCAGGGAGTTGGGGCCAAGTCCGGTGAAAAAACACCATGCAGCGTGAAGTTTTAAGCGAAACAAAAATTTTCATACTGTTAAATTGTGCCAAAAAAAAATTCAAGTTTTTGGAATGGTTAAAAAAACAATAGAGGTGAATCATGATAGTAGCAGATCGAAAATCTCTTCCTGAGATATTGGCGATGGTTGAAAATGATAAAAAAATTCTCATCATCGGGTGCAAAGGGTGCGTTACTGTCTGTAATGTCGGGGGATTAAAGGAGGTTGAAATACTGGCCTCGGTAATTAAAATCGCCAGAAAGAAAAATGGAAACGACATTGAAATTGATACTCAGGTTCTGGAAAGACAGTGCGACACCGAATATGTGGCCGGGATAAGCGATACCGTAGGGGATTATGATGCGGTTGTATCTCTTGCCTGCGGCGTGGGGCCCCAGTTTTTATCTGAAATGTACAAAGACCAGACCTTTTATCCCGGGGTCAACACCACCTTTTTCGGCGGTGCCACCCAGCACGGGATCTGGGAGGAGAGGTGCGCGGGCTGCGGCACCTGTGTGATTCACGATTTCGGCGGGCTGTGCCCCATATCAAGGTGTGCCAAAAGCCTTATGAACGGCCCCTGCGGCGGATCATCCAACGGGATTTGCGAGGTAAACAAAGACACGGTGTGTGTCTGGGATTTGATTGTCCGCAAAAAAATGGAGGCTGGAAAACTCGAAGACCTGATGGGTCTCAAGGGGATAAAAAACTGGCGCACGGCACGGGATGGCGGACCGAGAAGAAGCATACGCGAAGAATTGGTCAAGGGCAACATATAAATGCCACAGGCAGAGTCGGGATTTTATTTGGATCTGTCCGCAATATCCTAAAGGGCAGAAACCAAAGATGTAACGTTTTTTGTTTGAATTTTTTGAGAAGTTTTAGATAAAAAACTGACAAAGGAGAAGACTCAAATGAATGAGCTTAAGTCAGGCAGCGAATTTAAACCAGGAAATGATCTTAAGTCGGGAAGTAATCTTGAAAAGGTTCTAAAGGCCGGTTATTTCGCATTCACAGGAGAGTGCGGCCCCCCCAAAGGTGCCAATGTCCGGCATCTGAAAGAAAAATTTCAATATCTCAAAGGCAATGTGGATGCTGTGAATATGACCGATAACCAGACAGCAGTGGTCAGGATGTCTTCTCTTGCAGGGTCGGCTCTGTTGGTTGAAGAAGGGCTGGAACCCAATTTTCAGATGGTCTGCCGGGACCGCAACCGCCTGGCCATCATGAGCGATATTTTGGGTGCCTATGCCCTGGGTATTCGGAATATGCTGTGTCTTTCCGGGGATCACCAGACATTTGGCAACCATCCTGAAGCCAAAAATGTTCATGATATTGATTCCATGCAGCTTATCTCAGTAGTAAAAAAGATGAGGGATGAGGAAAAGTTCATTAACGGTGAGGAAATTGATGTTGCACCCCGGATGTTCATTGGTGCGGCATGCAACCCTTTTGCCGACCCCTATGAATACCGGGTATACCGGCTGGCCAATAAAATAGAAGCCGGGGCTGATTTTATTCAGACCCAGTGTATCTTTAACATGGAAAAGTTCCGGGATTTCATGAAAAAGGCTGTGGACATGGGGCTTCATGAACGCTGCTATATTCTGGCCGGAGTTACCCCCATGAAAAATGCGGGTATGGCCAATTTCATGTCAAAATTCGTGCCTGGCATGGACATTCCCGATTCTCTGATCAAGCGCCTCAAGGGTGTGGACAAGCGTGACCAGGCAGAAGAGGGCATCAAGTTCGCCCTGGAACAGGTGGAAGAATTCAAACAGATGGAAGGGGTTTCAGGGGTACACATGATGGCCATTGAATGGGAACACAAGATGCCTGAAATCGCCGAACGGGCGGGGATGTTGCCCAGGCCTGCGGTGTAGGGCATGGCATCCGGTTGTTTGACCTGGGTATCAAAAGCAGCGCGGCCTTACGGAAGCTGTTTTCCGGGCCGCTCTTTTTTGAAAACCGTTTAAGCCCTAAGGCAGCTGAACGTTATTTCTCCGGGATATCCGCAGGTTTCTCCAGGGCGCTTAATCTTCTTTGAATTCCCCATTCAAGTCTCTGGATGTCAAATTCAGGAACACGGTATTGTTGGAAAATTTCCTTCCATTTTGAGACGGCGGAAAGGACGTCGTCAATAATACCCTCTGTCCGGGGAATTTTAAGTTTTTTACCGATTTGCTGTAATGTAAGCCGGTTGGGAGGCAACTGCCCGGATCCCATCGGGAAAGATAAAACATGCTCTCTTCTTTCATATAAATCCGGCAACACATCGTATGCCGGAGACAAACAAAAACCAGGCTCTTTATGGAGTATGCAGAAATTTTTCAGATGATCATCGGTATTCCCGATTGCCGCATTGAAAGTCATCTGGCGAAACAGCATGGGGATATCGACAGATGGTTGAAAACTGTATTTTCTGAGGATTTCAAACAGGTCTTTGTATCCCAGTTGATAGTATCCTTCCGCCTGCAGCAGTGTCTGCATGCTGATCATGTGATACCGACCGCCGTGTTCGGAAATATCAAATCTCTTTATCAGTAAAATATTTCGGCCGCCAACTTCCCTGATTTCAAAATCAGGTACATCCAGGCCGGACAACCTTGCCATTTCAAGGCATCCAGCCTCAATCCGTTCAACGCAAAAAGAATCATCATGCTTTGGGAATTTTGCAAGGCACAGATATCCAGGCTCCCTTTGAACAAGGGTTTTTGGCCTGGCTCCGCCGGGAGAACTGCCATGGACAAACAGCAATTTTAATTGTTTTTCATTCACCGGCAGTCCCGCATCATATCGCAGGGCCGCCTCTAAAAGATCCGGCAGGCTTACAATATCAGCCGGCTGATTGATATGCGTTATCTGCCCTTTTGGCGCAAATGACAAGGCCCCCAATCCATTGGCTCCCAAAACCCCAAGCAGATTTGGCGGGCGCTGTTCGCTGCGGGGCAGCCCGGCTTTCTGTATCAGGATTTTCCTGCCCCAATTATCTGGCAGAGCGTCTTCAAAAACAGCGTGAATCCCTTCCGGCCTTTGTACGGTAAACTCTTCCTGTCTCAGAGGAAGGGTTACGGGATCCAAAGGGAAAGCCTTTGGATGCTCAAGATATTCCCGGGTATATTGAAAGGCCCCGGGAATGATACCTTTTTTGTCTGGTTCCCTGGTGACGATTTCCCCGCAATTGATGGTTGTGTTATCGGGAAGGGTGATGTTAACGTCCAGCCAGATCATTTTTTTATCCTCTTTTTGCCAGCCCGTTGCCTGGGTTTGTCCCGCTTTTGATTCCGGACCTCTTCAAATAAGGATTTTCGGGGGGCCAGCAGATAATCCAGGTCGTCAAGCCTGTCAAGCACGGCCAAGGCTTTTTCCCACTTGCCGATTGATATTGAAGGGTCCCCTTGTTCCATTTTATAGAGTGTGGGAATCGACACGCCGATTCGAAAGGCAAACTCCCTTTGCGGATCATTACGTTCCAGCCGGGCTTTTTTCAGGCGTTGCCCCAATTGTTTTATTTTATCATCCACGGGTTCTATCCATCCTGAAATTGATTCAATATAAAACTAATAAATATTCTTTTTATATAATTAAATTGTAAATAAAACAAATATTATTTAATGTTATTTTTTATAAAAATTAAAAGTCCGCTATCAAAAAGGGAGCCAGCCTGACGGGAATATTTTTCAGGCTGGCTCTTTTTTTTAAATTTATCTATCAAGACGGTTTAGATATTCGAGAATTTGTTCGTTATTCATACGGCTTTGGCGGTCTCCCATTTTTTTATTCATGTTGATTCGGGTCTCATATTCTGAAATCAAGTCACGATGCCCTGTACTATCTGCCTGGGTTAGAAAAGTTGTGCCATAGGGAAGGTGACTTGGATCAAAGGACAATATTGCATGATCAAGCAAGGATATTTCACCGGCATCATATAATTTTTGCGACAACTCAGCGGTCTCATCCGTAGTTATATTGCGGACGTCGTATTTTGAGGCTGTTTTTTGCCAAATGGATTCAGATCCTGTCAAAGCCGCATTCCCGGCGGAATCATCCTGCATGGCAGATTCAGCCGCAAGACGTTTCTGGATCTCTTCTGAGATGGTTTTTTCAATGGCAGCACGGTCTTTGGGCGACATTTTGCCAAGGTCTTCTTGTGTAATCCCCATTGCCATAAGGATTTCATCTCTGAGTTTCTCTATTCTTCGTACCCGAAGTTCCTTGAAATAGCCGGCAAACCCTTTTTCTTTGATTATGGCGACATCGTCACTCGCATGGGAATTATCTGCCTGGTTTTGCCTGGTATTGACAGTATTTTCCATCTGCTTTTCCAAAAGCTCGGCAAACTGGCCTAATGTGTCTGTTATCTTTTGATTACAGGGTACTATGGTCGTCAGGGATAGTGATTTTACAGGAATTGAAGTCGTTTCAATGGTCATATTTTTCTCCTTTTGTCCTTGTTGTAGTCCTCATGTTATAAAAAGCAAAATTCCGGCCAGGCTAAATATTATTTTGAGGAACAGGGATTCAATAATACTCGAATTTAATAAAGATCAAGTTCATGTGTGTTTGTTTTAAGAAATTTTCATATTGACGCACGACACAAAGTCGTGACACATTAATGTCGCTCTTTAGTGTCGTGCATTGTGAATGCGTGACAGATAAATTTGTTTTTCACAAATTTTATAAAGGAAAGAATGCATGTCGCGTGTCATGCCTGCCTAAGAGTTTGATCTATCTGGTGCTGCTGAAAGCCTCAGTCATTCTCAATAGAAAACAATTAAGTGATCTGGCTGTTAATCATGCATTGTCACTTTGGACTGGTTGAGAGATTGAAATTATGGGGCTGTTGTACGGTGAATACAGTTTTAAATGTATAACGCATTAAAAACTGGACAATCGAATAATATATTGATAATACATATGAAATCAATTTTATTTCATGTCTCCAGTTCATATTGCTCACAAATTGATCCGCTGATTCAAAAATATTGATTAGGTGCTGACAACAAACACGATTTCATCCGTTGAGGGAGACTTGTAAATAATTATATTTTACTCAAAGCTCCGTTTTTTTTATTCTGATTTTTTAAAACAACTGTTTATCCAGCCTTTTTCAGTTTACTGAAAACCGGACAATTGAGTTTTATCAAAGCACTTAAAATCATAAAAAGGAGAAGAGCAAATGTTTAAAAACATGAAACTTGGTACGAAAATTTTCAGTGGGTTCGCCCTGGTACTTGTTTTTCTTTGTATCGTTGCCTTTATCGGGTTTAAAAGCCTGTCAGGAGTGATTGACCGGGTGGACAAGGCCGATGATGTGAATCGTATCGTTAAAATGATTTTGGACACCCGCCAGCAGGAGAAAAATTATATTATCAGGGGGGATCACTCTTATATAAAAAAAGTTGAAGAAGATATAGAAAAGCTTGTGGAACAGGCTATTAAAACAAAAAACAAGTTTGATCAGGCCATAAACAAAGATCAGATGGACCAGGTGATTGAAAAAGCAACTGCTTATTCCAATGCATTTAAGGAATATGTGGAACTGGATCATCAAAAAGAGAATGCCATGAAAGAAATGCGCTCCATGGCAAGAAAAGTTTTAGCACAGTCTGAAGCCATAAGGGAAGATCAAAAACTACAATTGACTCAAGCAATGAAAAAATTTGCCGGCGATGATGTTATCAATGATAAGCTTAAAAAAGCGGATGATGCCAACAGGCTGATCAAATGGTTTATGGACGGTCGTAAAAACGAAAAAGAATTCATCATATCCAAAGGAGAAAACAAGTGGCGGGAGAATGTTGATACAAACCTGGCAAAAATCCTGGCGTTGTCATATGATTTGAAATTACGGTTTAAACAAAGCCGGAATATTGAACAGATAACTTCTGTTATTGCGGCTATCCGGCAATATGATAAAGCTTTTAATAATTTTGCAGAACTTATGAAAACACAAAAAATTACCGATGACAGGATGGTCAAGTCAGCAAGGGGTGTCAATGAAGTCTGTACGGCAGCAAGGGGGGATCAAAAGGCAAAAATGGGACGGCAGATTTCAACTGCAAATAGCATCATGCTAACCGGAACAATTATTGCGATTTTTCTGGGTCTTTTATTTGCATTCATTATTACAAGAATCATTACCAAGCCACTGAACATAGTAATCCAGGGTCTGGGCGAAGGAGCCAGCCAAGTTGCCTCAGCTTCTGGCCAAGTGTCTTCAACCAGTCAGTCACTGGCTGAGGGCTCTTCAGAGCAAGCAGCTTCCATAGAAGAGACTTCGTCATCCATGGAGGAAATGTCTTCAATGACAAAGAGAAATGCTGAAAATGCAGGACAGGCCGATGCGATCATGAAAGATTCAAGTAAGGTTGTCAGCGCTGCCAATGAATCAATGACTCAACTGACCCAATCCATGAAAGAGATTTCAAACGCCAGTAAAAAAACTTCTAAAATCATAAAAACCATTGATGAGATTGCTTTTCAAACCAATCTTCTGGCGCTTAATGCTGCTGTTGAGGCTGCCAGAGCAGGAGAAGCAGGCGCAGGATTTGCCGTTGTGGCAGATGAAGTAAGAAACCTGGCCATGAGGGCCGCAGATGCTGCAAATGAAACTTCTTCGCTGATAGAAGGAACCGTTAACAAGGTCAATAATGGTTCCAGGCTGGTTTCAACTGCCAATGAAGCATTTTGTAAAGTTACTGAAAGTTCAGGACAGGTAGCCGCTCTAATATCAGAGATATCACATGCTTCCAAAGAGCAGTCTGATGGAATCGAGCAGGTTAACAGTGCTATCGGTGAGATGGATAAGGTTATTCAACAAAATGCGGCTAATGCTGAAGAATCTGCTTCTGCATCAGAAGAGTTGAGTGCCCAGGCAGAACATCTCAAAGAATTTGTAGCAGACCTTGTTTCTCTTGTTACCGGGGACAAGAATAGAAGCTCTGGAAGGTCTTATGGAATAATAACCCGAAAGATTTCAGCAAAACATGACGAAGCTTCAGTTCAGGGCAATAAAATATTGTCCGGTGCAAAGGAAGTCCGGCCGGACCAGGAGATACGGTTTGTCAAAGATGATGATTTTGAATCTTTTTGATTGATTTCTGGCGAGCTTTGTCTGAAAAAGGCATCCCTTCCGTGCGACTACTTGCCTCACTGCTTCTATCCGGTACTGTTCGCACAGACACATGAAAACATCGACAAGGCCAACACGGGTGCTGGCAGACTGCAGACAAAGCCGCCGCTGTATTTTTCCCTGTTAAATCTCCTGAAGCTTGCCAAAATCTTTTTCCAGTTCCCTGGCCTTGTCGTTTTGTCCCTGCTGCTCAAGGCTTTTGATGATTTCTTTGAATTTTTCTTCCAGTTTTGGAAGAATATCGTTACGGATGTTTTCCTGCATCTCTTTGCTTGATGATTCAAGCCTGGTTTTAAGTTCTGATAATTTTTTTTTCAAGTTTTTATATTGATCTGATTCCGGGATTTTTTCAATGTCTGTAAGCATTTTGGAAAAAGCATTTTCAAGTGTCTGGCCCAGGGATTCAAGGGCTTTGGCATAAGGGATGAGAGTACGTTTAGAGGTGCCTTGAACAATTGTGCCTGGGTCAAGTTTTTTGCCGCCCGGATTGTTCTGTTCCAAAAAAACAGCTTTGGATTCTGATTTTGAGTTTGAGGAAAGAGGCGATACATCAATGTAAAACTGTGTATCTTCGGTGGCTGCATGGGAAAATTCTTTCTGGATTTGGATTGAGACAAGAAAGTCGGCATCCTTGGTATAGGATATGGTTTTGACTTTACCTATGGTGGTTGAGTTGAAGATCACCGGGTCATTTTGTTTAAGACCGTCAATTTGTTTGAATTGAACAGACAGGGTTAGACCGGTGCAGGCGCTCAAAAAAAAGAGGCTTGCAAGCAGGCCAAAAATTGTGGATTTTAACGTCAGAGTCATGACTTCGTGTTCTCCTTGATCTTTTTTGTAAGTGTTTCTTTGTTTTATCGAATCCAATAAAGCAAAAATTTGATTTTATTATTTGATCACATCGTAATATTCATAACCTTTATTGTATCATTTTTAGAAATATCCACAACAAATTTGTCGTTACATGAGGAGAAGCCCAAGTATTTGTAGTCAGTAATTTATGAAAAATAAATTCATATGATCTGTTCCTAAAAATGCTTAACACCAGGCCTGCGGACTGAAAACAGCGTGCTGAAAAACACCGGCACGACAAACAGGGTCAGCAGCGTGGCAAAGCTGAGGCCTCCCATGATGGTTGCGGCCATGGGGCTGAAAAAGGCATCTGTCAGCAGCGGAATCATGCCGAGTACGGTGGTGAAGGTCGCCATGGTGACCGGGCGGATACGGCTGGCGGAAGACTCAACCACAGCCGTAAACGGTTCCTTTCCGTCGGCGAGTTCCGCCTTGATCTGATCGAGCAAGACGATTTCGTTTTTGATCAACATGCCAAACAGACTTAAAAAACCGAGCATGGCCATGAATCCGAATGCCTTGTCGGCAATGAGCATGCCGGGGGCTACGCCCACAACAACAAGCGGCAGTCCCATGAAAATGATAAGGGGATACCGCAGGCTGTTAAAGAGAAGAACGGTGACAAGAAACATTCCGGCAAAGGCAATTGGAAAATTGGACATCAGTTTGGTGTTGGCTTCGATTTGCTCCTCATGTTCGCCGCCCCATTCCAGGTTGTAGCCTGGAGGCAGTTTTAATTTTTTCTCAATGATCGGGGATAATTGGCGAAACAGCGCGTCAGTGGTGCCTTCACGCTGTTTGCAGAGGACCCGCAGGGTGCGTTTCTGGTTGAGGCGGTGGATGACGCTGTCCTCCACCCCGGTGATTGTCCTGTTGGTCACCTGTTGCACGGGCACCCATTTATTTTTTGCTTGGCTGAACACCTGCACCTCATCAAAAAAGTCGATATTATTACGCTGCTTTTTCGGCGGCCGCAGGATAATGGGGAGCAAATCATCTCTATGCCTGTACTGGCCAACAACAGAGCCGGTAAAGTTCATGGCAATGGAGGAGCCAATCTCCGGACGGGAAATCCCCAGACCCTGTGCCCGAAGGTCTGCAAAATCAACTTTGCTGACCTTGATCTGGTTGCCCCAGTCCGTACGGATACTGCGGCTGTTGGGATTTTCAGCCATGATTTTTTTGACCTGCCCGGCAAGATTGCGCAGAATTTTTGTTTCCGGCCCACTCAGACGGGCTATCACGGCACCGCCACCCGGGCCGAGTTTAAAGGCGTCTACACTGCCTATGACCTGTGGAACCTCCTTGTCCAGGTATTGTTGAATGTTTTTTTTCAGTTCAGGAACCCGGCGGAAATCATCCACATCAATCAGCAGTTGAGCATATGCACTGTCCGGCATCTCCGGGGAAAAGGTCAGCAGAAAGCGCAGCGGCCCCCGACCGATAAAGCCTGAAATATTCTGCACTCCTTCAAGGCGGGCAACGTATTTTTCAACCTGTTCAAGCTGCTTTTCAGTGCTGTTGATATGAGTCCCCTGGGGCATCCAGATATCAACGGTGAACTGTGAGCGGTTTGTATCGGGCATAAAATCCTGCTTAACATGACTAAAGCCCCACACGGCGACCACCAGCAATCCTATGACTCCTGTCAGGGTCAGCCACCGGTGATCAATGGCTTTTCCGACAATGGTTTTGTAATATTTGAAAAAGCGTTGTGAATGTTTTTTTTTGCCATTGTTTTTGGGAACAGGCAATATCATGACACAAAAACAGGGTACAGTGGTGATGGCGAAAAACCAGCTCAGTCCCAAAGAGATACATATCACCTGGAACAGACTGGCCAGCCATTCGCCGGTCATATCCTTGGACAGGGAGATGGCGGCAAAGGCCAGAATGGCGATAATGGTCGCGCCCAGCAGGGGCCACATGGTCTCTTTGACCGACTGATCGGCGGCTTCTTCTCGCCCGATGCCCTGGCGCATTTTGATGATGATTCCTTCCGTAACAACGATGGCATTGTCCACCAGCATGCCAAGGGCGATAATCAACGCACCCAGAGAGATTCGCTGCAAGGTGATGCCATAGGATTTCATGACCATCAGGGTCGCAAAAATGGTGAGAATCAGCACAAAACCGATGATAATACCCTCGCGCCAGCCCATGAAAACAACCAGCAGCAGAATAACAATGACAACTGCACTGATAAGGTTGGAGACAAATCCTGAAACCGACTTTTCAACTATTTTGGATTGACTGGTGATGGTATGGATGTTTATGCCAAAGGGGGTATTTGCCTGCAGTTCTTGAAGGCGTTGATCAATGGAATCGCCCATGGAAATGACATTACCGCCGGATATGGTTGAGATGCCTATGGCCACGGCCTCTTTTCCGTTGTAGCACATGAGTTCCGCAGCCGGTGTGATAATGTCATGTCTTATCCTGGCAATTTCTTTCAGCCTGATCATGCTACCTTCGGAGCCGCTTATGAGCTGGTTGGCGATATCCTCTATTGAGGTGTAATCTCCTGTAATGCGAAAAGGGATGTATTCCGAACCTACCTGCACGGCTCCTGCCGGGGTGACGCTGTTTTGACCGTTGAGAGTGTCAAAGATTGTGTTGGGATTCAAGCCAAGTTGTGTCAGTTTGGCCCGGTCAATTTCGATAAAAACAGCTTCTCTGGGAAGGCCCCAGAAATCAATTCGGCCTACATCGTTGCAGGTGAGCAGTTCCCGGCGCAAATCTTCCGCATATGCCTTAAGCTGCTTTTTATCATATCCGTCTCCGGTGATGGCAAAAAGTACCCCGTAAACATCACCGAAATCATCATTGACTATTGGCGTCTGACATCCCGCAGGCAGTTGGCCGTTGACAGAACCCACCTTGCGGCGCAGCTCGTCCCATACCTGGGGAAGATTGTGTTTGTCGTAAATTTCTTGTGTCTCTGCAAAAATAATCGAAACGCCTGCTCTGGATATGGAGCGGACCTCCTTGAGCTGTTTTAATTGCTGGATGGCAGTTTCAATGGGTTCGGTCACCTCAAGCTCCACCTGTTTTGCAGACGCTCCAGGGTAATGGGTATGGATCACTGTTTCTTTGATGGTGAATTCCGGGTCTTCCAGGCGTCCGATATTCAGGAAACTGAATATTCCGCCAAGGGCAATAATGGTGCTGAAAACCAGGGTGACCACTTTGTAGCGGACAGCATATAAACATAGATTATTCATCCTTCCAGTCCTTTTTTACCGGCCTTCATCGGGCGAACTCGTTGTTCTTCGTCAAGGCTGTGTAAACCGGCGGTTGCCACCAGTTCATCAGATCTTATCCCTTTGGTCACTTCGATGCTGTTGCCATGCATTGGGCCTATAACTACCTGCTGTTTTCGGGCTTTTTGTGTTTGTGGATCGACAATCCAGACATATGGATCAGCATTGGGATCAAAAACCACGGCCTCAACCGGAATCAGTACGGAGAAATTTTTTGCCTTGGTTTTTGCAGATTGTTTAACAATACCGCTGACCGTTGCCGTCATGCCGGGGAGAATATGCATATCTGCCGGAGAGGGCAGTTTGATAATCAAGGCGTAGGTGCGGGTGTCATTGCTTGATTCCATTCTCAGCTCCATTGCCTCGGCTGCAAATGTGAGATCCGGATTTGCATCAAAACAGACATTCAGCTGATCCAGTATCTCTGTCCCTCCAAGGGCAACCAGTTGTTCCGGCAACTGCACTTCAACTTCTATTCCGGAAACATCCTGCAGCAGGAGAACCGGTTCTCCTTTGTTCACATGCTCTTTTCTCTCTGCATAGCGTTTTGATACCAGGCCGTCAAAGGGAGTGATAAGCCGGGTATCGGTCAGGGCCTTTTCCTTCATGTCCAGTTCAGCCCGGGCGATATCATGGACGGATTGCGCAGTATCAAACTGGGCTTTGCTCACCACATTTTCCTTATAAAGCTTTGAAGTACGCTGAAAATTCAGTTTTGAAGCCTGATATCCGGCCCTTGCCGCCCTGACTGCGTATAGATGATTCTTATGTTCAAGAGATGCAAGCAAATATCCTTTTTTTACCTGTTGTCCTTCAAGAATGTTCAGCTGTTCGATCTGGCCCGCTATTTGAAAAGACAGTTCAGCTCGTCGAGCAGCTTTAACTTTACCTGGAAACCGGAAGTTCTGTGCATTCAGGTATGGTTTTGCCAGGGCCGTTGGAATCGGTTGGACAATGTGTTTTTCTGCTCGATTCTGCACAGAAATGATTTTGGAAAGCAGCAGATCTTCAGTGCCCGGGAAAAGCAGTATAAAAGCCGGCAGCGCTAAAGCGACTATACATGCGATTGTTTTTTTCATGATTATTTCCTTTTGCAAGTCTATTAAGTTACTTAACTATTTTTATAAAAAAATATAGCACCGTTATTTGGTGTTCAACCGTTCATCCATAATAGAATTAAGGTTGTCCAATAATTCGTTCAACCGTATCAGAACGTCAATTTCCACACAGTCAAATGTTTTCAGAATACGTTTAAGATCCTGGCTATGCATCCTGGCGTGCGCTTCAAAGGTCTGCCAACCCAGAGGTGTCAGGGAAAGCTGTAACTCCTTATTGCTGTGGCCGGCCTGTTTTTTGATCACAAATCCCTGCATAGTTAATTTGGAGACCAGTTGGGAAGCTGCGCTTTTGGTAAAACCGAAATATTTGGCGATTTCTGTCACATTGGTACACTTTTTTTCACCAATGCTTTCAATGGCGTGGGCTTCACGCGTTGAAACACTTACGTCGCAGGTAACGCCAATGGACAATGTTTCCACCTCGGCAAACTTGCGGGTAATCTGCATGAGAGTATTTATAACTTTTTTTTTCAGTTCCTGATTCATAAAATAGATAATAAAGCACCTTAACTATTTTTGCAATATTTTTTTAACGCTGCCGTCCGGATCAGGTGGCATCGATTCATAACAAACTGACGGCAAAGATTGTTTACAGCCTATGTGAAACCATCAAAACACGACAGTATGTTGTTGTTTTTCGCACAAATTTAGTTATAGTGACGACCTATAATCTCATTTCAAGCAGATCTCGGTATTTTTAAAAAAACATTAATTCGGTCAAAATTTTGATACCGGCGAAAAAGATTAGAATCCGGGATAAACAAAGATTCCGCGTTTGCTAAGATCAATGTCTGTGCCTATAAACCGGGTAAGGTATTCCTGGTGAACAGAACGCGGATCAAAATTTAAAAACAGATCGGGATGAAACCATTTGGCAAGATATGCAAGGGAAATGACAAAGGCGGGTGTATAAAGAAAATGCGGACTTATCATGTACACGGCATTGTTTTTGACTGCTTTGCACTCGGCCAGAAAAGGAATTTGCATAAGCTGTTGTCTGTAAGAAGAAACAATTGAGCTGTCAACCATATCCGGGCCAAAACCATTTGAAATTGAATCTTCACAGATGATAATATCAATGTCCTGCTGTGTCAGCCATTCAGGATCAATTGATTGTATCCATCCTCCATAGGCATTTAAATCCGCGGCAACATTTATTCCGCCTGCGATTTCATTGATTGTCGTCATGCCGATGAATCGATTGGACATGGTCGTGAATTTTTCAACTTTTCCCGGACTCCATTTTAAAAAATATCTTTTTTTCTGTTCGGTCGCAAGTTTTGAAGTTTTGTCAAGAATTCTTTTCAGCACATTTTCATACCAACTTATATATTCTGAAATCTTATCGGTTTTTCCGAATATTGTGCCCAGAATTTCAAAATTTCTTTTTATGGTATGACGATCAAACAGATTCAGGGCAACCACCGGGATATGGGATTGGATTTTTTCGGCCATTTCTTCAAATCCCTTCATGGGAGCTTTAAAGGTCAGAAAACAATCGGCATTCAGCTCTAAAAGTCTTTCAAAATTGAGGCTGTAAGGAGATCCTTTTGTTGTATTGGAAGCGGGAATGCGATCAATGTCCGGATAAAAACCAGGGTTTAACACAACAATTTCCCGGGCAACGATTTTATCCCATGCCCCGGCTATTTTAAGGGCATCGGTAAGGCAAATGCCGGTGAAGGCCACTTTTTGCACAGGCTTTTTAATGGTAACAACCCGATTCAGAGCATCGGTCAAGGTTGTTTTTGTGCTATTATAATCTGCATTTGCAGCGATTGCTGAACAAAATATCAGTACGCATAACAAGCAAAGTGTTAAGCAAATTGATTCTCGCCTCATAACACCACCTCGTTTTTATATTCCTTAAATGATGCACTTTGATTCCTAAGCTTTTAGCGCTTTTATCACTGTTATCATCGGCATTTATTTTGTGTAGTTGTTTTTTTATTTTTCACACCGCATCAGTTCATTATGCTTTCTTGGTTTATGCTTTCTTCGTTTATTTTAAATTATATTTTGGTTTTTTAAAATTTGAGAGCGGCTATCAGGCCAAATACTCTGGGAGAGCCAACATTATTGAGAACCCCTATGTTTGTAAAATATTCCTGATCAAAGATATTTTTACCATAACAATATAGTTCCCATGATGAAGCTTCGTATCCTATTTTTGCATTGTATATCTCATAAGCTTTTTGTTTTTTTGTATTAGCCGAGTCAAAATAGCTGTCACCATAGCCGATAATATCAGCACGGGCAAAAAAGCCTGAGTCGTGAAGGTACGAAATGGCAAAATTAAAACTGTATTCCGGTGTTCGGATCAATTTTTTTCCAGAATAATCCGTGGTTTCATCAAAAATATACTCATCATATTCTCCGCCAATCATTCCTAAAGCAGCAGTAATATCAAGGCCGTTCATCACATTTAATATAGCTTCAATTTCAATGCCCTGGCTGTGTGCCGCTCCTGCATTTGATGCCACAAATGTTCCGCTGTCAATGCCTTCTATCAGAACATGTATATCTTTGATGTCCATATAATACATGGCTGCATTTAATATGAGTCTGTTATCAAAACTTTTTGTTTTAATTCCCATCTCATAATTGACGGATGTTTGATTATCAATTCTTGCAAAATCTTTATTTGCCTCGCAAAAATTGTATCCTCCGGCCAGATACCCCTTGGCCACACTTGTATAAACCATGAAATTGTCATTGTGATTCCATGAAAGAACGCCTTTGGGAATAAAGGTATCCCAGTCATCTTCAGCATGATAGGTTACAGGATCTTTTACAAGCTCTTTGGTATCTGTGCGGCTTTCTTCATATCTGTAATCCATTTCAATATCTGTTTGCTCATATCTCAGGCCGGTGGTGAAATTGAATTTTCCAAAGGGCAGGGTAACTTCTCCAAATGCCGCCAGAGTATCATTATATGTTTTTGCAGGCCAATCCATATATGTATCATAGCCCAGCATAGCAGTGGTATTAAATGCAGCAAACATATTTTTATTATCCACGTCCTCTTTTGAGAAAAACAGTCCGCCCATCCATTTTAAAGCATTGGGGCCGGGTGATTGAATACGCAGTTCCTGTGTAAAACCGGTTACCTCCTGGTCCATACCCCCGTCAATCATGGATGCCCCTTCATGCAGTCTTTCGCTGAATCGTTCAATTTTTGAATCACTGTATGTGGTAATTGATTTGAGTTCTGCATTCTCCAGGCTGTAATTTATGCCAAGACTGGAATTAAAGATGTCTTTTGTTAATTCATCATCTGGGTTTTTATATGAGTGATAGCTGACTTGATTTTCAGTCTTGTAAATTGTCGGTGTGTGTCCGCCTGAACGGTTGGCAAACGATGTATTAAAATCCATTTCCATTTTATCTGTTGGAAGCCAGTTGAGCCTGGCTCTAAAGCTGCTTTTATGAAAGCCGTCATAGGTGTCTTCATCAGGATGATCATTTGTCATATATCCGTCTGTTTGCCTGTAGTTTTCCGAAAGGCTGAAAAATAATTTATTATTGATGATGGGGCCGTTTATATACGCTTTTACCCCATATGTTTGATCTTCAGCAATCTCAGTGCTTATTTTTCCCTCCATAGTATTGCCTGGTTGCTTGGTGATAATGTTAACAATTCCTCCAATGGCATTTTTCCCATACAATACGCCCTGGGCGCCTCTCAATACTTCTACTCTTTCCACATTATTCAGATCTATATCCATAAACGGCACTTTATCGTTGGGAACACCATCAATATATATGACCACGGGATTTTTAAATGTGTATTTGCTGCTGCTTAATCCTCTGAAGCTAACTTCTCTAAACCCGCCATTGTCATTTGCTTTAAAGTTGGGTACTAAATTCATAATGTCGGATAAATTATTAATATTTGCATCTTTGATATCTGTTTGAGTAAAAACACTTACCGCCGCCGGGATTTCCTGGATTTTTTGTTCATGTTTATTTGCTGTAACCGTTATGTCATCAAAAGCATGTGTTTTGCTTTCATTTGCATTTGCTTTATTGAGAAAGATCAGCAGTACAACACTGAAAAAGAGAACAAAAATTGTATGGTATTTTTTTGTTTGAATAGTCACTCCTTGCTCCTTGATATTGTATGATTAGGGTTCAGGTTAAAATTATCAACAGTGTCATGGGCATGCCGTCAATATGGATCACAATGGAACTTTTGTTCATAAGCCACAGGACCGAACAGGTTCAAAGCAATCTTGCAGATATCTATATGCATAAAAAAAATATTTATGGCTATCACTTGCGTTCATTTTTTTATCACCATCGTTCATTTTGACGATATCGGCTGGGGGGTATGCCAAAATAATCCCTGAAGGCCTTTGCAAAATGGCTGGAACTTGAGTAACCAAGGGAATAAGCTATTTGAGTCATACTTAAGCTTTCGTCTTTAACAAGGGTTCTGGCTTTTTCAGCGCGTTTGAAACGAAGGTATTCTATAGGGGAAGTGCCGTAGAATTGATTGAAATCATTATAAAACTTGGTGCGGGAGACACCGACGGTCTTGGCCAGTTCAATTATATTTGGAGGGGTTTGAAGGTTATTGGACAATAATTGCCCTGCATAATGTATTTTGTCGATATCATTGGCTTTTAAGCGTGGAGTCGGTTTTTGCTTGTGGGAGGCAGGTTTTATCTGGTTTAGTTTGCAAGCAATAAGTTCCATTGCTTTGGCTTCGATAAAAAAGCGATGGCTTGCTCCTTCATAAGGGCAGTGGATGATTTGTTGCAGTATCATGTGCATGGAAGGGGTGATGATTTCCGTACAATTAAAAGGATCGCCGCTGTTCTTGTTATCTGTTAAAGGGGCTTTAAATTTTATGGGGATGTCGTGCAGTTCATCTTCCATCAATGTGTCCCAATAAGAGGGAGATATCAATATTACAACCATATATATCGGAGTCCCGGGCATATCTTCATAAAATCCATCCCGGTTCGGGAAATAAAAAAATCCGCTTTCTCCATGGGTTATGGTCAGGCTTTGTTTTAAACAATGCAGAGTTAATTTTGTAGTGCCTGAAAGACAAAATCTGAAACCGAATTTGGGGGTGTCTCCATAGTGTTTGGCTTTGAGTCTGTCGGATTTGTTGTAATTACAGACATATACCTGGATACCACTTTTTAACCTGAACTCTTTTATGGTTCCTTTGCCTATTTTGTGGGGTAGTTTCCAGCAGGTCTCAAAATTGCCTTTTTCTACCGGAAAAGAATCCAACGTGTGACGTTTTAATTTTTTTTCCATTTTTTCATTTCTTTGCCCAAAATAAAAAATCCCCGAACCGTAAATAGTTTACGATCCGGGGATATCCCTTTTTTATCCAATAGATCCAATGGAAACCGGCATTGCCGTACACGGTTTTCCTATGTTTTACCAGGCAGGTATTCTGACTTGCGGATCATCCTCATGCCGCGCCTTCCCATTATATCAACAGTGGCATATTGCAGCATTTGTCACCGATTACAGCGGCGGGCCCGTTTCCGAATTACACGAAATTCCCTATTAAGCCGATGGCACCAGATAAAATTTACTTTGTGCTACAGAATAAGCAATGAAAAGTCAAGCATATTTTCAGTGTGGCAACTTGTGTGGTTTTTATGAGTGTTTATATGTTGTTTTTAGTTCTTAATTGCAACCCAATGGTTATTTTTTGCTGCAAGATGATGAATAATTACAGTATATCATTGACAAGAGGCTACAATGTAATTATGAAGTAACTTGTTTGTTTTAAGGGAAAATAAACCGTTTAAAAAAACGGATTGATTGCAATATCAGATAGCCTGTTGGGTGCTGGTGCAGTCAAAGAGATGGGATGGATAGAAAATGAATCCATGAGTAAAAAAAATCAACCTAAAGGAGAAAAAATGAAAAATTTGAGCAGGCTCGGGGATTTTTATGTTTTGTTAATATTGTTAATATGCTTCAGTCCTTATTGCGCATGGGCAGAGGATACGGCTGGGGCGGACAAAAATGTTTTTGATCTTGGTGAGGTCGTTGTCAGTGGACAGGCTGAAACCATTACAAGGGTAAGTACAGTGGAAACAGTTGATTTGGAACAAATTGAACTGACCAATTCACAAAATATATCACAAGCTCTTTCCGGTTTGCCCGGTGTCACCTTGTCCAACGGAGGGAGAAAAGCGGAAAGCTCTATTAATGTCAGGGGATTTGGTTCTCGGTATGTCCCTATTTTTTATGACGGTATCCCCTTATACATTCCCAATGACGGATATGTGGACGCAGGTAACCTTACAACGGATAATATTTCAAGGATTGATTTGAGCAAAGGGGTCAGTTCCGTTCTCTACGGGTTTAATACCATGGGCGGGGTCATTAATATTGTGAGCCAAAAACCGCAGGAAAAATTAGAAGGTTCCTACGGGGTTGAAGTTACTGACAACAGTGATGTAAAAGGAAATTTTAATATTGGATCAAGCCAGGATAAATTTTATTTTACCCTGGGAGGAGGGTTCACAAATTCCAATGGATGGGATGTGTCGGATGATTTTGATGCAAACCAGTATGAAGACGGAGACACAAGGGAGAACTCGGATCTTGATGACTGGAATGTGGCTGCAAAATTAGGGTGGACCCCGGCACAAGGCCATGAATATGCAATTGGATTCAACACCATTGAAAAGGAAAAAGGGCTTCCTCCCACTGCAGATCCCGATACATCGGCAAGAAGGGTAAAATACTGGCGGTTTACGGACTGGGACAAGGAAACCATTTATTTTATCGGGAACACGGAGTTGACGGATCAATTATCCGTTAAAACAAGAGTGTTTTACGACACCTATTATAATGCGCTGGAAGACTATAGCGACAACACCTATTCAAATGCCCGCTGGCACTCCACCTATGACGACCACAGCTATGGAGGCTCTTTGGTGGCCAGAGTTGACTACATACCTAAAAACACTTTAAGCTGTTCTTTTCATTATAAAAAAGACGTTCATGAGGAACAAGATGACATAGGCGATCCATGGGAAAACTATGAACAGGAAATGGTTTCCTTTGGTATTGAAGATGATATTAAACTTACGGATAATCTTGCCTTTGTTCTGGGAAGCAGTTATGACATCCAGAATCCCCAGAAAGCCAATGACGGTGTGAACAACGGGTTTGTCAGGGAATCCAAATCAGCCTTCAATCCCCAGGCAGGTGTGTTGCTGACGGTTCTTGAAGATCTTGACATGCATTTTTCCCTGGGGAAAAAATCAAGATGGCCCACCCTCCAGGAACTTTATACAGATGGACTGGACAATGACAGAATAGCCAATCCCGACCTGGCAGAGGAAGTGGCAACCAATTATGAACTGGGTTTTGAAAAACCCCTTCCCAAAAATAATCGTATAGGGCTGACCTTTTTTTATTCCAAAGTTGAAGATTTAATTCAAGACGAGATTGTCGGTACTGATCCTGTTTCCGGGGATGATATCGAGCAATACCAGAATATTGATGAATCAAGTTTCAAAGGCCTTGAATTCACCTTCACCTCTTATATGATTGCCGATAATGATTTTCAACTGCATTATACATATCTGGATGCAAAAAATGAGTCTGACGGTGCAGATAACGATCATCTCGAGGGTATATCCGAGCATAAACTTTACCTGAGTGATTTGTACAGATTCAATGATCGGTTTTCCGTTTTCGGGAGTGCTGAATACAATTCAAAAAGATACGATGAGGATGCTAATTACGATGAGGTTGAACTTGACGGATTCTGGGTTGTAAATTTTAAAACCATGGTAAGGCTTGATCAATCTTTTGTGTTTGAAATCGGCGTTAAAAATCTTTTTGATGAAAATTATGAGATGGAAGTGGGATACCCCCGCCAGGGAAGAAGTTTTTTCATTGGATTTAAAGGAGAATTTTAATTATCCGGCATTAGCCTATACCCAGGTTCTCCGGGGCATCCGGGGAACCTGTCGGTTTTTGCGTTTTTAAAATATATCATGACAAAAAAAAGAATTTTTCTGCTTCTGTTTTCAGCATGTTTTGTTTTTTTATTTTACAGAATATATTATCATCCTGAAACCAGAGCCCGCGAAAATCATGATCGCACCCGCATTGTCACCGACATGAAAGGCCGCGCATTTCAAGTTGCAGATCCCATTAGGCGCATTGCACTGCTGGGTGGTCCCACAGGCCAGGTGGCTTTTATACTGGGGGTACAGGATCATTTGTGCGCCGTGACCAACACCCTTAAAATGTCAAAACTTGTCCAAGAAATGTATCCGGCCATCAAAGCATTGCCCGGTCCCAGGACCACTTCGGGCAATATCAATATAGAGGAATTGATCAATTCAAACCCGGATATCGCCATTGCAGGAGATATTGACGGTCAAATCGTGCTTGATAAAACCCGTATACCGGTTGCCTTTCTTGAAGACGGCATGGGCGAGGGCATGGAGGATATTAAAAGGGAAATCCGGTTTTACGGAACCATTTTCCAAGCCCCGGACCGGGCTGAAAAATATGTTGCGTTTTTAGAACGGGTCATGCATCTGATAGAACAGAGAACCCGTGATATTCCGGTCCAAAAGAGGAAAAATGTTTTTCAGGGGTTCAGCCCCAGCCATCTTGTGACCCTGGGCGGAGATACCTTTATGCAGGAACGCATCAAGCTTTCCGGGTGTGAAAATGCCGCTGAAACCGTCACTACCATCGGCAAAAGAACCGGGCTGCATTCCGGCCTGGCCGAAGTCTCCATGGAACAGGTTCTGGAATGGGACCCGGATATTCTGGTGATCAATTACGGAAAACCAGCCGACCTGTACAAAGATCCCCAGTGGAGAAATATCCGGGCGGTTCGAAATAAACAAATTTATTCCCAGCCGGCAGGTGTTTTTATTTTCAACCGCCCCACGGCGGAATCTGCCGTGATTTTCCCCTTGTGGCTGGCCGCCATTGCTTATCCCGACCTGTTTGAAAATATTTCCATTAACGGTATTGTCAAAACTTTTTACCGGGAAATTTTTGATTTTGACCTTACAGACCTTCAGGTTCATGATATATTGCTGGGCACTTATGAATTCAAGATGATGAAAGGAATTAAAAATAGAGGATAACAGACCATATGGCAAGCGGTTTGGCAAATCCCTTGCTCCCGAATCCTGGATACGTTTTTTTTGGGGCCTTCTTATTCTGGTGGTTTTGTTTTCCTTAAGCCTTGGCCGGGTGGATATTTCCTGTATGACAGTGCTGAAAATTTTGTTTTCATCTGTTTTTCCCCTGGAACCGGACTGGTCCGTGACAACCTATGCCGTTGTCATTGATGTCAGACTGCCCAGAATCCTGGCAGGCATTCTTGTGGGAGCCGCTTTGTCCATATCCGGTGCATCCTTTCAAGGGGTGTTCCAGAATCCCCTGGTAAGCCCCCATATCCTGGGGGTGGCGTCCGGTGCAGGGTTTGGCGCAGCTCTGGCCATTCTTTTGTTTGACAATATATTGATGATTCATCTGGTGTCTTTTTTCTTCGGTCTTTTGTCCGTGGGCATGACCTATTCCCTGTCAAGAGTCTACAAGATTACCCCGATCCTTATGCTGGTGCTTTCCGGCATTGTGGTGGGATCTCTTTTTTCCGCATTGACCTCTTTTTTAAAATATATTGCCGATCCCATGAACAAAATGCCTGCCATTGTTTTCTGGCTGCTGGGTTCTTTAAATCATGTTTCGTCAAAAGATTTGTTGATTACGGCACCGGTTTTTATTGTCTGTATTTCAGCCCTGCTCATGGTGCGCTGGAGGATCAATCTTCTGGCCATGGGAGAGGAGGATGCAAAATCCCTGGGCGTCAACACGGAAACCTTAAAAGCCGTCATCATTGTCAGCGCCACAATTGCCACGGCATCAGCAGTGTGCATCAGCGGAATCATCGGCTGGATAGGCATCATGATCCCCCATATCGGCCGTTTGATTGTGGGGCCCGACCATAAATATCTTTTGCCTGTGTCCATGCTGATCGGTGCCGCTTATCTTGTGGCAGTTGATACCATTGCAAGAACAGCTCTTGTGACGGAAATCCCAATTGGCATTCTGACGGCTATTTTTGGTGCCCCTGTGTTTGCCTTTTTACTTCGAAAAAGTCAGAAAGCGGATTGAATCATGACAGGTCGGGTAAACATCAGCAATCTTTGTTTCGGGTATACGGGCAGGGAAAAAGACCTGGTATTTTCAAAGATCAGTTTTGATCTGGAACAAGGAGAAGTGTTTTGTCTTCTCGGGCCCAATGGCTCGGGAAAGTCCACCCTGCTCAAATGCATGGCACGGCTGCTGAACCCACTTGAAGGCAGTGTTTGCCTTGACGGTGAAAACTTGAACACTCTGGGTGCCGGGAAAATCGCCCGAAAGATCGGGTTTGTCCCCCAGAGTCTTGTTTGTGTTTTTCCGTTCACTGTGGAAGATATAGTGATCATGGGACGGGCATCCAGGATCGGCATGATCTCTTCTCCTTCCAAAACAGACCGGCGCAAGGCGTTTGAATCAATGGAAAGGATCGGGATTTCCCATCTGGCCAAAAGGCCATGCAACCGGCTGTCGGGCGGGGAGTGGCAGCTGGTATTGATTGCAAGGGCTCTGACCCAGTCGCCCGGGGTGCTGCTTTTGGATGAACCCACCTCCCACCTGGACCTGGGCAACCAGATAAAAATTTTAGAGGTGGTGGACAGTCTTGCAAAAGAGGGCATCACCATTATCATGGCATCCCATTTCCCGGATCATGCCTTTTTGAATGCTGATAAGGTTGGAATTCTAAAGGATCGTACCATGATTGCCCTGGGAGATCCAAACAAGGTGTTGTCTGAAGATGTTCTTGAAATAACGTATGGCATCACCATAAAAATCGTCACAATAGATGAAGGGATTAATCGAAAAATCTGCGTCCCGGTTTTAAATCAGAAGAAAACAAAACAACAGGTGAAAAATGGAAGCATTGACGGATTGGTATAAATTGTGGAATCAGCTTTGTGAGATTCAGAACAAGGCCTTTGGCAGAAAAAAGGAATACTCGGAGGATGACTTCTGGAAGCACAAGGCAAGGCATTTTGATAAAATGGTGGATGAAAGATGGGAAAAGCCGGATTCGTCCAGGGATTTTCTGATTCAAAAATTAAAGGACAATCCAGGCGCAACCTTGCTGGATATCGGTGCAGGCACCGGCAAATGGTCCCTTCTTGTTTCCCCTTATGCGGCAAAAGTCACGGCATTGGACCCTTCGTTGGCCATGCAGGAGATTTTGAAGGAAAAGATTCAAAAACAGGGGATTAACAATATTGATATTGTCACCGGGACTTGGCCCAGGGATTATGTGGCATCCCATGATTTTGTCCTGGCATCTCATTCCATGTATGGTGTGCCTGATTTTAAAGCCTTTGCAGACAAAATGTCGGCCACGGCAACCAAAGCCTGTATTATGCTGCTGCGGGCGCCTTTTGCTGATTCCGTAATGGCAATAGCCTCCCGTTATGTTTTGGGGCAGCCGTATGACAGCCCGAACTTTCAGGTTGCCTATAATGCCCTTCTGGGCATGGATATTTATCCTGACGTGATCATGGAAGCTGCGGGCACCTGGCCTGCCTGGACACATGATTCTTTTGAAGAGGCCCTGGACGATTTGAAGAATCGTCTGAATATTTGTGAGACATCACAATATGATGATTTCCTTTCAGATTTGCTGGAAAAACATCTTATTTTGAAAGACTGTAAATTTGTCTGGCCGTCCGGAAACCGCTCAGCCCTTGTGTACTGGGAGGTGTGATGGCTGCCGTTAAATTTTTCAGGAGCCTTATTATCTGTGTGTTTGTGTTCGGTTCTGTTGCAGGGTGTGATTTTTCAGGCAAAGCCCAAAAGGATTTTATCACCATCACGGATCAAATTGGCCGCAAGGTTAAGATTCCGTCACAGATCAAACGAATGGCCGCCTTTCACCATTTTGGCGGCAAACTCGTCTATGCCTTGAATCAGCAGCACCTGCTGGTTGAAAAAAGTATCTACGGCAGGGAGGCCCTGGCATTGAACAGGATTGATAAAGCCTTTGCCGCTCTGCCAAATATGGCACAGGGGCACGGTTATAATATTGAAAGTCTGGTCAGCCTGAATCCCGACGTCGTTTTTTTATATGCATCCAGCGACCAGGGCGAGATAGAACAGTTTGAAAATGCCGGTATCCCGGTTATCGGCGTAAAAGGTGAGACCTTTGAAGAAAGCTTTGAGGCGATCCGACTGATGGCCGACGTCCTGAAATGCCGGGATCAGGGGGAAGTTTATATTCAAGAGTGCAATCGTCTTATCGAGCTGGTTCGGGTGAGGCTGGAGCAACATGGGGCACCCCCTTTGAATGTCATGTTTTCAGGACCCAAAAGCATTTATTCCGTGGCCACGGGCAATATGCTTCAAAACCGGATTCTGGAACTTTCCGGTGCCAGAAACGTGGCTGCCGGATTAAAAGGTTTTTGGGCTGATGTGTCACCCGAGCAGATTGCAAAATGGAATCCTGATGTTGTGTTTTTAGGCTCATCCTTTGATGCTTACGGCAAAGACAAAATTTTTAAAAATTCTCATTTCCAGACCGTCAAAGCTATTAAAGAGAAAAAAGTCTTTTCATTTCCTTCCGAAATCGGGTGGTGGGATTACCCGGCTCCCCATTGTGTACTGGGGGTGGTCTGGTCTGCTAAAACTCTTTACCCGGAACTTTTTTCAGATATTGACATGATGATGGTTGCCAACCGGTTTTATAAAAAATTTATGGGGTATACCTTTGAAGAGCTGGGGGGCAGGCTGGAGCAATGAAAAAGTTTGGTCTCATGATCCTGGTTTTCCTGGTGACAGTGTTTATCTGTCTGTGTACCGGACGCTATCCCATAAGTCCCGGGCATGTTGTTGGACTGCTTTTGTCGGGCGCTGGAATTGAAAGCCATGGCTTTGCTGCTCCGCCGGAAATGATGATGATTTTCTGGAACATCAGGGTGCCCAGAATCCTTCTCAGCATTATGATCGGTGCCGGGATTTCCATTTCAGGGGCCGTGTTCCAGGCGCTTTTCAGGAATCCCCTGGCCGCACCGGATATTCTGGGGGTGACGGCTGGCTCCTGTTTTGGTGCGGCCCTGGCCATCATGTTTTTAACTCCTCTTGCCTGGGTCATCCAAACCAGTGCCTTTATATTCGGTATTGTAGCGGTGACGCTTGCCTATATCCTGGCGTCCTGGAGCCGGGACAGTTCTCCCTCGGTACTTGTGATTTCCGGGATTGTCATTTCAGCCGTATTCCAGGCAGGACTTTCCTTTATAATGTACCTTGCCAATCCATATGACCAGATGGCACAGATCGTATTCTGGATCATGGGCAGTTTCCATATGGCGTCCTGGACCAAGGTTCAGGTGACCCTTCCGGTTCTGGTTCCAGGTATTTTTTTGATGACGATTTTTTCCTGGCGCCTGAACATCATGACTCAGGGAGAAGAAGATGTATTGTCCATGGGAATCAATATTTTTCGGTGGCGGATTTTTTATGTCCTGGTCAGCACGCTTATGGTGGCCTGTGCCGTGGCATCCGTGGGAACGGTTGCCTGGATCGGGCTGATTGTACCTCACATTGCAAGATACCTGGCCGGAGCGGAACATAGCAGGCTGATTCCTGTTACGGCGGTTTTAGGCGGGGTTTTCCTCATGGTCATGGACAGCGTTGCCAGAAGTGTCATGCTGTCTGAAATTCCTATCAGCATTGTCACATCCATATTTGGCGCACCCTTTTTAGGTTATCTGGTTATCAGTGCCGGTCAAGCGAGGTTTGGACATGAATCTGGCCGTTGAAAATATCAGCGCAGGATACGGGAAAACCCAGGTGATTTCTAACATCAACCTGGCTGTCGGGCCGGGCAGGATCTGTGCCCTCATGGGCAGAAACGGATCAGGGAAAACCACATTGTTACGCTGTATTAACGGAGTTATCTCCCCGTTTGAAGGCAAGGTTTCGATCATGGGCAAGGATATTTGCAGGCTTTCCCGGGACCGGATTGCCGGGATGATCAGCGTGGTTCCCCAGGTAAGCTTTTCTCCATTTTCCTTTTCCTGCATGGATATGGTGCTTATGGCCGGGGCGTCACGGATCAAGGCATGGTCAGCCCCGTCAAAAAAAGACAGGGAAAAGGCTTTTTCAGTGATGGCTGAAGCAGGTATCGATCATATGGCCGACAGTGCTTTTAATTCCATATCCGGCGGCGAACGCCAGCTGGTCATGCTGGCAAGGGGGCTGTTCCAGGACACGCCGGTTATGCTCCTGGACGAACCCAATTCCCACCTTGATTTTACCAACCAGCACAGAATCATGGCTCTGATGCAGACGCTTGTGAAAAAAAGGAAGACAACGGTTTTAATCACCCTGCATGATCCCAATCTGGTCTATTATTATTGTGATGAAGTGGTCCTTCTTCACAATGGCGGTGTGGTGGCTTCAGGAGAAACCCGGACGACCATGACGGATGATGTTCTGTCCAGGGTGCTGGGAGACAATATCCAGTGTGATGTCACCCTGAAAGGTGTTTTTGTAGTTACCCCGAAACAGATAAATTCCCCAAATAATAACTCCGGTATAAAGGTGAAGATATGAAATGCAATTTTTGTGAACGCAGATGTGACCTTACGGCAGGCAAAAGCTTTTGCGGTATGTACAGAGAAGATGGGGGCCGGGTGGTTGAAACCTATCCTGATAAATGGTGTACCTATTTTGTATCCCGGGTTGAATCTGTCCCGTTTTACCATGCCTATCCAGGTTCCCGGTCTATGATCATCGGGACGGCCGGCTGCAATTTTCGTTGCAGGTACTGTTCCAACGGATTTATTGCCTGCCGTAACCCTGCCGATGTCCAGGATGTGATGTATGAATTTTCCCCTGAAAAACTGGTGGCCATGGCTCAAAAGCTTGGATGCCACAATATTGTTTTCAATGTAAATGAACCGGCTGTGTCTCTGCCAAGTCTTTTGCGGGTAAAAGCGTATGCCAAAAAAGCGGGTATACCCATGGGATGTCTGACCAATGGGTATACCACGCAAGAGTCCACCCGGATGATGGCGGATATTTTTTCTTTTGTTCATGTGGGCCTCAAGGGATTTTCCAATGCATTTTATAAAAAATATGTGGGAGTGGACAGCATTGAGCCTATTCTTCGCAATATAAAATTTTTTGCAGACCATTGCCATTTGGAGATTGCCTCTCCTGTGATCGAAGATGTCAATGATCATGAATTATTTGATATTGCAACATTTATTCATGATATTCATCCCCATATCCCCTGGCATGTGTTCAGGCTTTTGCCGGAGCATAATATGAAGGGTTCGGTGTATCCGAATATCGAACGGATGAACCAGGCCCTTGAATCTTCCAGAAATCTGTTGCCTTATGTCTATTTTCATAATTTTGTGGGGTCTGACTGGGTTAACACTCTTTGTCCCAATTGCGGTGCAACAGTTATTAAACGGTTCAGTCTGGGATGTTCCGGGGACCAGCTGGATGAATTTTTAGCCCCTGACAACACCTGCATAAATTGCTGCACAAAGATTGCCATGCTGGGCACCAAGGTGGCCTGGGATGAAAAAAGCGGTAATATAAAAAGCGGGGATGCAAAAAACCATACGGTAAAGGAGGTGGGTTAAATGAGCCTGGCAATGATTGACGCAAGGGAATGGCAGAACCTGTTTGACCTTGAAACCGGTCAAAAAAGGGCGGATGACAGCCCTATTGTTTCCATGGTCAGCCAGGTGCTGGACAATAATCCTTATCCCGGAGATATTGATGAAAAAGCCAATCAATGGGTCAGCAAAACCGCACTGGACCTGATTGAACGTTATGACCCCGGCCTGGTATGCTTGAGTTATGTTCAGCAGTTTTTTGCCAACCGGTATTTTGATCATCCGAAACCGGAAAAGCACAGGATGTTTTGTGCTGCCATGACAGAGGCTTTGCAGTTTATTGAAACATCCGGCTACACTCCTGTTATTGTCGGAACCGGCGGTATGGTTCCTTTGCAAGGGGATATTGATCTGTCAGGGCTGGACGGCCTTGCCATTTCCTCCAACTGGTCCGCCCGGTACTGCGGAGTGCATTCTCCAAGTTCTGCCGACATGGTGTTTCTCAAGTCCCTTAAATCAAAGGGTCTCATTGAGAGGATCATTTCAAAAGAAGAATGGATAAATCTGTTTGCATCGGTTCAGACGGATCTGGACAGGGCTGAGGATGAAGGTCTCATGCCGGATTTTCTGGTTGTATCAACCCAGGGGTTTGCCTTTAAAACCATGGGAACCACCTTGCGAAAGCCTGTCAATGTTCCGGAAAACAATTTTAAAATTCCCGTTTACACCCCTTTGGGAAGGATTGAAGATTTAAGGCAGATCAAAAGTTTGATCCGGTCAAACCTGGGCCATCATAAAATTGCTTTGATTCTGGTGGAGGGCGTGGGTCAAGAGTATTTTCCAGGCAACAGCTTTTTATGCGGAAACGGTCCTGGATGGTTCTGCAATGAACCAGGAGACGCATTTTACCTGACTCTCTCCACAGGCAAATATCAGCCCTTTGCCTATCCTGCCGGATACCGTTATTTTGATCAGGATGTGGAAAACATCCGGTTTCCTTTTTCCGGGTACATGACCAACATCCCGGAAAATACCCTGGCCCTGGACCATGCCGGTAAAAGCATTGCCGTGGGCAATCGCAGTATTTTCATGCACATGGTGTTCGGGGTGGATATTGCTGTTGAGTGTTTTGCCAGAAATTTGTTCAATCAGGGCTGTATGGCTGTTATTCACAATAAGGACAAGTAGGTTAAAGGAGAGGCAAAATGATAAAAAGATTTTATATGTTATTTTTTGTTGTTCTTTTTTTTGCCGGTATCACCTGGGCATTTGACGGAGACAAAGAAAAGCTCATCACACTCGAAAAGAGAATCGCGTCGTACTCCATAAATAATTCCTTTAAAGACGATTTGTTCGGTCTGGCCGTTGTGAAAAATGCTCTTGTGTCAATTCAAGAAGGCTCCGGCGGCATCGGGGCCTGTCTTGTGGACAGTTCAACCGGCAAGGTTGTGGAATATGGCCGTAACCGCCAGTATACGACTTATTTTCGCAGTGATCTTCATGCTGAAATGGATCTTCTTAACAGGTATGAAGACAGGGTGCAAAAAAAACGGACATCAAATAAAGATAACACTCCCAGGGACTGTAAAGATCTTGTTTTGATTACTTCGGTGGAACCCTGTCCCATGTGCCTGACACGAATCATCAATTCGGGAATCAAAACAGTTCTTTATGTGGTGGAAGACAAACAGGGGGGGATGGCGACGCGCATTGACAGCCTGCCGCCGTTCTGGCGCAAGTTTGCTGCTGACCGGGAATTCAGACAAGCAGACTGTTCGCCGGAAATCAGGAAAATCGCCCATGACCTGTTTCATTTTTCTCATAGAAACTTTGTTGGAAAAAGAGTAAAGTAAAATAAGCGCAATGCTTATAGTTCAAACGATTCCCGTCACACGTCCGGGGATCAAATCTAACCATAATAATAAAAAGGAGATAACCATGTGTGATTGCAATTGCCAACACCCGGAAAAACTCAAAGACAAACCTGAAAACTGTACGCCCCAACAGGTAGAAGAATGCCATGGGAAAACAGGTGACCATCCCTGCACCTGCCATTCCGAATCAGGAAAAAAAATCAGCAGCAAAATGCCGGATAAAAAGGAAGATTAAATGACGACCGAGAATCCATACAAAGATGATACAGAAGATCGTAAAGCTGCCAGAGCAATGGATGAGATTGTCAAAACCGTGTTTGCACCTATTTATCCGTTGATTGCCGAACAGATCAAATCCAAACACGGCATTGTCACCGGCAACTGCATTGATCTTGGCAGCGGCCCTGCAGCCCTGTCCATTGCTCTTGCCAGGATTACGGATCTGAACCTGTATGCCCTGGATCAGTCAGTACACAGCTATGCCATTGCAACTGCCAATATTGAAGAACAGGGCCTGGCTGAAAGGATTACCCCGGTGAGAGGAAATGTAGAAGACATGCCTTTTGATGATAATTATGCCGATCTTATTGTTTCCAGGGGTTCTGTTTTTTTCTGGGAAGATCTGAAAGCTGCGTTTAACGAAATTTACAGGGTACTTAAACCCGGCGGGAAAACTCATATAGGCGGCGGATTTGGCTCTGCTGAACTGAAAAAATCCATTTTCATGGAAATGGCCAAAAAAGATGGTGAGTTTGCTCAAAAAAGCAAAGGCCGGATGAATCCTGAAAATATGAAAAGGATTAAAACCGCCCTGAACAACTCCCATGCGTCTCAATATGACATGACACAGTCGGATGCTGGATTCTGGATTCACATTACAAAGGAGTAAAACTCATGAAATGCCCTGTTTGTGAACTGGGGTGTAATATTAAAGAAGGGGAATACGGCCGGTGCCGGATGATGACCAACCGGGACGATGCCATTGAAGAACGTTTTGCCGACCGCTATTCCACCTTGTTTCCCATTTCTATTGAGACCATGCCCACCCTGCATTTCTACCCCAGGCATAAATTTTTGCAGGTGTCTTCCATTGGCTGCAATTTTTCCTGTCCCGGATGTATTTCCGAGGTCCTGACCATGGGAACGGAAACCATCTGTGCTGCATTGAAACATTTGCCGCCTGAAAAGGTCATTGCAAAGGCCATCAAAGAAAACTGCAAGGGCATTGCCTTTTGCATCAATGATCCCACCGTATCTTTTTTCACCTTTCTTAAGCTTGCAAAGGCGGCGAAAAAAAAGGGCCTTCTGGTGGGATTTTCAACCAACGGTTATTTTACCCGAGACGCGCTTGAGCAGCTTATTGAGTTTACTGATTTTGTCAATATCGGTTTCAAAGGGTTTTGTGACGACCGGTATAAATCCTGCGGGGTGAGTTCATCCGCACCTGTTTTCAGGAATTTAACCCACCTGTTTGAGGCGGGTGTCCATGTGGAAGCTGCAGCCATTCATATGAAGGGATATGAGGACGAAGTCAGGCAGATTGCACGGTTTGTGGAATCATTGTCAGCAGATATTCCTTTCCAGGTGATGCGTTTTGTGCCCTTTGGAGAGGCGGATATTGAATTTGAACCCACCATCCGGGAATCCGAGGCTCTGTGCCTGGATCTGAAACAACAATTGAACCATGTATATTTGTTCAATTGTCCTGGTACTGAGCTGCTGAACACATGCTGCCCGGACTGTGGCACAACTGTGATCACCCGGGAATTTTTCGGCCCAATGGGCTCCAGGATCATTAAAACCCTGCCGGATGCGATCTGCCAATGTGGCCGGCAGCCTGTTATCAAAGGAGATATCGCACAACTGCGGTATGATGAACACGGTTTTTTCGGGGGATACCGTACGACCAGGGCATTTGAAATGCTGCATGCCATAATGGTCTGCATTGGTGCTGATGACCCTGAAAAGGTATCCCGATTATGGTTTGATCTTTTTGAATCAAACTATCTTAAAGAATTTCATGAGACCGTACAGCTGCCGGGAGAATATGGGAATATTATTGACCGGCTGTCGCAAAAAACCGATTGTGTTGAAACCGGCAACCGGCTCAAACAGACCATCAACACAACCCTGGATTTGATCTCCTCAAAAACCCGTGATGTTGAACGGCCAACCGTATATTATGCAATGGGATACCCTTTGTTTGCCCTGAATGCGGAACGCTTTGAAACCAACCTTGTGGAGGCTGCCGGGGGCAACTGCCTGAACAAACGCCTGACCCGGAAAGGCAAACCCGGCGTGACCATCACCCGTGAGGAATTAATGGCATGGAACCCGGATATTATTTTTATTTCAGGTTTTTTGTCCTGTCCTGCGTCTGATTTTTATGACTATTGCATCAAGCATGATATTCGGGTAAGCGCAGTTGAAAACAACCGGATATATGACCATTTCCCGCTGTGGGATTTTGGCAGCCCTCGGTGGATGCTGGGGTTGATGTACATTGCCAATACGCTTCACCCCCAAATTTTTAATTTTGATATGGAAAAAGAAGCCAATCGGTTTTATACTGCATTTTTTAATCGACCCTTTGATGCAAAAAAAGCCAACAGATCTTTTTACAGGGTCTGACTTATATCTGAAACTTATGTATGATAAAGGGTCTGATAACCATAGAGAGGCATGTTATGACCGATATTTATACCCAGTTGAAAAATCGCGCCCAAACCTTATGGGAACCTGAAAATCTGCTCAATGAAAAAATCGTGATCACGGCCAGGGCCTTGTCAACCCAGGAAGCCATTGGAAATCCTGAAGATGATGATTACCCCATCCAGAAGGGAAATGAAAAACTGATGCAGGCTGAATTCAAAGGTTCGTGCGGCCAGGCATTCACAGATCATTTCGGTAATTTTGAAGGCACTTTAAAAGATATCCTTGATATGCCTCTTACCAATAATTTTCAAAAAGCCGTTTTTATATCCGCTTTGAATGCTGTTTTAAGGTTTCAGGGAAAAGCTGATAAAACCATTCATTGCCATGATGAGGAACCTGTGGCCTGTGCCGTAAAACTTGTTGCCTATATCCGGGAACACTACGGGGATGTGAAAATAACCCAGATCGGATTTCAACCGAGAATGGCCCAGCACCTGGTCCCTGTTTTTCCTTTGCGCTTGATTGATCTTGACCCGGAGAATATCGGGCAGAAAAAACAGGGAGTACTGATCGAAGGAGCTGATGCCACGGATGACGCCATTGACTGGTGCGATCTTCTCCTGGTCACCGGCACCACGGTTGCCAACGGCTCCATTGAATTGTTTTTAAACCGCAAACCCATTTTGTTTTACGGCACAACCATTGCCGGGGCTGCCGAACTCATGGGATGGGACAGGTTCTGCCTTAAAGCCACCTGACAAAGAAGAAGCAAATTCTTTGGATATTCCATAGTTTTTCTGGAGGTGGCCAACCTGTTTCTGCCGGCCACCTTTGTTTATTTGACCCGCCTGTTTTAACTCTGCTGATTCCGATACTTGACAAATGCAAACACTCATACTAATAATCATCGCTATGTCAAATTTGACATAACACTAAGCAATGAAATAATATGGAGAAGCTCATGATAAGCGGCGGCATTGTTTTAAATGGCAGGGAATACCCATTTAAGAAGGGGCAAACCATTCTGGATGTGGCAAGGCAGAATCGGATTGATATTCCGACCCTTTGTTATTTCAAAGGCGTTGTGTCCAAAGGTTCTTGCAATATCTGCGTGGTGGAAGTAAAAGGTGTCAAAGATCTTGTGCCGGCTTGCAGCACAGAAATTATGGGCAGGATGGATATTCGGACCGAATCTCCCCGTGTGGTGGCTGCCAGGAAAAAAACATTGAAGGCCATTCTTGAGTCCGGTAATCACAATTGCAGTATCGGTGCTTCCCAGGGAGATTCCTGGACCCGGTTTCAACTGGACGTAATGCAGATGGAAAATCATCATGAGCTTTGTCCCAAATGGGGGGATTGTGAACTCCAGGATCTGGCCTATCGCTACCAGGTTCAATGGAATCGCACCTCTCTTTCAGATTGCAGGTTTCCCAGGGAAACGGTTAATCCACTGATCATAAGGGATTTTTCCAGATGTATTTTGTGCGGCAGGTGTGTGGCAGCGTGCAATGATATCCAGGTCAACCAGGCTATACGAATGCCCAAACAAACGGAAAATCAGCGGATTATTGCCGGTATGGACGATGTGGCCTTGAAAGATTCGGATTGTGTTTTTTGTGGAGAGTGTGTTCAGGCATGTCCGGTTGGAGCGCTGGTGGAAAAAAAAATCGAGCATCAATGGCGGCCCTGGGAAATTGAAAAAATCAGGACAACCTGTCCATATTGTGGTGTGGGGTGTCAGCTCTGGCTTCATGTCAAGGAAGATAAAATTCTCAAGGTGACTGGAGTGGAAGATGCCGCTCCCAATAAGGGAAGGCTGTGTGTAAAGGGGCGGTTTGGATTTGATTTTATTTATTCACAAGAAAGACTGACAACTCCCTTGATCAAAAAAAATGGCGCATTTCAACAAGCATCCTGGGATGAAGCCCTGGACCTTGTGGCTGAAAAATTCAAGACAATTATCAGAGAAAGCGGGCCCGATGCCCTGGCAGGCGTTTCCTGCGCCAGGAGCATTAATGAAGATTCCTATCAAATGCAAAAACTGTTTCGGGCCGTGTTCAAGACCAATAATATCGACCATTGCGCCCGCACCTGACATGCTCCAACGGTTGCCGGGCTGGCAACCACATTTGGTTCAGGCGCAATGACCAACTCGTTTTCAGAATTTGCCAGGGCAAAAATGATCCTGGTGATAGGGTCCAATATGACACAGGCCCATCCGGTTGCAGCGACTTTTGTGAAAAATGCCGTGCAGAACGGAGCCGGGCTTATTGTGGTGGATCCCAGGAAACACAGGTTGACGGATTTTGCCGATATTCACCTCCAGTTGAAGGTGGGAAGTGACATTGCCCTGCTGAACGGGATTATGCATGTATTGATCAAAGAAGAGCTTTACGACAAAGAGTTCTCTTTGAACAAGTGTACGGGATTTGAAGACCTTGAAAAGACTGTGGCCCAATATTCTCCTGATAAAGCGGCCCGGATCAGCGGAGTGGATGAAGACACAATTATTCAAACCGCGCGGCTTCTGGCATCTGTCAAACCGGCCATGGTCTGCTACACACTTGGCATCACAGAGCATACCTGCGGGAAAAACAATGTCATGACCGTTGCCAACCTGCAGATGCTTCTGGGAAACATGGGTATGGAACTTGGCGGGGTAAATCCTTTAAGGGGGCAGAACAATGTCCAGGGTGCCTGTGATATGGGGGCTTTGCCCAATGTTTTTCACGGGTATCAGAATGTGGCTGATCCCAATGCACGCCAAAAATTTGAAACTGCATGGCAGGTTACAAATCTGCCTGAAAAGCCGGGGCTTATGATTCCCCAGATGATGCATGGCCTGACAAATGGATCAGTTAGGGCATTTTATATATTCGGAGAAAATCTTGCCAATACGGAACCGGATATGAACAAGGTGGCAAAAGAGCTGGAAGCCGCAGAATTTACAGTATGCCAGGATTTGTTCCTGACGGAAACCACGCGGTTTGCCGATGTGGTTTTACCGGCAGCTGCCTGGAGCGAGAACAACGGAACATTTACTAACAGTGAGCGCCGGGTGAGCCGGGTTCGAACCGCCGGCCGGCCGCCAGGACTTGCCAGACCCAACTGGTGGATTTTTAAACAGATTGCCAAAAGGTTCGGCCATGACTGGTCTGCATCAAGCGCCAGGGAAATATGGGACAAAGAAATCAGTCCTCTTGCCCCGGCTCTGGAGGGTATCAAATACCACAGGATCGGCCGGGACGGTCTTCAATGGCCTTGTCCCACACTTGACCATCCGGGTACGCCATACCTTCATCAGGACGGTAATTTTACCCATGGCAAAGGTGTTTTTATGCCGACGCAATGGACCCCGCCGGCCGAAGTCCCGGATGAGGAATATCCCTTTGTTCTGAGTACGGGCAGACGGCTTTATCATTACCACACAAGGACCCAGACCGGCAGGTGTGAAGGATTAAACGACCTTCTGGGTGAAGAAACAGCCGATATTTCACAGGCAGATGCCGATAGAATGGGAATTGCCCCGGGTGAACGGATAAGGGTCCGATCCAGGCGGGGCGAGGTGTGTGTATCTGCCAATGTTACCCATGAAGTCCCCCTGGGAATGGTCTGGATGGCTTTTCATTTTACCGAAGGCAATGCCAACTGGTTAACCAACTCTGCCCTGGACCCGTCTACCTTGACGGCGGAATACAAGGCCTGTGCAGTTCAGTTAGAGAAGATATTGTAATCAAGCTTATGTTGTAATGGTGGCAACAAAACCAGCCACCCGGAAATTTATTAATTGTATTTCCGGGTGGCTGGATCATTTATTGTCTGATGTATTTAAACTTTGGAGCCTTGCATTGATGCTTATATTTTTTTTAAAGTTTTAAGGGGTGTGTTTTTCAAACTGAACCGCGCATACTTTATAATCGGGGGTTTTGGACACAGGATCCAGGAAAGTACCCAGCAGTTTGTTTGAATTTGCATTTTTAAAATGGAAATCCATGAATATGGCCCCTTTGGGAACAACATCTCCAATGGATATGGGTGTGACAACTTCCCCACGCCGTGAAGAGACTTTGATTTGATCTCCGTTATTGAGTCCCATCTGTTTTGCATCTTCAATATTTATCTGTGCAACCGGTGCTGGAAATTCGTTGATTAATGTTTTACATCTGCCGGTCATTGAACTTGTGTTATAGTGCGCATATCGCCTTCCTGTTGTCAGGGTGAACGGGTATTGGCTGTCCGGCTCTTCTTTTGATTTTTGATGTTCAATGGCATGGAATTTGCCTTTGCCACGGGTGAATTTTCCCTGGTGTAAAAATGTAGTGCCCGGATGCTCAGAAGACGGACACGGCCATTGGATACCTTGAGTATCAATGCGATCGTATGATATCCCGGCAAAACTAGGGGTCAGCTTTGTCATTTCCTGAAATATTTCTTCGGCAGAGTCATATTTCATTTCAACACCTAATCGTGTTCCTAATTCTGAAAAAATTTTCCAGTTCGGCAGGGCTTCTCCCGGCGGTTCAACTGCTTTGCGAATCCGCTGTACTCTGCGTTCACTATTTGTGAAAGTTCCGTCCACTTCTGCCCAGCAGCCTCCGGGCAAGACAACGTCTGCCATTTGGGCCGTGGATGTGAGAAAAATATCGTGAACAACCAGAAATTCTGCGGATTCAAGTGCCCGGCGAACATGATCCGTATTGGGATCACCCTCAACCGAATTTTCACCAAATATATATAATCCCTTGACAGAACCGTCAATTAGTCCGTCCATGATGTCCGGGATTGTTTTGCCCACTTCCTTTGAAAGCTCAGTTCCCCATGCTTCCTGGAATTTATCACAAACACTTTGATCGGTTACGGCCTGATAACCGGGATAAACATTGGGTAATGCCCCCATATCGCAGGCACCCTGGACATTGTTCTGCCCTCTTAAAGGGTTGACTCCGCTTGATTTTTTACCGATTTGACCGGTAAGCATTGTAAGGTTGGCAAGGGTTTTTACATTATCTACACCGTGTGAATGTTCTGTGATGCCAAGGGTGTACAGTATACTGGAATTTTTTGATGTTGCATATATTTTTGCCACTTGTTTGATGTCTTCAACACTTACCCCGGTTATTTTAGATACATGTTCAGGGGTGTATTTTTTAACGGTTTCTTTTAAAGCTTCAAAATCTTCGGTACGATTTGCTATGAATTTTTCATCATGCAGGTTGTTTTTAATGATTTCATGCATTACCCCGTTTATAAAAGCGATATCTGTTCCAAATTTTAACCGGATATGGATGTCGCAAATATTTGTTAATTGTATTTTTCTTGGGTCAACAACAATGAGTTTTGCATTTTTTGCCTTTGCCTTGAATATTCGGTATGCAATCAATGGATGCGCTTCCGTGGTATTTGATCCGACCACAAGCAGACAATCTGCATCTTCAATTTCAGCAATAGAATTGGTCATTGCCCCACTTCCAAACGCTGCGGCAAGACCTGCCACAGTCGGAGCGTGTCACAGCCGGGCGCAGTGATCAACGTTATTTGTCTTAAAGGCGGCCCTGCAAAGTTTCTGACAAAGATAATTTTCTTCATTGGTGCTGCGAGCTGAACTGAAAAAACCAATACTGTCTCCGCCATATTGATTTTTGATCTGGGAAAATTTTGATGATATTACGTTAAAAGCATCTTCCCAGGTCGTTTTTTCAAGTTTGCCGTTTTTTCGGATCAGGGGATGGGTGAGTCGATCCTTGCTGTGGACAAATTCATGTGCTGTGTGTCCTTTGATACATAATTTGCCCTGGTTCATATGGGGTTCTTTTGAGGGCAGGGTGTTCACCACTTGTCCGTCAAGAACTTCAAGCAGCATCTGACACCCGCAACCACAATAAGGGCAGGTGGTTTTCACACATTTGTAATCCATATAATACTCTCCTTTATCGTTATGTCATGATTGATATAACGAAATTGTTTAATATGCCCTGTTCCATTTGTCAAGTGGCCCAATTGCTTATATGCTAATGTAAGCAAGCCTGTTGAAGTTGTGTTGTCGTGGGAATTTAACGGAAAATCATTGCCGGTTCCGCCAAGCTTTTAAGGCGGAGCCGGATTTGATTTAAAATAATTTTACAATCAAGATGATGATGGTGTTGCCGATAGCCGTGTCTGGTATGGGCCTCTTTTGATATGGAACACCATGAAAGGTAAGTCTATTTGTGTATTTCAAAGGTGTCGTACACCTTGTTTGTGACGGTACGTGCAGTGTAGTGCAATGTGTTTTTGTCCACCCGGACGGATTGAAACAGCATTTCCCGGCTGCTGGTTTTCGCCATAAGATGATCATACCTTGAACTGGGCGGATAAAATTTGGGACCGGCATTGGATATGACATAGACGGTTCCTTTTTCCCCGTCCGGCACCTGCAGGTGGTTTTTCAATGGAAAGGTTCGGCAGTAGCCGTGATCATGCCCCTGCAGAACCAGATCCACTGAATACCGGTCAAATATCGGCACCAGTATTTCCTGGAATTGTGTTCTGTTTCTTCGTTTGGAAATGGAATATACTGGCTGATGAATGGCCACAATGATCCAGGGCTGTTTGTTGTGTGATAATATTTTTTCCAGCCACCCGGCCTGTGTTTCAATCTGTTCATTTCCATTGAGCATGATAAAGCAAACTCCCTGGTAATCAAAACTGAATACGGTTTCTTCCAGTCCTTTGGGGCCGTTTTCAGGCAGGGTGAAATGGGGTCTCCACAGGTTTGTGATGTGATAGTCTTTTGGAAGAATAAACCGCCTGTCCGGGTACTCGTGGTTTCCCGGCAGCAGGACCAATGGAACGGTCCTGGGAATCCAGCCCAGGGCATTGAAAAATTTTTCCCATTCCATGTCATCCGGGCCGTTGTTTACCATATCTCCTGCAAACAGCCAGAATTTTGATTCAGGGTTTGTCTGGAGGGCGGTTCGAAAAATCCTGGAACACATTGAGTGGATTTGCTCTTGTATATCTCCAAAATAAAGAAAGGTGAACGGCTCTGAAGTCATTGAAGCTGTTCTGAAATGGTTCCATTCACTCCAGCAAGAATCGTCTCCCACACGATATGCATACAAGGTACTGGGTTCCAATGAATCTAATACCACTGAATGGTGATACGCAGTGGTTTTTTTGTCAAGATCAACTGCAGTTGTCCGGGCTGAAAATATTTTCGATGTGCTTTCCGGATTCAACAGTTCAGCCGCCCGGATAACCTGGACTCTGGGATAGGTTGATGTTTCTCTGGTTTTCCAGGTAATTGCCTGGCTGTTGTGTGGGGTCTGAGTGATGTTCAGCACAATTCGTTCAGGAAAGGAGTTTAATGCGTTTTCAGCGGCCAGCAGGCTATGGTTGAACATAAAAAACAGGCAAACCCCGGTAAACAGCAAATATCGACTTATTCTGAGAACTTTCATTACTCCATTATCCTCCTATGCATTAATTGATTGTTAAAGTACTATATTAATGAACTGACATTTTATTTTATAAAAGTAATCGGTTAATGAACAAAACCTTATTTTAATAATAGTAGTATCAAACTTTTGTGGCCATACCACACTATGTTGATACTGTATCAAATCATATTTTGAATTGTAAGCAATTAATACATCAAGACAATATGACGATATTTTTTAAGACTAAACATTGTTATAAGGGTGTTTCAGTTTCTCCTGCTGTCAACCGCTTTAATTCTTTTTCATTGGAATAGGGAAAAAGGATTTCAATCCGGGTGCCTTTGTCGCAGATAAATTGGATGCTGCCTTCCAGTTGGTGGGTCACAATATTGTTCACAAGCTTAAGGCCCAGGCTTTGGTTTGCATCAATATCAAAGTCCTTGGGGATTCCGGGTCCGGTATCCGCAATTATCATCTGGGCGGTTTGTTTGTCATGCAATTGAAATAACATTGAAATTTCACCTTTTTCTCCGGGCTTAACGGAATATTTAAAGGCATTGGAAATCAGTTCATTGACGATGAGGCCGCAGGGAACAGCCGTGTCCACCCCCATGGATTTGTGCCGGATATCCATTGTTAAGTGAATCAGGTTGCTATCCGTGCCAAAAGAGTATTGAAGGCTGTGGACAAGGTCAACGATATAGGTGCTGAAATCAATGACAGCCAGGTTGTCGGATTTGTAGAGCTGTTCATGGACAAGGGCCATGGCGGCAATTCTGTTCTGGCTTTCTTGAAATATCCGTATAATATGTTCATCTGTTATGAGGCTGGACTGCATTTTCAGGAGACTTGATACCACCTGTAAATTGTTTTTCACCCGGTGGTGAATCTCTTTGAGCAGGATATTCTTTTCCGTCAGGGATGCTTTGATCTGCCGTTCCATCTGTTTGCGCATATATATATTATCAAAAATTATTAATAGATGGGGTTGTCCTTCCATAGTAAATCGTGAAAACCGGCATTCTATCCAGAAATCCTTGCCAAAGGTGCTGATTGTTCTGGCTTCCATTGATCTTTGCCGGCCGTCTGTGAGTACCTTGTCCGCCATGTGGGCAAGACCGGATGTTTTCCAGGACTTGAGTTTATAAAAATTCTGGCTCAATAACTGCTCCTGGGTTCCGGAAATAATTTTGCAGGCAGCATCATTGGCAAGGACACACTTTCCTTTTCCATCGTAGACCGTGATGCCGAGACTTGAGGCGGAAATAATTTCCCGGTTGAAATTCAGTGCTTCGGAAATTCGTTTTTCACTTTGCCGTAAATCGGCCTCGGAAATTTTTTTTATTTTGATTTCTTTTTCAAGTGAGGCATTGAGCCTGTGCAAGTTTTTTGTGTTTCGCTGAATTTCGGATTCAAGATAAAAATGCCAGTTGTGCTGTTTTTTGCGGTACTCCTTGATGGCAGCGGCCATACGTTCCATGCTGCGTGCAAGATTTCCGAGTTCATCTGCTGAATGGATATCAATTTTTCCGACATCCTTTAAATCGGCAATGTCTTCAGCTGCCTGTTTCAGTTTGTCCATCGGCCTGCCAAAAAAAATCCTGAAACATAAAATTATAAAAAATGATCCTGTGGCAATACAGGCAATCGAGATTAAAATAGCGGTATTTCGAACTTTTTGCCGGGGTATCAGGATCAATTCCCGGGACACGGAATAAACCAGGTGCCAGTTCCAGGGCGCAAAGGTTTGGGTTGCAAAAATTCTTTCTCCTGTTTCTGGCTCCATGATGGTTGTTTTGTCGGTTGCTGCTGATTTTATCATGGATGGCATAATTTTTGATGTTGATAGATATGCGTTTGGAAGTGTTTTATCATCGACAGTACCTGCCAGAACTTTTCCTTTGGTATCCAGGATGATCAGGCTTCCGGTTTTAATCAGATGAAAGTCATCAAGAGAATTAAATATTTTCTGCTGATAGTTAGTGACAAAGGAGCCCACATTTTCCAGCCTGTTTTTTTGCAGCACTTCATAATGGGTCTGGATGTTGAATTTCACAAAATGTTCCAGTTCCTGGATCATTAACTGGTGAATAGCGCCTTCAATAGGCTGCTGAGCAGTTCTTAAAGACCAGAATCCCATAAAAAAAATAGAGAATGCCATCAGGGGCAAGATGATCAGGCAGATTTTGGTTTGAAAATGCATGATAGATGCTAACGATAGACCTGATCACCGGCCAGGCTCAAAATATCCGGAGGGATGACAATCCCTTGTGCCAATGCCGTGGTGATATTTATACCAAGAGATATGCTTTGAGGCGGTTTTACCGAAATGTTACCTGGGTGCAGGCCCTTTAAAACAGCGTCAGCCATCAAAGCCGCCTCCCGTCCGGAACTTTCCGGGTCAGGAGTCAAGTGAAACAATGCCCCCAGACGGACACTTTCAAGTTTGGTTCCCATGATCACGGGTATGTTGCTTTTTTCCAGCAGCAGTCTGGTATATGCCAATAGCTCCCCTAAAGGGCCTGAGGGTTCCCACCAGAAGTCCACCCGCCCCTGAAGGGACTGGATTCCTTTTTTTACATCCGCCAGCATAGGGTCAAGTCCTTTGGGCATTTCCCGGTAATCAAGGCCATAGGGTACAAATTCAATATCCTTTCTGCTGGCTGTTGCCAGTTGAAGCTGTTTTAAATCCCCCACAGAGGACGGGTATGTGCTGTGGATAAATCCGATTTTAACCCGGCCTTGTTTTTTTCTGTTCTCCAGAAGGCGCATGGCCATATTAATCCTGGTTTTTCGTTCAATCATATGCACCACCCCGGTGATATGGTTGTGGGTGGGCTTCCCGATCTCCTTGATCAGCCCGGCACCCACTGGGTCGGAAACCGTAAAAAAAATTTGGGGAATATCTTTTTCATGTAGCAGGTCATGGGCGATCTGAGAGGCAAGGGTGGCGCAGGTGGCCACAAGATCAGGCCGTGCCTGTTTTAATTCCTGTTTTAAGAGGTGTTCCCCCCGTTTTTTATCTCCGTTGACCTTTAGGATGATCAGATCCATATTTTTTTTATCTTCATACCCCAATTCTGCCAGTTGCCGAACAAACCATTGACTGTGAGCTGTCACAACCGGTACTGGCATGGTTTCCACAAGAAGAATGCGAAATTTTTTTTCGCCGGCTGCCAGGGTTTCTGTGCCACTGAAGGCACAGACTGCGGATATTGCCAAAGCCACAGGCATGAGGCACCCAAACCTGTGAAATATTTTCATGACAGGATGTCCTTGTCTTTCATTTCCCTGTACCAGTTCTCGTCGCCATACTGTTTGTCCATGCAATCAGGGCAGATCCCGTGGGAAAAAGTGGCCTCGGAATGTTTATGGATAAAGCTTTCCACCTTTTCCCAATACCCTTTATCATTCCTTATCTTTTTGCAAAAGGAACATATGGGCAAAAGGCCGCTTAAAAGCTTGACCTTTTCAAGGGCCTGTTTCAATTCCCTGATCAGCTGTTCTCTTTCTTTTTCCATTTTCTGTTTATATATTGCCATTTCAATGGCAGCCTTCAGCTCCCTGTCCCTGAAAGGCTTGATAAGGTATCCAAAAGGCAGGGTCTCCTTTGCCCGTTTCAGTATCCCGTCATCTGAATAGGCAGACAGGAAAATAACGGAGATATTGAATTTTTTTTGGATTTTTGCAGCGGTTTCAATACCGTCCATATTTCCTTTGAGCATAATATCCATCAAGATGAGATCCGGGGAAAGATCTTTTGCAAGAGCCAGGGCTTTTTTGCCCGAGGCGGCCATTCCGCAGACCTCGTATCCCATGCTTTCCAGGCTGGTCTGTATGTCGTTGGCAATAATATATTCGTCTTCCACAATCAATATGTTGATTTTTTCCATAATCTCAGTCCTTCTTTCAGAGGATACCGGTCTTCAGGCTGATCAACCGGGCTTGTAAAATTGATTACAAGCCCGGAAATCTTCAGTTCGGGGGATCTTGATCTTTTAATCCGGCTGTGAAGCCGTTAATATCCCCGGCTTTTATTCCAATTTCTTCCATCAAAGAATCAATCAGAGGCGCTTGTCCCCTGTATCGGAGCGCACTGTTGACAAGCTGGTCTGAAAGACACTGGCCGCCGCCTTGCACAGTTGATTCTTCGTTTGAAGTGCCATTGTTGCCGGCTGCCAGACCATCCACATGAATAATTTTTATGCCGTCGATATTTTCCATTGGCTTGACACTTTCTTTGATAATATCCGGCAGGTTTTTGATTAAGCCCATGCGAACCTGCATGGCGATCTGCTGATCGGAAAGAATATTATGGGCTTCATTTATTGCTCTTCGCCCTTCAGCATCAACTGCATACCTCTTTGCCGCAGCATCAGCCTTTAATTTTTCAGCGTCTGCTTCGCCCTGGGCTTTAATTCTTTGTTCATCAGCTTTTGCATTGGCTGTTGTTCTGACTGCTTCAGCATGATCCATGGCGGAAATTTTTTCAGTTTCAGCGGCAATTTTAATTTTTATGGCCTCTCTTTCCGCATTCTCACGTGCTTTGACCAGTTCAACGGATTTTGCCCGTTCTGCAATTTCAGTTTCTCTCACTGTTGTAACGGCCTCTTCTTCTTTAACTGCAACTGCTCTTGCCCGGTCTGCATCAGCCTGGGCTTCCGACTGCTCTTTTGATTTCTGGGCAATGGCAATGGCACGATCCTGTTCCGCAAGTTCCAGGGTCTTCTTTTTTTCAATTTCAGAACTCTCAATGGCCCGTTCTTTTAAAATTTCTTTTTCTTTTAATAATTTGTCTTTATCAATTCGTTCTTCTTCAACAGACCTTTCCGCAAGGATACTTGACATGTCAACATTCTTTTTAGCTTCAATCTGTGACTGTTCGGCTTCCCGCTTTTTTTCAGCTTGCTCCATTGCAATTTCAGACATTTGAGCGGCCCGCCGGATTTCAATTTCTCTTTCCTGTTTTAATTTTGCGTACTCTTCTTCCTTGATGATTTCAAGTTTTTGGCGCTCGGCTTCAAGATTTTTATTGGCAATGGCAACTTCTGTATCCTGCTCAATATCATTTCTTTTTTTTCGTCTTTCTTCAATTTTTTCCGTCAGTTTGGTCAATCCTTCAGCATCAAATGCATTGTCAGGATTAAAATGTTTTTTACTGGTCTGGTCCAGACCTGTTAATGAAACCGTTTCAAGTTCCAGACCGTTTTTCAATAAATCTTCGGTGACAACCTGCTGCACCTTTTGAACAAAATCAACCCGCTGTTCATGAAGTTCTTCCATGGCCATTTCCGCTGCAACAGCACGCAGGGCATCTACAAATTTGCCCTCCACCAGCTCTTTTAATTGTTCGGGATTCATGGTTTTCAACCCCAGGGTTTGAGCCGCGCTTGCAATGGCTTCTTCCGTTGGTTTGGCCCGGACATAAAATTCGGCAGCCACATCAACTCTCATACGGTCCCTGGTGATCAATGCCTGTTCATTGTTGCGCTGAACTTCAAGCCTGAGCGTATTCATGTTGACCGGGATTAATTCATGGAATACCGGCAAAACCAGTGCGCCTCCATTCATGACCACTTTTTGCCCGCCCAGACCTGTCCTGACAAATGAAATTTCTTTGGTGGCACGTTTGTATAATTTGGCAAAAATCAATGCCATTGCGATTAAGGCGATTAAAATAACACCTGCAATTATAAGGATACTCATCATGTTCGGCATTTTATGTTATTCCTTTTCAACTATTGATTATGAGGTTTTATTTATTCATCCATTTCCTGCAATGCTGCCGTTGCATTATGGATTGCTTTGTACCCGAAACCTGTCTGTTTTACGATCAAAACCTGATCTCCTTGTGCAAAATTTTCATCATCAATGTCCGGTTCAACCATTACATAGTGGGCCGTTCCGAATTTATCTCTTACTTTGGCCTGGGCAGGGTTGTTTTTGGATGCTTTGCCCAAAGTAATGACGGCAATACGTCCGATAAAACTTTTTTCAGCAACCGCCTGGGTTTCATCTTTTGGCATTATCTTTACGATTATGCCGGTCGCTGCCCGTACAAGGGGCAATGTCAATAAAAATGAGATTGCTGAGGCAATGATGCCGGGTAACAGATGACCGGTTATTTTAACGACAGCTGATTGGATAAAAAGACCGACCAGGCCAAAGATGGTCAGAAAAGCAATCAGTATGATTAAAACAGGTATTTGACCTATTCGTAACCAGCCAAAGGTTTTGGTTAATATACCTGTTGTTGAGATGTTGGGATGGTCCGGACCAATACCAGAATTGGCACCAGCATTGGCATCAACATCCATATCTGCATCAACATCCATATTAAAATCAGGTATAAGAGATTCTATCATACTTGAAAATCCCATGCCGATCAGGGTTGAAACACCTTCCAAACAGGCAATCATGACCATAATGGTCAAGGAGACCATAAAGGGCCAATTCTGGCTTTGCAGCATAAACCCAATCATTCTTATTGATGATCTCCCTTGATTTTAGACAATCTTTCCCGGATCTTATTTTTCCTGGCAATTTCTTCCAATTCAGCCAGTTGGGCAGCTGATTTTCTTTCAGATATTCCATTTGATCCTGGAATACCGGTTGCTTTTTCAATTACTCGTTCAAAAGCTGATTCAGCTTTTGCGATTTTACTTTCCACTCTTTCCGGGGTTTCAGATGATCCGCCGGACCCGGATGTCTTGGCAGCTTCCTTGATTGTTTTTCGAAACTGGATCAGCTCTTCTTTCATTTCCCGTTTTTTCGCCTGCAACGCATGGATATAGTTTTCAAGCTCTTTTTCCTGGGTTTTACAATCATCAACAGTGGTCTCAAGTATGGGGATCTGAGCCTCAATATCCAATTGTCTTGCTATGGCGGCTTCTGCTAAATCATCCCGGTTTTCCTTGATGGCTATTTTGGTTTTTTCACTCAAATCCTCATGTTTTTTATTCTCTTCCATGAGCTTTGAGGTGGCAAGATGTTTTTTTGCAACAATCAGTCCCAACTCGTTTTGGACGTCATCAATTGCAGATTCAATTTCCCGGATGGATTCTGACAAAACCGTTTCCGGTGCTGAATTTTCCAATGAATCAATGAGGGAATGAACGCTGCCGCTGATAATCCGGCCAACACGGCTGATTAATTTCTCTTTCATGCTTGTCTCCCTTTTTTAGAAGTAAAATTGTATTGATACCATGGTAGCATTGCTACCCCTTTTATTAATAATCTCAATGAGTTTACTACACTTTCGGTGTAACTTGGATAGCCTGTACATGAATCTTATTAATGCATATAGCATTAGCAGAAATATTAGCTGAAAACAAGTGGGGAGCCGTGAGATATTAGGCAAACAAATTTGTGTATGCCTAACGTGTTGCTTGATGGGAAAAAGACGTAATCTGCCGGAGGATTCCTATCAGTTTCTTTTACCTTTACACAAAGAAACGACACCAAAAGTTCCAAAAATAAATGCAAGCCCCATAATAATTTTTTGAAATCCGGAAAAGGATCGTGAATTCTCGACTGACTTGGCTTGGCTGCCTTGCTCAATTAAAACCAGGTTCTCATCAACATTTGTTTTTAATGTAAGTTGATGCCCCATTCCATCATTAACAATGACTTTCCAGTCACCCTTTTTATCAGGGAAGAACACGAATCTGCCGTTCCGGTCAGTTCGTCCGGATTGAAAGCAAATTGTTTCCATGGGGCTGTAAACTTCAACATCTGCATATCCCATAGCTTCGCCATCGTCATATTCAGATTCCACCATTAGGGCTTTTTGTGAGGATATCCTTCCCCTTACACCATGGGCTAAAGTATGATCTGATATTAAAAGGGTGCAGGCCATACACCACAAGCAAATATATATAATTTTCATGAGCAGCTCCTTTTTTCGGATATTAAAATTTTAGGTTTGATTTTCAGGAAAAGCATTGCAAGTGTTAAATAAAATCGGATTCAAAAGGAACACTTGCAATGCTTTTTTTTATTTAATTTACTTCAAATGTCAAGGTTGCAATAAAAGACTCAATATCACATACTTTTTCATCAGGATAATGTTGTTCTTGGCTTGCTTTAATCATCCAAACTCCCGGTTTTAGAATTCTGATTTTTCCGTTGCCTTTTTTATCTGTTTTAGCGGCATAGGCAAAGGTTTCCTTTTCTGTGGAAAATCCTGCATATGTTGCAAAAACATACCCATTAAATGGTTTACCATTGCATAGAACCCGAATCGGCATATAATCTCCTGTATTTAAATCAACCGGGTTTTTCAAAGGGAGTATCTCCATTGGATGTCCAATTACATTATCAACCTTACCCTTTCCGTCTCCTGCATTGACAATCGCCTTCATACACATGTGGGAAAAGGAGCATGCGATAACATTTTTTAAATTTTCTTTTGATGCTTGTTTGCCGCCTTGTGCCGTTTTTGTGTAAAAGCCGGCTTTTCTTGTGGCTGCCACAACATATGCGCCTGGCGTGCTGATACTCTCTTGTGACTTGATTTCCATGTCAGAGATAAATTTTAAATTTGACTTTTCAGGCCCTGTGATTTCCAAAGTTTCCACGGCGCTTTTTTTAAGAAAACCTGCCAAAGGATACTTGTGTCCCCATCCTATGGTCATTTCAAGAGCTGACCCTGTTTCGGGTGTATAGTCAGATAGATTTATCCAGGGATAATGCGCATAAACAGGCGCGGAAAAGAAAATCATACAAATAATTGAAATGCCGAACAAACAGGTTTTTTTAGTAATATTTTTTTCCATTTTTATTTCCTTAAATTTAAGATTAAAATTCAATATCCAGTTTTGCGGTAAAGGTTCTGCCGGCGTGGAAGCTTCCATCCCTTGCCGGGACAGAATCAAAAATGTCGTCAGCTTCAAAAGAGAGCTTTGCTGTTTTTGAAAGCTGTTTATAAATTTTTGCATCAAAAACCGCACCCGCATCTATCTGCTGGGTGTTGTCTGTATTGGTATATTGTTTTGAGTTGTATGCGATGCTGGCACTTACGCCAATACCATATTTATCCCAGTCGTATGCCGGGCTGAACGAGGCGCTGTGCCGTGAAACATATGTCAGCTCTTTGCCTGATTCTTCATTTTCCGTATCCGTATAAGTATATGAAAATGAGGCTGTTAATTCATCGGTCAAATATGCCCTGCACATGAACTCTATTCCCTGGGTCCAGGCTTTTTCAACATTTTTATACCTCATCAGGGTAAGGCCGTTGTACAAAGTACCGGTATCTTCACTGATGACCATGTCTTCTATCTCATTTCTGAAATAACCAAGATCAACCATCATTTTCTGGCTCATGAACCATTGTTCAATACTTACACCGTATCCAACAGCAGTTTCCGGTTTTAACTCCGGATTGGACTGGGCATAAAAACTCCCATGCCTGTAAGGCGTATTATAATAGAGCTGACGAATTGTGGGAGATTTAAAAGAGGTGCCAAAGCAAGCCCTTATTGTAGTGGTCTCCTGTGGTTGATACATCAGGCTGAATTTGGGATTTACTTCTTTTCCAAATGTTGAATGGTGATCATACCTCGCACTTCCAACCAGTGTGAGCTTGTCAAGCAAAACTGCCTCATCCTGGATATAGAGGCTTGATGTTTTAACATCTTCATTGACACTCACAACACTTCCGTCATCATTTTCAATGGTATAATCAATTCCCTGCAGCTGTGTTTCGCCTCCAAGTACAAGGGTATTCCAGTTGTTGATATCCCAGGTGTATTGCAGTTCAGCCTGGTGATATCCCACATCACCATATTTATATCCATAAGAGTAACCAGGATATCCATGGGTGAAATCCCAGTTGTATGTATATCCTTTTAAAGAAAGAGAATGATTTTGGCTAAGGTGCCAGTCGATTATGCCTGAAAGCCGATAGCTGTCTTCCTCGCGGTTGTCCTCTTTTTCATAATCACTGAATTCCGTTTTCAAGAAAATATCGGTTTTTTCGTTTATTTTGGCATCCAGTTTGCCAAGAAATGAGTGTTTCCAGGATTTAACCGGGTCTTCAGCAATATCATCAGCACTTTCATAGTTGTAATGAATAAAATAACCGACATTATCGGTGATTCTGTCGCCATAAGATACATAAGTTTTGGACATCTTTCTGGAGCCATTGGCATCTTCCTCAGAGCCATCACTGTTTTCTCTTTTTACATCATACTGCCCATAAGCTACGCCTGCGCTTCCAGTTGCCTTTTGGGGTGCTCTTTTCGTAATGATGTTGACAACTCCTGCCATTGCATCACTGCCGTACAATGCAGATCCCGGCCCTTTAACTATTTCTATGCGTTCAATCATTTCCACCGGGATCTGGTTGATTCCAACGCCATATTCCCCCATACCACCGCTCTGGCCGCAACCCATGGCTCTTTGGCCGTCAATAAGTATAAGGGCGTATCCACTGTTAAAGTCTAACCCCCTCATCTTTGCAAGCCATGTATATGTTCCAAATACATCGTTATGATATGATGTCTGTATCCCTGGAACATCCTTTAAAAGATCCATAATATTTTGTGAGTTCTTTTTTTGAATGTCTTCTCTGGTGATGACAATTGTTTCAACAGGAACATCCTGCAAGGTATGCTGAGTTTTTGTTCCTGTGATGACAATATCATCCAATCTGTTTATCTTATTATCAGCAAGCGCAATGGAAGCTGAAAATGTAAAGATAAAAGACAGGATAATTAAAACAATCTTTTTTTGTTTCCCTTTCATTTAAATCAATTCTCCACAGTAATTGTTTGTGATTAATCCACAAAAATTACCTTGGATTGACGAAGGGATGCTTCAATGGTATAGAAAAAAAGAAGCATCCTGCAATCCAAGGAATGTTTCGTTTCAGAAGGCAGCCTGCTAAAACCCTGGTCGGTTCAGGCTGCCTTCTTTTGCTTGTTTATAGTAGTTTTTTTAACCTCCTTTTATTCACTTTTCTACTTCCAAAGGTAAAAATAAAAAAAAGCCACAAAGAAATTTTTTCTGTTCTCAGAAAAATGCCTTCATGGCTTTTAAACACAAATATAACTAAATTATCTTTTATTCTCACCTTCTGGTGATTTGTTGTTGCCTTTCATATTCAATTCACCAGGCGATGTCAATAATTTTCTTTTTCATTCAGATCCTTTATGATCAAGCAGATTAAAATTCCTTTCTTTTTGCTTTATCTTGAAGACTTTGGGGGTTCAAGGCTTTGTGAACAACGAAATAAAGCAGATTGTTGAAACTTAATATTTGCTAAGATGTGGGATGCCGCATGCCTTTGTTGCCCAGGATTTTATTGACCATGGTTTTGTCCAGGTCAAGATTGAAAAAAGTTTTATAAAATAAAGTAATTTCTTTTTTCAGGTCAATATCCTGGAACAGATCAGGATAGACTTTTTTGGCAGTCCATAAAATTGCCAGGGGAGTCTCAAGTCCCCCAGGATGTCCCCACCTGGAGATACCCACGGGGATGGCAAATACTTTTTTGTCTTGAACCGCTTGAATGGGAGACCATTTTTTGTCGTTCATTATCAATTGATCCACTCCTTCTTCATTGACAATTATCACTTCTGGATTCCACATCAGAATCTGTTCAATGTCTGCAAATTTTTTATTGTTTTTTCCATTCAAGGATGCTCCGACAGAAACATTGTTGACGCCGCAGGCACGGGTCCAGTCAGCCTCAATAGTGCCCGGAGCATCGGTTCTGCGGGCTTCGTTTACCGAGTGGTACAGACGTGTTTTGTTGTTTGCCAAAAGATGGGATGTTCTTGCGCTGACCATGGCAATGATTTTTTTATAATGCCGGGTGTATTCAAGGGCTTTTTCGTGGCAGCCAATGGCCTTGCCCATCATTTCAATAATGGTCATCTGTTCTGCCATGCTGTGGTAGCCTGCCACAAAATAAGGAATATTGAACCGTTCCAGTTTCTTTATTTCCGCTGTGCTGGCAGCGGTTTCAGGTTTGAGAAATACAAAGTCAGCTTTTGTGTTCAAAAGGGCTTCAATGTTGATGATTCCCCCGTTTGCCGGAACCGCCATCTGCTTGATGCCTGGAACGATTTTTTGCAGAAGCAAGTCTTTTTTTAATCCGTTGACAATGGCCACCATATCGTTACCTCTGCCCAGCATTGTGACCACATGTCCGCAAAATGCATACAGGCAGGCAATTTTTTGGGGTGGCCGAGTGATGGTTACGGTGTTGCCGGTGGAGTCAATGGTTGTAATTGTATTAAAACTCATGGTTGTACCCGGAAGAGCAAGGCAGATCATGAGGCATAAAAAAAACAGGGGTTTGACTTGCAGATGGATTTTTTTCATTTGTCCGTGTCCATGGTTTGAATGGGAATAATTTGTTTGACAAGGCCTTTGCCTGGAATTGTATGGGTCATTATCGATGTTTTTACTTTGTAAAAAGATTCAAGATTGTCTTCAGTCAATGCTGCAGAGGGGGAACCTGCCAGGTGAACCTTTTGCCTGTCCATGAATGCCACTTGAACCGGGATGCCTTCATTTTCAAGATAAAAAGCATGGTTGGGAAAATGGGTGGCCATGACAAGAGTCAGGCCTCGTTCTTTAACCAGCCTGACAATGGTTTCCAGCACGATGAGTTCATGTTTGAAATCAAGATGGGCTGTGGGTTCATCCATGACAATCACGGGAGTATCCTGGATCAAGGCCCGCATGATCATTACAAGCTGGGTTTCTCCACCGCTCAGGCGGGTGTAGTCACGGTTTTTCAGGTGATAAAGACCCAATGAGTCAAGGGTATCTTCTGCTATTTCAATATCTGCAGCATCCGGTGCTGAATAAAAAGAGGTATAGGGTGCCCGGCCCATGAGAAGGATATCCATAACGGAAAAGGAAAAGTGTCTGACATGTTTTTGAGGTACATAGGCGATCATTTGTGCGATCTGTCTGGGGGAAAGCCCTGTGATAAGATTGTCGCCAAGCCTTATCTCTCCTTTGTGCAGCGTGTTGATGCCGAGAATGCAGTCGATGAGAGTGGTTTTTCCACATCCGTTGGGGCCAAGTATGCAAAGGGTTTCTCCCTTTGATACGCTGAAATTAACCTCTGTAAAGATTTGGGTTTTTCCAAAGGAAAATTTGCCGTTTTTCAAGGCTAAAATGGTCATATGCACTCCTTAGTTTTTTACCATCACCATTCCCGGCCCTTGGTCTGTTTTAACAGATAAATAAAAAACGGGCCGCCGATCAAAGCGGTTAAAATTCCCAGGGGCATTTCACTGGTGCTGATCAACCGGCTGATGTCATCAACAATAACCAGGAAAGTGGCACCAATGGAAAAGGTGACCGGTATGAGATCCCGGTTGTTGTTTCCAATCATCATCCTGCCCATGTGAGGCACCACAAGACCTACCCAGCCGATAACTCCGCTGACGCAAACCGCTCCTGCAGTGGCCAGGGTGGCGCAGATAATAATGAATACCCGGTTGAGATTGACCTTTACCCCAAGAGATTGTGCCTCTTTGTCTCCCATGGCAAGAACATTCAGACGCCACCTGATTATCATCAGCCCGGCAGATCCCATAAACATTGGTATTCCCGCCGTAAGGATCTGGCTGTATTCCGCACGGGAAAGGCTTCCCATGAGCCAGAACACAATGGCCGGCAGTTCATCGTAAGGGTCTGCAACATATTTTAAAAATGAAATCAGGGCTGAAAATATGGAACCAACGATAACTCCGCCCAGCACCAGGGTAATGGCCTGGGTGGAAGATGTGATACGGCCGATAAAAAAGCACAGAAATACGGCAACAAGGCCGAATCCGAAAGAAAACGGATATACATAAAAAAAATTTTTAAACAAAATAATGGCCAGGGCCGCACCAAACCCTGCACCAGAACTGACTCCAAGCATACCGGAACTGACCAGGGGATTTCTGAAAAGCCCCTGGAAAGCCGCTCCGCTGACTGCAAGACAACCGCCCACCATGGCTCCGAGCAGAACCCTGGGCAGCCGGACATGCAAGATGATGCTAAAATGGGTGGCATTGATATCCTGGCCGGTGAAGGGCGAGGCCAGGATGGTTAAAATGTCTGAAATGGATATTGGATAACGGCCCAGAAAAACGGAAATGAAAATCAGAACAAGAGGTGACCCAAAAAGGAGGATATAGAAGCGTATCCGGCTCAAGCGGTTGGATTGTTTCATCATGATTTGCTTAATACAGTTTTGCTTCCTGCTTTGTAATGGTACGGTAGAAAATGCCCGTCTGATCTGAGTTTTCATTTGCCACTGCTATCAACACCTGGCGGCTGCCCATGCGGACGGTTTTTGTTTTTTCCGATCCAATATGAACCTGGGAATCAAGCGGCAACACGATTCCGGACCGGGTTACCAATTGGTCGATAAACGGATGCTTGCACAACTCGTCAACGCCGACAATATCTCCCGGTCGGCCCAGGTGATACCATCCCCTGTACCTGCCGTCATCCCCGGAAATTCTCAGGCCGATACCGGCAACAGCCCCGACAACACCGTCGCCTGTGCCGCCGTGTTCTGACAGGTGAATTCCGACTTTTTCGGCAAGGGCATAGGCTGCAGCTTTGGACGATACATTTTGTTTGGCGTTTTTACCAAATTCAATGAGGCTGTTTTGATCAAGATCTTCAGTCAGGCCTGCCACGCAAAGCCCTGGATCCGAGCCTTTTTCAGCGCGGGTTTTCAGAAAATTTGCCATAAGCTCTATGACAGGGTCAATGGTCCCGTTTTTAAGGGTTAATTCAAAACACATGGAAGAGTTGTGGGATGTGTAGGGAATGTCTTCGTGGACAAAGAGCTGGTGGCGGCTGATGGCTGAACAGTCTGCCAACCCTTTTGTTGAAATTATATTGCATAATTCCTCAACCAGCCATCCGGTTCCCTTGGTTCCGGGCATGTCCGTGTCATCAATACAGACCAGGTAATTCATTGTTCTTTCCTTTGCTTGCGATAAAAAAAATAACAGCCCTTTTTTGCAAAAGGGCTGTTTTGCATCTTAAAATTTAACCCGGACTCCTGCATAGGCGGTGCGTCCTTCACGGGGATATCCTATGGTTTCTTCATAATCGTCATCAAAGAGGTTGTCCACCCCGACATAGACGAAATAATTTTCTTTGAACAGTTTTTGTTCCAGCTTCAGGTTGACAACTGTGTAGTCATCCAGTTCACTTTGTACAGTCTCGTCGTTGTTGTAATAATATTGATTGGCAATGTGAATGAAATCGGCATGGGCGCTCAAGCCAAAATCCCATGTGTAGTTCAGTTCAATGGTGAACTTGTGTTCCGGCCGGTTCTGGAGTTCATCTCTCAATGAATCCTTTGATTGATCCTCGCTGTCCAGCAATGAATAGCCAAGAGCCATGGAGCCGGTTTCCAGGAAATGCTTGGACAGGCGGAAATCCATCCCCCTGAATTGATATTCATCGTAGTTTGAAGTGTTTCCACTGCTGTCTTCTTCAATAAAATCTTCCACATTATTCTGATAAACCGCCAGATCCAGTTGCATCTCCCAGGGCAGTTGCTGGGTGATACCCACCTCATAGTTGTCTGACTGTTCCGTTGTCAGGTCTTCATTTCCATCACTGCCATAAAGCTGTTTGATGGAGGGAAACCTTATTTTTCGTGCATAAGAGGCCCGCAGGATGGTCTCATCGGTCAGATTATAGGCAGTGGCGATCATATAACTGCCCTTATCGTCATCATTTCCGCTTTCTTTGGACAGCCAGTGATGACTGTATCCCAATACAAAGTCCAGGCTGGAAAAAAGTTGTCTTTTATATTCAAATGCTGCCGAGTAGATATCAAGATCATGGTTTTCATGTGAGGAAACAATATTCAGCTTTTTATCAATCTCATCCAGATCAGATGTGTATTCATCTTTTTCGCCTGAAAAAGAGAACACTGCCTCACCTGATGCTTCAAAATCAAAGCTTGTCTGAAGAGTGACTCCCTGAATTGATGTTTTGCTGTTCTGTGTATAAGAGCCGCTCTTGGTGATGGCGCTGTAGGTGTCGTCATCATATCTGGCCGTATCTTCCTCGTATTCATTGGCAAAGGCCCAGGCCCTGAACCCCATGATGCCGTCTGGGTCGTAGCTCATGGATATCTGGCCTGACAGGGTGTCGAAATCTTCTGTTCTGTCGTATTTTATTTTTTTATAATAAGAGTCGTCATTGTTGTTGATATACTGAGTAACTGGAGGTATTCCGAATTCTCCGGAAGATTTTTCAAGGGTTAGGCCCAGTTCGAATTTTTCATTAACCTCAAAACCGATATTGCCGAAAAAGGAAAGCCTTTCATCATCGCTGTTTTCCCGGAGGCCACCGTCTTCATATTCGGCGTCCGTGAAACTGTCCGACAGGGAAAATCCGTCTGAATCCGTATTGTTGACGCTTAAAAAGAAATTGACCTTTTCTTTGCCCCCGGAAATATTGGCCTGGGTGTAGTGGTTGCCCCGCTCATTTATCTGGGCGGAGGCATCCGTATGAAGCCCTTGGGTGCCCTGTTTGGTGATGATGTTTATGGCACCTGCCAAGCCGCCCTGTCCATAAAGCACGGAATTGTTACCATAGGAAACTTTTATTTTTGAAATATTTTCTGTGGAAATGAGGTGAGGGTCAAATTGTCCGTCATAGGTTGAATTGATGGGAATGCCGTTTAAAAGCAGGATGACGTGCCGACTTCTGAACCCCCGCATGTCGATCCTGGGGGTGCCTTTGGCGCGAACACTCACATTCAGGCCGGGCACAAGTTCCAATGCCTTGTCAAGGGTTTTGGCATTCCGGTTTTTGATTTCCACATCAGTAACTTCTATGGTGGGAATGGTCTCTTTGCCCGGCATCTCAGCTGATACGACCACCTCACCCAGAGAATAGGGTTTTGTATCTGCAGGGGTTTGGCTTGCCTGGGCAGATGAAAGGTTCATCCCTATCCAGATGATAAATAAAAATTGATAAAATTTTGACCCTGTCATTATTTTTTAGTCTCCTTTTTGATGTTAATATTTTTATTAAGCCACAGTATCAAACATATCTGTTTGTATTTGTCAATTAAATCATGATTATACGATTGTTATTTGCATTTTGCTAATATATTACCAAAAAAAACGATAGTTCACCGCTATCTGTATTGATTTGATTTTTTTAATATTTTTTGCACATCAAAGTTGCAGGCCCACTAATTTTCTCGTGCTTAAAATATTATGATACCAAGGAGATTTTTGCTGCCAGGCTGGGTTTTGGATGAAATAGAAGATGCTTTGGATGCAAAAACAACATTTGATTGAATTTTCTCTGATATCAATACCTTTGTAAGCAAATATTGATAAATATATTCTAAGCTGGTGGTTATAAGTTGCCATTGGCAGTTATTGCTGGAAGTTTTTTGTTCAATCCTTGACAAGACAAACCAGAAAGCATATTTGAATTTAGCTATAAGTGAGGATAAATATGAGACATAAAAAAACAATAGATCAAAGAGGGTTTGTATCCTGTATTACTTTATCGGGTATTATTTTATCGGGGGTTGTACTGCTGCTTATCCCGGGCATTTTGGGGGCTACACAAATAAAGTCCCGCATCATAACAGATATGGCAGGACGAACAGTTTTGATTAAAGATCCGGTTGAGAAAATCGTCACCACGTTCAAGCCAGCAAGCCTTTGTATGCTTTCCCTGGGGCTTGCGCACAAGCTGGTCGGCATTGACACTCATTCCAAACAGGACCGCCTGCAACTATCTGTGTTTCCGGATGTGGCAATGCTTACCGGGGTGGGATCAAAAACCATGGGCATTAATTTTGAAACCCTGGTCTCTTTGAAACCCGACCTTGTGATTCTCTATTCGCAAAAAGACGGTCTTGCACTTGCCGACCGTTTGATTGCTTTGGGTATTTCTTCCATTGTGATCATGCCGGAAACATTTGACAGTATAAAGAAATCCCTGCGAGTAATTGCGCTGGCAGCAGGAGAGTTGAAAAAAAGCCGGATTATAGAAAGACAGATGGATAAAACTTTAGATTTGTTGTCACAGCGGCTGGCAGGAGTGCCACAAAATCTGAAAAAGACAGGATATTTTGCCTCATCCAAGGGAATTTTCAGTACGACCACCGGTAATATGCTTCAGAATGAAATTTTTAACGCAGCCGGTGTTGAAAATGTTTCCAGCCACTTAACCGGATATTTCCAGAATATTTCTCCGGAGCAACTGGTGAAATGGAACCCGGATATCATAGTTTTGTCCCAGCACATGAAAAAGAGCGAGAATCAACGAATTTTTGATAAAGCCCTGCAGAAAGTAACAGCCATATCTCAAAAAAATGTTTACAGGTGCCCGTCAAGTATTGCCCCGTGGGATTTTCCTTCTCCATTGTCGGTGCTGGCAAGCCTCTGGATTGCTCAAAAAATTTATCCTGAAAGGTTTTCAGACCTTGAGATTGAAAAAAAAGCAGATGAATTTCACCAGGCTGTTTTTGGAAAAACATTAACACAAATGGGCGGCACCCTCAGTGATACTGTTAATAATGAAACAGATTATCACGTCACAGATCATAACGACACAGACAATTAAAAAAAATGAAAACTTTTTCTTCATCCAGGCAAGTGATTTATCTGCTGATTTTTGTTTTAACGGCTGCATTTGCCGTATCCGCTATATCGGGCAGGGTGACAATCAAAATTTGCGATCTGACGGCTATTTTTTCAAACCTGTATAATGGCAGGGATTCGGTGGGAGATCTGATTCCAAAGGAACTTGTTTTTTTATGGATACGCTTGCCCAGATGCATTATGGCTGTTCTGGTGGGTTCAAGTCTTGCCGTATCGGGAGCTGTTTACCAGGCGTTGTTCAGAAATCCGCTGGTGTCACCGGATATTCTGGGGGTGTCGGCAGGATGCACCTTTGGTGCGGCCCTGGGGCTTATTCTTCCTTTTGACTCTTTTTCTCTTGTCCATATTCTGTCTTTTGGATTCGGGATTCTTGCGGTTTCCATGAGTGTGGGACTTGCAAAGGTGATTTCCATTAAACCAATGATTGTCCTGGTGCTGGCAGGTATGGTTGTGCTGTCTTTTTTTAATGCCCTGCTCATGGCGATCAAATATTTTTCAGATCCCTATGACGAGCTTCCCAGCATTGTTTTCTGGGTCATGGGCAGTTTAAGCCGGGTGACCTGGGATACTATTCTGGTGATGGCACCTTTTACCCTGGCAGGATTGATCTTGTTCATTGTGCTGAGTTTCAGGCTTAATATTCTTTCCCTGGGGGATGTTCAGGCAAAATCCCTGGGTATGAACCCGTCTTTTTTCAGGATTATCCTGATTACGGCAAGTTCATTCATGGTGGCTGTTTCCGTTGCAACCTGCGGGCAGATATCATGGATAGGGCTTGTGATCCCCCATATGGCAAGATCTTTTGTGGGGCCGGAGCATGAAAAGATGATTCCAGTGACAGCGCTTATGGGAGGTTTGTTTCTTTTGATTGCGGATTCTGCCGCAAGAAGTGTCTCTTCTGCTGAAATTCCAGTGGGGATTCTTACCGCCCTGACAGGAGCCCCGATTTTCGGTTATTTTATGTTTAAGAACCGGAGTACCGGATGGCTGTAACATTAGAATGCTGCAGCCTCGGTTTTGATTACGGGGATAAAAAGATTTTGAAAGACATTTGCTTTCAGGTGCAATCGGGCACTTTCTGTGCCGTTCTGGGCAGAAACGGTTCCGGCAAAACCACTTTGATTCATTGCCTGAACAGGATACTGACAAAAATTTCAGGCCGGATACTGGTTCATGGAAGACCGTTGATGTCCCTTGCCCAGAACGAGATCGCACAATTGATCAGTCTGGTGCCCCAGGAGCATATTGATGTTTTTCCCTATAAGGTGATTGATGTGGTGGTAATGGGAAGGGCACCTTTTTTAAAGATTGCGGCCAAGCCGGATGAGACAGATTATCAGATTGCCGCAAATGCCCTGAGGGAATTAAACGCCCAGGGGCTGGCCCATAAAAATTTCAACCGGATATCCGGCGGGGAACGTCAGATTACCCTGCTTGCCCGTGCCCTTGCCCAGACAACAAAGATCATGCTGTTAGATGAGCCAACAAATCACCTTGATTTTAATAACCAGTATCATCTGCTGTCATCCATCAAACAGCTTTGCCGTTCAAAAGGTATCAGTATTGTGGCTTCCATGCATGATCCCAATATGGCAACTTTGTTTGCCGATGATGTGATCATGTTGAAAAACGGTGAAATCATGGTCCAGGGAGATAAAAATTTGGTGATGACAACAAAAAATATTTCAGAACTTTATGGCACAAATACATCTGAGATCCGGCTGAATGCTCAACAAAAAATATTTCTTCCAAGCCATATATTAGAGGATCAGGAAAATGGTTAAAATGATACAGATATTTCCAACCCTTGTCTATTGGATCATGTTCCTGCTGTTTGCAGGAGAACTTGTACTCCTTTTGCTGAAAAAAGATACGATCGCAAAGTGGTTCAGGCACTTGGAGATCTTGACTTGCCTGGCAGGCGTGCTGTTCATTGTATTTGTCACTGGACGGCCTCCGCTTTTCGGACCTTTTGAGGCTTGTGTTTACATCATATTTGTCGTGGTACTGCTGGCAAGAGGGTGCACAGGAAATGTTTTTTTAGTAAATTCAATTGTTGTTTTGCTGATATTGGCACTTGTGCTGGGAAAGCCCATGGCTGTAAATGATGACTATTATATGTATGACAATATATGGGTGATGCTGTTTTTTGATTTAAGACTTGTGGCAGCCGCCTTTTTTGTTCATGTCATGGTATTGCATCTGACTTGCTTTTTTGAAGGATTCAGGGAAAAGGCGGTCTTGTTAAAACAGGCACGGCATAAAATCCTTGTGGGCGCGCTTATTTATCTTTGCGGCGAGTGGTCAGGATCAGTCTGGTGCCTGAACTGGTTCGGGGATTCCTGGCAATGGAGCAATGGATTTTTTAAAGCCTCTTTGTTGTTTGTGCTGGTTATGATTGTCTGTCATATGCCTCCGGCTTTTGGAAATAACCGGTTGATACGAACGTTATCTGGGTCGCTTCCCGGGATTTTTGCCCTGTGGATGATATTTTATCATTAGAGGAAAACCATTATGATTCAAAAACTAAGCTCCATAAAATTTGCTTTTTATAATCTTGTTTGCCTGGTTTGCTTTATGGGGGCAGGAGTTTATTTGAGCCGCTGGTATAAAAACGATTTCAAGGTAATGAATGAGACCCTTATTTTTGAATGGCTTAAATCAGCCTGGTCACAAACCCCGGTTCTGGTGGTATGGTTTGCACTGCTGTGTCTGAGTGCTGGTTTGCTTTTTGTGAATACACTTTGCTGCAGTTTTACAAAACAGATCCAGGTGGCCAGAAAATCAGGCAAATTTGAAAAGTGGCTGTTTTTTGTGCTTCACTGCCTGTTTATTGTGGTACTGGCCTGTCATGGGCTCATCCTTGTGGTTGGTCACAAGCAGGGTAATATAACACTTTTTTCCAATTCAAAAATGCTGTTTCAAAACCAATATCTCATTGAAGTTTCTGATATCGTGTTCAAGGATGATATTAATATTTTAAAAGCCGGTAAACAAGAGCAGCGAATAATGATGACACGGGACAATATTCATCGCAAACAAAATTTTGCCATAGTATCGCTTTATCAGGCCTCAACCCTTATGGAAACAAAAAAAGTGATGATGCTGTCGCCGCTTCGGCATGGATCCATCCAGGTTGCCTTGACGGACTTTATTGTTAAAAAAGCCGACAACCAGGAGCGCGTCGGGGTGAAGCTGACAATAACGGATAACCCTTTGAATATATTCTTTTTTACGATTTACGCCTTGATGATTTTAAGCCTTGGGGGGTATATTATAACAATATCCTGGGGTGGCCGGGACTGATAAATAAATACCTGACGCACCTATATGCATTGGTTTTAAAATCTGATTTTACCTTACAGGCAGCTTTTACTCTAAAATAAATTAATCTCTTGAAGTAATGGATGAAAAGAATATATAAGCTATATATTTCGCATATTGCGAAAAAATCAGTGCAAATAGTAAGACAAAATACAGGAATCGGCTATTATATGCACAAATGAATCGGCTATATGCAAAGGTATCGTAATATGCAAAAGTTATCGTAAATGAAAAATAAAAGGATCTTATGCCATTATGTATTTTGTTAATTATACCGGCCCCTTTGGATTCATCAAACCCTGGACAGCAGTCAGGGACAGCGAAACTTTCAGTCAACAGTTCCTGACTCCTTCAATCGTGGCGGGTATGGAAAGGAAGCTGTTTCCCGATCTTTTATCCGAGACTTATGGTCTGTATAAAATTAAACGACACAGATTATCGTATAAACAGATCTCTCATCAGCAGGAACAGATTCAGCCCAGGGGATGGAATAAAAAAAACAACAATTTTTTCAGGAAATACTCGATAATCGTTCGGGGCGTTCTTATCGAACCTGTTTTATATCTTGGGTTTGACAATGAACAAGATGCTGTTCATGCGGCAAAACAGCACATCTGTCTTTGCAGGAATGAAGATATATTATTTCCAGGCAGAAAAATTCTTGAAGTGCCTGAAAAAGAATTTGATACCCAAGAGGATTTTTTCAACGGGTTTGAGTTGGTGTTTGAACAAACAGATCAATCTTTTTTGGTCGGATATAACCGTTTTGATAATAATGCGCCCATGTACGGCTGGCTGAAGGTCGTTGGTAATCCTGTAAAACATATCTGTTGATCATGGATGTCTGTGATCACATAAAAGCCAAGGGCGCTCCTGAGTTCACGACTTTATATGCTCATCTTTGTCAGGTTAAATCCGCCATTAAAGTGTTTGCCGGTTATTTGAATTTTGACGTTGAAACTGCAAAACTGGGGGCGGTTTTTCATGATATCGGAAAAGCAAGTCCGATTTTTCAAGAACGGCTTGTATCTAAATATAAAACCGGGCAATCAACATTCCGTCATGAAATTGCGTCCTGTTTTTTTCTCTCGCTGGTTGAAAAAACATATCATCCCCAACTCATTGAAATGATCATCGCCCATCATAAGTCTATTGAAAATGACAAAGGGTTAAAAGGCATTCTTGATCTTGAAGAAAATGAAGATGATATTTTTGAGTTTCATATTGAACACTGGGATGTTTGGAAGCTTGATGCCTTAAAGATTCTCGCAGGTTTTGGAATTAATTCCAGGGACATTGGCTATGACGAAGCAAAGGAAAATTATTTCAAGGTTCTGGAATATTGTGAAAATACAATTATGAATAACGGCTATTCAGAATGGCGCGGTCTTCTGATGTCGGCTGATCATTTTGCATCGGCTTTATCTTCTGCCGCACCCGATTATCTGCCTCATACATTTAAAAAACCCATACTGGAATTTTACAACAGAACGTCCCAACTTTATCCCTTATCCTTAAAAAAAGCCTCATCCAATCGACCCCATACCATGGTGGTGGCGTGTACTGGTGCGGGGAAAACCGATTATCTTTTTCGCCGTTGCAGGGGCAGGGTTTTTTATACATTGCCGTTTCAAGCCTCCATCAACGCCATGTTCAAAAGGGTGAAAACAGATTTGATTAAATTGAATCCCAATCTGGATATCCGGGTTCTTCATTCATCTTCCAAAATTTCATCAGGTGCTGAATCCCATGAAGATATGCTTCTTCAAAGGCTTGTGGGGTCGAGCGTAAAGGTGCTTACCCCTTATCAACTGGCGTCAATTATTTTTGCCACCAGGGGATTTGAGTCCATGATTGAAGATTTAAAAGGATGTGATGTTATTCTGGATGAAATTCATACCTATGACAATGTTTCAAAATCAATCGTATTAAAAATAGTTGAGGTGTTGAACCATATTGGCTGCCGGATTCATATCGGCACCGCCACAATGTCCTCTTCCCTGTATAATGAAATTATTGATTTGCTGGGCAGGGATTTTGTGTCTGAAATTTCGCTGGATTCCATTGAACTTGAAAAATTCGACCGCCATATCCTGCATAAGATCGGCTCTTGGGATGATGCCCATGCCGTTATCAAGGAGGCCATCAAGAAAAATAATAAAATTTTGCTTGTTTGTAACCGTGTGGATTCAGCCCAGGAGATGTTTGAAATTGTAAAAGAGGCATTCTCTGACATTCCTTTGCTTCTTATTCACAGCCGGTTTAAACGGGGAGACCGGCGGGATAAGGAAGCCAGTCTATTGGGATTGGACAGCCAGGGAAATACTACCTTTGAATTCAATACCTCTTCAAACGCCTGCATTGTTGTTTCCACCCAGGTGGTTGAGGTCAGTCTGGATATCAGTTTTGATCTGATGATAACCGAAACAGCCCCCATTGATTCCTTGATCCAAAGATTTGGCAGGATTAATAGAAAACGGACACCCGCCACCATCGGCACATATAAACCTGTTTATGTCATAGCTCCGCCAGAGGATGAAAAAGCAGCCCGGCCATATGAGCTTGAAATTTTAAGGAAAAGTTATGCTGTACTGGATCATGATCAAGTTCTACATGAATCGGATTATCAGGAAAAAATCAATTGTGTTTATCCTGATTTGTCTTATACCAGCATTGAAAATCACACTGCCTATAAAGGAAACGGCAGATGGAATGTACCAATGCTCACCCACCGGGATCGGTCCATACTACTTGAACTTCTTGAGGTGGACAGCGTGAACTGTATTGTTGATTCGGATTGCCAAGCCTATGAACAAGCAGGTTTTGAAGACCAGATGATGCTGGAAATTCCAGTGCGATATTATGCAGTAAAAAATTATTTTCAACTCAATTTCGGCAGCAATCCTTTTGTTATCCCGGACTCGGGATACAGCCGGGAAACTGGGTTGGATCTGGCTAAAGCAAACGATAGAAAAGCGGACTTAAATTTTTTATAGAAAAGATTTTATTATGATTTCCATGACTATTGGCCGGACATTTTTGACGGCATTTAACAAAAAGTACAACAAGTCCTATACGTCAAAGCAATTTTTTGAAACAGTATTTTTTGAGCTGTTTTTCAATCATCCAAAATACATGCTTTGGCAAACCAATTCACCTTTTGTGCAGATGAAAAAGGGTCAAAAACCGCATCTTCTGAGAGAAGAAGATAGAATTGAAAAATTAAATAATCTGGCGGAAAAGATAACAACCGGAGACAGGGATGCCAGTATTGCCATTGGTTTTCCTGCATCGGAAGCCAATGAATTTGCCACTACCTCGGGGCTTGTAAGTGATATTGATATTCCTGCAGATGAATTCGGGATTTACGATTCCTGGATCGGTGCTGGTCTGGGTATTGGTGTTTCAGGGGGGTATTGCATTTTTTTTAATGATCCTGAAATCCTTTTAACCCTCTATGACGGCTGGCAGGTGTATCGTGGTTTTCTCAATGAGAATAGCATTGACAAATTGGCTCCCAATAAAATTAACACCTGGAATGGTCAATGGCTTAATTATTATCATGGAAAAAAATTTAGAAAAGGTTTTGATTTTGGGGTTTTGGATAATATGAAAATGTTCAGCCATGATAAACAAGGAAACATTCTCATAAATACTGTTAAATGGAGTCAACTTTTTTTTAATCTTTCAAGCAAATTTCCAGACCAGACCTTGATGGGCTATCTGTACAGTCTTGGACAAACCAACAAAACCATTGGATTTATCCCTTTTCATTTTCAACAGGCCAGAAGAATCAAGGATTTTTACAAAATTTTATTTGGAAAAAACAACGCGATCAAAGACAGCCGGGCCTATGAAGAGATGTTTGGCATCCATATCAAAAGGGCCTGTGAATTGGGGGCAATCGGGCTCCATGCCTTGCAGCCCAAAGATCTTAAAAAGTATTTCAAACAGGGCAAAACCCCGAATTTCAAGAAGACGGCGATTCCCGTTTTAAAAAAAGGAGAGTCTGCAGAGGATTTTCAAACAAGGAAACAAAAGGCGTCAAATAAAGAGTATGAAAAAGTAATATTGTTCAGAACCTATAAAACATGGTTGGTTGCTATGCTTACAAAAAACAAGGAAGACATGCTGGATTACACAGAGAAAATTGCCAGGGCACTCCATGAGTATCGTGAAGACGGCCGCAAAACAGATCGAAAAAACCTCATTGAAAAAGAACTGCTCATTGCCGCATCCAGGAAAAAGTTCATAGATGCCCTGGCAGTGGTTATCAAAGATGTTCAGAGCGAATATCTGGAAATTATCAGGGAGTTGAAAAAAAGGGTGCATTTGATGACTTCCGAGGATTTTGCTTATTTTGTTGTTCTGCTGCGGTTTGATTATGCTTATGAGGAAAGAAATATTTAACCACTTTATAATCAATAGTTAATTTCAGGGAGAAATTTATGAACACCATATATATAAGAACTTTAAAACGGGCGGAACATACTGTGTTCTGTGTGGCTGATGGTCAGAAAACCTACTATGACCCTCAATTTAACCGGTATATCCCATATTCAAGCGGACAGCAGATAAAGCGGTCTTTAATAGATACATTGGCTCGCCAGTTAAACCAATTGCCTGCACCCACAACCTTTATATTTGATGTTACAAAGAAAAAAGAGATCACGGAAGGAGAGGTTTTCGGCACATGTGATCCTTCTCATTTTGATCAATTATTGGGCGGGTGGATGAAAGCTTCCAAGGGGGGGAAGGAAAAAACCATAAAACGAAGAAGCCCGCTTTCCATATCAGCCATGCGGGCTTTGCACCCTTTGCTTGCCGGTATAGACAGGGAAAACATAACCTTTGACCGCAGTGACCGGCCCAATAACACGGTCATTGTCAGGGACCCAAATGGGAAAGAGCTTTGTGAAGATGATATCATAACATTGCTTCAGGATAAGGACAGGAGTTTGATACGAAAATGGATACCGGATAATAAAAGGGCAACCGGATTATTTGTGCAGGATATTGCCATTGATTTAAGGCGGCTTTTTTGTGTTACTCAAAGTGTTTTTGAGCCGGAAATCACAAAGGAAACCGAAGACAGATTAAAAGAATCCGGTTGGCTTGAATCCAACAATATTTTTGGAAACTGCCTTGTTGCACCGCCTGAAACAAGGAACAAACTTATACCTGCCATTGCAAAGGCCATCATCAACTGGCGTATCACCTCAAACCAGTCAAGAACCTTCAGTCTCATGGAGACCCTGGCCGTTTCCATCAGCACCAATGCCAATAAAATCGCCGGCAGTATCAGGGCAAAATTAAGTGAAGAAGATGAAAAAAAAGCAATTCCTGTCATTGAAGAGGATCTGGAAGGTGTTGAAACTTTTGTGACCCTTTCTGCAGGGGGGTATTTTCTGACAAAGTCTGAAACTGCGGAAGCCCTGGAAGAGGCAGAAAAAAACTTAATAGACAGAATGATGGCCTTTGACTATGAAGACCAGATTATTAAAATAAATGATTAACTTTAAATGATTGCAGGCTTCACTAACCCTGAAGCCTTCCGGAAAGGTATGATTTTGCGTATAAAAATAACAGCAATAACGAATCAACCGGCCTTTTTTCCCTATAATTATCAATATGCAGTTCATTCAGCTTTGTACTCTTTAATTCAAGAATCATCAGCAAACTATTCAAGTTTTTTACATGATAAAGGGTATGTAAAAGATGGCATCAATAAGCTTTTTAAACTATTTACCTTTTCAAAGCTCAACTTTAGTCCTAAAAATAATGGGAATGGCGGTTTTTATAAGGTTTCAAAAATACAATTTGTGTTTTCCACCATCATGGAAAAAAGCATGAGACATTTAATCCTCGGCATATTTTCAAATCAGAAAATGATGTTAAACTTGAGCGGGCAAAGACATTTTTTTGATATTGTAAATGTTGATATTCAGGAAGATTGTCAGTTTACCAATACTGAAAAATTTATTTGTTTGTCGCCCATAACCGTTTCAAGCATAATGATCAAAGAAAAAGGTAAAAGGGTGCAACATTTTTTAAACTATATGGTGCCCGCGGAAAGAGATCATTTTGTTGAAAATTTAAAGAAAAATCTTATTAACAAATATGAAACCATCAATAATATCCCATATGAAAATATGAAATTTCCTTTTCAGTTTCATTTTGAAAACAACTATATCGTAAAAAGAAATGGCAGAATATCAAAATTGATTGAATTTAAAAATAATATTAAAGTCAAAGCCATGGAAGCCCCTTTTTATATAGAGGCAGATCCTGAGTTAATTAAAATCGGGTATGATTGCGGATGGGGTGAAAAAAACAGCGCCGGTTTTGGTTGTGTTGAAAAAGCAGCAAAATAAAATTCATTTTGAACCGGTTTTTAATGGGAGAAAATATGGATAATATTAATTTTACCGGCACACAGATTAATTATTATTTTGTCTGTAAGCGAAAACTCTGGTTGTTTACAAGAGCTATTCGGTTTGAAGATGAAAATGAATATGTGCAGTTGGGAAAACTCATTGATGAAAGCACTTATAAACGCAATAAAAAGCAGATTGAAATCGGCAATATCAAAATTGATTTCATTGATAATACGGGGGTTATTCATGAAATCAAGAAATCAAACAAGATTGAAAAAGCCCATATTTATCAGCTGAAGTACTATATATATTTTTTAAATAAAATGGGGGTTAAAAACATAATCGGTGAAATAGATTATCCAAAACTGAAGCAAAGACAAAAAGTGATATTGGATGCTGAAGATGAAATGGAATTTAAGACTATTTTTTCTGATATCCATGAAATCCTTGACAGGAAAAAACCTCCGGCAATAATAAACAAACCGTATTGTAAAAAATGCGCTTATTATGAATTTTGTTTTGTCTAACTGCCATGGGAATACCTGATATTTCATCCGGGGTTGCCAATAATAAAACATTAAAGTCGCTGTTTTGATTTTGAATATTTTTATATAAAGGTGTCATATGAAACAATCCTTATATCTTTTTTCAAATAGTACCATCAAAAGAAAAGACAATTCTTTGATGTTTGAAATTGACGGAGAAAAGAAATACCGTCCTGTTGAATCAATTTGTGACCTTTTTCTTTTCAATGAACATACTCTGAATACAAAATTGCTGAATTTTCTGGGGCAACAAAAAATTCCCGTTCATATTTTTAATTATTACGGATTTTATTCCGGTTCATTTGTCCCAAGAGAGCAATATCTTTCAGGGCATGTCACCATCAGTCAGGCAAAGCATTATCTTGACGATAAAAAAAGAATGGTTTTGGCCTATGAATTATTGAATGCCGCAGCTTCAAATATTATCACCAATTTAACCTATTATAAAAACAGGGAAAGAGATATCGGTGAAAAAATTTTAAAGATAAAAGAGTTAAAAAAATCATTAAAAAATGCGGATTCAATTTCATATTTAATGGGCATAGAAGGAAATATCAGGGATTTGTATTATTCTGCTTTTAATGAAATTGTTCAAAATAAGGTTGAATTTAAAAAACGTATTAAAAGACCGCCGGATAATTTTATAAATTCCCTGATTTCATTTGGTAATTCCCTTGTTTATACAACGGTTCTGTCTGAAATTTATAGAACCCAGCTTGATCCTACCGTGAGTTTTCTTCATGAGCCGGGTTACAGGCGGTACTCCCTTGCCCTTGATATATCGGAAATTTTTAAGCCCATCCTCCTTGATAGAATGATCTTTACCATGATCAACAAAAAAGAATTAACGGAAAAAGATACGGATAAAGACCTTAACTATTGTTATCTGAAAGATCAGGGCCGGATGAAATTTTTAAGAAAATATGATGAAAGGCTGAAAAAGACTATTAAACATAAGAAACTCAATCGCAATGTTTCTTACAAACGGCTTATACGGCTGGAGTGTTATAAAATTGTTAAACATATTCTGGGTGAAGAAAAATATACCGGGTTCAAGATGTGGTGGTAATTATGTATATTATTGCAATGTATGATATAAATACTGAAACAAAGGCGGGTCGGAAAAGATTAAGACATATGTTTAAATTATTGAAAAAATACCTTATCCGTATTCAGAATTCTGTCTTTGAGGGGGAGCTTACCAAAGCTAAATTTGAGAAAATGAAGTATGAAGTCAACGATATTATTGATAGCTCAAAAGATTCGGTTATTTTTTTCAAAAGCCGTGATATCAAATGGATGGACAAAGATATCTGCGGGTTTGAAAAAGATGATACGGATAATTTTTTATGAGTGCTTGTTCTTTGACAATTTATAAAAATCCGTCGATCTTCCTATGATTTTACGCTATTGGGGGTTGACGGAAAAAACAGTTTGATTTATTAATACAACCTGTTAATTTTATATTGTTTTTTTGATGGCTTTTAATCAGACCAGTGTGGAATTGAAACCTGGTTATCAGAAGTGTTATGGACGGGGGGACCGTCTTTTAATCAGACCAGTGTGGAATTGAAACTAGTGTATGACGAGTACTTATATGCTATTGTACCGCTTTTAATCAGACCAGTGTGGAATTGAAACTTTTTCAATAACTCCTTAATTTTACGTTCATTATTTCTTTTAATCAGACCAGTGTGGAATTGAAACATGTGTCAGCTGACACAGAACGAGAAGGATGGACAGACTTTTAATCAGACCAGTGTGGAATTGAAACGATTGAATCTAATAAACTGGCCTTAGATATTGTAAGCCTTTTAATCAGACCAGTGTGGAATTGAAACAACTGCCACGCCTCATTATCAAACTCATACTCTGATCTTTTAATCAGACCAGTGTGGAATTGAAACTTCTGTGCTGTTGATTGGTGTGTTTATGATATCCATTCTTTTAATCAGACCAGTGTGGAATTGAAACAACTCCTGCTTAAGCGCCTTTGACTTTGCAAATTCTCTTTTAATCAGACCAGTGTGGAATTGAAACTAAGCACATTCACCCCAAACAACATCACCAGTTGTCCTTTTAATCAGACCAGTGTGGAATTGAAACGTGGAAAACCCAGGCGGCGACCGGATACAAATAACTCTTTTAATCAGACCAGTGTGGAATTGAAACATAACTCATTGAGTTTATTCCTGAAGCAGCCACGGCTTTTAATCAGACCAGTGTGGAATTGAAACCCCCTTGTAAAGGATGGACAGAAACTCGAAGCAAAAGCTTTTAATCAGACCAGTGTGGAATTGAAACCTGTAACCTGACTCATATCAATTGCCGTCTGGGGCGCTTTTAATCAGACCAGTGTGGAATTGAAACAGATTCTCAGAGATGGTACGCTTGTCAATCTTGGTTCTTTTAATCAGACCAGTGTGGAATTGAAACAGCGTTGGGAGGATGAGGCCGCGCTCGTTATTCAGGGCTTTTAATCAGACCAGTGTGGAATTGAAACAATAGTTCTGGGTATTTTTCCCGCGTCCGGCGTAGCTTTTAATCAGACCAGTGTGGAATTGAAACTTCCGACATGGCGGTATCAGCTAACCTGCAACCATCTTTTAATCAGACCAGTGTGGAATTGAAACAGTGTTTGTTCTTCGTCACCTCCAGAATCTTGAGACCTTTTAATCAGACCAGTGTGGAATTGAAACATCAAAAAACCACTGGTCACTTTATAATCTCTCGGACTTTTAATCAGACCAGTGTGGAATTGAAACTGATATGCAAAATAATCAAGTACTTCTTTAGATCCCTCTTTTAATCAGACCAGTGTGGAATTGAAACTTATGATTTCAAAATCCTTGTAATTGCTCGAAATAACTTTTAATCAGACCAGTGTGGAATTGAAACTTTTGCATCTCTTTTTCTTGCTCATGACTTTTTATCTCCTTTTAATCAGACCAGTGTGGAATTGAAACGCATTTCTCTGTTGAAAACTAAAAACTTTCCTTCATCTTTTAATCAGACCAGTGTGGAATTGAAACAATTTTATCGCCATAGTGACGATGGGTATCAAAATACTTTTAATCAGACCAGTGTGGAATTGAAACCATAATTATTCCTTTGGTACAAGCATTGTCATATCACTTTTAATCAGACCAGTGTGGAATTGAAACTTTTATGTGAAAATTACTTTTAACGGAAAAGAGCCTACTTTTAATCAGACCAGTGTGGAATTGAAACATCCATAGTGGAGAAACGCATCATAGGGCAACTATACTTTTAATCAGACCAGTGTGGAATTGAAACCTTGAAGGGCAAGCCAATCCAGCAATTGACATGCCCTTTTAATCAGACCAGTGTGGAATTGAAACTTAAAAGGGCCAGTAGCAAAATCAGGAACGGGCACTTTTAATCAGACCAGTGTGGAATTGAAACTGCTGATACCCACCCTGCTGGTTCTGCTGGCCCTGCTTTTAATCAGACCAGTGTGGAATTGAAACTAATTAACTTTTGAATTGGAAAAAAAATATGACATCTTTTAATCAGACCAGTGTGGAATTGAAACCAATAACCCATTTTCTTAGTGACCCACCAAGAAGCTTTTAATCAGACCAGTGTGGAATTGAAACATACTCTGCGCTTTGACATTTATCTTCGCTAAATTCTTTTAATCAGACCAGTGTGGAATTGAAACTAAAATCAGTATAATCAGTAATGGCAGGTTCGATAACTTTTAATCAGACCAGTGTGGAATTGAAACCGAAGAAACTCAAACCATATTGAATTTGTCAACAAACTTTTAATCAGACCAGTGTGGAATTGAAACACGGTTGATAGATTCCCTGTTCCTGGCTTTGCTACTCTTTTAATCAGACCAGTGTGGAATTGAAACTTGGTACATTAAGATATTTAATCATTTCTACCTCTCTTCTTTTAATCAGACCAGTGTGGAATTGAAACAGGCTTGTATTGACTGTATCAATTGCAAGAGATCCTTCTTTTAATCAGACCAGTGTGGAATTGAAACTCCATTATATTCAATTCAGCAGCGGTTGCCGTAACCTCTTTTAATCAGACCAGTGTGGAATTGAAACTGACGTAGTGACTAATTTCCCGACCTTGTTGACTTCTTTTAATCAGACCAGTGTGGAATTGAAACTGTTATAGTATTACAACATGGGTTTATTATTTTATTACTTTTAATCAGACCAGTGTGGAATTGAAACTGAGACAATGAAACTTTAATGTCTTGGATCTGCATACTTTTAATCAGACCAGTGTGGAATTGAAACTTATTAATCTTTAGTTTTTGAATGGCTCCGAGAAAACTTTTAATCAGACCAGTGTGGAATTGAAACTTCGGGAAAAAGAAATTCATGGCAGGTGGCGAAGTCTTTTAATCAGACCAGTGTGGAATTGAAACACATCGCAAAGCGGCCTTACTTCAGCCATATCAAACTTTTAATCAGACCAGTGTGGAATTGAAACAAGGGAACATTGCTTTTTTACCACCAACAATAAAATACTTTTAATCAGACCAGTGTGGAATTGAAACATGTCCTGTAAGCCAGTCCCGATATTTTGAACATTCTTTTAATCAGACCAGTGTGGAATTGAAACAACGGTGAAGTGGTAGAAAAAAAGATAAAAAAGCACCTTTTAATCAGACCAGTGTGGAATTGAAACACTTGTACCAATATTTTTCGTGTCAATCAGCTCGTCTTTTAATCAGACCAGTGTGGAATTGAAACTGTGGTGAGATGCTCTTGTTTACAAGATATTGATGCTTTTAATCAGACCAGTGTGGAATTGAAACCCAATACCCCGGTTGATCGCATCGAGATAATCACCAACTTTTAATCAGACCAGTGTGGAATTGAAACTTCGCTGTTTTCAGTCCACCACTGTTGGAATAACACGTCTTTTAATCAGACCAGTGTGGAATTGAAACAGGTTTGCGCGACGTGGAAAATTTACCGTGACATATCTTTTAATCAGACCAGTGTGGAATTGAAACTTTGGAGGGCAAACAGGAGACTCAAGGAAAAGCTGTTCTTTTAATCAGACCAGTGTGGAATTGAAACCGAAACAGACGTGTGGGCGCTAATCGAAAAAATCAACTTTTAATCAGACCAGTGTGGAATTGAAACTTGTAAGATTGAAAAACCTGTTTCAGAGTTTTACAACTTTTAATCAGACCAGTGTGGAATTGAAACTAATATCCTATTTTTTTGGTGATCCACCAAGAAGTTCTTTTAATCAGACCAGTGTGGAATTGAAACATACTAAAATACAAACGAATAAATATCCACATTGCCATCTTTTAATCAGACCAGTGTGGAATTGAAACTAATATCCTATTTTTTTGGTGATCCACCAAGAAGTTCTTTTAATCAGACCAGTGTGGAATTGAAACATACTAAAATACAAATGCTTTTCTGCTTTTAATCAGACCAGTGTGGAATTGAAACACGGAATAACCAGAGATATTTCTCAAAACGCAATACTTTTAATCAGACCAGTGTGGAATTGAAACAGGATAAGCGGATTGCATTCAAGCAGTATGGACCAAACTTTTAATCAGACCAGTGTGGAATTGAAACGTATCCACGGCGTATGGGTCAGATAATGCTTTTCTGCTTTTAATCAGACCAGTGTGGAATTGAAACACGGAATAACCAGAGATATTTCTCAAAACGCAATACTTTTAATCAGACCAGTGTGGAATTGAAACATGGTTCCAATAAGCTTTAGAACGGCCTCTTTCAACTTTTAATCAGACCAGTGTGGAATTGAAACTAGGGATGTTCCGACCATTGAACAATTAGAATGGCTTTTAATCAGACCAGTGTGGAATTGAAACGCAGAAACCAAATAGCCGATGAATCAGACACGTTTGCTTTTAATCAGACCAGTGTGGAATTGAAACGGTTATAGAGTATATGATCCATGTTTTTTATACCAGCTTTTAATCAGACCAGTGTGGAATTGAAACGTAAGCGATGTTTTAACCCCACTCAGGGGGCGGAAGGTCAAGCCAACTGTTTTTTATCGACATTGTATGGAAGCAACGCCTTAAAATCATCTTCCGTCATAGCCTCAGGCAAGTGTTCAAACAGATATTTGAGATACCAATATGGCTCCAGCCCATTTGATTTGGCTGTTTCAATCAAGCTGTAAATCAGTGCACTGGCCCGGGCACCCTTAACGGTGTCCGAGAAAAGCCAATTCTTTCGTCCGACCACAAAAGGTCGGATGGCATTTTCAACCAGATTGTTATCAGGCCTGATGATTCCGTCGGTCGTGTATTGGATGAGCCTGTGCCATTGGTTGAGAGTATAATGGATCGCCTTGCCAAGCAGACTTTTGGGAGGAACTTTTTCCACTCTTGCATCAAGCCATTTCTTGAACTCTTCTAAAATTGGAACCGCTTCTTTTTGCCTCCGAGCATATAATTGGTCAGGCGTTAATTCCTGCACCCGGGCTTCTTTTTCAATTTTATAAAGCAGACTGATATACTTTAAAGCGGTGCCGGCATTGCCCGACGAACTCTTTTTATTCCCTGCAGCTTTTGTTACATTTTTAAATCCCCTGCGGGCGTGAGTCCAGCATGCCACATGAATGATATCTGTTATTTTGTCCAGAAAATCATATCCTTTATAGCCATCCGTCTGAACAATGCCTTTGTATCCATTCAAAAATGATGCGGCAACATCTCCGGATCGTGTCGGATGATATTGGAATTGAATAATTGGCATATCAGGCGGACCACCTCTAAAAATCCACATATATGATTTTGATTTCCGGGGGCCCTTTAAGACCAGAAGAGGTGTTTCATCAGCACCAATCATCGGGCTTGCCAGTATGTCCTTTTGCATCATGTCGATTAGAATATCACAGGCGTCAGCGACTTTCATGGCCCATGTACACATGGTCGACCGGCCAAGTTCAATACCGATCCTGGTAAATTGCTTTTCCTGACGGTAAAACGGCAGGGCATCTGCAAATTTTGCGGTCAGAATATGTGCCAGAAGGCCTGGGGTAGCAATGCTTTTGGGGATAATCTGTTCAGGCATCCTGGCAATTGACACGGTGGGGCCGTCGTCTTCCACACCTTCACAATTTTTGCAGGCGTATTTATACCGGATGTTTCGAAGTACCCTTACTTTGGCAGGGATATAGTCCAGTTGTTCTGACTCTTCCTGGCCGATGCGTTCCTTAAGGCAACCGCAGTTGCACTGTCTTTCATCCTCGCTGAGTTCATGTATAACATCTATACGGGGAAGATCGGCGGGTAAAGGCTTGCGGCCACGTTTTTTACGGGTATGTTCACCAATCGTTACGTCTTCCTCCTCTTTTTCCAGGATAGGAAGTTCGGGTTCAGGCATATCGAACAGAGACATTTGCCCGTCATCTTTAGGCGTTTTCTCTGATTTGCGACCAAAGATCATATTCTGAAGTGATTTAACCTGCTCTTTAAGGATTTGATTCTCATCAATCAAATCACAAGCAATTTTCTTCACTTCATCCAGATTCCGATTACCTTTTACCTTGCCTTTAGTCATGGACTGTATATACCATAACCACGGGCTTTTTCATAGTTTTAACATCAATAAATCATGGAATATTTCAAGGGTTTATGTGCCTGATTTATATTCAGGCCGTCAACTAACCAGGACAACTCTCGACTGGTAATATTCATGACATCGTCAGATGTTTTCGGCCACTTGAAACGGTCTTTTTCAAGACGTTTCTGCCACATACAGAAGCCATTTTTATCCCAGTATAAAATTTTTAAAATGGTCTGCGTCCGGTTGCAGAATACAAACAAGTTGGAGGAAAATATGTCAAGTTGCATCTGTTCACTGACAATGACGGACAATCCGTTAATAGCTTTGCGCATATCCGTTGCGCCTAAGAATAGATAGACCTTGGTGTCTGACGGAAAATTCATCATTGGACAGCCTTCAATACAGAAAGCACCTGCTCAAGGGTTTCTTTCTTAAAACCGTCAGGGATTTCCACTTGCAGTTCCCGGCCTATATTCAGTTTTAGCCCTGCTTGACAAAAGTGAGTCGGCACAGGAACCTGAACCAGTCCTGTGGGCTGATTTGGTTTACCGAATTTAATCTTCCAATAGGTGAACCTGTTCGGCCTCAGGCCATTCTGGCGGCAGTACTCTATTTGGGACAGGCGGGATTCAGTCCATTGATCGATATGTGTTTTCCAGAATATTGCCTTTTCTTCGTTTATTTTCTTCCACGATTTGCTCAATACACACCTCCTTTTTGAGAAGAGATATTAAGCGAAATCTGGAGGCCTTAGTAGATGGGGTTTAATTACCGCTTACAGTGTGGAATTGAAACATTTTTTCACTACGTTGGTATGTGTTTGGCTCTAAGGCTTTTAATCAGACCAGTGTGGAATTGAAACATTTTCTGGGGGCACAACGGTAGAAATGGGAAAAGCTTTTAATCAGACCAGTGTGGAATTGAAACTACATTAATAGTTCTGAATTGCAGCAAAAATTTGAACTTTTAATCAGACCAGTGTGGAATTGAAACTGACCACGGATTATGGATCATCATAAATGCATTTTCCTTTTAATCAGACCAGTGTGGAATTGAAACATGTAAAAGCAAAATTAAACGAACGAGGTAAAGCCTCTTTTAATCAGACCAGTGTGGAATTGAAACACAAGCTGCTTATCAAGCTGGAATCCCTCAATATGATTTTGAGGCAAAAAGGCAGATGGCCTCGAAGCCACATCTGAAAAGTCAATACTGGGTTACATAATCAATCAGTACCCATGCATCCGTCCCTGTGATCATTGCTACCGGAGGTGCTGCCTTTACCATGACTGTACATCATTCAAACCGTAACCGGTGGTGTACAATGATTACGGTTTGAGCAGTTCAACGGTCAGGCATTGGGGTGAATCGTCAATGCCACGATTTCATTCATATTATTGATCTGTTCCAGGGATTTGATTTTTTTGATCAGGTTTTCTGTTTTTTCTTTGGAAATGGCCATAATGGCTGCATTACGGTATTTTTCAGCCAGTTGCTCAAAGGTCAGGGGATTGTCCGGATCTCCCTTGGGTTTGGCCAGAAACCGGGCGTATTTGGTGCCGTCTTTCATCAAAATTTTCACTCTGGCACCAAAACCGATTCGCGGGTCAAGTGAGGTGTGGATCTTTTTGCACAGGGTTACAAGTCGCGGGGAGTTGACTTTTTCATCGGTAAATTTAGCCAGAGTGACATTGCCTTCGGCCAAGGCCAGGGCAGCCAGAAACCATACGCTGAATTTGCCTTCAACACCTATTTTGGGGGCTTTTATGGTTGCGGCTGTTGAGGCCACAGGGCCGATTTCAAGATCAATGCGGTCCACATTTTCAATATCAATATTTTCTTGAGTCCTGATCTCCTCCAGGAGATTCATCGTCGAATGCGTTCAGGCTCATGTGGGGTAAGGTTTTATACTCAACCGGTTAATATGAAATTTTTGCCCCAGCTGATCAAGCATGATTGCTTGGTCAGGTGTCTCGGTCAGCACATCAAGCAGTCCCAGTTCCCCTTCAAGCATATTCTGGGAAGCGGTAAATCCCATGGAAGCCAGTGATGCAGACATTATGCCTTCCATGGAGACTTTGCCGGCATGAAAAGGTTTGCACATGGTTCCAAAGACTTGCCGCAGTCCGCTGGCCTGGGTGCCGCAGATGCCAAAGGCGGTAACCAGTTGATCGGCATTGAGTCCCATGAGTTTTGCCGCGCCGGCAGTGGCTCCGAAAGTGCCGGCTGTGGCTGTAGTGTGCCAGCCTCGCTGGTAATGATAGTCTCCCAGGGCTAATCCTATGCGGATGCACACATCAACTCCCAGAACCATGGCGGTGATAAACTCCCTGCCGCTGGTGTTGAATTTTTCCGCCAGTGCCAGGATCGCCGGTACGCAGGCGGCAGAGGCATGGATGACGGTTTCATCATGATAGTCGTCAAAATCAAGAGCGTGGCCGATCATACCGTTGGCCAGGGCGGCGTTGGCTATATCTGTTTTAAGTGATGAACCAATGACGCTTGCTTCCGGTTTTCCTCCAACGGCCATAACATAATGCATCATGACTTTGGAGCCAGGGTCAGTGGTGCCGGCTAATGCCACTCCCTGCCAGTCAAGAAAACACTCCTTGGCTTTGTTAACTACAGGTTCAGGAAGGTCTTCAAACCGTGTGGCACATACAAATTGAGCTAATCTTCGGGTAAGTTCCATCGCTATTGTTTCCTTTCATTTTCCTATGGAGTTTGATGTGGCGGATTTTGGTTTCTCAATTTTTTGTTCTTACTTTTAATATACCAGGCATTATGGCCGTAAAGTTTATCAGCACACGTTTGACACAGGCCATGGGTGAACAATACATCGGAATGACTTTCAATATAGTCTTCCAATTCATTCCAATCCCCTTTATCATTGCGGATTTTGTTACAGTTAGAACAAATCGGGAGTAAACCGCTTAACATTTTAACGTTATCAAGAGCTTTTTGGAGTTCTTTGATCAATTTATTGTGTTTTTCCTCTAACCGTTTTCGTTCCTGAATTTCTTTTGTAAGGTCTTTATTGGTATCTGACAGTGCTTTGGTTCTTATTTCGATCAGATGTTCTAAATTCTGCTGATAATTTTTTAAATCAAGCAGGTTTTTTTTAAGTTCGAATTCCATGAATGCAAATGCATCAGCAAGTTGCTTTATCTCATCATTCCTATCATTTGCTCTGATAGATTTCAGCAATGGATCGTCGTGTAATTTAAAATTACTGTTTGCCAGATTTTTTGCATATTGCGTCAGATCTGCAAGCGGAGACGCTATTTTTTTGCTGATAAAAACAGCAAAAGCAATTCCAATCATAGAAAACATCAAAATGATGGCAGAGTGTCTGGCAGCAATTGCAGAACCTGGTTTTTTTAATGTTTGGTTATCAACAAAAGCTGCAACATACCAGTCCATGGATTTAAAATAATCTACAAAAGCGCTCTGGGTCATTTGCTTTTGGTTCTTATTGGGATATGGATATTCAACAGGCTGGCTAAAATTACCGGTTGATTTTTTTAAATAATTTTGAATTGATGGGTTAAGCGTCATTCCGGACAGCTTTAAATCAATATCTTTTAAATTCGAAGTATGGAGGATAACTTTTCCATGGCTGTTAAAAATGATAATTCCGCCAACATTGCTCAGACTTACCTGACCCAGTATTTTGTTTAGCTTTGAAAGGATCAGTTTCTCTTTTGCACAAGAAATTTTTTCAATATAACCCATTTCCAAGGCTGTCCCGATGATCCATTTCCATTGGGGATAATACATGAAAAATCCTATCTGCTTTACAGGTTTCATATCTTCAAGCCGTGGCCACATAAAAACAGTGAAATTTTTTTTTTCGGTTTTTAAATTTTCCCGGACCAGTTGCAATGCATCTCTTTTCTTGAGATCTTCGAATCCGGACCAGTTTTTCCCCACCATCTCTTTGCTTGGATGTGATAATCCGGTCAAATTCAAATCATAAACAAAAAAATAGTTGTTCTTCTTATACCGATATTCCTCTATGTTTTTCAGACACAGCTCTTTAGCTGTCAGTTCGGTTAAAAATCCGGTTTTATGAAGATCATAAAATGAATTGATCATTAACAAAAGGTTTTTGCCTGTGTTTTCCATAAGTGACCGTTGTGTTTTTATGGAATTGATTTCATACGATAGAAGATCATTGTATTCAGAATCAATGATTCGTATTGTTGACGAAAGTGTTTCTTTGCTCAGTTTATGATAATGAGCGGTTAGTTCCCGTTGATAATTTTTTGTCGTAATAAATGTGAACACCATTGAAGTGAAAACCATAAGGCCGATAATAAGGGTGAGAATCTTTGATCTTATGGTTCTGAGGCGCGTTTTCTTTTTTAATATTGATAAATTCATTGAGTGCATTTTTACTTTCTATGCTCTTTATTCTTTATTTTCTGGGTGGTGAATGGTTTCATGTATCTCAAAGGCACCTGCAAGGATGTCAAGGGGTATGCGAAATCCGATCTGTTTTGAGCTTTCAAGATTGACAACGATTTTAAGGGGGCTTTTAAATTCCTGTGGAAGATCTCCAGGTTTTTTGCCATTCAATATTCCGGCCAAAATTTCAGTATAGAATCGTGCGTCGGCCTTGAAATCAGACCTTCCAGCACCCATTAAAATTCCATATTTTACCAAATCATAGCGTGTTTGAGCAAAAGTTGCCACTTTGTTTTCGAATAGAGGCATTAAAAGTTTGTTGAGATTTTTTTTTGTCAATCCAGCATAATCGGTGATATACATTGAATCAATTTTTTGGGCAAGCTGCTCATAACATTTTACTAATTCAGCTTCTTCATGAGATGTTCCTGAAGCCTGACCGGGCAGATGACATTCAATGATTTGGAACCCAAGTTCCCGTGATAAGTTTTGCACATCCTCTACAGCAGAATAAGATCTGCCATCTAAATCATTCTCATAGGCTATGCCCAATTTTTTGAAACCTGTTATCTTATGAAACAAGCGCAGCTGACGTTCGGATTTATTGGGATCTATCCAGGCATGTATGTGATCAAATCCGGAATTTTCAACACTTTTTATAATGCCGGAACGAATTGCATTGGAAGCCGATAATACCATGGTGGGAGTGTTGTGCTGATTGTTTGCAAGATCTTGACCGGCCCATGTGCCAAAAGCAAGCATCAGATTGATATCTTTAGATTCATTCAAACGTTTTATGATGTCATGTTTTAAACTTTTACGTTTTGCATCACACCATTCAGCAGACCAATAGGCATCAGACACAAATTCAAGATAGTTGCTTTGAATTTGCGTGGAAAGAAACTTCCATAATGTTTTGGTTTCAATTTCATCCCGACATTCAGGAATGGATGAGTGCTGTATCCAACCCGCATCCATAAGTGTTTTTGTTATTGATTTTAGAATAGACTGGTAATTGGCATAGGGCCCCCCCTCAAGATAGCCAATGCGCCATTTTTTACCTTTGTTTGTGATGGGGGTAGTCTCAAATGGCATTTGAGCCCAGGCATCAATCAGAAATACGGTTAATACAAAGTATAGACCAATGACAGTTAAAGTTATGACCCTATTCATTTTTTCTCCCGGCTTTGGCAATAAGTCCGATAAATTGCTAAATGAATTTGTAATTCAATTTAATTTATAAGGCACGAAGTCAAAATTAAATCGTCCGAATTATACATGATAGCAGAGTATGTCAACCGCTCATTTTTCAATTTCCGCCCATTTTTCAATTTCAATGATTAGGCAGATCTTAACTCGCTATGTTTTTTGCATGGCTTTTTTTGTTAAGCCAAACTTTTTTTGATAGCATTTTTTTACGATATTAACAACTTTCGAATTGCATTCCAACTTTCGGATTGACTTTCCAGGTCATTGGTCTGAGGCTCAACTTTTTATCATTCAAGTTGATTTTTAAATGCGATTTTAAACACATCTTTGTATTTGTCAGCAAAATGAAACTCGATACCTTCTTTGATGTGCGCAGGAAGTTTTTTTATCTGAGTCATACTCCCTTCAGGTATTATAATCTCATTTATTCCTGATCGTTTTGCGGCAATGATTTTTTCTCTGATACCACCGACAGGAAGCACCTTGCCTGTAAGCGTAATTTCTCCTGTCATGGCAAGAGGTCGATTGATTGCTTTTCCGGTTGCAAGTGATACGAGTGCCGTTGCAATGGTGATGCCTGCGCTGGGGCCGTCCTTTGGGGTTGCTCCTTCCGGCACATGAATATGGATAAATGCTTTGTCAAAATATTTTTTATTGATGTTAAACAAGCCCATGTTTGCCCTGACATGACTGTAGGCAATGGCTGCTGACTCCTGCATAACTTCACCGAGTTTTCCCGTTAGTTTAAATCCCGGTTTTTTTTCATGAATTCTTACAGCCTCAATGGAAAGGGTTGCTCCTCCCATCTGGGTCCAGGCAAGGCCGGTTACGACACCAACTCCTGACATCTGTTTTTCATGTTTAAAAGTCGGTGACCCAAGTAACTTGTCTAACGATTCGATATTAATCCTGATTTTCTTTTTCTTTTCTTTCAATATGGTTACAATGCTCTTTCTGATTATTTTATTTAAGAGTTTTTCAAGATCTCTGACCCCTGCTTCCCTGGCAAATCCTTCAATCAGATACCGGATAGTCGGATTCGTAATGGTGATCACCTTTGAAGTCATGTTGTTCCGCCTTAAGAGTTTTGGCCACAGGTGTTTTCTGGCAATCTGAATTTTTTCTTCAGTGATATAGCCGGAAAGCTTGATTTTGTCCATCCTGTCCAGAAGCGGTCTTGGAATGGTATCAAGCTGATTTGCCGTGCAAATAAACAAAACTTTTGACAGATCCATCCGAAGATCCATGTAATGATCCATAAATTCGACATTCTGTTCCGGGTCAAGCACTTCAAGCAATGCAGATGCAGGATCTCCCTGGTAAGAGACCCCGATTTTATCAACTTCATCGAGCATGATTACAGGATTGGATACTTCTGTATCTTTTAATGCCTGAACCAGTCTTCCTGGCAATGCGCCCACATAAGTTCTTCGATGCCCTTTGATTTCAGCTTCATCTCTCATTCCGCCAAGGCTGAAGCGGTAAAATTTTCTTCCAAGGGCTTGTGCAATTGATTTTCCAATGGAGGTTTTACCGACACCCGGAGGCCCTACAAACAGGATAATGGAGCCTGCAATATCTTTTCTGTAAATTCCGGCAGCGAAAAATTCTATTATTCTGTCCTTTACATCACTTAATCCAGCATGGTCCCGGTCAAGAACTTTCTGGGCCAGATCAATATCGATATTGTCCTTGGAATGGATTCCCCAGGGAAAAGACGTGACCCAATCCAGGTAATTTCGAGTGACCCCATATTCCGCAGATCCTATCTCCAGCACTGATAGTTTTTTGATTTCATCATCAAAACGCTTCACCACCTGGTCTGTTGGAAAAAGTGCTGCAAATCTTTTTTTAAATTTATCCACATCCGATGTTTTATCATCTTTGAGCAGTCCAAGTTCCTTTTGAATTGCACGCATTTGTTCTTTTAAGAAAAATGTTCGTTTGTTGTCTTCCATCTGATGGTTGAGATCTTTTTTGATTTTATTTTGAAGTTTTGCAATTTCAATCTCTTTTTGCAGCATCATCATTGCTTTTTTCATTCGATCCATAACAAGAGGTAACTCTAAGATTTCCTGTAATTCATCTCCTGAAGCCATTGTAATGCCTGTGGCAAAATCCGTCAGTGGTGCCGGTTTATCCGGACTGAACATTGACAGGAATAGTCTTACTTGTTCCGAGTATAAAGGGCTCAATGCGAGCAATTGTTTAATGGAGTTAATAATTGAAATGGCATAGGCTTTTAATTCAATTTCATTTTCCTCAATTTTTTCAAAATATTCTACCTGAACTGCAAAAGGCGGTTTATCAGAAAGAAATTTTTTTATTCGGAATCTTTCAAGTCCCTGGGCAATAAATTGAACACTTTCTTGAACTTTCACTATATTCTCTATTCTGACAACACAACCGACTTTGGGAAAATCTTCTTTATAAACGTCTTTGCTTTTTATCTTTTTTAAATAAGCCAGGCCCAAAAGGCTTTTCGCCTGACTTGATACCTTGTTCAGCGTTTCTTCCCATAGTTTCTTATTGACCATAAGAGGTTGAACTTGTCCGGGCATGTGGGGACGTCCTGTAATGGGGAGAAGATACAGCATATCAGGCTTTGTTTCTTGTTTGATTAATTGCCCCTTTTTGTTTTCATCCCTATTTTCAACTGTTTTTGGTACAATGGGCCTGTTTTCATAAGTCATAACTCACCTCATAAAAAAAAATTAATATGAAACTAATCGGCCAGTTTGTTCTGATTGATTTCAAAGCGCACTTTTTTCGGACATTAAAATTTTTTTTCCATCCCTTTAGAAAATTAGAGTTTCAACATTTGTGCCGTAACTGCAATTATATGCACATCACATCACAACTGCTTGATTTGTTAAAATAATTTCCTTATTGAAAATGCCTGTTAAGCACTGCCAATTGTTGAAAAAACGGTCACATGCGCTCAAAAGGTCATATTTAACCTAATTCAACAGCATTCCGCATCTGTCATTGCAAGATTCCCGGTATGAAATAAAACATCCTTATTCATATTTATTCTTCTGGAAATTTTGCAATATCCGATTGTTTGATATAATTTGAATTGTTAAATATTGGGGCAGTCAATCTTTATGCATGTTATTGTTAAGTTCAAGACTAAAGTATTTCGATTATAGTAGCCTTAACTTTTTTTACCGCTCATTTGAGGTAGTGAATATGCCGACAAAGAAGAAAAAAGTACTTATAGCCAAAGAAAAATTTTTGGAAACAGTTGATCAAGAGAAAAAAATCAAAAAAAGCGACCGTTTCTTCATCGTCGGGATCGGTGCTTCAGCCGGTGGTCTGGAAACCCTCAATGTTTTTTTTTCCATCATGCCGCCCGACAGTGGTATGGCATTTGTGATCATTCAGCATTTGAGTCCGCAGCACAAAAGCATTATGGCATCGCTTCTGGAAAAGCAAACTCGTATGGCTGTCAAGCAGATTGAAGATGGCACAAAGGTTTTGCCAAACCATGTTTATCTGAATCCCCCGGGCAAAAATGTGGCCATGTTCAATCGCAGCCTTCATTTAATAGAGCCGATGAAAACTGGTGTCATTAATATGCCGGTTGATTTCTTTTTCAGATCCCTGTCGGAAGATCAGAAGGGAAAAGCCATCGGCATCATCCTGTCAGGGACGGCATCAGATGGAACACTGGGAATTAAAGCGATCAAAAGTGAAGGGGGAATGGCCATGGTCCAGCAGCCGGACACGGCAAAATACGATGGCATGCCCAGAAGTGCTGTCGAAACCGGGCTTATTGATTTTGTCCTTCCGGTTGAAAAAATGCCGGAAGCGTTAACCCGGTATACACAGCATCCATACCTTGGATTACCGGACAAAATCAAAATCACAGACTCTCCGAATAAAAATTATATTCAGAAAATTTTTGCTCTGATCCGCAGCAAAACCGGCCACGATTTTTCCCACTACAAACCAAACACCATTTCCCGCAGAATTGAGCGCCGTCTTGCCGTTCATCAGATAACAAGGTTGTCTGACTATATTCAGTTCATTCAGAAAAATCCCGTTGAAATAGACACTCTTTTTAAAAACCTTGTCATAGGGGTAACCAGTTTTTTCAGAGACCCGGAAGTCTTTGAAGTCATTGAAAAAGAGGTGATTCCAAATATGTTAAAAGACAAACCACCGGACTCGACAATCCGTTTCTGGGTTACTGGCTGCTCAACCGGTGAAGAGGCATATTCACTGGCCATAATTGTTTCTGAAATAATGGATAACATCAAAAAATATTTCAATGTCAGAATTTTTGCCACGGATATTGATCCTTCTGCCATAGACATTGCCCGTCGGGGAATTTACCCGGAGAATATCTGTGCGGATATTTCCCCTGAACGTTTATATCAATTTTTCACAAAAACCCATGATGGTTTTCATGTTAAAAAGCAGATCCGGGACATGATTGTTTTTTCAATTCAAAACGTCATTAAGGACCCGCCATTTTCACGATTGGATCTGGTGAGCTGCCGGAATCTTTTGATTTATATGGACAGCACTCTCCAGAAAAAAAATATTCCTCTGTTTCATTACACCTTGAATCCGGGAGGCATATTGTTACTGGGAACATCAGAGAGTATTGGGGAACATACGGATCTTTTTGAGCCGTTCAACAGTAAATTGAAAATTTTTATACGGAGTAAATCCTTTGTGGGCAAAGGGATAGATTTTTCCGGTAAAATCTACCATGATGCACAGCCGGGAATCAAAGCGGATGAAGATGTACATCTGTCTGCGAAAACGGATATTCAAGCCGTTATTGAAAGAACGATTCTTGATGTCTATGCTCCTGCCGGGGTTTTGATAAACGACAAATATGAAATTCTTTATTTCGCAGGAATAACAGCCAAATACTTATCACCGCCCACTGGAAAACCAAGCTTTAATGTACTGGATATGGCCTGCGGAGATTTAAAAAACAAACTGACAATAGCCCTTCACAAAGCAGCTCAAAAGAAAACGGCCACGGTCTGTAAGGATGTGAAAATTAGCCGGAATGGTACTTTTTGTAGTATCGACATATTGATTCGACCGATAACAGACCAGGGGCTGCCAAAAGGATCTATGCTGATCATGTTTGACGATAAAATTCCTGCAGATGCGTCAGGTGAAAAAACAATGGGAGCTGTCAAGACCCGAAAAAAAAGTATGGCCCTGCAAAGTCTTGAGCAGGAGCTTCAATCAACCCGGGAATATCTTCAGGCAACAATTGAGGAGCTGGAAACTTCCAATGAAGAGCTTAAGTCAGCCAATGAAGAACTGCAATCTTTTAATGAGGAGATACAAAGCTCCAATGAAGAGCTGGAAACCTCCAAGGAAGAGCTTCAATCTACAAACGAGGAACTGGCAACAGTCAATGCGGAGCTTCAAACTAAAGTAGAAGAGTACTCCAAGACCAGAAATGATATGAACAACCTTCTGGCTGCTACTGAAATTGCCACACTTTTCATTGATACGAACCTGTGTATCAAAAACTACACCCCTGCTGCCGACAACTTAATAAATCTGATCCGGACCGATATCGGCAGGCCGCTCGATGACCTCAAAACTTGTTTTGGGGATGTCAATCTTGTAGGTTTGGCCAGAAATGTCCTCAAAGATCTCAATACCATTGAAATAGAAATCTTGTCTTTGGATGATATCTGGTATACCTTGAAGATGATTCCCTATCGGACGGTTGAGAATCTCATTGATGGCGTGGTGATGACCTTTATCAATGTAAACAAAATAAAACAGGCGGACAAATTCAGGCGGCTGGCAACAGTTTTGGAGGATTCTAATGATGCCATTACCGTTCTGGGCCTAAACGGTGATATACGGGCCTGGAACAAGGGTGCGCAGGCAATGTACGGCTGGACTGAATCTGAGGCGCTTAAAATGAATATCAGCGAATTTCTGCCCAAGGACAAACAAGGCGAACTGAATTCGATCATTGAAAAATTAAAAAGACATGAACCCATCCCCCCATTCAAAAGCAGGAGGAAGACAAGTACCGGGAAAAATCTGGAGGTATGGTTGACTATCACGGCTTTAATGGATGAAACAGGTCAGCCCATTGAGATTGCAACAACAGAAAGGAATCTTGCTTGGTTGATCGAAAAATAAGTGAGAACAAGATGGGCAATAAGAAAGAAATTCCGGATAATTCTGAACTCAGGCAAAGAGCCGAAAAGGCATTGAAAGTATCATCTGTTAACAATGACTGCCCTGTTGAATTTTCTCCTGATGAAATGAAGACTCTGATTCATGATCTTGAGGTTCATCAAATCGAACTGGAAATGCAGAACGATGAACTGAGAAGATTCCAGGCGGAATTGTACACTGAACGAGCTCGCTATTTTGACTTGTACAATATGGCCCCGGTAGGCTTTTTTAGCATCAACGAGCAGAAGCTGATCTTTGAATGCAATCTCACCGCTGCCAAAATGCTGGGAACAACCCGGAGTACTATTGTCAAACAGCCTGTCACCCGGTTTATCCTGAAAGAAGATCAAGACATATACTATCTGCATAACAAACAGCTTTTTGAAACCGATGTTCCGCAGGAGTGTGATCTCAGGATGCTGAAAAATAACGGCTCGGCAATTTGGGTGCGCTTGGCAACAACCGTTGTGCAGAATTCCGAAGGCATCACATCAAGGCGAATGGTGATGAGCGACATCACCGAGCGCAAAAAGGTTGAAAATATCCTGAAGGAAAGGGAAACTTTTCTTAAAACGCTGATCAATGCGATACCCATACCGGTTTTCTATAAAGACAAAAAGGGTCGATATCTTGAATTCAACGAAGCGTTTGAAGTTTTTTTTGGGAAAAAGAGGGAAGATCTGATAGGCAAGTCCGTATTTGATATCAGCCCAAGGCATTTGGCGGAAAAATATACTGCACAAGACAATGAGCTGTTTGCGATCGGTGGTAAACAGCAATACGAATCTCAGGTCAAAAATACAAATGGCAAACTGCGGGATGTGATCTTCAGCACATCTGTTGTTCCGGGCAACAAGGGCTCTTTTATCGGCCTGATCGGAGCAATATTGGATATCACGGACCGAAAGAGAGATGAAGAAGATATCAGTAATTTACGCAATTATCTTTCCAATATTATCGACTCCATGCCCTCGGTGATAATCGGAGTGGACAAAGATGGTCGAGTGAACCAATGGAACCATAAAGCACAAATAATAACAGGGATATCAAAAGAATCAGCAAAAGGACAATTATTTGAAAAAGCCTTCCCGCTTCTTTCAAGTGAGTCAGAGCGTTTAAAACAAGCCATTAGCATGAGGAAAATATGCTCAAATCCACGGCAGTTCAGAAAAGAGGAAGATCAGGTAATATTTGAAAATATCACCATCTATCCTTTGACGGCTAACGGGCGGGCAGGTGCGGTTGTCAGGGTTGATGATGTTACGGAACAAGTTAAATTGGAAGAAATGATGGTTCAGTCAGAGAAGATGCTTTCTCTTGGCGGCTTTTCAGCCGCTATGGCCCATGAGATCAATAATCCTTTGGCCGGTGTTATCCAAAATACAAATGTATTGTCAAATCGATTAACCATGAAGGATATGCCTGCCAATATAAAAGCGGCGGAATCATCCGGAACAACAATGGAAGCTATTCATGAATTCATGCATGCCCGTAAAGTTCCCCGAATGCTTGAGGCGATAACAGAATCGGGTTTAAGAATTGCTGATATAGTGAGAAATATCCTGAGTTTTTCACGAAAAAGCGACTCTTTTTTTTCAACTCATAACCCAAAAGTTCTTATGGAAAAAATTTTGGCATTGGCTTCATCAGGCTATGATTTAAAGAAAAAATTTGACTTTAAATCCATTGTTATTGAAAAAAAGTATGAAAAGGATCTGCCAGTGATTGTCTGTAGAGGAAGTGAAATTCAGCAGGTTTTATTGAATGTTTTTAATAATGGTGCATATGCCATGTTTGAAAAACAATTTTCAGAAAAGGATTATCAACCAAAATTTTGTCTCAAGCTTTCAGAAGAAAGAGAATTCAATATGCTACGGATTGAAGTTAAAGATAATGGGCCTGGGATTGATAAAGAGACTTGTAAAAGGATTTTTGAACCTTTTTTTACAACAAAACCGATTGGTTCTGGTACGGGTCTTGGCTTGTCTGTCTCTTATTTTATCATAACCAAGAATCACAATGGAACAATGGAAGTTGAATCTGAATTAGGAAAAGGCACTAATTTTATAATTCGTCTGCCGATGGGCGCTTGCAGCATCAAAGACAAACATCTGTTCGGCCTCGGAGAATTTTAAAGTATAACAACTGCACACCGCAGCAGGTTATTTGCCAATGTGAAATCCTTGAAAGAAATCAAACACGCCGAACAGGTTGCACACCCATAGTGCTACAGCAACCACCATGACGATGTTCAGGATCTGCTTGATCTTCCTGTCCATCGGGATATAAGCATTTACAACCCACAGCAGTGCCCCGATAATTGCTAAAGTGATTACGAACTGCATAAGATCCATGATCTGTTCTCCCTTTGTTAAATTGATATTCAATGGTTACAATCAAAATTCATTATTTGACTTGTCAGGGTCAGGGAAAAGGTCCAAAAGACATAGTGCCCCAAAAAGACCTTCGTGCCGGTATTTTCCTGTCCTGCGCTAAAACGATACCGTGAACTGTTTTAAATGTCTGTCTATTTTACAGGATAAATCTCAACACGTCGGTTCAATGCCCGGCCTTTATCTGTCTTGTTGGAAGCTACCGGTTTGGAAAATGCAAATCCCTGGCAAGCCAACCGGTTTTTCTCTATCCCCTTGTTTGTAAGATATGTCTTTACTGCCTCGGCACGTCTCAGGGACAGGACATCATTATAGGCTTTGGTTCCAATATTGTCTGTATGACCATTGATGTTAATAAAAACTTCAGGATTGTTTTTTAAAAATTCTGCAATATTGTCAAGGAACTCAAAGGCCGAGGGTTTGACAACAGCTTTATCAAAATCAAAATAGGCCTCATCAATCACCCAGGCACCTTGTGCATTCAAAGTTTCGGTTATGGCTGGGGCAGGCTTCTGTGTTACAGGAGGACATCCGTCAGCATTTACCATGGTTCCATGAGGGGTTCCCGGACATTTGTCCATATTATCCGTAACGCCGTCATTGTCACTGTCTTTGGGAGCCATCGGCCTAATTGTTTTTTGAGTAAGGAAAACATCTTTGACAAACCGTGCCATGCCGTCACCTGTCAAAAGCGTATCCGCATTTGTGGCAAATCCGCATTCACCCATACCGGAGATTTTTTCCATGAGATCTGTTCCTTTGTTATTATCCCCAATAATGACAGGATAATAGCAAAGTCCTGGGCCCAGCTGATTCTTAAGTGCCTGAGCCGCTGCCAGGGTTATGGAATGCCCCATTCCGTATGCTTCCTGGCCGTCACTGATAATAACCATTGCGGTTTTGCCGGAAACGCCATTGAGATCCTGCCCGGCTTCAGTCAAAGCCGAATGCATGGGACTTGTTCCTCCAGAGGTTTTTATCAGATTCAGCTTTTCTTTCAGTGCCTTTGTGGAATAGGGTTCCATGCCGTAAAAAAGAACCGTATTTTTTTCAGATACAGCCTTGTCATGACCAAAAGATCTAAGGCCTCCGTTTTGCAACAGTTCCGGCAGGGTCAGATTCAGGCGGTTTATTATTTCAAGGGCAATGATAAATTTTTTATTCCCCATGTAATCATCATCCATAGAGCTTGATGCATCCATAATAATCAAAAAATTATCCACGGCAGAAGCATATTCGTTTGAATCAAATTGGGTTGCGGTAAAGTCCGGAATAGAATGAACCTGCTGTCGGGCATAACACCCGAACAGGAACAAAGTTCCCAATAATAACGGAATTATTTTCATACTGAATACTTTCATGGTGATTCTCCTTTTTATGTTGTTTTCTTTATTTTACAGATCTGATATTAATCTATAGATTAAGAAATTGCAGTCTGTTTGCAGGTTAATTAAATGTGCAAAGATTCCCATCAGCAATATTCCTCATTTTTATTCTATGTGTTCTTTGGCTGTTTCCAGAGCAAGTTTTTCATCCTTTTACAGACATCGTAACTTTATTCAGATTTTTTTTTCATGCTCGCCATGTGTCCCGTGAGAAAAATTCAATCGGGCAATCCGCATACCGACTGCAATCAATTTGCGAATCATCCCGGGTGTGTCACTGATGGTGCAGACGATTTTTATTTTGGGTATGGTAAGTACCTGACCAAAATTAATTCGGTATTTTTGATTTCGATTTAACATTAATTTTTGATGACAAGGCTGTTTTTAACCGATTGAACGCCCCTTACCGAGCGTGCGACTTCCACCGCTCTGGCAGAGGCCTTGGCTGAATTTACAAACCCGCTCAGCTGTACCACTCCCTTGAAAGTTTCAACATTGATCTGGAGTACCTTGAGTTCAGGGTCATTAAATATTTTTGTCTTGACCTTGGTGGTCAGCACGCTGTCATCTATATATTCGCCTGTGCTTTCCTTTTGATATGTTCCGGCACACCCGGCAACAAAGACAAACAGAAACAGTCCGATGAAAAAACATCTGATGAAATTTAAATTTCTCATAATTCCTCCCTTAAATAGTATGATTCTTTTTTTGCGATTCCCGGAATCCTTTTTCCGGGCGGTTTTTTGGCTCTCACAGTGTTTATATTTCAATAATATTCAGAATCTGCTTGATCTTCCTGTCCAATCGTAAAAAACCATCCGTTATGGCAATATAGGTTTTTCTCCCAGAAATATCATGATACGTTATCTCCCAGATGGATGACCAGTTGATTGTCGCTGGAGCCAGGCTCCCTGCTGATGTCAAACCCCAGTTTTTTCCCCAGCGCCAGCATATTCCTGTTCTGCGCTAAAACGATGCCGTGAACTTTTTTTAATCCATGTTTTTGAGCAATAGACAGACATTTTTTCAACAGGTTTGAACCAATGCCCTTGCCTTGCCAGGTATCTCCCACCAGAATGGCAAATTCACCGGTCTCTCCATCTGGTTCATTGATGATTCTGGCTACCCCCAGCAGGATATCGGTTTGAGCATCTTCATCCAGGGCGACCAAGGCAATCTCTCGATCATAGTCAATCTGGGTGAACCGGGCCAGAAGCTTGGGCTTTAACTCTTTTAATCTTCCGAAAAAACGGAAATAAATCGTTGTAGGGGTAAGTTTTTTGAATAATTCCGTAAAAATAGGGGCGTCCTCCGGCTTGACCGGCCGAATAAAAATTCTGCGGCCGTCGCTGCTTCTCATATGAGACTCATTTTCTTCAGGGTATGGACCGATGACCAGATGCAGGGAGGACGGCACATCAATGGGGGAAATCCGTATTCTTGCATCCACTGCTGCAGGACTGCCGTCCTTGATCAGAACAGGATTCATGTCCAGTTCGGCAATTTGAGGGAAATCAATCAGAAGTTGGGAGAGCCGGATGATCATTTCTTCGAGTTTTTCCATGTCTGCGGCCGGCCGGTTCCGAAATCCTTTTAATAACGCATATACTTTGGTTTCCTGCATGAGGTGCCGGGCAAGAAGGCGATTCATGGGAGGAAGCCCGAGAGACCTGTCTTTTAAGGCTTCGGTATAAATTCCGCCCATTCCGAACAGGATCACCGGGCCGAAATTGGGGTCACGCTTGGCACCCAATAAAATTTCAAAATCAGGGTTAGGCAAATAGGGCTGGATTGTTACGCCTTCAATTTTTGCATCAGGGTTATACCTGGCGGCTGAGGAAATAATCCGGTTGTAGGCTTGGGAAACATCTTTATCGCTCCGCAAATCAAGCTGGACACCGCCGGCATCGGTTTTGTGAATGATATCGGGGGACATGATTTTCATTACCAGGGGGAATCCTGTTTCCCGGCCGATACTCAAAGCCTCTGATTCTGTCTTTGCAGTTTTTATCCTGATCATGGGCATGCCATATGCCCTGAGAATTTCTGCGGCATCTGCTTCGGGTATGAAATCTGTTACTCCGGTGATAAGACTGCTGGCTTTTTCAGGGTCAAAATCCATATTCCCGATTATTTTGGGAGGAACTTCCAAAAGCATTTCAAGATTTTTCGCATATTCAACCATATATAAAAACGCCCGAACCGCCCGTTCCGGAGTATCATAGGTCGGAATCCCGGCTTCATTCAGCGCATTAACAGCCGCCTCTATTTGTTTGCCGCCCATCCAGCAGGCAAAGACCGGATATTTGCGGCTGCTAAAGGCACTGATAAGAGCTTGGGCCACTGAAAGCGGATCAGTCACGGCCTGGGGTGCCAGAATAACCAGGATGCTATCCAGATTATTTGAATTAAAGCAGACCTCCATGGCTTGACCAAATCTTCGGGCAGATGCATCCCCAAGGATATCGATGGGGTTATCCCGGCTCCAGAAAGGCGGCAGGAACGCGTCAAATGCTGCCATGGTTTCAGGATCAAGTGCTCCAGGATTTTTTCCATACTTGGCAAGGGTGTCCGCCGCCATTACACCCGGACCTCCGCCATTGGTAAGAATTGCAAGCCTGGGGCCCATTGGAAGCGGTTGCTTGGCCATGAGCTCTGCACAGTCAAAAAGCTCTTCAATAGACTCCACCCGCACGATGCCGGCACGCTTGAAGGCTGCGTCATAAACCGCATCTTCTCCTGCCATGGCACCTGTGTGAGAGGCTGCAGCCTTGGCACCTGCAGGACTCCTGCCGGATTTAAGCACAATAATGGGTTTCACACGGGACACCGAACGGGCAGCACTCATGAATTTGCGAACATTTGTCAGGTTTTCAATATACAATAAAATGCTTTTTGTTGTTGGGTCATTACCGAGATAATCAATCATGTCTCCGAAATCGATATCCAGCATGGAACCGATGCTGACAAAATGGCTGAATCCAATGCGCTCCTTAAAGGCCATATCCAGAATGGCTGAACAGATGGCACCGCTCTGGGAGACGAATCCCAGGTTCCCGGTCAGGGGCATTTCAGATGCAAAACTGGCATTCAGATTTATACCGGGCCGGAGAATTCCCATGCAATTGGGTCCCAGTATTCGAAGCCCGCCGGCAGAGGCGGCATGTTGTATCTTGGTTTCTATCTCTCTGCCCTGTTTGCCGATTTCCTTTCCTCCTGCAGAGATAATGATCGCGCTCCTTACCTTTTTTTCAATACAGTCATGCACTATATCAATGGTGCTGTGAATGGGTGTGGCTATAATGGCAAGGTCTACCTCTGTATCAAGATCGCGAATGGATTGAACACATTCATGTTCGTGCAGTGTCTTATGTTTGGGATTCACCGGCAGCAAACTTCCGGAAAATCCCCCGCAGATAAGGTTTTTCATCAATGCATTGCCAATGGTTCCAGGCGTTTCACTGGCACCCACCACTGCGATCCTGTGTGGATCAAAGAGGTTTTTCAGGTTATATTGTCCCATGTGTTCTTCCTCGTATAAATTATCAAAAAAAGGATGCTTAAAAAGACTACCCACAATACTGCTGCCAATACTTTTTTATTGTATTTTCATTGAAAAGGGTTGAATGCAATGCTTTCATATCTTTTCTACTGCAAACGCCCTTACGATGGTGCCATCAAAAGGGCGTTCGAGGGCAAAGGTCTTATTTGACCAATATTTCTCTTGGTTTTGCTTCAAGTGCCTTGCGCAGTGTCAAAGACAGTACCCCTTCCTTCTTAATAAATTTTAATTTTTTGACAAAGCCTTTACCCCCAAAGTTTCAATCAACCGATTGATGTTTGTGGTTTTCAGGTTCATTCCCCCCTCGGACACCGGCAGCAGTATGATCCGTTTTCCTTCAAGCGCTTCGGCTATTTTCAATTTCACTATGATCTCGCCGCCTTCTCCTGCCAGGGCGTTGTTCATTTCCCGGATGCCTTTGGCTTCGGCAATCCCTTCTGCTTCAATGGCCTGGGCAAGAAGCTGCTGCTGCTCCTGGTAAACATCAGCCTCAATCTTGTCCTTAAGGTATTGGCCGTCAGCATCTGCAACCATCTTATTGACCTCGCCCCTGGCTTCTTCCAGTTTTCGCTTGTATTCTTCAAGTGCTGCGTGCTGGGCGGATTTGTTTTTCTCCACCTGCTGATCAGCCACTTTCTTGTCCTCTATTGCCTTTGTGTATTCCGCGTTGAACCGGTAGTCGTTGGTGAGCACTTTTTCCACAACAATTCCCATGGGTCCAAGGATTTTGTCCAATGCTGCTTTGGCCTTGTTAGACTGAGTTTCCCTGGCCTCTGCAACATAAAAGGCTTCTGTTTTAAGCTCCCCGAAAATATCCCTTGGTTTGCTTCTGGCAACGGTCCTGACAATGGTATCCCGCAAAATGGTATCGTCCCTTGCTACATACTGAAGAATATAAGGGGCCTTTGCGGCATCAATACGGTAGGCAATGATCACGTCAAGGCTGATATCATTTCCGTCGGTTGTTTTAAATAACAGGTCATCCTGACTTCTGCGGTCTCCACGGGTTTTGGAGAACGTCATCTCCAGATTCTGCAGCTTGGTGTCAAACACATGCCAATCATTGATAAACGGCAGAAAAAAATAGGTGGAACCCTGGGCATATACCCGGTTTTCCACGCCTTTGGGCGCAAACAGTCCGATTTTACGGCTCCTGACCCCCACCTCGGTTTCTCCTGTGGTATGAGGCATACAGCCGGTGAAAGTAAATAAAAGGATCAGGTATATGAATAAAATTAACAAGCGGTTCATTTTTCACCTCTCTTTCGAACGTCGAACAATTGAAGTGTATTGTTTAAATCCAATGGGTTGACCCCGTGAGCCCCGTCACTGGGAAGGATGATCAGATCAAGTCCCTTGTATGCCTGGGCCATCTTCAATCCCACCATACGATCTGAACCAATTCCTTTTAAGGCAGCATTTTTCAGACGCACCCGTTCGGCTTCGGCAAGCTTTACCAAAAGATCGGCATTGGCTTTAATGCTGCGGACATAGAGATCCTTTTCCGCGATTTTCCGGGTGACATACGCCTTTCCATTTTCCATTTCAACTGCAGCAATCACCATGCCTTCCTGCACAATCTTTTTGAGCTGCGCTTCTTCTTTTGCGGCTCGGGCGGCGGCTCGATTAGTAAAGACCATCTGGTCCTGGAGTTTTTTTGCCTCAATATTTTTCTGGATTTCCGGGCTGTATTTAAAATAACGCACCAGCACCTGATCCACCTCAATCCCCTTTAGATTTAATTCCATGTTGAGTTGGTACTTGGCTTCTTCAGCTTTTTTCACCCGCATGGGACTGTTGTAAAATTCTTCGGTTGTCAGCTTTCCCAGAGTCTCTTTCAAGGCAGGTTCGGCTTTGGGAATAATGCCGTTGTCTTCATACAGGGTTCCCGGACCTATGGTGGTAAACACAAGGTAGGGGTCCTTGATGTGGTAAAGCATGGACACATCCACATCTACAAAAAAACCATCCGAAGTCTGGATGTGTGCGGCCCTGTCTTTTCTGGCCCCACCTGCGGCGGTTTCGGGAAAATTGGTCAGTTCCAGTACCTGGATGCCTTTGGGCAGGCGATACATCTGCTGCAGGCCAAAAGGCATTACAAAGGTGAGTCCGGCATGATAAATCTGCTTTTGAACACCTCTGTTCAAGCCCACCCGTACCACTTTGATGCCATATTCATCCGGTTGTACATACACAAATAAAAATGCAAAGCATAGATACGCAATGGCAGCCAGTACAAGCAGAATTTTTAAGGCCTTTCCAGGACGTAGAAATTTTGATAATTTGCCACCTCCCTCTTTAATTTGCTTCATATAAATTGATAGGTTATCCGGCTGGATATTTATCATGGGGTGTTACTCCTTTTATAAAGATACCGTCTATGCAGGCGGTTTTTTTAATAAATATATCGTTCGCATATTTTCCTGTAATGATAGCCAAATATGGATAGAGTGATTGCGGTTGACATACACCTGGGTTTTCGAATCAACGTCCAAATGATGAGATACCAGTAATGAAAGCGCTCTTTACCGAAAACACCGAGCTTTACTGCTGAACGGAAAATGGATAAAAACCGCTGAAGATCCAAAGGCTCAACCACCTCAGGTGGTTTGAGTTCTTTTAACAGGGTTCGGACCCGCCGGTAGTAGTATTTGGGCGAATAAATTTGTTTCATGATCATTTGATACCCGTTCAAAAGCGTGTCCATTCCCATTTGCGGAAGAATATTGGTCGTGCCGTCCACATTATCTCCGGAAAATTGTTCTGACAAACGGTTCTGCCCTTGAAGCCGTTCAAAAAGCCGGGTTCCCGGAATGGCCTGGAGCATTCCAACCATTGCCGTCACAATCCCGCTTTTTTGAATAAATTCGATCTGTCGCTGAAAAATAGAGGGTTTATCACTGTCGAATCCCACAATGAAACCACCCATGACCTGCAGCCCTGATCGGTGGATAATGGAAACACTGTCCAGCAGATCTCTGTTTCTATTCTGGTTTTTTTGACATTCGCTCAAAGCAACCTCATCCGGGGACTCGATCCCGATAAACACAGAATCAAAACCGGCTTTTACCATCATGGATAAAAGTCTTTCATCATCTGCCAGGTTGATGGAAGATTCCGTAAAAAAAATGCACCCTTTTTTATCCTTTCGCCACAGGGCCAGGGCAGGCAGAAGTTGTTCTTTTAAAAACCGTTTGTTGCCGATAAAATTATCATCAACAAAGAAGATACTGCCCCGCCAGCCCAGCGAATAAATAATATCCAGTTCCAGAATGATCTGGTCTGTTGTTTTTAACCGGGGTTTGTGGCCGAACAGGGCTGTTACATTGCAAAAATCACAGTTGAACGGGCAGCCTCTGGAAAACTGGATATTCATGGATGCATATCGCTTGATATTTATTAGATTCCATAGCGGAAAAGGCGTTTGGGTAAGATCACAAAACCCTTCGGCCCTGTAAATTCTTTTGGGTTGATGATTTTCAAGGTCTGACAAAAAACTTGGCAATGTCAGTTCGGCTTCATCAAGGACCAGATGATCCACTGTCTTGAACGCATCCGGCTCCGATGTAAAAAGCGGTCCGCCTGCAACAATGGTTGCATTCAAGGACTTACACCGGTCTATGATCCGGCTGGTGGATTTGCGCTGAACCGCCATACCGCCGATGAAGACCAGGTCTGCCCATAAAATATCCTCGTCTTTCAAGCGGTCGACATTCATGTCCTTCAGACGTTTAGACCATTTTTCCGGTAACAGGGCTGCCACAGTGAGAAGCCCCAGTGGCGGAAACGCAGCTTTTTTCCCGATAAAACCAATAGCGTATGTAAACGACCAGAAGGTTTCGGGAAATTTCGGGTAAATCAGCAGGATATTCATCTTATTCTCCTCCTTGGGCCCTGGCCTCTTCAACAGCGGCCATTCCTTGAACACCGGCTTTGGTGTGAATCCGGACAATTGGCGGTTTTTGTAAAAGAGGTTTTGTTCCAAGCAAAACTCCGAATCGAAGCGATTTTAAATGACGGTTCAAATCTTTTTGGGTTGTCCATTCTTCCATTATACAAAAACTGTTTTTGTCTTTGATGTCACAAAAGATAGCGTAGCTTTTGCAGCCTTTTTCTTTTTTAACAGGTTCGATCAACGAAAGAAGGGTCTGTAAAAGTTCCATTTGCTTTTCGGCACGCACGTTTAGCGTTATTCTGACAACGATCATTACGATCACCTCATAAATTAGTGTTAATCTGTACTGGAAACCATTTTTTTTGATTTTGTTTCTCTTTTTGTGTCAGCTTTTCTTTTTTTTTGCTCTTCCCGCTTTCCTTTGTCTTTTTTTTCCTTGTCACCAATAATTGCCTCTTTTCTTTAAAGTGTTAATCTGTTTGTCTCTGTCACAGACGGTTTTGATAATTTTTATTTTTTCGGCCGTTTGCGTTTTTTTCATACCGGCTGAATCTGAACGCTGTCAGGCGCGGTGACCGGCTTGATGTCGAATGATTTGACCAGCGTTCCCAATATATTCTCAGACAAGAAAGCAGGAGCAGATAATCCCGGCAGGATGTCAGCCACATTCAAAACCGCGTTTTCAGCAAGACCAACCATGACCTCGCCTTGCACTTTGTCTTCCAAAAATCCGGGCAGGGAAAGCGATTTGTCAATTAAAGGCTGGAAGCTGAATCCGGAAATATGATGAATACCAGGCCAGCCAACCATTCCCGATGTAAAAATATTGTTTTGGATTGTTTTTTTGGGCCTTTGACTGCAACGGGTGGTCATTAATATTGCTCCCGGAAAAGTTGAGAAGTCCGATATCTGTTTTAGCCGGTCGACACCAAACTGACCGAAAAAATGGCTGAATTTTTTTAGTTTGGGGTATGCATGGGCACAAAGCATCTCTCCGTGAGTATAGACTGTGATTCCTTTTTCTTGAGTCTGTTTGAGAAGATGCTCAAGATTTTTGAGATCATAACCTGATACAAGGATTGCTTTACCTTTCTTAACCCCAAACTGTACTTTTGTCGGAATCGGACGCCCATAGGCTTGTATCATGCCTGAATTGAGCATCTCTACTGCCATTAGAACGATTTTTCCGCATTTAAGTGAAAGCTTAACCCCGTCCTCAAGGGTCAAGTCTGTCCGTTGAACAGCGGCTAATCCTTCATGAATAAATGCATAAACACGATCATCTTCCTGATCAATTCTAAGGGCGTGATCCGCATAGGCACTCAGCCATTTTATCCCGTATAGAGCGGTTTGCTTGAGCAATGCAATATCCGGTGTATCTGACCGGTAATTTTGCATCCCGACCGATTCTCCTATTTTGATCATTTTCTCAAGGCCAGATGAAGGCATAAACCGGGCAGGGCCGTCAGGCAGGAATCCTTCTATCAAATTGGTTCGAATTTTTAATTTAAGGGTATCTCGAAGTAAAACTGCTTCATGAATCAGCTTGAAAAATCGATCAGGATCATAGTTGACATCGGTCAGTGTTGAGAAAAGGGCTTTGACGGTAAACCTGTTTATCCTATGATCGGTAATGTCTGATTTTTGTCCGAATAGAACAACCTGTGACAATCCAGTCAGCACATAGATTAAAAGATCCTTTAATGCCGTTACATTCGGTTTTTCAGCAATGAGCGGTGCAGTGCCGGCGACATCTGATACAGGTCTGATTTTCATCATATCAAATATCGGCACCTTTTTTACCATATCATTATCAACAGCTTGCTCCATAACTAATTTCATGTTTTCTCCACAGCACATAAGGTTTCCCTCTCCACCACGGAGCACTTCAATCTGACTGCCGCAAACGTCACAGTTGTATTTTTGATCTGTTTGTTTCATTAGTTTTTCCTTTTAAATGATACGATTTGCTGGGGGTAAAACCTTCAATAAAAGGATATAACGCAATCATTGTGCCAGGTGTGTAACCTTTGGCTCACTTCTCCTATCATATTGATTTATTAAGATAAATCACTTGTGGGGGTTTGTTTTGATACGATGCTGTCAAGACCAGGAAAAGGTCTTATTTGATTAATAGGTCATATATAACCCATTAATCAATTGATCTGACAGAACGACAGTCAATAAATGGCAGGACAGGATTAAAAATCAGGGTTTGACGATGTTAAGCTTTCGCATACGGGCGCGAAGGGTGCTGCGGTTGAGACCGAGAATCTGGGCGGCGCTGTTGGCACCACTGACTTTCCAATTGGTCTGCTCAAGCACGTCCAAGATATAATCGCGTTCCAACGCCTTCAGTGTTTTTTGATTTTTACTTAAATGTTTATAAGACTTGTCAAGGTCATCAACCAGGTGCAGTTTTGGGCCCGAAGAATTTATCACAGCGCGCTCAAGGACATTTTCCAACTCGCGGACATTGCCGGGCCAGTGATAGTTTTGTATTGTACTCATTACGTTTTGGGGAACAAGATCAACGGTTTTTCCCAGCCGTCTGGATATTTTTTGGACATAATAATCAACAAGCAGGGGGATATCGGTTACTCTTTCTCTAAGTGGGGGCATTGTAATCGGGAACACATTCAACCGATACCACAGATCTTTTCGAAAACGCCCCTTTTCAACTTCTTCTTCGAGATTTCGATTTGTGGCCGCAATAATTCTTGCGTCCACTTTGATGGTTTTTGAACTTCCCACCCTTTCAAATTCACCATCTTGAAAAACACGAAGCAGTTTAGACTGCAATTCCAGAGGCAGTTCACCTATTTCATCCAGAAAAAGGGTAGCACCATCGGCAATCTCAAATCGCCCCAGCTGCAGGCGGTTAGAACTGGTGAATGCCCCTTTTTCATGACCGAACAATTCACTTTCGATAAGATTCGGAGGCAATGCCGCACAATTGACTTTTACCAGCGACCTGTTTTTTCGCTTGCTGAAACCGTGAATTGACCTGGCAACCAGTTCTTTACCTGTTCCGGTCTCCCCAAGGACCAGTACGGTGGTATTGCTGTCCGCAATCTGCTCAACTTTATACAGGACGTATTTGAGCCCGTCGCTGTTGCCGATAATATTCTCATGATTATGTTCAAGCTTGATTTCTTCTTTCAGGTACGCCCGCTCTGCTTCCAATTGTTCTTTGAGCGCTTTTATTTCACACAGAGCGGTTTCTGCGGCATGCTTCCCCTGTTCCGCCTCTTGTTTCGCAGTAGCAAGCTGCGCAGTACGGTTTTTAACGATTTTTTCAAGATGTCGTTTATAATATTCCTGTTCGGTTACATCTTCAATAGCCAGCAGAATCAACTGGGTATGTTTTGTGTCTTTGTAAATCCTTCTGGCATTGAGACGCATAACCTTAGTCCCTATTATTTCAAAATCATGTTCCACTTCAAAATTATTGAATACGGTATTTTGGGGAAGAATTTCTTCAAGCAGTTCCTTGAGTTTGGGGATATTCCATTGCCGGTTGCCAAGATCGTATATTAATACCCCTTCGGTATTTTCAGGTTTCACACAAAACGTCATGTAAAAGGAGAGATTGGCTTTAACAACCTTTAAATCAGGATCAAGCAGCAAAAGAGGCTCGCGGATCGAATCCAGGAATTTGGTGAAAATATCTAAAAAGGCTTTTTGCTCAAAAAAAACTTCCGGCATTGATGAATCCTTCACGTCGTAGTCATAATAGAATAATCTGATCACAAAATTTTGTCAAAAAAAAATCTGAGCAAGCAAAAAAAAAAAAAATGAATTATTTTCAAGTTGGCAACGTGATCGTCTGTCGGTATCTTTCCATTATTTGACCCATGACAGGTTCGAGTTCATCAGGCTGAATGACGAGCAGGTCACCCTTTTTTACCTTTGAAAAAATATAATCCACTGCTTTTTCAGGGTCTTGAATTATTTCAATATTTTCTTTGCTGAATCCACCCCTGATGAGTCCCTCATAAACCAGTTTTGGGGTTTCTCCCAAAGGTCTGTTACGGGGATCGAAATCAGTCAGCATAATATAATCGTACACCAGAGCCAGCGCCTTTCCATAATCTATCAGTTGTTCATTTGTCCGGTTGCCTGTTCCATGGGATAAACCAATCTTTCTTCCTGGTGATAGGCGGGGTAATAACCTTGCCAATGCACGGGCTGAATCAGTATTATGGCCGTAATCCAATAAAACCTTATATTTTTGGAAATCGAATAAATTCATTCTGCCCGGATTCTGGTTTGCCGATGGATAAAATGTCATGATTCCGTTTCGAATCTGTTCAAGGGTCAGCCCAAGTCCGTGAAGGGCACCAATGGCGGCAAGGGCGTTGGCCGTGTTGAAATCAATGATACCGCCAAATGTAATGGGAATCTCTTCGAGTGTGCAGACGATGATATCCAATACCATCGTTCTGATAACAGCATTTCTCCCATCCAGGATGATAACGGTTCCCCCTTCCCTTATATGCTTTTTTATCTTCGGGTTTTCGGGGTCTAAGGAAAATAAAATTATGTTTCCGCGGGCTCGTTCAAGAACACTCATTGAAGCATTATCATCTGCGTTCAAAACAGAGGTTCCCGTTTTTTTGACCACTTCTACCACTGTTGATTTTACCATGCATAATTCGTCCTGGGATTCAATCCAGTCTGTTCCAAGGTGATCCTCTCCAATATTTAACAATACTCCTACGTCCACTTCATCAACACCAAGGCCTCTGCGTACAATTCCACCACGGGCTATTTCCAGAACAATGTGGTCTACTGTTGGTTCCCTGACAACAATTCCGGCCCCCTCCGGCCCGCTGTAATCGCCTGTTAAAATTGAATTTCCATCAATTGCAATCCCGGTTGTGCAGGTCAGGCCGACTTTTTTCCCCGAATATTTCAATGTATGGGCAATGAGTTTACAGGTAGTGGTTTTACCATTTGTTCCTGTTACAGCCAAAACTGGAACTTGGATATAACCTTCAGGAAAGAGCATATCTACTATGGGTTTTGCCACGTTCCGGGGCCGACCTTTTGTGGGTTCCAGGTGCATCCTGAATCCCGGAGCGGCATTTACTTCAACAACTTTTATGCCGGATGGCCCAAGGGGTTGAGATATGTCCTCGGCCAGAGCGTCTATGCCAACGCAATCCAATCCGATGATACGGGCAGCCCGTTCCGCCATAAGCCGGATATCCGGGTTCACCTCATCTGTAACATCAGTGGCAGTCCCTCCCTGGCTGAGATTGGCTGTGGCCTTAAGATAAACGATCTGTTTTTCTTGTGGAACGGAATTTATAGACAGCCCGTTCAAGGATAAGAGCCTTTCAGTCATTTCGTCAACTTCGATTTGTGTCAGCACTTTTTCATGTCCAAATCCACGAAGCGGATCTGAATTTACCTGTTTAATCAGATCGTTGATGGACGATTTTCCGTCACCAATGATATGGGCTGGTTCCCGCCTGGCTGCCGCAATAAATTTTCCATCTATAACCAAGAGCCGATAATCTCCACCATGAACATATTCTTCAACAATCACGTCGGGGTGGTAAGCTTTCGCTGCTTGAAAAGCCTTCTTTAATTGATCAGGATTGGTAATATTAATCGTAGACCCGTTGCCATGATTCCCCACATCCGGCTTTACAACAACAGCCGTGCCGATTTCATTAAACGCATCCATGGCCTCATCCTGGGTTGTAACCACCCGTCCGTTGGGAACCGGTATCCCTGCTTTCTTTAGATACACCTTTACTGCTGTTTTTTCATCGGCGGTTTCCACGGCAATGGCAGAAGTGTTACTGGTTATGGAGGCTTGAATCCGTTTTTGGCCGGCACCATAACCCAGCTGGATATGGCTGTCTTGATTCAGTCGAATAAAAGGAATGCCTCTGGATTTTGCTTCTTTAACAATACTCCAGGTGGTGGGACCAAGCATATCTTCTTCACGCAGAACCTTGAGATCGGATACGATCTTGTTGACATCGAACTCCTTGCCTTCCGCAACCGCTTCGAACAGGGATACGGCATCTTTGGCCGCCTTTAATCCTGCGGATTCGACAAGATAGCGGAAGACAATAATATATGTTCCTTTTTGGGGTGTACTCAGCGATTTCCCATATCCAACTTCCATTCCAGCCAGACATTGAAGCTCAATGGCAATGTGTTCAATAATATGACCGGCCCAGGTTCCGTTTTGAAGTCTCTGGATAAATCCGCCGGGTTTTCCAATGGAACAACCGTGCGACTGAAGTGTTGGAATAAGCGTTAATAAACGATCTGAGAATCCCTTTATTTTATCCGAAGGTCGGCTCTCATACTCATTGATATCCAAAACCATGAAGATAGCTGTATGGCGAGTATGCCGATTTGGACCTCGCAGTGCCCGTAACTCTTTTATGTCAATCATTCATATTCCTCTATTTTATTGTGGAAGTTAAAAATTGTCGTTTCTTGAAATCATACCCATATCCGTTCACTAACGAATGAATTCTAACATTCTCAACGGCAATGGGCTCACCCGGCTTAATATCCATAATGTTTGAATGCCCGATATCTCTGCCGTCCACGATAATGACCTGTCCTGTACCCACCGCCTCGGCAACTCCGTCCCCTTTGAGAACCACTGCTGAATCTTCTCCGATACCGACCCCTATACAGGTTGGATTGGTTGTAATAATCTGCATCAGGCGTCCAATACGACCTCTTGCCATAAAATGGGTGTCAAAAATAATTTTTTCAACAAAACCAAATCCTGATGTGGTGAGGACGCTGCCTTTGAATAAACCGTCCTCACTTTTTCCTTCATAGATCATGGTATCTGAAAACACGGTTGCCCCTGCGCTGGTTCCAGCGATAAGAGCCCCTGCTTCAAGCCGGCTTTGAACGGCGGCAAGGACTTGTGATCCTCCCAATATCGTTGTCAGTCTTAATTGGTCGCCACCTGTAATAAAAATCAAATCGGTATTTTCAAGACTTTTGACCAATTTTTTATCGTTTGCCTGGGTTCTTTGTGTTATGTTCAATATTTCAATGCTGGAAGCGCCGAGCTTGGTAAATACCGTATGATACTCTTTGCCCCGTTGCTCGGGATCTTCACTTGCCGTAGTGATAACGCCAACTTTATAATCGGTTTTTCCAATTTCCCGTACAACCCTTTTGAGGACGACCAATTCATTTGCTTTATCTTCATTCCCGCCAATTGCAATCAGACGTCCTAAAAAAAAAGGATTCAATGCCATAATTATCTGATCTCCATAAGATGAGAGCATGCCATGCCATTTCGGGAATTTAATGCGAATTGAGTCTGGGTTAAGATGATCAGTCCGATATCAACCCGGTCATCAAACAGTCCCATGGCTTTTAGTGCCGCTTTTTTGGGGCTAATATTATTTTCCAGCCAGCCGTATACTTCCTTTGCCAGGATTTTAAGTGCTATGGATTCACCATCTCCGGTACAGGCGACAGCACCTGATGGACCGCAAAAAAGACCGCATCCAGGCAAAGGCACGTCACCAACACGTCCGATAGCTGCTTTTTCCAAACCTCCTGAACTTAAGGCGGCAGCAAATATTGTCCCATCAAAGGCAATAGCACCCACCGTATCACAGGAAGAAGGCAGTGAAATGCTACGATCCATATCCCCCATCGGTATCATGGGAATATTGTTTTCATCTGCAAAGGCTTTCGCGCCATCACCAACAATGAGAAAATGCGGGGAATGCATCAATACCCCCAGGGCTAAATCAACAGGGTTTTGAATGCCTTCGACACAGGCAACCGCCCCAAATTTGCCGATACTTGTCATACATGACGCATCCAACTGAATTGTGGTGTTATCGGCCCGGATTTGAGAACCGATTCCGGCATTAAACCGTGGATCATCCTCTAAATATCTCACCGCTTGAACCACTGCATTTAAAGCTGTTTGTCCATTTGCCATTAAATTCATTCCTATTTTTGCAGCAGTCTTGGGACCATCGAAATTTTGTGGGTCCGAACCTGCACCGCCATGGGTTAAAATGGCCCGTTGAAAAATTGACACTCAAAACCTCCGATTTTTATTAAAGAATAAAGGAATAGTTCTTTGATTTTTATTGTATGATAAGCTTATTAATTCTACTATGCAAGGTAATATGATGAACCGACTGAAAGGACAAAGGATACATGAGAAAACGTCAGAAAGACGCTATTTTAATTTCATTTTTCAAAGAAAAAGAAAAATATGAAAAACTGGCCGAGTATATTGTTTCTCTGATCGGAGATGATCCTTCAGCACCGAAAGAAAGCCTTCATACAATTAAATACCGCATAAAAGATAAAATTCGACTCATAGAGAAAATAGATGAAGAGAACAAAAAACCTGAGAATAAGGCAGCAGCTATCACACAAAAAAATTTTCAGAAAAAAATCGAAGACCTGCTGGGTATCAGACTGATCTGTCTTCGACTTTCAGATATCGACAGAGTCAAAACGTATCTTGAACTATTGGCGGATGAAAAAATATTGAGATTCATCCGGGAACCGGATCATAAAAGATCATTCATACTTCCAGTTGATCCCGGAAAGACAATTCCCGAGGGTCTTGATCTTCGATACAGTGGATACTCATCCATTCATTATCAAGTCGAACTGGGAGAGAATTCAGGTGCTGACGATGAATTGAAAGGGCTTCAGGTTGAGTTTCAATTGAGGACTATTCTTGAGGAGGCCTGGGGTGAAATTGATCATAAATACAGATATGTGTTCAGTCGAAGGGGAGATGACCTTCCTGACTATATACACACGGGCTTTTATAGCTTGAGCGCTTACCTTCAGGCTGCTGCCCTTCAAGCAGAGCATATATGCCGCCAAGCAGAGGCGCATAGGTTAGCAAAAACCCGAAAAGTTAAAAGCAAGGTTGTCCAAGTGCCTGTTCAGGAAACCATAACCCCTGCATTTCCAGTTTTGCTGAAAAAGACTTTTGGCTTTAAACCTACGGTCAGAACGCTCACATATTTAGAAAAACGTTTCATGGAGTCAGGATACACAGGACTGCCTCAAGATATTTTTAAGAAGATTTTTACAAACGAAAGACTGTTGGAATTTAAAGCTATTTTTATTGAAGTTGTGAATCATGAACCTTTTGAGAATAACAGCAAGAAAAATATTGATGTGATAAATGCCGTAAATTTTATACTATCCATTGAAACTCAAGGCAAACGGGTTGCAAAAGAAGGGCTGAAATCAGTCTTGATAAGGAAGAAAAAGCGATCAAGGTGGTAGTGGAATTTATAACGTGAATGTGTGGCTTTTCTGGCAAAAATCAAAACACAATATAGTATTATCCATTGGGGCTGTAGAACTGGCTGTGAAAGGTTCATGGAGGTCTTTGATGGCTGAATTTGTTTCGGGCATAAAAAAAAGGGTTTGAACTTTTCTTTCGAAAAGGCTCAAACCCTTGTTATTAGCTGGTACCGGAGGCGAGACTTGAACTCGCAAGGGCTTGCGCCCGGAGGATTTTGAGTCCTCTGCGTCTACCAATTCCACCACTCCGGCATGAATCGTTTTCTTATTTAAGGTAAAATATGAACTTTGTCAATGAATTTATGCTGTATTGTGATATCAATTTGTCAGGATTTTTTTGATCTGGTCAGCCGTAACTTCTCCTTCCCGGAGAATATGAATATTTGAACCGGTAACATCTACAATGGTTGATCCGGTTCCTCCCTTTAGAATGCCGGCATCCAATACCAGATCCGCCTGGTCAATCACAGCAGTATCCAGCCGGTCGGTCCGGCTGCAGCCTGCCTGCCCGGACAGATTTGCGCTGGTGCCGGTAAGGGGAACGCCCATTAATTCAACAAGGGCCCGGGCAACCGGATGCACGGGGAGTCTCACTCCTATCTTGCCTGTGTCGGCAGTTAATAGAGTTGGAATATTATTTTTGGCTTCAAACACAAGGGTCATATTTCCGGGCCAGAATGTGTCCATAAGTTTTTCAGCCGGTTTTGAGATGGATTTGACCAGATCCTTAAGCATTGCCCTGTAAGGGATAAGGACAAGAATAGGGTTGTTCAACGGCCGCTGTTTTAAGTCAAAAACTTTTTTTACGGCTTTTTCATCCAAAGCCCTGGCTGCAATTCCATAAAGACATTTGGCCGGGAAAATGACGACTCCATTGTTCCGGAGTATTTTCCCGGCTTTGATAATGTTTTCGGGTTCCGGATTTATCGGATCAACAGCAATTATTTTATTTGCATCATGCAAACGACTGCGCCTTTTTATTGACCTTGTCAGCCATTTCCTGTTTAAAGGCTGAAAGTTTTTCCGCAAGCAGGGGATTTGAGACCGCAAGGATCTGGGCGGCAAAAATACCGGCATTATATGCCCCTGGTTTTCCAATGGCCATGGTGGATACCGGAATTCCCGGAGGCATCTGTACGGTTGCCAGAAGGGAATCCATTCCCTGGAGTGCGGATGAGTCTATGGGAACACCCAAAACAGGCAGTGTTGTATGGGCTGCAATAACACCTGCAAGGTGGGCGGCGTGACCTGCTCCGCAGATGATAACTTTAATCCCTTTTCTTTTTGCTTCACTTGCAAATTCGGTTGCCCTGTCAGGGGTACGATGGGCGGAAGCCACTGTGACAGTGTAGGGGATATCAAATTTTTTCAGTATGGACAATGCCTTTTCCATGACCGGGAAATCAGAGTCGCTTCCCATGATCACTCCCACTTGGGGAGGTATGGACAGCCGTTGTAAAGCCTTTGCCCCGATATCTTTTCTGTAAAAATGATTGTTAAAAGAAATCTTTTCACACGCTTCATATGCCTTTTCAATGGCTCTTTTGACGGTTTGGCCCAGGGAGGTTACCCCAAGGACTCTGCCGCCTGCCGTCACGACTTTTCCTTCTTTTAGTGCAGTGCCTGCATGAAAGACAACCGTATCTTGAACCTGGCCGGCTTCATCAAGACCTAAGATCTCTTCTCCTGTTTCATAGGAGCCGGGATAACCGCCTGAAGAAACTACAACACACATGGCAGCTCTCGGGTCTATTTGGGTGGAGTGCTGGTGCAGGGTTCCGTCACAACAGGCTTCCATCAATGGTACAAGGTCATTTTTAAGTCTCATGAGAATGGGCTGTGTTTCAGGGTCCCCCAGTCTTGTGTTAAACTCAAGGACTTTTATCTGGTCTTTATCCACCATAAGGCCTGCATAAAGGACTCCTTTAAAAGGTGTGCCTTCTTTTGCCATGCCTTGAACAGCCGGGATCATAACCTCGTTCATGGCTTTCTGGCGAAGCATGTGATCCAGAACCGGTGCAGGGGAGTATGCGCCCATGCCGCCTGTATTGGGGCCTTCATCATTGTCAAAAATTCTTTTGTGATCCTGTGATTCTGGCAATGGCAAAACGGTTTTTCCGTCTGTTAATGCAATAAAAGAGGCTTCTTCCCCTTTGAGGCATTCTTCTACAACCACAACAGCACCGGCCTCTCCAAATGCGTTTTCATTGATCATGGCATCAATGGCCTCATTGGCCTGATCAAGGGTGGAACAGATGATCACGCCTTTTCCTGCTGCAAGGCCGTCTGCTTTAACCACGCATGGTGCCCCAAGGGCTTTGGCATAGGTTTTGGCTTTGCCGGCATCAGTGAATGCCTTTCCTGCGGCACAGGGGATATTGTACTTTTGCATGTGCTGTTTGGAAAAGACTTTGCTGCCTTCAAGTCTTGCAGCAGCTTTGCTGGGACCGAACACGTTTAACCCCTTTTCCTGGAAAACATCTGCAATGCCTTTTACCAGGGGGCCTTCCGGGCCTACTACTGTCAGATCAATTTCATTTTCCAGGGCAAAAGCAGCCAATGCGTCAATATCGTCGGCATTGATGGGGACAGATTGTGCAAGCGTTTGGGTGCCAGCGTTTCCCGGGGCGCAATATATTTTTTCCACCATCGGGCTTTTTGATATTTTCCATACCAGCGTATGTTCACGGCCACCACCACCAACCACTAGAATCTTCATGTTGATCTCCTTAGATTTTGTTTTGTATGTTCTTTAATTGAAAGTTGAATGAGTCTGTCTAAGAGTTCTGTAAACGTGTATCCTGCAACCTGTGCAGACTGGGGATAAAGGCTGGTTGCGGTCATTCCCGGAATTGTATTGGTTTCAAGAACCAATAATTCAGTGTTGTGAAGGATCATGTCCGTCCTGGAATATCCTTTCAGAAAAAGCGCCTTGTGCGCTTTGACGGCAAGTTCCTGGACTTTTTTTCTTGTTGTTTCATCAATGCGGGCCGGGCAGATTTCTTTGGTTTCTCCGGCGGTATATTTTGCTGTGTAATCGAAAAATTCATGATTTTTTCCAGGAACGATTTCAATGACCGGCAACGCTTCAAGTGTGTCATTGCCCAGAACACCACAGGTCAGTTCAATACCTTTGACATATTTTTCTATGATGATGCAGTCGTCATGGGCAAATCCCAAAGCAACTGCTGATTCCAGGTCTTTAGCCTGTTTGACAAGGCTCATTCCCACGCTTGACCCGGCACAGGCCGGTTTTACTACCAGCGGCAGGTCCATGGCTTCCACAATGGCTGAAAAGTTGATTTTGTCAGTCAGTGAAAAAGACAGATATGAGGGGGTGGGAACCTTTGCCCCTTCATAAAGTCTTTTGGCCACAAGCTTGTTCATGGCCATTGCACTGCCTAACACCCCGGCACCTTGATAAGGAATGTCAAGCAGGTCTAAAAGTCCTTGAACAGTTCCATCTTCACCAAAGGGGCCGTGCAGGATGATCAGGGCGGCATCGATTTGTTCCGCATCAATAACAAGCTGTTTTAAATCGGTTTTGGGATCATACAAGGTGATATCATACCGGCTCTTGTCAAGGGCATTCAATACTTGTTTGCCGCTGCTAAGGGAAACCTGTCTTTCTGAAGACACACCACCGGATAAAAGCGCCAACCTGATTTTTTCCATTGTCAACTCCTGATTTATCCCTGGATAAGGTTTTGTTTTGCCTTCTCAAATTCTTCCCGGGTGATGAGATCTTTTTCAAAAAGTGCGGTCAGTTCAAGAATTTTTTGTTCGGTCCTGTTGACGGCGTCTTCAATGAGCAGTCTGTTCGGATGTGCTGGCATGTGATGGCCGATGCGAAGTGCATGATTGTCTTTCGGAGTTATTTTAAAAGATGCAAGTCCCCCCATGAGCTTGACTTCAACTGTTCTGTCCTGAAACTCCGGCATGGACAGGATATCTTTAATGTCAGTTGTGCTGTTTTTCATCCGCCGGTAGAAAATCCAGGCAATGGATAATACTAAAATGCCGATACCTGCCATTATCCAGGGAAGATAGTGATATACACCTTTGAACAATATTATGGAAACCCCCACGCCTGCCAGTAAAAAAACATGTAACAGCAAAATGAAATAGGCAGTGAAAATACTTTTGAAAAGTCCGTCTTTATCTTTGTTTTTAAAATTCATGATATCTTTTTAATTAAATTCTCCCTATATGCATCGGTCAGAATTGGAGAGCATTGTCTGTCTCCCCTTGTGGTGTTTAGTTTTGTTAAAAGGTAGTTGAGTTTTTTTTGGATTTTCATCCTTTCCGGGGAATCAATCTGTGCTGCTTCAAGCAATTGTTCAGTCTGTGTAATCTTTTTTTTAATTTCAACTTCAGGGGGAAGAAACCCTGCATTTTTAAGTATTTTGTGAGCAAGACGAAACTCCTCCGGAACATGCTGATCCTCAAACTTCAATGGTTTGTTTTTGCCTTCCAGATTGTCAAACGCACCTTCTTTCTGGGCTTTTTTTATTCTTTCTTCAACAATTGCTTCAAATCCCGGAATCATAAAATTTTATTTACTCCTGTTCTTAAATTATAGTATCAAATATTTGATATGCAATTTTTTAAGCTTATAATTTTATTAAACCCTTAACCGATTTGCAAGGGATATTTTCTTGACACCTATCAGGCAATACTGTATCAGATATCATTTTAAGGTAAAGTATCCATCAAGAGTGTAAGCATGAAATCCAGGCAAAAAAGATTTATTTTATTTGTTTTTCTGACCGGTTTTTTGCTGTCAGGTGTGTGTGTTGCACAAAACGGCATGGAAGTGGATGAGGATGGGATTTTGGCTTATGAAGATCTTTTTGAGGGCTTTGTTTATTATGCAGACCAGCAGAAAACCGGCTTGAAATCAGTAAACATAAGATTTTCTTCAACACTGGATTCGCACCAGCTGGGCCGGGAAATCATAAAAGCCCTGATTGCAGGTCCTTCACTGCCTTTGCTTGAGCCAACCTGGCCAAGAGATGCAAAAATAAATTCTTTTTTTATTACAGATGACGGAAAAGCATATGTTGATCTGTACCTGGAAAAGGAAATGATTGAAAATATGGATACCGGGTCAGAGTTGCTGGCCATATATTCACTGGTGAATTCCCTGACCTTGAATATTCCAAAAATAAAAATGGTTAAAATACTGATTCAGGGTAAGGATGCCTTGACCCTTGCCGGTCACATCGACCTTGAATTTTTTTATCAAACAAATATGATGATTGTGAAATGAGCAAAAAAAAAAATATCAGTCAGTTTAGAAATATAGGGATCATGGCCCACATTGATGCGGGTAAAACCACTGTAACGGAAAGAATTCTTTACTACACTGGAAAATCTTATAAAATCGGGGAAGTTCATGATGGAGAAGCGGTCATGGACTGGATGCAGGATGAACAGGACAGGGGTATTACAATCACCTCTGCTGTGACCACATGTGAATGGGGAAAATCTCTTATCCAGATTATTGATACTCCGGGCCATGTGGATTTTACTGTTGAGGTGGAGAGAGCATTGAGAATCCTTGACGGTGCTGTGGGGGTTTTTTGTGCCGTGGGCGGTGTTGAGCCTCAATCCGAGACAGTATGGCGTCAGGCAGACCGGTATTCGGTGCCCAGGGTGGCCTTTATCAACAAAATGGACAGGACAGGTGCGGATTTTTTTGCCGCTGTCAGATCCATCAAAGAAAAACTGGCTGCAAATCCCGTGATGCTTCAATTGCCCATGGGGGCGGAAGATAATTTTTCCGGTGTCATTGATTTGGTTCATATGCAGCAGATCAAATGGGTTGATCAAACCCAGGGAGCCGAGTATTCAACAGAAGATATTGCCCCTGAATTTGAAGATATTGCAGCAGACTATCGGGACAAACTGCTTGAAGCCATATCCGAAGTCAATGATGAAATAATGGAAAAATATCTTTCAGAAGAAGATATTTCCGCTGTAGAGTTGATCAGCGCCATACGGTCTGCTACCATTTCAAGGCGGATAGTACCGGTCTTTTGCGGGAGTGCGTTGAAAAATAAAGGCATTCAGCCGCTGTTGGACGGCATTGTAGCATATCTGCCCAGTCCCCTGGATGTTCCCCCGGTTAAAGGACTGCATCCGGATACGGAAGAAGAACTGGAATTTTTACCCAAAAAAAACGGTCCCCTGGCTGCCTTGATTTTTAAAGTTTCCATGATTGAAGGCAGAAAACTTTCTTTTGCAAGGATTTATTCCGGCAGAATTGAGGCAGGGTCAGAGGTGTTTAATCCTCTGTTGAAGAAAAAAGAAAAATTGTCCAGAATTCTTCAAATGCATGCCAACAAACGAGAGCGGCTCAAAGAGGCAACAGCCGGTGATATTATCGGGATTGTCGGTCTCAAGGATTCCGGAACCGGGGATACCCTGTGTTCACAGGACTATCCTGTTTTTCTTGAAAAAATGGAATACGAAGATCCTGTTATTTCCATTGCCATTGAGCCCAAAACCCATGCCGACCAGGAAAAACTTGATACAGTGCTTGAAAAGTTCACTATTGAAGATCCGACCTTAAAGGTGAGCAAGGATGAGGAGACTGGCCAGACCATTCTATCCGGTATGGGCGAACTCCATCTTGAGATTATTATTTCAAGGATGCTCAAAGAGTTTCAAACCAATGTGAATGTGGGAAATCCTCAGGTAGTGTATAGGGAAGTTGTTACAGCAAAGGTAAAAGGCAGTGCTGTCTTTGAAAGAGAAATTTCCGGAAAATCTCATTATGCAAGTGTCAGTATCAGCCTTTCACCGTTAAACCGGGGTGAGGGTGTTACATTTGAATCAAAAGTCACGGAAGACAAGGTTCCTGAACAGTATATTCCTGCCATTGAAAAAGGCATCCGTGAGAGTTTGGACGGCGGATACCTTAAAGGATATCCCTTGGTTGATGTCGCAATTGTGCTGGAAGACGGAGGATTTGATGAGCGAAGTTCCGAGCTTGCTTTTTCCGTAGGCGCGTCCATGGCATGCAAGGATGCGTTGGAAAAGGCGTCTTTAGGTCTTCTTGAACCCATCATGGAGGTTGAAGTATTTGTTCCTGATGCCCACATGGGGGATGCCATATCCGATCTTAATGCAAGAGGGGGGAAGGTGGAATCCATTAATCCCAAGGCAGGCATTCAAATTGTCAAAGCTGTGGTGCCACTGGCTAAAATGTTTGGATATTCCACGGCACTTAGATCTGCAAGCCAAGGCAGGGGGACTTTTTCCATGCAGTTCTCCCGATTTGACAAAGTTTAATAAATTTTGACAAGTTTTAATGATCTTTTATAAGGTTTAATGCTGTTCTTTTTCCCGGTTTTTGGAAAATTCTTTTTTCAATTGATGGAGGCGGTCTTTTGCCTTTTTGATGTCGTCCTTATCCTTTAAATGTTCTAATGCCTTGTTTAAATGGATAATAGCGGTTTTATTATTGTTAATTTCAGCATAATACAGGCCCAGATAATAATGGGAAAGGCCTTTTTTCTTTTCAAGGGACAAAATATTTGCCAGGTGGTAGTATGCTTTGGGATAAGTTTCAGGTGCCTGGTTTAAAACATTATTGAAAAGATCTTTTGCCGTTGACAGATTACGCAGTTCAAGGTGTGCTGCAGCCTGATGAAATTTGGCCATCACCCCCATGACAGGTTCTGACTCAATTCCTTTAAGGGTGTTGAGTGCTTTTTGGGGCTCACCATTCATCAGATAGATCCTGCCCAGTTCAACAAGGATCATTGGATCGAAAATATTGATGGAAAGCGCTTTTTTCAGATGAAAGATAGCTTGTTCTCTCATGGATTTTCTGGCATAAACAAGACCCAGACCATAATGGATAGCGGCAGCATCAGTGCCTGAAGGGTTGTCTTTTAATTGGGTATTTAATGTGTTAAATGTGGGTTTAATTTCTGCATAAAGCCCTAAAAGTCTGTATTTTACCATATTAAATCTGAAATCAGTATCGCAGTCAGCCTTGTTTTCAGGCGGGATATAGTCGGATAAAATAGTTTCAACATGGGCAATCCTGCTGGCTGTTCCAGGATGGGTTTTGACATAATCCGGTATTCCTTCTGTTCCCCGAAAGTCCAAGGCCCTTATTTTCATCAGGCCTGATTGAAGACCTTCTGGTGAGAAACAGCTTCTTTTTAAAAACATAATCCCTTTTTCATCGGCTTCTGTTTCATTTTCCCGGGTAAAGGCGAGCATGGCAGTCTGGCCGATGGCCATGGACCCTTTCATAAGTGTGGCACCGGCATCACTATCGGAACCTGATTGGCTGCCGATGATGGCACCTGCCAGCATTCCTGCAAGGCTCCCGATACTGATAAATTTTGAGCGGTCAATGGATTCGGATACATGACGGCTGGCAGCATGGGCAATCTCATGTCCAATGATGCCTGCAAGCTCATCAATGGAATCAAGGGATGTAATCAACCCCCGATAGGCAAAAATATGGGCACCCGGGCCTGCAAATGCATTAAAAACGTCATCGTTTACAATGTAAAATGAATATTTAAAGGGCTGGGGCGGCAGAAAAGACAGAATATGGTTGCCAACCTGTCTTATCATATGATTGGCAATGGGATCATTCAATATCTTCTGCTGCTTTTGTATCATTGTCATGAATTTTTTGGCAACTTCATTTTCTTCCGGAATGGATATGGCAAGACTGTTGCTCAAAGGAAATGAAAAGAACAAAAGAAAGCTTAAAAAAATAAAAAAAGATTTAATGGGATTCATAAAAAAAGGTATTTCAGTTAAATGATTATAAATTCGGCATGTTCCATTGCAATCTCAATCCGGAAACTGTAATTGCCTATTTTAAAAGACAATCTACGGTTTTCGCCGTAATCGGAATCAATGACAAGGGTGATGGAGCTGTTCAGGGTAAGGGCTTTGGGTTGTCCCAAGACGGTATTCAGGTTGTAGTGTTCTTCAACTTCCTGGATCAGATGACCCATGACCTGGTTGGTAATCTCGCCGATGGTATCCGTAACTTCCGGGGAGGCAACTGTTGAGGCAAGTTCCTCTTTGGGCATTCCCATGGCCGTCATATAGGATTCATAGATTGCAAATGCGGCATCAGCTGAAAAGTTCATCACCACAAGTCCATTATAATCTCCATTGAACTGGACAAAACAGGTCAGATCGGGTTTCATGGAAATTTTAGGTGTTTTCTGGATGGTTGAAGAATAGGTTATATTCTGTTTGGTGGTGGCTTCAAGGGTCTGTCGGGCAGATTTTAAAAATATTTTTGAGATTTCATCAATGGATATTATTGGTTTGGACATAGTGTCTCCTTATTCTTTTTTTTATATGAAAGTCTTCACAAATCCAAACAGTGACTTTCATGTTTTGTCTTGGGCAAACCAGGATGAAATACCAGTTCTGCCCGTGGCAGTTTATATGAAACGAAAAATGACTTTTAATTATCAATAATATCTAATGAAAAGTCAAAAGGTTTGTTATCTTTGACCCCGTCCTATCCAATTCTTTGCTGATATAATTAAAATTCTTTGAAAAATAAGACAGTTAAGTGATGACAGTTAACTGTTATGATCTGTTTGATTCAGGGACTTTTTTATAGGAAATAAACGTTTAATCAGTGAAATTAAATTATATGCTTAAAAGGTAATATTTTCTATCGACAGGGCCCATAAAATATGTTTGAATAAACCGCTTTTTGCAAAAAAAAACAGTTAATTTTTTTTGATGAGGAAATCATGGGCGATCTTAAAGACATTCTAACCACATCATCAGTTTTCAGTTCTCTTGAAAAAACTGATATTGAAAGGCTGGAAGCACTTTTTGACAGACGTGAAATACATCCGGGAGATATCCTTGCACAAGCTGAAAATAAGGCAGAGTACTTTTTTCTATTAGGAAAAGGAACTGTTCTGCTGGCTATGGATAAAGGCAAGGGTGTTGTTTTGAAAACACCCGGGGATTTTATCGGGATGGAACTCTTGTCTGTCAAGGGGATATATAAAACCACTTTAAGCGTCCTTGAAAAAGGATATGTGTTTGCGGTGTCGCGGAATGATTTTTTAACCGTTATCAGGGAGGATTCGGCTTGTGCAGAGGCCATTATGAATGCCTGGCAGGTGTATCTTGATAACACCGCATCATTTGCAAAAAATATTGAAGACATAAGTCTTCCTGAACAATTTTAATGGAGGTATACGTTTGTACGGAATAGAAGCAATTAATGCCAACAACGGGTGGGCTATTTCCATTGTCGGTGTATCAATCGTATTTTCAGGCCTGGTCACGCTTTCTTTGGTGATCTCTAGACTCTACAAGGTTCTTGCCTTGTGGGAAAACCCTTCTTTGATCAAAGAGTTTTTTTCGGCAAAAAAGCCGGAAGATGATTTTGAAGAAGTATCGATAGATATACCAGCGGAAATGAAGGTAGAGGATATCAAGGATCTGGCTGGTTTTAAGGAGGTTGCCAAACAATTTGCTCTTCTTGTGAGGACCATGGAAGATCATTTTTCATTGTCCAGGCTGCTTCATCTTGCCAAGACCAGTGATTTAAAAGATCCCCATGAGAATTTGAATAATCTTCTGGCAACACGGATAATTATTTCCGATGGAGCAGGGCTTTTCACCTGGGATAAAGAGCGGTTTGATAAAGCTGTTTCATGACGGAATTGATCTGAAGGAATTGATAAGTTAAGAGGACATAATATGGATGCGTTATTTTTAGATTTTTTTCAAAACACAGGTTTTTATCTGTGTGATTACCGTAATATTATCATGATCGTTGTTGGGCTGGTGTTTGTCTATCTCGGCATTGCCAAGGATTATGAACCATTGCTTTTAGTGCCCATCGGGTTTGGTATGCTGGTTGGAAATATTCCGATTTTTATTGGGCTGGGATTAGGGATTTATGAACCCAATTCAGTGCTTCATTATCTGTATTTCGGTGTTACCCAGGGTATTTATCCCCCGCTCATTTTTCTGGGGATCGGTGCTATGACTGATTTTTCAACTCTGTTGGCCAGGCCGGTTCTTATGCTGCTGGGTGCGGCTGCCCAGGCAGGTATTTTTATTACATTTTTAGGGGCACTGGCCCTTGGGTTTGAGCCGCTTGAAGCTGCTTCCATCGGTATTATCGGTGGCGCTGACGGTCCTACCGCTATATTTTTAACGGCAAAACTGGCACCGCATTTGATTGGCCCCATTGCCGTGGCTGCCTATTCTTACATGGCTCTGGTTCCCGTTATCCAGCCGCCGATCATGAAGCTTTTGACAACCCGCAAAGAACGTCTGATTCGAATGGAAGAACCAAGGGATGTTACAAAAAGAGAAAAAATTATTTTTCCTGTTGTTGCATTTCTTCTTTGCTGCTTTATAGCACCTGCCGCCCTTCCGCTGCTTGGAATGCTCTGTTTTGGAAATGTTTTAAAAGAGGCTGTTGTAACTGAAAGGCTTGCCAATACGGCAAGAAATTCACTCATTGATATTGCCACCATACTATTGGGACTTACAGTTGGTGCCAGTACCCAGGGTGATGTTTTCCTTACTCCAAGTTCAGTTGGTATATTTGCTCTTGGCGCGTTTTCATTTGCCTTGGCAACCGCATGCGGCCTGCTTTTTGCAAAATTCATGAATCTGTTTTTAAAATCCAAGATCAATCCGTTGTTAGGCGCTGCCGGAGTTTCTGCCGTACCGGATTCAGCCCGTGTTGTTCAAATCGTTGGTCAAAGAGAAGATCCGACTAACTTTTTGCTGATGCATGCTATGGCACCCAATGTGTCCGGTGTTATCGGCTCAGCCATTGCTGCGGGTGTATTATGGAGCCTGATGCTTTGATTTAAATTTGATTTTTTTTGACCGGGAACATCCGGAATTTTAGCGGGTGCAAAAATATCTTGTTTTTGCACCCGTTTTTATTCCGGCCAATAATGTTTTAATTGCCTTGTGCGGGTGAGGATGATATCACCGGAGTAAAGGCAAATAAAACAATATGAAATTGTAAAATTGAAGGTGCTATGAATGTTGTCACAAGAGCGTAAACAGATTATTGTATCAAAAGAAGATGCTGTTTTCTGGATGGATAAAAACGGTAACTGGAATAATGAACACGGAAAATTTGAACACCCTAAAATCATAAAATATTTTAATTCATCCATAAAAAAAGATGAAAACGGGTACTATGTTCATCAGGTAAGCGATGAGGTTGAAGAAAAAGTATATTTTAACTATGAAGATACAGCACTATTCGTGGTTGATATAAAAGAAAAAGAAGGAATGTTTTTTGTTTTAAATAACAATGACACAGTTGAGTTTGATTCGGAACAACTTTTTATCAAAGATGATAACCTCTATTTTCAAACTTCTGAACACAGGGTTAAATTTACCCCGCGCGCATTGTTAAAAATCTCAAAATTCATGGAAGAAAAAAATGGGCAATTGTCTTTTGTCATAAACGGCAAGACTCATCATGTTGAATAAACACATAGCTAAGACCGTTTTCTCGTATGGCTGTTTTTACATGAAAGTCTTAAAAAATTAATAAAGCAACTTTCAATCTTTGTTGTGGGCAAACCAAGGTGAACGAACAAGTCTGCCCGTGGCAGTCATATGAAAGAACTTCTAACTTGTTGGAAGTAGATCTCTTTTGTTTGTTGTGGCAGTTTAATCTGCCATGGCCGTTAGTTGGTATTTGTTGAAATCATCTGCGACGTATCGTATCTACAATAAACGGGGTACATCGAATCGCGATGCTCTGTTTTTTTACCCAGATACGAACCATTGAAACAGATTCACCTTCCAGGTTGGCGATGCTGGGCAGTTCTTCAGCAAAGGCAATATCTTCAACTCTGAATTCATAATAAAAGGTGTTGTCCGTAAACGGGTCGGCAATTAAAATTACCCTGAATTTCTCATATGGATGTTTTCGGGGGGAACCGGAAAATGGGATATGATTTCGTTTATCCAGTGTGTCGGGTTTTCGGTAGGCCTGAAGCTCAAATTTTTCTTTGAGTTCAAGAAAATTAATAATGGACATGAGGACTCTCCTCCTAATCTAAAGTCTAAAATTTCATAGAACTAATATATCAAAAAATAATGGACGGGGTAAAAAATACAGACAATTTTTTACCCCGTCCAATGTATATTTGATTTTTTTTAGAAAATTGCGAATCTAAGATGTAATTGTCTTTCATTATCCGTGATTTGACTGCTTATATGAGAGTGTTTCTAATTTGATCAGTTTATATTTTCGAGTGCCCAGTTTAAGTTTTTCAGCATACTCCAGTTGATGCTCCCAGTCAACAGATGGATAAAGTCCTTTGAATTTGTCCTCACCCGGATTCAGGTTTGTCGCAAGAACAGTTCCGGGAAGAGCTTGCTGCTGGTTGACAAGGTCTGCACTTGCCTGATCAATGGCTACGGGGTCTGTAGATGCAAGGACTCCGATGTTGCTGACAATAGGGGACTCAGTATAAGACAGGCAATCGCATTTAGGAGCAATATCAGTAATAAAATTGATGAAAATTTTTTTATTTTCTTTGTTTTTAAGAACCCCCATAGTGTATTCCATCATTTTTTCCAGGAAAACAGGAACCGTCTGGTTCCAGTTGATATTTACAGATTCAGTCGGGCACCTGACAATGCATTCACCGCACCCTATACATTTTTTTTTGTCAATGTAGGCTTTTTTTTCTTTCAGGGATATAGCTCCGGAAGGGCAGTGTTTTTCACATTCGCCACATCCTATACATGTTTTTCTTTTTATTTTGGGGCTCACATTGGAATGCTGATCAAGCTTTCCCCGTCTGGAGGCACATCCCATTCCCAGATTTTTGAGAGTTCCGCCAAATCCGGAAAGTTCATGGCCTTTAAAATGGGCCACTGAAACCAGTGCGTCCGCATTGATGATTTCAGAGCCTATATAGACCTGTTTGCAGTGTTTCTGGTCAACAGTAACCGGTGTCTCGCCTTTTCCCCTTAACCCGTCGGCAATAATAATGGGGGTTGCGTCCATTGAGGAATAAGAAAATCCGTTTTCAATGGCAGTATGAATGTGAGACACCGAGTCTGATCGCGTTCCCACATACAGGGTGTTGGCATCGGTAAGAAAGGGGGTTGCCTTAAATTCTTTGATGGTTTGGATGATTTTCCGGATAAATACCGGTCTGATATAAGCTGTATTGCCCTGTTCTCCGAAATGGATTTTTACGGCGGTCAGATCTTTTTCGTTTAAACATTTTTCAATACCGGCAGTTTTGATCAGTCTTGAAAGTTTTTGGGGAAGATTTTCTCTGGAAGTGGCCTCTAAATCCATAAAAAATATATCGGCAGTCATTTTTTTTCTCCTGACAGAGGGGTATATGGTTCGGTTGTGAGAATATATTGTTAATTTGATTTTGTTCCATACAATCTCTTATTAAATACGTTAATCAGTTGATAATTACAATATAAAAGCATGCTTCAAGCATGGCAACGAGTTTTATTTGTTTGACATCTTAAATAATAATTATTAATTGATCGTGGTGGTATGAAAATAGAAATGTGAACGAGAATGGGAAAGATCAATTTAAAAAAATGAAAGAGAGACATTATGGGTGGTTTTTTCGGCTGTGCTTTTAAAAGGTCGTGCAATAAAGAGCTTTTTTATGGGACAGATTATTTGTCACACTTAGGAACCAAACGCGGTGGCATGGCGACTGTGGATAAAAAAGAATTTCAGAGGACAATTCATAACCTTGAAAATGCATATTTCAGATCAAAATTTGAGTCGGATATTGATAAACTGACCGGAAATATGGGAATAGGGGTCATCAGTGATACCGATTCCCAGCCGATTATCATTCATTCTCATCTTGGAAAATTTGCTGTTGTTACAGTGGGTAGAATTTCAAATCTTGATGAGCTTGCCCAGCAAGCATTTTTACAGAATATTCATTTTGCGGAAACCAGCCAGGGTGATATCAATCCCACAGAGCTTGTAGCAATTCTGATCAGCCAGAAAGAGTCTTTTGAGGAAGGCATTGCAAATGCCCAGTCAAAGATTAAAGGGTCCTGTTCAATGCTGATTTTAACTGATTCAGGAATCTATGCTGCAAGAGATAAGTTGGGCAGAACTCCCATTGTGATAGGCAAAGGCGAGGATGCCTATGCAGCCAGTTCCGAATCAAGTGCATTTTCAAATCTTGGTTTTGAGGTGGAGCATTATGTCGGCCCAAATGAAATCATAAAAATAACACCCGAAGGGATTGAACAGGTTCAGCCGCCGGGTAAAGAGATGCAGGTTTGTTCATTTTTATGGGTATACTATGGCTATCCGGCATCTTCTTATGAAGGAATTAATACGGAAAAGGTAAGGTATAATTGTGGTGCGGCCCTGGCCAAAAGAGAAACTGAAAACGTGGATCTTGTAGCGGGTATACCTGATTCCGGTATCGGACATGCCATTGGATTTGCCAATGCCAGCAAGGTTCCTTTTATGCGGCCTTATGTGAAGTACACGCCCACCTGGCCCAGAAGCTTTATGCCCCAGAACCAGGACATGAGAGATCTTGTGGCCAGGATGAAACTGATTCCCGTAAGAGAACTTATTGAGGGAAAGCGTATTATATTTTGTGATGATTCTGTTGTAAGGGGCACCCAGTTAAAAGAAAATACACAGATTTTATATGAATATGGTGCAAAGGAAGTTCATATGCGAGTTGCCTGCCCAAGCCTTATACACCCCTGTGAGTTTTTGAATTTTTCAACCTCACGATCAACCCTTGACCTTGCGGGCAGGAAAGCTATTTATGATATTGAAGGAACTGAAGATATTGATTTGACAGATTATGCCGTGGATGGATCTGAAAAACATTCAGCCATGATCGGCAGAATTATTGACCGGTTAAACCTGAGCAGCATCAGGTTCCAGAAACTGGATGATCTGGTTGCTGCCATTGGTCTTCCCAAAAATAAACTTTGTACACACTGCTGGGATGGCTCCAGTCATTTTTAGATATTAAGTGTGTTAGATTTGTGTTTCTTATAGATTTTGTCCGGAACAAGGATGTTAAAACAAGGTGAGCAACATCAGTATAAATATAAAGAGTGCAGATACAATGAACAAAGACGAACTGGAAATTTTGGCAGCCTTGCGCGGTTGTATTCCTTTTTTGGAAAAACTTGCGGACCGGTCCGAACTTCTGGCTTGCCTGCCGGATCAAGAACGGATTGCCCTGATCACTGCGGCCGGAAAAATATCCAGACCTGACCGGGCGGAAATTAAAAAACGCAAAAAAGACAGAAAACGACAAAAGCGCCTTGCCATTGTGGAAAAAGAGCGTCGGATGAGAGCGGGTACAGGGATTCGCAAGGCCAGGCAATCTGATGTGTTTACCGCTCCGCGACAGATTTCATTCCAGGAAAGGCAAACCGATAAAAAAGCAAATGAACAGCATCTGGAAACACCGAGGAACTGCTATGTGTGCAAAGCTGAATTTACACGGCTGCATCATTTTTATGATGCCATGTGCCCGGAATGTGCGGAACTCAATTATCAGAAACGTTTCCAGACGGCATCCTTAAAAGGGCAGGTGGCATTGATAACAGGCTCACGGCTAAAGATCGGTTACCAGGCCACCTTGATGATGCTCAAGGCCGGGGCAAGGGTGATTGCCACCACCCGTTTCCCCAACGACTCTGCCCTTCGGTTTTCCAGGGAGCCTGATTTTTCCCAATGGGGACACAGGCTCCAGGTTTACGGGCTGGATCTTCGCCACACCCCCAGTGTGGAGTTGTTTTGTGATTATATCAAGCAAAACTATCAGCGCCTGGATATTCTCATCAACAATGCAGCCCAGACAGTAAGGCGGCCACCCGGGTTTTATGCCCATCTCATGGAAAATGAAACAGCAGCGGTGACCCAGTTGCCAAAGGATGCCCAGTCACTTCTGGGTCAGTACCAGACCTGTATTTCCCGGCTGGAATACGGGCAGACAGAAAATGTGGGTACGGAAAAGGCACTGCCTGTTACCTGGAACGGCACTGCGCCCGGCGTGGGTTTGCGCATGTCTGCCCGGCTGTCCCAGATTCCTTATTCCTATGATCATACCCTGGATGTGCCAAAGGCCTTTCCCGCAGAAAAGCTGGATGCAGACCTCCAGCAGGTGGATCTTCGGAAAACCAATTCCTGGCGGTTGAGGCTGGGGGATATCCAGACTTCGGAAATGCTGGAAATTCAACTGGTCAATTCCGTGGCTCCTTTTGTTTTGTGCAATCGGCTGGCAGACTTGATGAAACAGGATTACACAGGGCAAAAACACATTGTCAATGTTTCTGCCATGGAAGGCAAGTTTTTGCGGTTCAAAAAAGGCAGCCGACATCCCCATACAAATATGGCAAAGGCTGCATTGAATATGCTCACCCATACGGCAGCAAGTGATCTGGCTAAATACGGGATTTTTATGAATGCAGTGGATACAGGCTGGGTAACGGATGAAGATCCTGCTGTCCTGGCAAGACTCAAGCAGGATCGCCATGATTTTCAGCCTCCTTTGGATATTGTGGATGGTGCGGCAAGGATATGTGACCCGTTTTTTCACGGGATATTGACGGGTAAACACTGGTGCGGGAGATTTTTAAAAGATTATTTCCCAATTGACTGGTAGCAGCGGGTTAATCAAATACAGCTAAAACTACAATGGTTTTGTTTGCCAAAAGGGCAAGAGTGATACTCTTGCCCCTTTTTTTTGCAATACCCTCTTTTGCAATGGCCTCAAGGGTCTGTTTTGTAGTGGTGTTGTTTTCTATGAAAGTCTTCAAAAACTCAAACAAAGACTTTCAATTTTTGTTGTGGGCAAACATGGATGAAAGGCCAGGTCTGACTGTGGCAGTTATCCGAATTTTTGTTTGTATGCACACGCCACTATTTGGGCGGCCTGATCTGCCTCTGTAATATAGTCCCGGTTGATTACCAGGTCAAATTCTTCGGCAGGCGCTTCTTTTTTCTGATAAACAGTTTTAAAAAATTGATGTTGTTCATTGTCAATTATCTTTAACTGTTTTTCAGCCTTTGACGGGTTCATATCCATCATTTTGGCAAGACGTTCCACCCGGTATTCATTGCTGCATATAAATCTTACAGCTAAAACACTATTACGGGGCAGGATCAGATGGGTTCCCCTGCCCACGAAAATGGTTGGCTCGGTATTGGCCAGGGCTGTGACTGTCTTTGCCAATTGTCTTGCATAATCACTTTTGATAAAGGTTTTTTCATGGATGAGCATGGAGAATAATTCGCTCATTTTACCGGGATAGCGTTCATCATAAAATGCAATTATTTTTTGAGTCAGTTCGGTATCTTTTGCCATATGTTCCAGAATTTCTCTGTCAATCACACGATATTGGATGATTTCAGACAGAAGGTCTGCAATTTCCAGGGCACCCACTCCAATTTGCCGTGAAAAACAAATACTATTGTATACTGCTGGTTTTTTTTCTTCCTGTTTTTTATTCTCCTGATCTTTGCTCCATTTTTTGATATTAGAATCTGTCCAGGCTGATATACTCAGTCTTTTTTTACCATAATATCCAGGTTTATAAACGGTTTCTTTTGAACTTTGAGTCATTGTTTTCTCCTTCCAGGAATAAATATTTGCTATCCTAAACATACTGATTTTTTTTGGCATTTGTGATTGATAAGAGCAATAACAATACCAGGCCTGTAGAATAATTGAAAAAATCAAGCAAACAAATTCCGGATGACGTCGAACCGCTGATGACAGGAGATAAAAGTTTTGAAAAAGAAATCATCATATCAAAAAAGTATGACTTGGCAAGTCAGGTAACTTAACATACTGGAAAGCAACCTGACAAGTTTTTGTGCTTTCAAGCAATTGCCACATGATTGTTTATTTCATGGTTTGCAACAGCCTGAAAAGGGTTCTTCTGGCAAGGATGTCACCTGAAATAAATCCAACGACTTTGTCTTCTTCAACAATGGGCATTGCAGAAATTTCATGATGTTCCAGCTTTCGGATACAGTCAATAATGGTGGCATCAGGATGGTTTGTGATGACATCAGCCGTCATGACGCGGGTTAAAGGGGAATCCATGGACAGGTTTGATGCCATGGCCTGGGTAATATCCCAGTTGGTCACTATGCCGACGAGTTTGCCTTTTTCAGATATGACATTGACAATGGGAACATGAGCATCTATCAATAAACAGGCCGCATCGGTCATGCTTTTGTCTACACCGATTGTGGGGGCGTTTTCCATGATATCCCGGGCGGTTCGTGATTTTTCCATGGTGGCAATCCGCTGGACACTGATCTGTTCTGCAATTTCACAAGGCAGGCTGTCGGCATCCTTGCAAAGGCCGTCAATGAGTTCTTTCATGTTTCGCCGGATAACGGTTTCAAGTTTTTCAACTGCAGCTTTTCTTCGGCGTTCCGCAAGCATTTCAAATTCATCACGGTTTTTTTCAAGCCAGCCGTCAATGGCGCTTGAGTTGCCTAAAATATTTTTTGGAATCAGCAGGTGATCAGGTGTGGGGATAATTCTTTCATGAGCTGCATAGATGACTCCACCCGAGTTCACCAGGTAATCTGTTGCAATCAGGACTCCTTTATCCCTGTATACATGACGTTCCATTCTCTTGCGCTCGGCTTTTCTTGTCGGGTTCGGCGAATAGGTGTTGGCCCCTTCGACAATGATCTGCCAGGTGCCCATTCTGTCGGTTGTCATGGCGGGGTTGGTTGAGGTATCCACATCCAGGTAATTGAAGACTGGTGAGGCGGGAATCAGGCAGAACGCAGATTCGGTTAAAAGGTTGTTGCAGGAGTTGGAAAAGACCATCCGGTTTAAGTCAGGGTGCTTTTTGTGCAGGACGTGATCATGGAAATATTTTTGTGTAACAGTGGCAGATTCTTTCCACATGTCAAACAACTGTTTCCAGGGAAGACCATCTGAATTTAAAAGATAACCGTTTTCGTCACTGATTCCTTTGATAACAGGACAGTTGTCCTGGTCATACTCATGGAAAAGTCTTGCCACGTTGGCACCCACAGCACCGAATCCCTGGATGAGAATATCCAGGTCAGACGGTTTGGGAATGACCAGGTTTTTAAACTGGGGCAGTTGTTTCAACCGGGGAAGGTGTTCAAGCAGCGCTTTTGTGGCCACAACAATGCCGCTGGCGGCCCCTCCCAGTTCATCAATTCGGTTGCCGCCCATATCTGCCGGTTTTGAGACCACATTGTTCAGGCCGTTTTCAATGGCAAAGGTTTTCATATCCGAATCATTGGTTCCCACATCCGGCCCTGGGATATATATTTTTTTGTACCGCCGTAACAGCTGTCCAAATCCTTTGATGACCGCATATCGCTCTTTTTTGCTGAGATTTTCAGGCCGGACAATACCTGATTTGCCGCCGCCAAAGGGAAGATCAGCAGCGGCATTTTTAAGGGTCATGCCCCTTGCCAGGTTATGGATGCAATCCGGTGTGATGTCCGGCAACATTCTTGTTCCGCCCATGGAGGGCTGTCCCATGGCAAGGTTGTCCACCACAAGAAATCCGCCGATCTCCACCGAGCTATCTTCATTCCACATGCACGATACCAGACGTGGCCCCAGACGGTCCACTTTAATCCCCAAGCGCTGAAGACGGTCAACATCCAGAGGGCCGAACTCAAGAAACCTGAACGGCCCGTCCTTGATCAGGCGGTTTTTCCAGATAAGATCGGGCAGGGCATTATGAAGAAACTGATGCATTCTTGTTGGAATCATATTTTATATCCTTATTTTTGTCTCCAAACCAGGACAATAAATTTGACTGTTTGTATAAATTAGAGTAAATGCAGAACAAAGTTAATTTAAAAATAACCAAGTTTGTTAAAAAAATAAAGGGTTTTAATTGAAAAATCAGAGGGGTAATCCTGGTATTGAACGGTTGAAAAAAATCTATTCGCTTTACGATGATGCAATTGACCATATGGAAGGAGTCTGCCAAAAAAAATGTTCCTCCTGCTGCACCTGTAATGTCACTCTGACAAGCCTTGAAGCCGATTTTTTGTTTGGCGCTTTGACCCTGCTGGAAAAAAAAGCGCTTCAGGACCGAATCAATCGTCATTTTCCAGAAAAAAGATATATTCCAAAAATGACCACAAACAGTTTTGCCCGACTGTGCATGGAAGGCAAAGAAATTCCTGAAGAAGAAAATGATCCTTCCTGGGGAAAATGCCCCTTGCTTGTGAATGACCTGTGTTCCATATATGAGGTCCGCCCCTTTGGCTGCAGGGCGCTGATGTCCCGAGTTCATTGCAGTGAAAAAGGGTATGCACAGGTTCCGCCCATTGTCTTGACCCTCAACAACCTGTTTTTACAAGCCATAGAGCATATGGATGAAAACGGGTTTTCCGGGAATTTATCCGATATGCTGACCCAGTTGCTTCCGGATAACACTTCTGTTAATTTTTCAGATCCCGCCAAAATACATGATAACGGCAGGTTTGTGTTCAATGAAAAAATTCCGGTTCTGATGATTCCGCCCGAGCATCGGGAAAATGTCAGGCCTGTTTGGGAGAAGCTTTATTATTATTTTTGCTGATTTTTAATTTCAATATACCATTCTTCTTCGCCATATAATTTTTCTGAGCATTCAGGACACAGCCCATGGCTGAATTCTGCTTCCGAGTGATTTTGAATATACTCTTCTATTTGATTCCAGTATCCTGAATCGTCCCGGATTTTTTTACAGGAAGCGCAAATAGGAAGAATTCCTTTTAACGTTTTGATTTCATCCAGGGCGGACTGCAGTTTTGTATTTATTTGCTCCAAATGGTTGTTCCGGTTTTTAAGATCTTTTTTTAATTTTTGAAGGGTCAGGTGGGTTTTTATTCTGGCCAGCAGCTCTTTTTCCTGAAATGGTTTTGTAACATAATCCACACCACCGGCAGAAAAACTTTTCACTTTGTCCTCCAAAGTATCCAGGGCACTGATAAAAATGATGGGAACATCTTTTAATCTTTTGTCTTTTTTTAATTTTTCCGCCACCTGATATCCGTTCATCACCGGCATCATGATATCCAGTAAAATTAAATCCGGTGTTTTTTTCCGGGCAGCAGTAATTGCCAGTTCACCGTTTAATGCAGGGCGGACGTTGTAGCCTTCATCCCCTAAGATTTTGACCATAAATTTTAGATTTTCCTGTGTATCATCAACTACAAGGATGTTTTTCCTGGATGCTGAAATTTTATTCGTCAATATGATGCTCCTTTTCCAGAATCAATAAAATTTTTCCATATTCAAATTGTTCGGCCAGAGCTTGAAATTTTTTGGCAAGACGGATGTCTTCACTCTTCAAACGGATGATCATCAGGTTGATCAAGTCCATATCCGCCTGCTGTACAGCATCTTTCAACTCTTCGCGTATTGCGGGTGAAAGTGCCATGGACCGGGAGCGCCAGAACATAGTGTTTTTCTTTTTTATTCCTGCAACTTCGGATTTGTAACCTTTATGGGTGCCGGTCTTGCTGTCTTCTTTTTCAGACGGATTTAAGGGATCTGAATTTGACCGGACCATTCCTGCTGGAATATCAAAAAAAAATCGAGATCCTTTTCCCACAGTGCTGTTAATAAAAAGTTGACCTCCCAGGACTGTCACAAGTTTCTCACTGATGGTCAACCCCAGGCCGGTACCTTCCTTTTTATGGCGCCCTGCTGATGCCTGTTCAAATGCCAGGAAAATGGAGTTGATATCTTTTTGTGCAATTCCAATGCCGGTGTCAGCCACTTCAAAAAAGAGCCGGATCTCTTGCCCGGACTGTTTCCCGGGTATTGCCGTATCCTGCTTCGTCCCGATCCTGACGCATACCTTACCGTTTTTCGTAAATTTCAATGCATTGTTGACAAGGTTGATCAGAATCTGGCGTAATTTCATCTGATCAGTTTTGATAAAACGGGGGACTGCCGCCGTACATTCAAAAAACAGATGTATCCCCTTTTTAGACGCTATCAGGCCCAGCATGGACTTGATTTCATCCAGGAGTCCATAAAGATCAAACACCATATTGTCAATGTTCACCCGTCCGGCTTCGATGGCAGAGAGGTCAAGCGTTTGGTTGATCAGCATCAGCAGGTGTCTGCCGCTGCGATTAATAATGTCAATGGACTCTTTTTCATGGGAAAGAAGAGTTTTATTTTTTTTTAACATATTGGAGAATCCAAGTATTGCGTTGAGCGGAGTACGAAGTTCATGGCTCATGGTGGCCAGGAAATCAGTTTTGGCCTGGTTGGCTGATTCGGCCAAATTCTTGGCTGTTTTATACTCTTTTGCCCGTTTTTGTTCGGAAATATCCTGAATATTGCCTTCAAAGTATCTTACCGATGCATCTTTTCCCCTTACAACGTGGGCATTGATGGATACATCCATAACTGTCCCGTTTTTATGATAAAATTGGGTTTCAAAATTTTGAACAATTCCAAAGGAATGTAGAAGATTATTAAGTTTTTGCTGATCTTCCGGCTTAACGTAAATTTGTTTAAAATTTTTAATTGATTTTCTCAATTCTTTCTGGGATACAAATCCCAGAATACGAAGAAAAGAGGGATTGCTTGTCATCACTTTTCCTTTGAAAGTGATTTGAAAGATTCCTTCATGGGCATTGTTAAATATGTTTCGATATTTTGCCTCGGTTTTTTCTATTGTTTCATTCATGGATTGAAGATTGTGAATTTGTTTCTTAATGGCATTTTGCATATGGTAAAAACTTTTGGCAAGAACTCCGATTTCATCGGCTCGATCCACGGGTAAAGGCTGATCCCATTGGCCTTGAGCCAGGTTTTTTGCCATGCGGCTTAAGCTGAGAATGGGCCGGGTAAATGTTTTTGCAGTAAAATAACTCATTACCAGGGCTATGATAAAAACCATAATGGCTGAAAACAGGAGAATTTGCAGGGTATCTTTTTTGTTATGGGTCAATACTTGTTCATCAACCAGGACAGTAAAGATACCAATAGTGGTTTTAAATTGATTTTTCATGGTTTCATAGCTTGTAGTGTAACGCCTGCCCGCAATCCATTCACCGGATCGGGTCTGGATCTCGTCCAGGGAATGGATATCAGTCAGTGCCGTGGGCCATATTTTTGTCAATGAAATTCCATGGTTTTGCTGGATACTGCTGACAATATCCCCCTGCCGATTCCATTGCAGGGTCACCTCAGCCTTGATCTGTTCTTTAAATGCCTGCATCAGTCTGTCATTAAACGGGTAAGTGACAACTACAATCCCGGTAAGCTCAAGTCTGGACATATCCATTATGGGTATCATGCTTTTCAGGGTTAATCCGCTGGGATAGAGAAAATAATCGGAAATTTTTTCCAGCCCAAGGCCCTGTTCAAGGATGGGATCAGTTGACGCCGTCAGATAGGCATCAATTGATCCGCTTTCCGTATGGCTCAGGGCAATTCGTTTTTTATCCGGATTAAACACCTCCACAATGGCAGTGTACCAGAGATCTCTTTTTGATTCCAGGAATTCCCGGATACCAGTGGGGTGATCAAATTGTTGTATTTCCTTGCTCTGGGCCAGGAGTTCCGCAATGTTTTGAGATCGACTCTCATAGTGCATCAGCTCACGTTTGAGATCCTCCATGGACCGCCGGCTTTGCTCTTGAAGTCCCTGTTCAAGCCGTTCCAGAGAGAACCACATGCCAAGGGATATGGACATAGCTGTGGGGATAAAGATAATGACAAGAAAAATCAGTATCAATTTTTTTTGAATGGAAAAAAAGGCGTCAGTCAATCCAGGCATTTTTAAACCGAATCTCAATCAATACCTGCTCAATGGCATGGATGGTCTTTTGGAAGGCCAGTATGGATTTTGCGTGAACCAACGGCACCCAGGGAGCATTTTCATGGATAATTTTTTGTGCATTACGATATAAAACAGACCGCTTTTCCTTGTTCATGATCTGCTGGGCACGGACCAGCAGATCATGGGAGCGGTCATTTTTGAAAAAAGCGAAATTACTTGAGTTGGGTTTTACAGCATTGTCCTTGTCCAGGAGTACATAAAGAAAGTTATCCGGATCACCATTGTCGCCTACCCATCCGAAAAGAACCATTTCATGTTCTCCATTGAAAACTTTTTTAAGATACTCTTTCCAGGGCCAGGTTGCCAGAGTGACTTTTATGCCCACGGCAGCCAGATTGGCTTTGATGGCCCGGGCAATCTCCGGGGGCTGGGGCATATAAATATTGGGTTTGGGAGGATACCAGAGCTTTGTTTTGAATCCGTTTTCAAAACCGGCTTCTCGTAAAAGCTGTTTTGCTTTTTTTGGATTATACTCATAATCAATGATATCGTCATTATGGGACCAAAGGGTGGGGGGAATGGGGTTTTTGGCCGGTATACCCAGATCCTGGAAAAAGAATTTCACCAGATTTTTTTTGTTAACAGCATGGTTGACGGCCAACCTCACCTTTAGCTGATCAAAGGGTTTTTTGTCCATATTCATGGCCATATATCCCACATTGAGACCCGGTTTCATATCCAGAGTCAATTGATCACTTTTTATGATTTTTTTCAAGATATTAGGATCCAACCCGTCCATGGCATGGATGGCGGATGTATTTAATGCCAGCAGCCGGCTTTTATTGTTTCTGATGATTTTAAATATCACTTGATCAAGAAACGCCGGTCTGTCCCAATAGGTGTTGTTTTTTTTGATGATGATCCTGTCACCCGGAACCCATTCCTTGAAAATAAACGGGCCGGTCCCCACTGCGGTTTTTTCAATATCACCGTTCATTTTTTTAACGGTTACCGGGTTTACGATAGCAGAGGGAATCATGGCAAGGTTTGCCAGAAAAGGGGCATAAGGTCTTTCCAGAGTTATTTTTACGGTATGGGCATCCAGTGCGGTAACAGTTTGTATATACTCATACATGAATCCTGCATAGTGACAATTTTTTTGGTGATATGTGTGGGTCGGGTCAAGTTGCCGCATGATGCTGAACACCACTGCATCTGCTGTCAGTGGGGTGCCGTCGTGGAATAAAACATCCTTTCTCAGGTGAAAAATCCACTGGGTATTTTCTTCCAGGGTTTTCCAGGATGAGGCCAGGGCAGGTTCAATGGCACCTGAATCATCTTTATACCTCACCAGTCCTTCAAAAATATTTGCTGCAACCTTCCAGGATTCCGTGTCGGAAATTTTGGCCGGATCAAGGGTGATAGCATCCTCACCGCGGCCAAAAACAAGGGTCCCCCCCATTTTAGGAGACTTTTCTGCCAGGGTTATGGGCGCAAAGATGGTGATGGCAAAACAGATGGCAAAAAATTTAATCAAAGTTTTTTTCATACATATCACTCGGTGAAATATAATAAACTCAATTTTCAGACTTAATCGCTATCATACGCGTCAAACTTGCATTTATCAAAATATATCATCAAACCTGCAAAAAAAAACGCAAGAATACAAGCCAGATCCCATTTATCAGCATCTTTTGTTATTTTGCGTTTCTATATGAAATTTTTTCATTAAATCATAATACCGCTGGAATATCAACTTAATTGGTAGCTGAGTTGAGCCGTTATGGGGATAGAAACTTGACTTTAAGATGTTAATTATATTATTTATCTGGATCATAAAAAGAAAAATAGTAACCGTTTATAATAAATTTAAGGAAAAATTATGGGCAAGAATGTGGTCGAAAAAATTGATGACCAGGTGAAAATCAAGACCATTCTGGTGAGCGTGTCTGATAAATCCGGTTTGGACACCTTTATTCCGGGGCTGGTCGATTTGAATCCGGAGATTTTGATCCTGTCAACCGGCGGAACCTATGGCAAGATAAAAGAGATTTTAGGGGAAAAAGCCGATACATGTTTAAAACAGGTGTCTGACTATACAGGCCAGCCGGAAACTCAGGGGGGACTTGTCAAAACCCTTGATTTTAAAATTTATCTGGGTCTGTTGACGGAAACCTATAATGCTGCCCACCAGGACGATTTAAAAAGAACAGATGCCCGTGCCATTGACATGGTAGTTGTTAATCTCTATCCGTTCAGTGAAACCATTGCCAGGGAGGGTGTAACCTGTGAAGATGCCAGGGGTAATATTGATATTGGCGGCCCTACAATGATCCGTGCATCTGCCAAAAATTTTATCCGGGTGGCATCGGTGGTTGATCCTGCCACATATCCGGCTATACTGGAAAATCTTAAAGTCAATAACGGAGCTTTATCTCTTGAAGACAGGTTTGGGCTTGCCCAGAAAGCGTTTGAGCATACAGCAATCTATGACCGCACCATTGCTGATTATTTGGCCGCAAGATCTATCAACGACATTAAATCATGCTATACATCAGGAGAATAAACCATGTCCAAAGATCTCAAACAAATGTATAAAACAATTATGGATGATCATTTCACCCCGCAGCTGGAGGTCTCTTTTGTGGATGGTGACAACCGGCAGACCCTGTTTTATGAAAAGGTGTCATGGGTAATTGACGGGGTTAACAAGGGGTTGCGTTATGGTGAAAATCCAGGACAGGAAGCGGCACTTTACCGGCTTGTCAACGGAAATCTCGTTTTGGGGGATGCCCGAACCATTGTTCCTGGCAAATATCTGGTGTCTGACATTGAACTGCTTCAATCCGGCAAGCATCCTGGTAAAACCAATCTGACCGATTCAGACAATGCATTGAATATTTTGCGATATTTTACAGATACCCCCTGTGCCGTGATTGTCAAACATAACAACCCCTGCGGGGCTGCAAGGGCACAGAGTCTTGAAGATGCATATAACAAAGCTTATATGGCAGACCGCGTGGCTGCTTTTGGCGGCACTATTGCGTTGAACAAAGCCGTGGATAAAGCTACGGCCGAGGCTATTGCCAACCAGTATGCAGAAGTTGTGGTGGCCCCGGAATTTGAAGACGGGGTAATTGACATCCTTGGTGCCCGGAAAAACTTGAGGGTGATCCGGATCAATGCCATTGATAAACTTCAGAATTTTATCGGCGAACGGGTCATTGATTTTAAAACCCTTATGGACGGAGGTATGGTAGCTCAGTGGTCTTTTGTACCCCAGACCCTGTCTGAAAAAGACCTGGTTATAGCATCCACTGAATACAAGGGAAAAACATACACTGTCAACCGTGAACCCACCCCACAGGAATACGAAGACATGCTGTTCGGGTGGCTTGTGGAATCAGGAATTACCTCCAATTCCGTGATTTATGTGAAAGACAATGTCACTGTCGGGATAGGCACTGGTGAGCAGGACAGGGTGGGGGTGGCGGAAATCGCTGTGGACAAGGCTTATCGGAAACTGGCTGACCGGTACTGCTTTGAACGGTATCAGGTCTCTTTTGCGGATTTAACTGATGCTGATAAGAAAGCCCAGATTGAAAAAGATGTGAAGGATGTCAAAGGCGGTCTGATCGGATCTTCCATGGTGTCTGATGCATTTTTTCCTTTCCGGGATGGTATTGACGTGGGACTGCGGCAGGGAATCAAAGCTGTGGTTCAGCCCGGCGGATCTTTGAACGATTACCAGTCCATTGAAGCGTGTAATGAAAATGATGCGACAATGGTTTACACGGGGCAGAGAAATTTTAAACATTAAGAATTAAGGCTTGGTATTTCATTTGTTTGGAGCCGGAATTTTAACAACAAAAAATTTTGGCTCTATTCTCTTCACCCAAAACTCAGCACCTAAAACCCAATGTAAATTTATATGAAAGTCTTCAAAAATCCAAACAGTGACTCTAATGTTTTGTTGTGGGTAAATATGAGCGAAAGACAAGGTCTGCCCGTGGCAGTTATAAAAATAAAGACAACTGATCTCTTCTGGCGTCGGCATGTTGTATGGTAACCTGAATGATATCCCCGTGCTTGAGTTTGACGCCGCTTACAGGAAGCTTTGCTTCATACATGAATTCCTTGATCAGCACGTTATAATGATCTCTGTGACAGTCAAGCACAAGTGCTTCATAAGTGTTGCCCCTCTTGGATTCCAGGTACTTGATGATCCAGTATCGCTTTCTTGACGATTGTATCCGGCCTGCATTGGCAATGGCTACAGAAATGGACTGGATAATTGTTTCAAGTTCGGTCTTGGTATAAGCTTTGTCATATCCGAAAATGGACTTTATCTGACGCTGGGTCAGCAGATCATGATATCTTCGTATGGGGGAGGTTGCAGTGGCATAGGCTTTGACACCAAGACCTGAATGACTTTCCGGCTCGGTTCCGATTATGGCCCGGCTCAATTGTTTTCTTTGCATGAAATTTAAGATCAAAGAGGTTTCAATGCCTTTGAAGAGACGTTGTTTCGGTTGTGCCTGGGATCGGAAAACAGCCGGGACATTATTGGCTGATAAAAATTCTGCCATCAGGGAATTGGCAAAGATCATCATTTCAGATATCAGCATGCGGGAAGGATTTTCCCGGTCAATTTTTAAATATCCAATCTCCTGATTTTCCTCAATCCATACATTTACTTCCGGCAGGGTAATTTGAGTTGCACCGGCCTTAAGTCTTTTTTCCCGCAGGCGGATGGCAATTTTATAAAGAGTGGTAATGGGATCGTCCTTGCCGTTTAAAAGGTTTGCTGCAGAATAGCTCATCTGCTTGTGAACCTTTATGATGCTGGGAACAATTTTGTAATCCTGGATTTCAAAAAACCGGCTTAGTTTAATAATTGTACTGATACCCGGTCGTATTTCGTTTTCTTTCAGGCTGCAAAGATCCTCGGAAAGATTGGGCGGAATCATTGGAAGTTTGTCGTCCGGCATGTAAATGGAACTTGCACGCTCCCGTGCCGCAAGATCAATTGGATCATCGGATTTAATATAGGCATCCACATCAATAATATGGATGCCCAGCGTATATCCTGATTCGGTATTTTCAAGGCTGATGGCATCATCAAAATCAAGTGTGGACTGTCCGTCAATAGTGATCAACGGAAGGTCCGTCAAATCTTTTCTTAACGGATCATCAAAAAAATTCATCCGGGTGCGGGCAAGATTTTTTGCCTGTTCCATTACATTTTTGGAAAAGGCAGTGGGAATTTGCATGGTCAGCAAATCGACATTTATATTTTGATCCCAGATGCCGGCTTTTACAAAGACATTAAACAATTGATCAGGTGAATTTATAGAAGATTTTTTGATGATCTGTTTGGCAGTCATGTAGGAAGAGCAATTGTTGTTAAACAGGTAATAGGATTTTAAAATATCAATAATTTCCTGATCACACTCAGTGTTGCTGCCGTTTTTATTGTTCAAGACATCATTGATCCAGACTGCGCCTTTTCGAATCAGGATCTCTTTTTTCGCCGCCTCTTTTATCTGTCTTTTTTTAGCTTCAACCTGTTGAGGGGTATACGGGCTGAAAATCGTCTTGTTGAATTTAAAATACAGGCTGTCATAAAAAAAGGCCCGGATAACCGCTGCTTCATGGTCGCAGGTCAGGGGGGGATCAAAGCAGAAAAGGGTCATGGTCGAAATATCAATGTCTTCCGACTCTTCATGAAGCAGTTCCCATAGTTCCCTGATGTTGATGGTTTCAGATAGTTTTTTGCGGTTTTGCGTTAGCTGTTTTAACTGGATAACGATGCTATCCCTTGGTACATGGGTATCGAGACATGTATGTGATACATGCGATAATCTTTTTTCGGAAAAATTGACTTCCCGATTGTTTTCGGTCAGTAATTTTAATTTGCCTTTTGTTTCCTGTATGATAACCGCTGAAATAATTTTCTGCTGGTCAATATACTCTACAATATTCCCTGTATTCATGATTTCGACCATAGCAGGAAGGGGGGGGATTGTCAAATAACAGGTACTTGAAAATCTTGAAAATTATCGGAACATATTATAAAACAATGCCATGAAAAGCAAAGGAAAAAAACACTTGAACAAGCGGAATAAAAATGATCTGCCTGTTTTTGATTCCAATCATGATTTTTTAAAAGAATTTGAAAAAAAGGGGAATTCAAAGACAGGTGGTCGGGAAAACAGCCTTGATTGCGGTGAAAAAAATAAAGTTGACAAACATGGGATGCCGTTGCTGGATGACCTGTCTGTAGAACATGATTCTGCTGAGGTTTCAAGCAGGGAAGAGTTTATCCAATTACTGGAAGCCTCTTTTAAAAAAGGGAAAGAAAAACCGGTAAAAAAACCGCCACCAGTGCCTGTCAAAAAAAGACTGAAGAGGTATCCGCCGGTTGAAATTGAGTTGGATCTTCACGGTTATACTGCCATTGGTGCCCAGGTCAAAACCAGATCTTTTATCCATACCAGCAAGCAGCAGGGAATTTTTACCGTAAGAATTATTGTTGGAAAAGGTCTTCATTCAGACATAGGGCCTGTGTTGCCCGATGTTGTAGAGGACGTATTGCAGGAGTTGAAACAACAGGATCTTGTGATCGGGTATGAATGGGATAAAAAAAAGAAATCAAAAAGCGGTGCCGTGATTGTGTATATAAAACACTTTGAACGGTTTGAATGATTATTATTTTCTTAACTGGTACTTTTTAACCGCCTGATTGTGGGCCTGGATTGTTTTTGAAAATTGATGGGTAGTATCTTTTTTGGATACAAAAAAAAGATATTCGGTTTGTGCCGGATATAAGGCTGCCTGCAATGACAGGGCACCGGGATTGGCAATGGGACCTATTGGAAGCCCTTTGATTTGGTAGGTATTATACGGGGTGACTGTCTTCAGGTGTTTTTTTTTAATGTTGCCGTCAAAATTTTTTATACCGTATATAACGGTTGGATCACTTTGCAGGCGCATGTTTTTTTTCAAACGGTTGTGAAATACAGAAGATATCAAGGGCCTTTCCGATGCATCTCCTGTTTCTTTTTCAATAATGGATGCAAGCGTGACAATGTCATGGACGCAAAACCCCATGGCTTTTGTCCGGGTCTGCCATTTTTCAGTAAAAACGGTTTTAAAATGTTCGACCATAGTTGTAATGATATCCTCACAGGATGCAGCATTAGGAAAAAAATAGGTGTCCGGGAAAAGATATCCTTCAAGGGTTGTGGATTTTATGCCTATAGAGCGGACAAATGATTTGTCACGACAAAGTGCCATAAATCTTGACTGAGTACAAAAATCAGCCGTTTCAACCAAAGCGGCTACCTCTCGTATATTCAGGCCTTCCGGAATGGTAATTCTGTGTAATTTGATTTTGCCTGTTAAAAAAATTTCAAGGATTTGTTCCGGTGATTTAGACCCGGACAGGCTATATTCCCCGGCCTGAAGCTTTTTATCGGCTTTTTTTAATTTTGTGAAGACAATAAAATATGTTTGACTGGATATGACGGCTTCTTTTTCAAGGTTTCTGGCAATGCTCTTAAGGCTTTGACCGGGTTTGACAGTAAACAGCTTTTCTTTGGCCAAAGGGTTGAAGGGTGTTTTAATAAAAGAGGAGATTTCAAGAAAAAAAAATCCCGCACAGCCAAACAGGCAGACAAAAAAAATGAAACTGAATATGATAATTTTTGATTTAGTTTTGACCATATTATGTTGTGATCCATAACAATAAAAGGGTATCTGTTCAGATACCCTTTTATTGTTATTAAGCTATTTTATTTTAAATTACAGTATATAGTTTAGTTGGCTTTTGCCATTGGAAAATCAGTATCCGGGTTATAGCAGATCCTGCAGCAGTTCAAACATCTTTCCGATTCTTTGAGAGCCTGTTCTTCAGGTAGAACAAGATCAACTTCAATCATGGAATCAAGCCGCTGATCAACATGAATTTCCGGCATTTTTGCTCTGGGGCTCTTTTTGATACCATCCACTTTTGAAAAAATGGATTCTGGAATGTGCTTTTTCTGTAAAGAATTGGGTACCGGCTCAACAGGTTCACCTTTCAGGTGCAGATCAATGGACCGGGCAGCACGTCTTCCGCCGCCAATAGCCTCTACAACAAGGGAAGCGCCAGTAGCTGAGTCGCCCCCTGTAAAAATATATGGTATTGAGGCCTGAAGAGTTGCCGGATCATTATCAATGGTATTCCATCTGGTTATTTCCAGTTCCTTCATCCTTGTATGGGGATCAAGTTCCTTAAAGGAGGTCTCCGGGGCCTGGCCAATGGCTGAAATAATCATGTCCACATCCAGAAGGGTTTCAGAACCTTCAATTGGCTCTGGGCGTCGTCTGCCGCTGGCATCCGGTTCTCCCAGCTGCATTTGAAGGTATTCAAGCTGGGTAACCTTGTTGTTGTCATCACCAACAACCCTTGTGGGCGCGGCCAGAAAAACAAATTCAATGCCTTCTTCCTCTGATGCAACAATTTCAACTTCATTGGCAGGCATCTCTTTTCTGGTTCTTCGGTAAACCATGTAAACTTTTTCAAGACCAAGTCTTAAAAGAGTTCTGGCACAGTCAACAGCAGTATTTCCACCACCTACAACCGCAGCAGTTTTTCCCAGTTTGATTTTTTCACCGCCTGCAATTCTCTGCAGAAAGTTAATTCCGGTAAAACAACCGTCCATGTTTTCGCCTTCAATGCCAAGGGTATAATCCTCCCAGGCACCAACGCCCAGAAATACCGCATTATAGCCCGAAGCCATCAAAGATCCCAGACCGAAATCAACACCGAATTTAACGTTACAGAACGACTTGATGCCCAGATCTAAAATTCCCTGGATTTCCCAATCCAGAACTTTTTTTGGAAGCCGGTATTCAGGGATACCGTAACGGATCATGCCGCCGAGTTTGGGCATGGCTTCAAAAATATTGACTTCATGGCCCAGCCGTCGAAGGAAGAATGCGCAGGAAAGCCCGGCAGGCCCGCCACCGATAACGGCCACTTTTTTGCCTGTATCCGGTGCGCAGGTAATGGGAATCCTGGATCCTGAATTCATTTCATAATCAGCAGCAAATCGTTTGAGCTGGTTAATGGAGACAGGCTCGTCTTCAATTCCCCTTCGGCACATATCCTCACAAGGATGGGGGCAGACCCTTCCACAGGCCAGGGGCAGTGGATTTCTCAGACGGATGGTCTGGACGGCTTCTTTGTATTTGCCTTCTTTGATCTGATTGATATATCTTGGAATATTGATTTCAGCAGGACAAGTCTGGGCACACGGTGCCAGAGGTGCATGCAGCTGATTAAATTCCATAAGTTTTTCAGAAAGGGTATTTACCTGGATAATGTCTTTCGGGCATGCCTGCTGACAGGCACCGCAACCGACACATTTGTTATCATCAACTACGGGAAAACCTTTGGGGCCAAGTTTGACAGCATCAAACTGGCACGCTTTTACGCAGTCGCCAAGGCCGATACATCCCACGCCGCAAACCCGTTTGCCTCCATACATGGCTGCCATGGCTTTACAGGAGGAAATTCCCATATAATGGTATTTATCATCTGCACGAAAACCGCCTTCACACATATTGTAAGATAACGGGCTTTCAGCACTGCCTGCATCCACCCCCATTATTCTGGCAACTTTTTCCACATCTTCCTTGCCTGATACGACACACAAAGAAGGTGGTTCAATGCCGTTTACAATGGCTTCGGCTGCGGCAGAGCATCCAGCATAACCGCAACCGCCACAGTTTGCTCCGGCAAGATTGTTTTCCACAAGTGCAATTCTTGGATCTTCATATACATAAAATATTTTGGATGAAAGGCTCAGGACAATACCGCAAAGGGCACCTATGCCTAACATGAACAATAAAGCTGGGATCATAATATCACCTTATATTTTGAAATATTCCATATCCTTGGACATGAATCGCCTCAGCCTCAGGACTATTCCAATTTGTTTTAAACCATTCCTTTAAAGGACATAAATGTCAATGCAATTATACCAGCTGTAACAAGGCCGATGGAGGTGTCCTGTAAGGGTTTGGGAACTCTTGCCAGGTTGATTCTTTCCCTGACGCCTGCAAAAAGGATAAGGGCAAGGCCGAAACCGACTGCATAGGCAAAGGAAGAAACAACAGCTTCAAGAAAAGAATACTCTTCTTTAATATTGATTAGACAAACACCCATGACCGCACAATTTGTTGTAATGAGAGGCAGAAAAATTCCAAGCCCGGCATACAGGGCCGGAATGCTTTTTTTCAGGAACATTTCAACAAATTGAACCAGGGATGCAATGACCAGGATAAAGGAAACCGTTCGCAAATATTCAACATTCAGCGCTTTTAACAGGTAAACATCCACTATCCATGTGATGATACCAGCCATGACAAGGACAAAAACAACTGCCATTGACATGCCAACGGCAGTCTCCATTTTTTTGGATGTACCCAGAAAGGGACAGTTCCCAAGGAACTGGGCAAGGAGAATGTTGTTGATAAAGATACAGCTTATTGCAAGGACGAATAGATCACCCATAGTATTATCTCCTTTTTATTTTTTACCAATAAGGTTCATCATGCACAGCATCAGTCCAAGGCCGACAAACGCACCGGGTGCTTCAATCATGAATTGGAAAGGAAGAAAATTGGCTCCCATTTCAAAAACCGGATTTCCTCCCCAGATGGTGATGGTTCCATTGCCTAAAAATTCTCTGACAGCTCCAAGGGCGGCAAGAGACAGGGTAAACCCGATACCGATACCAAGTCCGTCTGCAACGGACAGAACAGGTCCGTTTTTGCTGGCAAAGGCTTCTGCCCGGCCCAGAACGATACAGTTTACAACAATAAGCGGGATGAAAATACCCAGCTTCAGGAATAATTCATATGTATATGCCTGCATCATAAGCTCCACAATTGTAACAAAAGTAGCTATGATGACAATGAAACAGGCAATTCTGACTTTTGAGGGAATAACGTTTCTGAGAAGAGATATTAAAAGGTTGGAGAAAACCAGAACAAAGGTGGTTGCAACACCCATCCCGATTCCGTTTTCAACCGATTTTGTTACAGCCAGGACCGGGCAAAGCCCCAATACCAGTCTGAAAGGAGGTATCTCAGCCCAGAGTCCTTTGGTAAATTCTTTTGCTAAGGATTGTGCCATAGTATAGTTTCTCCTAAAATAGTTCGCCTTATTTCATCTGTTTGACAATTTCAGGTTTAAGTTTCTGATAGATTTGCTTTGCCTGGATTGCCGCAATACTGAGTCCTTTTGATGTAACCGTTGCACCTGACATGGCATCAATTGAGCCGCCATCGCCTTTTAGGGCAAAATTTGAGTCCATTGCAAGACCTGAAAATTGAGAGACAAAGGAAAGATCCTCTTTAGCTCTTGATCCGATTCCAGGGGTTTCAGCATGCGTGGTTACCCGAACGTCGATGATTTTATCCGTATCCAGGTTTATGCCTACCATAAGGCCGATGGGGCCTCCAAAGGCAGAACCCTTTGTCTCAAAAGCAACCGCTTTTGAACCGTCGGCAAGAAGACTCGGGAAAACCTGCAATTCAATGTCGTCAGCTTTGATCGTAAACCTTTCCGCCAATGGATCATTGGTTACTTCTGGAAATATATCTTTAATGGCCGGTGCTTTCTGAAATTTCAAGACCTGATTTTCAATTTGAAGCTCGGTTCCCGATTGAACGGCAGCAAGCAGTCCACCGGAAACAGCGGTCAATACTGTTAAAACAACAATCATACTAATCATTTCACGCATTGGTTACACCCTTTCCCAAAACTTTTGGTCTAATTGTGTCGATGAGGGGGTTCACAAGGTTCAATAACAAGATTGCCAATACAGTACCATCCTCATAAACACCGATGTTTCTCATAAGGATGATCATTACCGCAGCAAAAAATCCGTAAAGCAACATGGGAATCTTGTTTGCCGGTGAGGATGAATTCTCAGTAGCAAGGAAGAAGGCACCCAGCAGCGTATATCCTGAAAACAGATGGATCATTGGGCCGGCATAGGTGTCAGGGTTTGCCATGTTGAAAAAAAAGGCGCTGACAATAATGCCCACGATAAAGGAAATTGAAATTTCCCAGCGGATATATCCCTTTAAAATCAAATAAATCCCGCCGATAATCAGGCCCAGTCCAAAGGTGGACCCGATGGCACCCACCTGCTTGCCCATAATAAGATCACCCATGGGGAACAGATCTGCAACCGCAGATGCTCCCTGGAATTTGAGGGCTGCCAGTGGTGCCAGTGCTGTAAAACCAAATTCATAATCAACATATGCTGCATCAAAATCGAAAAGGGTTTTCCAGGAAAGCATCAAAAAGGCCATTCCCACAAGTGTCGGGTTGAAAGGATTTGCGCCGATACCGCCGAAAATTGTTTTTCCGATAACGACGGCTACAAATGTTCCGGTAATGACAAACCACCAAGGGGAGGTAGCCGGAAGCATCATTCCAAAAAGAAGCCCGATAACGGCAGCATCCAGATCGCCGATGGTGAGTTTCTTTTTGGACACAAGATTCATGATAAGTTCCCAGATCATGGCACTGGAAAGAGACAGTGAAAGTACACCAAAGGCTGGTGCGCCGAACTGAATAATCCCGAAAAGGATTGCCGGAATTGTGGCAATCATTATATTCAGGTTCATTTGAAAAAGACTGTCTCCATCGTGCCAGAAAGGAGCATGGGATACTGTTAATTTGTAATTATTCATTCGCAGTCTCCATTTCAAGCATCTGCTCTAAGTTTAAAAAGCTCATGTTTTCCCAGTCGGATGTATTGGAATATGGGTATCCTTGCGGTGCATACATAAGAACAAAGACCGCATTCAATACAAGACTCAAGATCATATTTGTCGGCGGCCTCTTCATACTGGTCCGCTTCAAGATATCGGACAAGGATGTTCACCGGAATATTGACAGGGCAGATCCGCAGGCATTTGCCGCAATTGACGCAGGGATTGTCGGATAATTCAGGTATTGTTTTTTTGTCTTGAATAATTACCGTATCCATATCCGGTTGGACAGGATGATGAGGGGTAAATGTTGAAAATCCCTTCATGGGTCCACCGATGATAATTCTGTCCTTTTCACTGACATTAAGGTTGAAGGCATCAAAAATTTTGCGTATCGGCGTTCCAATGGTTGCCTTGACCCTGTATTTAATTCCCTGTTTTCCAATAATTGTCAGAATCTTTTCAAATCCGGCAGACTTTGTTTTGTATGCTTTACCCAGAGAGACCGCAGCTTCGGCGCTGATAAAGCAGACCCCAATATCTTCCGGTGTTTTTCCAGGTGGGAGTGCTAAGTCTAAATGGTCTTTTAAAATCATTGCCGGTAAATTGGAAGGATATTCAGTTGAGGTTTTCAATACTTGAATTGCATCAAATCCTCCTTGAATATTAATGTTTTCCGGGACTGTGACACACAGTTTTGTCACATTAGTTATGTCCTTTAAAATTTGGGCACCTTGTTTTAGCTCATCCAAAAATTTAGAGGCTACATACTGGTTGGTTGTGGATAAAAGATCTGTATCACCACAGGTAATGACAATGGTATCAATTCTTGTGTCATCATTTGCAAGCAGTTTAAGTGGCGGAGCCCCCGGCAGTGTTCTCAAGTATTCATCAGCAGAGGCAATATTATCTTTTAAATCATATGTTATCTGGTTTGTCTGGGTTTGATCATTTTTGATAACAAGATAAGTTGATGTGTTGCCAAAAACATCTGAATAGGTGTCTATGGTGTTAATAGTTCCTGATACAGGCGATATTGTGTACTCGGTGCTGTCAGTATAAAGATAGAGTTTTTCTCCCTTTTCAACAGTGTTGCCTTTTTTTATTAAAGCTTCTTTTGTGCTGTTAATGGGCTCATTTAATAATAAAATAAGGTTGGACGGAACAGGGATTAACTCAGGCTCTTTAGGATCCGGTTCCACAAGATCATAGTTAAGCCTTGGTTGGGTTAACGTGAAAAAAGATCGTTTAATCATAATAAGTCCTTGTTTTGTAAAAAGCTTAAATCATTCATTATATATAGTAAGATTTAAGATGTTAAAATCTTAAATTGACTATAATGAATGACACGAATTACATTCTACCGGACCTGCGCCAAGGTCTTCATGGCATCCCTTACACTGAGCATGAAATGCGTCAGCTCTCGATGGCAAGTCTTCATCACCTGTTTCTTCATGGCACTCACTGCAGTTGTAGGTTTCATCATCTTCAATGTTGTGATGGCAGTCCAGACAATCCTGGGTATAATCGTCTGAGTGTACCGAATGGGTGAATAAAACTTTACCGGCTTTGTTCTGAAACATCATCCTTACTGGATTTTCAGGTACAGGGGAGGTAAAAGAGGCATAGCATATAATCCCTGTGATCAAAAATATGATCATGATATATATGGCTATTTTTAGGTCTCGTTGTGATGTCATAATACTTCTCGCTTATTTTAGGGGTTACAGTTCATCCGACAAACCCACAACTAGGCAGCGTTTATATTATATTGCAGCTATATTGGCAAGAGAAAAAAAAATTTAAGGCATGGAACAAGCGGTTGGAATAACTTGTGATTTTTTTCTGACAAGAAAGGGTTTATACTCTTCTCGATTCGCAAGCGAGTTGTTTTTTTTTCGAATAAAATAAAAAGAGAGTCCAAAAAAGAAAAATCCTGAAATCATGGAAACAAGGGATGGATTCATTTGAAAATAGGGTGCAAGGCTATTGCCGATGACAGCACCGATGGTCAATAAAATGATGGGGAACACATATAAAAGAAATGTCAAAAAAAGAATGGGCTTTGTTTCCAATCCAATGATCACATGATCCCCTTTTTTAACATCAAGGGTGTTTTTAACTGTAACGGTGATCTCTTTTTTATTGTCTCCTGCTCCGCAGCTTTCCCTGGAAGCACAGGCCTCACAGGCACCGGATCGGGTTGTTGTTATCCAGGCAGTGGACTTGTCTGCATTTGTGACTATTCCGTTTTCAGTAATCATTATTGAATCTTCTTTATCTCAGGTAATTTATATCAGGCAACAATATTAACAATCCTGCTTCTTTCATAAGCCTGCGCCATATTTTGTCCTTGTTTGTTTTCAAGGGGCTGGGGCGCAGTTTGAGCTTGAGTTGTATCAGCTGGAATCGTTTCAGTGGCCATTTTTTTTTGAGCTTCCTGGGTAAGGCTTACTTCAAAGGCTTTTGAGGAAGCACCGGTCTCTTTTTTATTGGGATTGGTCCTGTCAAGTTCAGTATTTTGATCTTCAGGTTTTGTGTTGTCAACCGGGGGGGCTGCATTCAGAGTGTTTGTATAGGCTGCTGAGCCTTGCAAGCTGTTAATATTCATAATGCTCCTTCCTTAGGTTATGATTGCCTTTTATTTTTCAAAGAATAAACCTGTTGGATACTGATGTCAATTTTTTTTGTTATTTTTTTATTGACAAAGAAAATTCAGTGGTATATACATTGCGAGTCTTCTTCGAAAGACGCTGCTCCCCAGTAGCTCAGTTGGCAGAGCAATTGGCTGTTAACCAATGGGTCCGCGGTTCAAGTCCGTGCTGGGGAGCCAACCAAAAAAATAAAGGCTTTCAGGCATTTTTACTGAAAGCCTTTTTTATTTTCTTTGTTTGGCAACAAGTTTAATTGACGGATCAAATCATGAATTTGTTAAATTCCAAACTCCAAACGCCCAGGCGTCGGCATATCCTCCACCGGGAAAGGCTTATCCGGTACTTTGAAGATATCCAACAAAAAAAAATTATTGCAGTAACAGCCGGAGCAGGATACGGAAAAACAACTCTTGTCATGGATGCCCTGGCAAAGCAGGGTGTTATTCCTGTCTGGTACCGGCTTGACGAGCAGGATACTGATTTTCCGGTCTTCATTTCATATCTTTATTCTGCGGTTCAACAACATTTTTCCGGTCTTAAAGATAATCGTACAGATGACAAGATGCCGATGACATGTTTAAAAAAAGACCATGATCTTTTACTTGAATGGCTGGCCTTTGTTGAACAAAATATCAACCAGCCAACCGTTTTTGTTTTGGACGATTATCATCTGGTACAGAGCAGTCAGCAGGTCAATCATGCCATTGAGTTTATTCTTAACCGTTTGCCGGACAACATTCATCTGGTTATCATTGGTCGGAAAAATCTATCTTTAAAATTGTCAACACTTCGGGCGCGAGATCAATTAATTGAAATCTGTGAACATGATCTGTCATTTACCTCCGGAGAAATTAAGCAGTTTTTTGCGGATTCTCTCCTGCTGACAGATCCGTATATAGAAGATATCCTTGCCAGTACCGGGGGCTGGGCCGCAAGCCTGGTTCTTTTGCGGTATGCGTTTAATAAAAAAGTTCCCGGGGCTATTTCCAGACGGCTGGTCTCGTTCAAACAAAGTCCCCGTTACATTTTTTCATATTTAAAAGAAAATATTTTTGATATCCAGCCGGAACATATTCAAACCTTCATGATGAAAGCAGCCCTTTTGCCGGAAATAGACACCCGGCGTTTCAATGATATTTTTGAGATGGATAATCCGGATGCCATTTTAAAACAGATGATTGAAGATCATTTGATGATCTTTCCTGTGGATGAATCAGCTACTGTTTTTTATCTTCACCACCTGTTCAAAGAATTTTTGATCACCCGGTTGAAAGAGAATTTCACACCAATTCAGATTGATCGGTTGCATTGCAGGATCGCACACAAAACTGAAGAAGATGATATTTTCCAGGCCCTTCACCATTTTATTGCCGGGCATGCATTTGATGAAGCCATACGGCTTATTGAATCTTATGAAATGAAATTTCTGATCAAAGGCAAAATTAACTTCTTAGGTCAGTGTCTGGAAAAAATTCCCAAAAAGATAATTGAAAAACATCCGAAATTGCTGCTGGCAAAAGCCAAACTCCATTCTTATTTTGGCAATTGTCGGCAGGCAATTGAACTATTGACCCGGGCATGCCGGTTGTCTAAAAATCAAGAATCCACGGAAGAAAGGGTGAAATGCCTTGTTGAACTGGGTTCCCAGTATTATGTTACAGGTCATGTCAAGGAAGCCAAGCTTTTGATGGAACAGGTACTCAATGAATTGGAACCTTCGTCCCCAACCTACATCATCGCAATGACATATCTGACTTTTTTATCATCTGTTTTAGGTGAGTTTGAAACAGCCGGAATTTACTATAAAACCGTCCGGGAAAAGATGGAATATTATCCTGATTTTGAACGTCTGACATCAAATGCGTTGATCAATACCTCTTATACCTATACACTTTATATCAAAGGAGAATTTGAGCCGGCCCAACAGGTTAACAAAAGACTGTTAAAATCTGTTCTTGAACTTAAGCTTACCCCATGCCTGCCCCTTGTTTATTATCAACTGAGTGCTACTGGCTTCTTTTTGGGAACATTTGAAAAAGGGATAGAATTTGCAAAAAAAGGCATTGAAATCTGTGAAAAGATATCCCTTCTGGACAGCAAAAAGGGATGGATCTATATTGCCTGGGCCCAGAACTGTCTTGGACTTGGGAAGTATGATAGGGCAATCGAGCTGATCAGCTGCGGCATTGAATTGTTTGAAGATCCGGGAAATCGATGGGCCATTGCCAATGCCTTGGATTGTCTGCACCTGGTTTATCTTGCCCAGGGAAAAATTAAACTGGCCGAACAAACGTTAAACAAGGCCCTGGATATTATAGAAGGGTTTGAACTGACGCTGACCGAAGGCATCCTTAATAATAGTTGTGCCAATATTCTGAAGATCGAAAAAAAGTATCAGCAGAGTCTTGACTGCCTGGCGTATGCCAGGCCAAAGCTTGATGGAGCCGCATTTTATGTGTTTAACAACCACCTGTTGACAGCCGGATCTTTTTTTGAACTGGGCCGGAACAAACATGCAATAAAACATTTATCAACTGCCCTGTCTTTGTCTGAAAGTAAGAATTATGACCGATTTGTTGAAAAGGAGCGAGAATGGCTGATTCCACTTTTAAACGGACCGTTGTTAAAGCAGATTCCGCTCAAACAAAAAAACCATGCCTATTTGAAACAGCTGTTTAAAAATCATATAGTAAAGGAACCGCCTTTATTGGACATCAAGTTGCTGGGGTACTTTGAATTGAACATTGGCAAAAGGGTTGTCCCTCTATCTCAATGGAAAAGTTCAAAAGCCCTGATGATTTTAAAATATCTTGCTGCCAAAAGATGTCGGGGATTTATCCCAAGAGAGATGCTCATTGAAATTCTCTGGCCCGATGAAAACCTGCAAAAAACAGGCAGCCGGTTTAATATGGCCATGAGTGCTTTGCGCAAAACGCTGGAGCCTGATCTTTCGCCCAAAGTACCGTCCACCTATATTGAGCGGAAAAAAGATACATACAGGCTTTATGGCGATAATAGAATCCGTATTGATACGGAACAATTTTTACACCACTATCATCTTACAAAAAATAAAAAATTCCCCCCTGCAAAAGCCCTTGAAACATATCTTGCGGCCCAGTCAGTTTATCGGGGACCCTTTCTTGAAGAGGATCGCTATGAAGACTGGTGCTTTCAAATAAGAGAAGTGTTTTCTAGTGATTATCTTAAAGTGCTTAAGGCCATCGTGAGCATTTATGAAACTCAAAAAAAATTCAATAAGGCTATCCTGTACGCCAGAAAAATACTGGAAGCAGATCCCTTTGAAGAATATGCTTTTAAAAAACTGATGATTTTTTATGCCCAATTAGACAACCTGCCTGAAACAAAAAAAATTTATACTTTATATAAAACAATGACTCAGCAGATAGCTTGCCCTGTCAGTTCTGATGTAAAGGATCTGTATAACCATCTGAATCAGGCCTCCTGAATAAACAGGGTTAAAAAAATCTGTCAGACCAGTCCTTCAGTTTAGTCAAAATTTAGTCCTCCAGGCTATACTATTTCAATATTTAATTTTTTTATATGAAAGTCTTAAAAAATTCACACAGAGACTTTCAATTTTTGTTGTGGACAAATCTGGGTGAAAGACCAAATTTGCCCATAGCAGTTATATGATAACGCCAATAGCCAGGAGGATAATTATGCTTGAACTTGCTTTAAAAGGTAACAGGACTTATTGGATATGGATGGTAGGATTACTGGCTGTCATGGGAGCCGGTGCATTCTATTATGCGGATCAGCTTAAATACGGATTGATGGTAACCGGTCAAAGCCGTGATGTATCATGGGGTTTTTATACTGCCCAGATGACTTATTTTGTCGGTGTGGCAGCTGGCGGGGTGATGCTCGTGCTGCCGTATTATCTGCATAACTATAAAAAATTTGGTAAAATCACGATTTTGGGTGAATTTTTAGCTGTTGCGTCCATAGTCATGTGCCTGCTTTATCTTCTGGTTCACCTTGGGCAACCCATGCGGGCTTTAAATGTTTTTTTATATCCAACCCCTGGTTCCATGCTTTTCTGGGATGGCAATGTCTTGTTTGGATATCTTGTATTAAACATTATTATCGGATGGAATGTTCTTGAAGCGGAACGTAATGACTCCTCTCCGCCGGTATGGATCAAGCCGTTAATTTATCTGTCTATTCCTATGGCTTTTTCCATTCATACGGTTACCGCCTTTATTTATTGTGGCCTGCCGGGAAGAGGCTTCTGGCTGACAGCTGTTTTAGCTCCAAGATTTTTAGCCTCTGCATTTGCAGCTGGCCCAGCCATCTTGATCCTGTTGTGCATGTTTGTCCGGAAAATGACCCAATTCGATCCAGGTAAAGAGGCCATCCACACCCTTGCCCTGATTGTTGCCTATGGTCTTATCGCCAATGTTTTTTTTCTTTTCTGCGAAGTGTTTGTGGTTTTTTATTCAGGGATTCCATCCCACATGGATCATATCAAATATCTGTATGTCGGTCTGCATGGCCACAGTGTTTTAGTGCCCTGGATGTGGACTTCGGTTTTTTGCATGGGACTTGCCATTGTTCTTCTGGTCATCCCGAGGACAAGAAAGAACAGTGTTATCCTGTTTTTTTCCTGCATCCTTGTTTTTGTCGGCACTTGGATTGATAAAGGTCTTGGCATGATTGCCGGCGGATTTGTGCCCTCGGCCCTGCACCATGTCACAGAATATGTACCCACAATGCACGAACTTATTATCTCAGCCGGTGTGACTGCCATTGGAGTGTTTATTCTGACCGTATTGTTTAAGATTACCATCAGTATAAAGGTGTATAATCAGTCAGAAAAAATATAAGTATAATACAGGGTGCATCCCACCTATAATGGTGTGATCGGAATGGTCATAAAATGCTTTTCCGAACTTTTCCGTGAGAATGGTGTAAGCCGCCCTCGGTCTTAAGCCCGGCGAAAGAGTGTTGCCGCATTACCTCATAACTTATGATCGCCACGGTGTTGGCCAGATTTAAGGATCTGGTGTTAGCAAACATTGGTATTCGTACGCAGAAATCTTGATTTCCAAGCAGCATTTCGACCGGCAGACCCACTGATTCCTTGCCGAAAATAAGGTAGACTTCAGCTTCATAACAGAACTGATCGCATCTTTTATTGGCTTTTGCCGAGATAAATACTTTCTGTCCCTGTGGGTTTTTTGCAAGGAAATCCGCATAGTTTTTATAATATTTAACATTAAGCTCTTTCCAGTAATCAAGCCCGGCACGTTTTAAATATTTATCCTCTATGGAGAATCCCAAAGGCTCTATTAGATGCAGAACTGCACCCATGGCATTACAGGTTCTGCCGATATTTCCGGTATTCTGAGGTATTTCCGGCTCTAATAACACAATATTTAATTTAACCATTAATGCACCTTTTTTTTAAAAAATAACGTTACAGATACGGATGATTATATTTGCCTGTGATCCCGTCCGGTCTTTGAAAGATAGTATTCATAATCACCTTTGTATACAGTCATTTTTCCCCGGTCGATCTCGAAAACCAGATTCACAAGGCAGCGGAGAAAATGCCGGTCGTGGCTTACCAGAACAAGGGTTCCTGTAAATTTTTTCAGAGCATGGAGCAGTATCTGTCTGGACTGGATATCCAGGTGGTTGGTGGGTTCGTCAAGAATTAAAAAATTTATCGGCTGTCCCAGGAGAGTTGCCAGAACCACCCGGCTTTTTTCTCCGCCTGATAGTTGGTCTATCCGTTTTTCCACGTCATCACCCGAGAAGAGAAATGCGGCGCACAGGTTTCTTATCACACCCATTCCAGCACGGGGCAGGGCATTTTGAACAGTTTCAAAAACGGTTCTCTTTGAATCGAGAATATTCATGGAGTGCTGGCTGAAATAACCGATATTGACACTTGCTCCGACTTTTGCGATGCCTTGTGTCGGATTTGTTTTTCCTGCCAGAACCTTCAGGAATGTGGATTTGCCAGCACCGTTGACTCCGACCACGGCAATTTTATCCTGCCTGCTGATCAGCCCGGAAATATCACTGAATACGGTTTTGGGTTTTCTGTCCGGGGTTTCCCATGTTTTTGCAAGCTTATCCAGAAGTACAACGTCATCACCTGAACGTGGCGGCTCTGAAAATTCAAATTTAATGACCCTCTGTTGTTCCGGCAGTTGAATTCGTTCTATTTTTTCCAGTTTTTTGATACGCGATTGTACCTGGGCAGCATGGGATACTCTGGCCTTGAAACGGGCGATGAAGTTTTCTTCCTTGGCAAGCATCTCCTGCTGGCGCCTGTGGCTTGCCACAAGTTGCTTTAACCTGATTTCCCGTTCCCGAATATAAAAATCATAGTTTCCGCCATAGGTGGTGGTGGTGTGGTTTGCCACTTCAACAGTCCGGGACACAACCTTGTTCATGAAATCATGGTCGTGGCATGTCATCAGAAGAGCACCCTTAAAATCATTGATCAGCCAGTTCTCCAGCCAGATGATGGACTCCATGTCCAGATGGTTGGTGGGCTCATCCAGAAGCAGGACATCCGGGCTGATGATCAGGATCTTTGCCAGGGCAATGCGCATCTTCCATCCGCCACTAAAGGATTCCACAGGAAGATTATAGTCGTCAGGTCCTATTCCCAAGCCTGTTAGAACGGTCTGGGCACGGGTTTCAAGATCATACCCGCCGCGATTTTCAAACTCCTCGGCAGCATCCCCGTAGTTTTCAAGCAGGATTTCCATGGCACTTTCATCCATGGGTTCTGCCATGGCGGCTTCCATCTGTTTCATCTTTTCGCCCAGCATCACCACGTCGGACGCAGCAGACATTACTTCACAGAGGGCTGAGCCGCCGGACATCTCCCCCACATTCTGGGAAAAGTAACCGATTTTTATTTTTTTTGAACAGGAGATCTCTCCATCATCTGCTTCTTCTTCTCCCGTGATCAGATGGAAGATTGTTGTCTTGCCTGTGCCATTTGCACCCACAAGTCCTGTCCGTGTACCGGTTAAGATTTGCAGGCTGGCATTTTTAAAAAGAATCTGAGATCCGTGCTGTTTTGAGATGTTTGTCAGATGAACCATTTTACCGCTCCAAAAAAAACGGTAAAATTACCATATCTAATGGGTGGGTTGCAAGAAAAAGAAATATCTCTTTGGTCAGGGTTTTTGAGTGCCTGTGGAAAATCAGATATTTTTATAGGTGTCCACATCCACCCGTATGACCTCCACAGGTTTGTTCTAAAGTCATTTCAGGCATTGTGTTACTTTCAAACAATTTGATATTGTCTTGAACCGTGCCTTTTAAAGCTTTATAAACTTTGATTCCCATTTTATTTAATTTGTTGATAGCACCGGCACCAATACCGCCAACAATAATAATATCAACCATTTTTCCATCTAAAGCTTTTAGAGGGTTACACATGCCATGTACATGACCTAAGTCTTGATTGCTAATTGTGTCTGTTGATTGTGCTTTTGTGTCAAAAACAACAAAGAGTGGAGCCGAACCAAAATGGCCGAAAACTTCACTCTCTAATCCTTTATCTGATTCAACCGGAAAACATATTTTCATTTTTTATTTCCTATTAATTTGCTGTGAAATATCGGATGCTTTTTATATCAGAAAAAAACATTGCTGAATATATTTATTTTTAAGTTTATTCATTAATGCAATACCAAGCTTATGATACACAGGAAGGTGAATGCTCCACTCCTGAATCAAAGATTCATAATGGGCTTCTATCAGGTTGAATCGTATGAGCAGGGATAATTATTCTTGCCCTTTTTTTTATTATTTTCCCGCCAGGGCCAGGCCTGCCATCTCCACGTTGGTCTTCCACTCAGAGGCGGAAATACCCCAATTGCGGCAGTCATTCAGGTCTGCATCCCGGTTGAATGCAGCTTTGAGCCATAAAGGGTCTCTATTGTCATAGCACCAGGCTGCAAAGGAATCGTCCATAAGGAAGGTGGAAGGGGAGGCACCTGGGTTTAGCCGTATCATTTCCCTGAGTTCATCAGCAGTTTTAGCAAACATAATTTACCTTATATTTAAACTTTCAATATCAGTCGTTTTTATTGAAGGGACGAATAACCGAACAAGGCTGGGTCTGTCAACCCCTCTATCGAAATAACAAGAAAATTTAATTTTCTTACATACTAAGGATAATTTTGAGTCATTTTTCATGTTTATTGATCGGATTTCAATTCATTCAGCTTTTTAAACAACATATCATATTCATCTTCATACTCAAGCAGATCCATCATGACAGGAGGCTTGGTTGAATGAGCAGGCAGTCTGTTTTTGGTTTTGTTAATCAAAATTTCAAGTTCTGCCATTCTTTTTTTAATATTTTCGATTCCATTCTGGTCCATATATGAAGACTTCCTTTTATATTAATTTGTGGTGTTCTCTTAAATTTTCAGAGAGTCTTTTTGTTAATTGGAATGCTTTTTCAACTGTTTTTTCCTTATCCTGGTTGACCAGGCAACAGGTAGCAGGTGATATCAGGCTTTGATTCAAAATTTGATCCAGCGGCACTCCTTTGTTAGATAACGTATTCCAGATAGTATTTAATTTAAATGCAAGCAGGTCGAGATTTTCTTTTTCAAAGGTTTCAATACCGGTTGGAACTATCCCCCAGACCAATATTCCGTCCCTGTCCAAAAAACTTTTTATGGAACGATGGCAGGATGCCAATACCTGGGCATTGGTATAAACATCAAATGACAACACATCCATATCAAGGCCTAAAAGGAAATCCCAGTCCGGATTACCGCAAAGATGTATTCCCCGTGGACCATCAATTGTGGAAAAAAACAGATCTAAATCCTGTTTGGCTTTTTGTTCTCCATATCCGGACATTGCTGAAAAGATGAATTGCATGCCGGGTTCGTCAATAAACATAAAAGCATTGCTGTTTTTTTCTTTCAGTTTTTTTAGCTGGACATTAATCCGTTTTGCCATGATTTCAAACATGAAAGGCCTGATATTATCGTCAAACAATATCGGGCGGTCATCCTGATCCAGAACATTAAAGCCGAAACTGACAGGGCCTTCAAGTTGCCCTCTGATCGCGGGCCTATCCACGAGATCAACATCTAAAAATTTGTGATACACTGAAGAATAAGCAGGGCTGACATCAAAATATTCAAGGTCTTCAAAGTGGGACATGGTCTCTTCAAATTCATCTATGAATTTATCCATGGAGAACCGTAACGTTTTGTTTTCCATATCAAGCAGTATTCCCGGAAAATGTTCTGCTGCCTGCACATACATATCTTCATAGTAACTGTAATTCGGTAACTGTGGCCAGAATGGAATATCAAGGCTTAAAGCAGTTTTAAGAGCCTGATTTATATCTGTATGCGGCATGACCGCCATTGCTGTTGTTAATAGTTTGCCTGGGATAGTCATCTTATGCACCTTTTTTTTTAAGGGTCTAAGCCCTTGGTAAAAACATTCTCAGTTCACGCGGAAAACATAATATAATAAAAGCACTCAATAGTAATGTTTAAATCAACCGGATATAAATGCATCTTTTTTATTATTATAATCAAACATTATCATTTTTTAACTGGTCTTGCATTGATCTATATCAAGAAAGATCTATTTTATTTGGATATGAAAGATCCATTGATGTATTCTTTTGATATCTTTTATACTTAAGGCTCTCAAGTAGTTAATGCAGGTATAATTAGTCACAACTGTAATCAATCACTAATTTTTTTTCTATTAACAGGTTGATTATCTGTTTGATGGATAAAATCCCCACCAACCGAAAAATGCGGGACTTGTTTCCAGTTTTTAAAATCCCAGACTATTTAATAATAGTCCGGGGTTTTGAAATTCAGCATTGAGGCAACTTTGTTTTTGACATAGTCCTCAGTGAAAAATATTAAAGATATCGAGGCAACTCAGAACCGATATCTGTACCTTTTATCTTCTTCAGTCAGTTGAAAAAACGATCAAATTTTCATAAAAGTTGCTTATGTCTTTAATTTTGAGCCTGCTTTATCGAACCCAATAATCCCCTTATGTAAAAGGTGGGACACGCCCTATTTTTTAAACTTCTACGCATTTAGGTTACACTCAAATGAATTTACAAATATCAAAATCCATATCCATTCTCAAAATCCATGCCAAACTTATATGCGATCACCATGAAGCCCTTGTTATAAGGAATCGACATATACCTATTTTTGTGGTATTTTAGATGTAATAGAAGTTTACTCCTAATTGATGGTACCCCTGAAGTTCTGGTAATTAAAAAATGGTCAGAGGAGGTCGTCAATGTCCTTTAACAAAAAATCAAATAATTATGGATTGCCTAAACAAAAACTGAAATTAATGCTTAAATTGATCGGCACCTTAAGTCGTTCAGGGATGGTTGCCGGGAATAATGGTGATTTCGATTCAGCGTTTCACAATTGCAAGCAGGCTCTTTCATTAGCCATGGAATTAAAAAAGGAATGCCTTGTCGCCAAACTCCTTAATAACCTTGGCATACTATACTATCAATCTGGTGCATGGGATGAGGCACTTTTATCCTATGAAAAATCCATGAATATTGTTATCAAAAATTATGGTCAACACAACTTTCTTTATAAAACCATTCAAAAGAATATAACTTATTTGTTTTTCACAACATAATAATTATTGATGAATTAGTGCTGTTTTGTCCGAACCAGCCCTGCCTAAAAGTATTTGACGATGATTTTTTAAATTCCTATTCCCACTCTATCGCTTCCAACTCACCAGTGTTGATAAAACAATTTTTAGTATGGAAGTGCTGATAAACAACTGATCAGATGCCTTGCCTACATAGGAGAATTCAATAATCTTACAAACGTTCATCATAATTATCAATTGGATAATTCTTATTCTCTATGCCATATAAATTCTGATTTTTGACAAAAAAGGAATACGAATCTTAATTAGGAAGCTCTTAGGCGCAATATGGTGGCAATGGGCATCGGCTCTACTACCATTACCCTGGCCCGGGAAGATGTTGTAGATTTCAGTCTGCCTTATTTCCTGACGGGAACCCGGCTTCTGGTACCCAGGGACAGCCCTGTTTCCTCCTTTGCCGATATCGGAGGCAAAAGGGTAGGCATGGGGTCCGGGTCAACAGCTAATATCAAAGGGATGGACCGTGCCATTGCCCAGGGGCAGATAAAGCCGGCCTGCCAAAAAATTCTGTTTGAAGAGCATAACAAGGGATTTCTTGCTCTCCAGCAGGGAAAGATTGATGCCTATTTTACTGATGCCAGTCAACTGGCCGGGATGCGGGCCAAAGCCAAAAAACCAGAAGACTGGAAGATCGTTGGCAAGTACCTGACCTATGAACCCTACGGCATCATCCTGCCGGAAAATCAGGGGGAATGGCGTGACTTTGTCAACAAAGCCTTTATTCACATGCTAAAGGATGGTCGATTTGAGGCGCTGTATACCAAATGGTTCGGTCCAGACGGAGTGGTTCCTTTGCCCATGACCGACGAATACAAGGTGCTGCTTAAATCCTTAAGCTATCCTGAATAGCCACTTTAGGCTCAAAGATATGTTTTGCTGAATTATACTTTTGACTGGTCTGTTCTGTGGTGCCAGCCATATGGCGCTATGATGATCAAGGGAATCTTGACCACTCTCGGACTTTCTCTGGTCGCATGGTGTCTGGCTTTGATCCTTGGCATCTGCATAGCCGCCTGCCGGGTTTATCCCAGCAAGACAGCCCGTGTCTTAGCCCTTGGCTATGTCCTGATATTCAGGAATATTCCTTTCCTGGTCCAGCTGTTTTTTTGGTACTTTGCCGCCCCTCTGCTTTTGCCCCGGACCGTCCAGGCCTGGGTCTATGACACGGTTCCGGATTATGCCTTCTTATGCGGGGCAGTGGGGCTTGGCATGTATACGGCATCAAGGGTGGCTGAGCAGTTCAGGGCCGGACTTCTGGCCATCCCCGAAGACCAATATCGGGCCGCATATGCAACGGGGTTGCGGCCGGGCCAGGTATATAGATACGTGATCCTGCCCTATGCGTTCAGGATCATCATACCGGCTTTTACGACAGAGTTTCTCACCTGTTTTAAAAACTCCGCCCTGACCATGACCATTTGTGTTATGGAAATTACCCATACGGCCTATGTCATTGATTCTTTTACCTGGCACGGCCTTGAAACCACAACAGCCGCCAGCCTCTGCTACTTGGCCATTGCTCAGGCTGTGGCTCTGGGCATGTGGCGGGTGGAAAAGCAATTGGCCGTTCCCGGCCTGATTCGGCGGAGAGGATAATTCCTAAGTCTATGGATTTTTCCGTTATTTCCGACAACCTGAACTATATGGCCGGCGGATTGTGGCTGACTTTTGAGATAGCGGTAATGGCCGTTACAGGCGGCCTTGCCTTGGGAACTTTTCTGGGCTATTATCTGGAAAGCCAACCCAGGGTAAAGGATACGCAGTGATTGAAATCAAAAATTTGGGACTTAGCTATGGCAATCATCTGGCCCTGTCAGATGTTTCCCTTCATGTTGAAAAGGGCAAAACCATGTTGTGATGGAATTCAACGGCATGGACCTTTCCAGGGAAGAGATGGAGGCATCTTTTGACCTGGAGTTGTCCAAAGGCCCCCCGGCAGTTGACCCCGCCCGTCTATTTTCTGGACCAGATTCCAAAGGCCTTATCCCAGACTATCGAAGGAGAAAAGATTAGCGACTGCCCCCATCCCAATTCAACCCTGATCCGGGAGAATATGATCGTGCTGGATATTGTTTCAAATTTCAAATCGACCCAAGCCAAAAAAGCCGTAGAAGCAGCGCGCAGGCAGGTGGCCGCTTTTTTGAACTGCCGGGCAGATGAAATTTTTTCACATCCGGTGGCACTGAAGCCAACAACCATGCCATCAAAGGCATGGCCCGGGCCTGTGAAATTGCCGGCCAGAACCTCTTCAGGTTACCAAGTATATTCATTCTTGAAATTATGTCGAAAAATAATTTTAGCATAATGCAATCTGATTGCTTTTTGTGTATATTAATAAACTTTTCATCAAATATTTGTATATAAGGAATTAAAATGAAAGTTGATTTAGATAAGGTTAGTTATGTTCTTGGGCAAAGTATCGGTGGTGACTTTAAAAGACAGGGCTTTGAAATAAATCCTGAGATTTTTGTGGATTCATTTATTGCGGCTTTCAAAGGAGAACAACCCCAGATGCCTGTTGGTGAAATGCAGCACATTATGCAAAATTTTCAAAGAGCCATGCAGGACAAAAAGCAGGCAGAGCAGATGGAAGCCGGGAAAAAAAACATTGAAGCCGGAGAAAAATTTCTGAAAGAAAACGGTAAAAAAGAGGGGGTTAAAACAACTGAAAGCGGGCTTCAGTATAAAGTTATCACTAAAGGAAGCGGAAAAAAACCCGCCGCCACAGATACCGTTGAAACGCATTATGAAGGTAAGACACTTGAAGGTAAAATCTTTGACAGCTCGTACAAACGCGGAAAAACAACAACTTTTCCACTGAATGGCGTCATTAAAGGCTGGACAGAAGCGCTTCAACTTATGGCTGAGGGTTCAAAATATGAGTTGTATATTCCATCTGAACTTGCTTATGGTCCAACCGGAAGTGGGGGGATGATTGAACCATATTCTACATTGATTTTCACGGTTGAACTTATTGCGGTAAAATAATCATTCATAGGATTCTCCGAATTCCCGGGACGAAAATTCGGAGAATCCCATGGCGCCATTTTAATATTGATCAAATATCTAAAGTTTTGTTTGACCATACCGAGGTAAATTGGATAGAAGACTATTTGCCGACAGGTTCTTTTTTCTTAACAGAATGAACACCCCCAGACTATCTTTGTCAGTCCACACTTTATTTGAAAATTTGAAATCATTCAAACCACAACATAGAAGTTTTTTCGAATTCCAAAAGTCAAACATACTTGCATTAAGGTTGACTCTTCCAATATTCAATAATTCAAACTGTATCTTTAATATTTTAAACAAATAACAATACCAATTATTTAATTGGATAATTCAATTTAGGTTGAGTTATTTTGGAACTGTAATCCAGGCTAATAATTAATCCAGACAATAATATGACCGTGTTAAGTTCGGTATTTAAAAATTTGCAAGAATACCAGGTATAGTATAGACAAATTTTTCAGCCAGGGAGTTTCTGGAAGACTGCAGGTACCCGGCAAGTGTTTTTTTTGTGGGGGTGTATAGATATATCTGATATGTTTGCCTGATTTGTATCACAATAATCAATTTGATTTGTTTTTTAGATGTGGATACTGAATAGCCCTTTGGATTGGATGACGATATTTTATGATCAAGTGTTGAATAAAGGAGAAAAAAATGAAAAAAGGATACCGCACGATTAAATGGAGTTTGATCCTGGCAATGATTGTTTTTCAGGCAGGCTTTTGTTTTGCAGCAGGTCTTGATGATTTTAAATCAGAAGAAAAGCAGGTGTTGCGGATTTCCGGGGGAACCGCACATATTCCGGTCATGAAGGAGGCGGCCAAACGTATCATGACCATTAACCCGGATTTACAGATCACCATTGCAGGTGGTGGTTCCGGGGCCGGGATCAAACAGGTGGGAGAAGGGCTGGTTGATATAGGAAATTCCGGCAGACGGGCAAGCGATGCAGAGATTGAAAAATACGGGCTTGGCATGGTCAAATGGGCGGTTGACGGGGTTGCCACAGTGGTGAATCCCAAAAACCCGGTTAAGGCTCTTTCCGGCAAACAATTGCAGGATATTTTTTCCGGAAAAATCGCCACCTGGAAAGCTCTTGGCGGTGATGACCGACCCATCAATATCTATACACGGGACAAGTCCAGCGGCACCCGGTCGGTGTTCTGGAAAAAAGCTTTGAACAAAGGGGATATATCTGACAAGGCCAATTTTGTTACCTCAAACGGTGCCATGAAATCTGCTGTTACCAATGATCCTTATGCCATTGGGTATGTTTCTGTCGGGTATATTGATAAAACCGTTGCACCTGTAACACTGGACGGTGTGAAACCAACACTGGATACGGTTAAATCCGGGGAATACAAGGTTGCAAGAGGGCTTTACAGCAACACAAAAGGCGAACCATCAGGCCTTGCTGAAAAGTTTATGGAATATCTGTTAAGCTCGGAAGGACGCAAAATTGTTGTGGAAAAAGGATTTATTCCTGTTAACTGATGCGGTGTAAAGACACCATAGCCGGGTTTGTCTTTTCAGGGGCATCTGTTTTTAGTGCTGCGGTAACCCTTGCCGTACTGGGTTTTATGATCGTGTTGAGCCTGCCGGTGTTAAAGAACGCTGTTTTTTTTGATGTTCTTACAGCGCCCTGGTCACCGGACCACGGGCAGTTCGGTATCCTGCCCATGATTGTAGGGACCCTTTATATTTCCCTTTTAAGTTTGTTGATCAGTTTCCCGCTAAGCCTTGGATGCTCCATCTTTATTGAACTTGTAAGGCCGGACGGACCGGGCAGGCTGTTAAAGAAAATCGTTCAGCTCATGACAGCTATTCCAACAGTCGTCTATGGATTTGTGGGGGTGTTTTTGCTGGTCCCCATTATACGCGAATGGTTTGTCTACGGCTCCGGGATGTGCATTCTGTCGGCTTCCTTGATGCTGGCACTTTTGATTGCACCCACAATGATCCTGCTTTTTTCTCAAAGTTTTGCCCGGGTTCCTCAAAGTTATTTAAATGCAGTGGATGCCCTGGGTGGAAATATGGTTCAAAAATTATGGTATGTGATCCTGCCCAATGCCTGGCGCGGCATATTGACCGGGATTATACTGGCATTTGGCAGGGCCATGGGAGATACGCTCATCGCATTGATGATCAGCGGCAATTGTGTTGCTCTGCCGTCCTCTGTGCTGGATTCGGCCAGAACCCTTACCGCACACATTGCTTTGATCATTGCCGCTGATTTTGACAGTATTGAATTTAAAATTCTTTTTATCTGCGGGATCACTCTTTATTTGATGACAAGCTGCGGTATTATCCTTGCACGCAGCTTAGACCGGAAACCTGGATAATGGCAAACAACTGCTGGGACAAGATGCTTAAAATTTTTTCGTGGATCTGCACCTTTTTGCTGGTCACGGCGGTTTTTATGGTCATCGGATTTCTTGTCGTAAAAGGATATAAGGCAGTCAGCCTGGAACTGATTTTTGCCGATACCCGTCCCTTTGATGCACTGCTGCTTAAACGCCAGGTGTTTGGCGGACTTTTTCCGGCAATGGCCGGAACCGTGTCTCTGGTTGTCCTATCCATGGGGTTTGCCCTTCCCCTAGGGCTTGCCTCGGGTATATTTCTGGCGGAATATGCACCGTTTCGAGTAAAATGGTTTTTCAGCCTGCTGTTTGATATTCTTGCCGGAATACCGTCCATTGTCGTGGGGCTGTTCGGGTTTTCCATCACTATATTTTTGCATCATTTTTTCAGTGAGCAGATTTTTCCCTGCCTTTTGATAGCGTCATTATCACTGTCATTCCTTGTTTTGCCCTATATCATCAGGACAACCCAGATGTCCCTTGAAAGTCTTCCTTTGCAGGTAAGGCTGACAGCACCCTGTCTTGGGGCAACCAAACTTGAAAATATTTTTCTGGTACTTTTGCCTTCATCCATGTCCGGGATTATCAGCGGGATTGTTCTTGCCATTGGACGGTGCGCGGAAGATACGGCCGTCATAATGCTCACCGGGGCCGTTGCAACGGCGGGAGTCCCAAAATCAATCTTTTCAAGCTTTGAGGCCCTGCCGTTTTATATCTATTATATGGCCTCGGAATATACCGATCATTCGGAACTTATGCAAGGCTATGGGGCCGCTTTAATCTTGTTGATCATCAGTGCCGGACTGTTTGGCGTTTCATACGGGATTAAAAATAGGTTTGCCACAAAAATACCAAATCGGTTTTAACCATAATGAGGAAAAAACAAATAAAAATACACATAAAAGATCTGTGGTTTTATTATCATGGCAGATCCATACTGGAAAATATTAATATTGAGATTGAGAAAAACGTGATAACTTCTATTGTCGGACCGTCAGGCCAGGGAAAATCAAGTTTTTTGATGACCCTTAACCGGCTTTGGGAGAGTGTTGATGGTGCCACGGCAACAGGAACCGTTGAAATTGATTTTGGGAATGGGTTTCAAGATATCTATCATAAAAAATATTCTCTTTCCCTGCTTCGCCGGCAGGTGGGGATGGTGTTCCAGGTTCCCAATCCTCTGCCCATGACCATTTATAAAAACATTGCTTTTCCCTTAAAACTTATGGGAGAAAAGGATCAGGATCAAATATCGGCAAAAGTGCAAGAGGCATTGAAACGGTCTTTTCTCTGGGAGGAGGTTAAAGACAGGCTTTGCCAGGACGCCCGGACACTTTCAGGCGGACAGCAGCAAAGGCTTTGCATTGCAAGGGCAATGGTTCTTGAACCACAGGTTTTGCTGCTTGATGAGCCAACCTCATCTCTGGATGAAACATCTGTCAGGGTGATTGAGCAATTGCTTCTGGAATTAAAAAGCAGGTGTACCATTATCCTGGTGTCACATTATATGGATCAGGTAAAACGCATTGCCGACAATAAGCTGGTTTTATCTGACCGGCAGTTCAAACAACAATAAAACAGGACTTTTATAAGGTTTAAAAAGGATTGCTTATGATAGATATAAATATTCCAGGATTCGGTCAACAGACTATCGAGCATGTTGTGTTTGATTATAATGGAACCATTGCAAAAGATGGTGTTTTGATCAAAGGAGTTAAAGATGGGATAAAACAATTTTCAGACAAGGTCAGGTTTCATGTGATTACAGCCGACACCTTCGGGTTTGTAAAAAAACAATTGAACGGCATTGACTGTGCCCTGACCATTATCCCGGAAAAAGACCAGGCCCAAAGCAAGCTTGATTATATTCAAAAGCTTGGAACACAGCATACCCTTTGCGTTGGCAACGGATCAAATGACAGGATGATGCTTAAAGCGGCCTGCATCGGGATTGCCGTGTTGCAGGAGGAAGGACTGTCCTGTGATTGTTTGCTGTCATCGGACCTTGTCATTAAGCATGTTTTGGATATGTTTGGGTTTTTAAATATCCCGCAGCGTCTGATTGCAACTTTGAGAACTTAAAGTTGCAATCCTTTCAGCGTAAAATTTTTATTTATTGATCCTCCGGTTGCACTGCTGATTTTCAAGTTCAAAGCCATATCGGACAAAAAAAATATCCATAAGTTTGGTTCATTAATTGATTGCAAGATTGAGAACTTAAGTTTCCCTTATGCGACTATTTTGATTTCTCAATCAATTTGTAACGCCTTATTTCAAAGGTGGGCAGGAGATAACAGCTTGATATGAAAAGAGTAATTTTTAATTTTTTTCCTTTTTTTTGACTGGCACAGGCATTGCAAATACAAGAAAGCAATCAATAATGCTATTCTTTCGGAGGAGTTAAATGGAAAAAATACTTATAGTTGGGTGTAAAAAAGCAATGGACGACGTTTGTATCGGATGCAGCAGATGCATGGTGGGATTCAACAGAAGAGAAGGTGAGTTTGCCGCATACAAGGATCAGGATGCACAGCTTATCGGACTTTTAAACTGTGGGGACTGCCCCGGAGCAACCATTGTCACCCGCCTGGCCCAGATCAGTTTATGGAACAAACCCATGGATGAAAAAATAACTAAAGTTCATGTGGCACCCTGTATCACGGATCATTGTCCCCATAAAGAAGTACTCATTAATAAAATCAAAGCCAAAGCAGGGGTTGAGGTGATTGAAGGCACACATCCCTACAAGCCGGATAATATTTTTGCATAAAGATCGGCAACTGCCGGCAGCAATTGTTCCGGGGAAGGCGATCGCTTCATGATTGCTTTAATATTTTTTTAATACATTATGGACAACCAGTAGAATAAGATAGACCGAACCGCTCAAAACAATGATGGCAGGCCCGCTGGAAAGGCTGAATGAATAGCTCAATCCAAGGCCTGCCCATGTGAAAAATGCACACAATAAAATGGAATAGAGCATCATCTGCCACAGTCGCCTGGCATAAAATGAGGCAATGGCAGGCGGGATGGTCAGCAATGCAATAACCAGCACGATTCCGACAATTCTGACCAGGAGAACTACGGTAAGAGCAGTAAGAATCAGCAGTAAAAGATAGAAAAAAGTGGTGTTGATTCCCCTCAAAGACGTAAACTCACTGTCAAAGCAAACACTGAAAAACTGGTTGAAAAAAAGAATGGAAAGGCTTAGAACCATTGCGTCCAGGCACCCCACATACAAAAGGTCTTTGCCTGAAATCAGCAGGATATCCCCAAACAGGTAAGAACTGAGATTGAAATAACCTGGGGTCTTGTCGATGAGCAGTATTCCGGATGCCATTCCCAGTGCCCATAGAGTTCCGATAATTGTGTCTTCGCGTTCTTTTGCATGAATGCTCACAAGCCCTACAATCACGGCGGCAATAATCGCAGCAAGGACAGCTCCTAAAATCGGATCAAACCATGTCAGTCCTGCCCTTACCTGCAGAAAAAGTGCAAGCCCGATGCCGCCGAACACGGAATGGGAAATGGCTCCGGCAAGGTATCCGATTCGTTTGGTTGTGACAAATGTACCGATGATGCCAAAAGAAATTGAGGCCAGTCCGCCCATGATAAACGCGTACTTTAAAAACAGGTTGTCCGGGTCCATGACAGCATGCATTATCTCAATCATAGGTGTGTCCTGTTTCACTGCATCTGTGGTCGTGGCGCACCATTCTAAGATCGCCATGGTAAATGTCTTTTATCAATGTCCCGTCCATAAGTGTTGTGGGGTGAATTACCACCCGGCGGTTTACGCATATCACGCTTTTGACATATTTTGAAACAAATCCCAGATCATGGGATACCAGCAGAATGGTCATGTTTGAATTGAGTTTTTGTAAAATGGCAAACAGGTTTTCTTCTGTCTTTAGATCAACATTGGCGGTGGGTTCATCCAGCAGCATTATATCCGGGCGGCTGCAAAGAGCCCTTGCAATGAGGATGCGCTGTTTCTGGCCGCCGGAAAGTTCATTGAATTCCGTATCAATAAAATCAGTCATACCCACTTCAGCAATGGAATTTAAGGCTTCAACCCGGTCTTTTTTTGAAAACCACAGGGTCGTTTTTGAAAGCCTGCCCATCATGACCACATCCATGACATTGGCTGGAAAATCCATGTCCAGGTGGGCGTATTGCGGCATATATCCGATCCTTTGTCTGACTTGGTCGGGAGTTTTTCCGAATATGCTTATTTTGCCTTTATCCGGTTTGATAAGGCCCAGTACCAGTTTTAGAAGGGTGGTTTTTCCGCCGCCGTTGGGGCCGACAATGCTTGCAAATTCATTTTGCTTGATCTGAAGATTCACATCCTCCAGAATATTGCGCTGTTTGTAAGCAAATGAGACATTATCCAATATGATTTCAGGGTCGTTATTCAGTTTCATTTGTTTGTTTTTTCAATGCCCGGATAATGGTTTGTGCTATGTTTTCCATATTGGACGGATAATCATAGGCAAGAGGATCAATGGATACAACCGTACCCTTTATGGCTGATGCTATTTTTTCTGCTGCATTCCGGTCAAACTGGGCCTGGACAAAAATTATCCGTGCTTTTTGTTTTTTCGCAAGTTTTATAATATTGGAAAGCTCTTTTCCCTTGGGTGCTTTCCCCATGGTTTCAATGGCAACCTGTTTCAATCCGTAAGCATCCGTAAAATACCCGAAACTGGGATGGAAAACAAACAGATTTTGTCCCTTTAAAGGTTTGAGTATTGTTTTAAGCCGCTTGTCAAGGGCATCAAGTTCCAGAGAAAACAGGTCGTAATTGGTTTTATATATATTCCTGTGATCAGGGTCAATGTTTGAAAGAGTTTGAAATATGGTATGGGCCTGTTTCTTTACCATTAACGGGTTCATCCAGATATGGGGGTCTTTTCCGATTGCATTTTTAACATTTTGATGAACAGAGTCATGGGTGTGGGCGGCTTTGCCGTGATAGTGTTTTTCCACAGTCCTTAAAGCAATTCCTTTGCGGGTATCCACGATTCTTGCATTGGCAATTGATTCTATTTTGTTCAAAATCCCGTTTTCAAAGGGTACTCCGATTCTGAAATAGACATCAGACGATGCAAGGTTTCTTATCTGGTCAGGAGAGGGAGAATAGGTGGAAGGACTTTTGCCCGGTTTTACCAGAACATCGACCTTAACATTGTCCCTGCCGATTTGTTCAACAAAATATTTTTGAGGCAGGATGCTGACATGAACTTTAACCAGGGACTTTGCAAAAATATTTGAAGGCATAAGGTATACCAGAAGCGCTGCTGCAATTGCTGCATATTTTATAAAAAATTTCATTTTTCTCCATTCAATATTTTATTTTCCGATTGGATTTGTTGTAAAGACAGGTTAATGTCAATTTTCGTTAAAAAAACAGACTGACCCAATACCGGTATGTGATACTATATCCATGCCGGGCGTGTCAATGCTCCATTTTTTATCTGTCAAGGTGATTAATCCTTGACAGACAAACCATTCCAAGAATAAGGTTCTTTTGGTGTTAGATCTGGTAAGCCGATAATTATAAAACTAATTATAACAATCACTAAAGATAACAGTCACAAAAAGAGAACAGTCATGGACAATACGGACGCAAAAAAAATTCTTGTTATTGACGATGAAGAATATATCCGGGACAGTATGATTGGGTTTCTCGAAGATTTCGGATTTGACGTTATTGATGCTGAAAATGGCAAAATGGGTTTGGAGCTGTTTGAAAAGCAAAACCCTGATCTTGTGCTGTGTGATCTGCGAATGCCGGAAATGGACGGGCTGGAAGTTCTTGCAAAGGTTATACAAATCAATTCAAAAATTCCGATTATTATTATTTCCGGGGCGGGCAATATTTCAGATACCATGGGAGCCTTAAGGCTGGGTGCGTGGGATTATATTATTAAACCCATGCAGGATATGAATGTATTATATCATGCTGTAAAAAAGGCATTTGAGCGGTCTGAATTTATGGAGGAAAGACGCCGGTATCAAAAAGAGCTTGAAAAAGCCAGGAAAGAATTGAAAGATACTCTGGAAGCCCTTGAGAAAACAAAGGATCAACTATCGCAATTTAAAAAAACAGAAGCGCCCGGATAAAGGGTTGCCGACTTGAAACAGGTAACAGCAGATCAATGAAAAGCATGGTTGAGAATAAAGGTTGTCCAGGCAAGGGTATCTGTTTTGCCGTGAAATTCCAGGATCATTGGAAAGACAGGTTGATATGCAGATTTTAAATCCCTCCAGATGGTATCTTCACCCTGTTTTTATCTTTGCCTGTTCCATTTTTGCCCTGGCCACATTCCTTGTGCTGACGGTCAGCTGGTACATGGAAATCACCTCTGCCCTTGAGGTGATTATTCTAAAGTTTCATATTGATCCAACATCAATTTTTCCTTCAAAGACCGGTATGACCATACTGATTTTAAGCGCTCTGATTGTCGTGGTATTGATCGGCATTTTACTTGCCTTTATCTATTATCAGAAGACAGTCAATCTTTTCAGGCTCCAGCATAATTTTATTTATAATTTCACACATGAATTAAAAACTCCTGTGACCTCGTTGCGGATTTATCTTGAAACCTTTATCCGCCACCCCATGGAGCCGGATGATATCAAAAAATACAGTAAAAACATGTTGGAAGATATTAATAGGCTTACGGAAAATATCAACAGTATCCTTAATCTTGCCAGGATTGAAAGTCAAAATTTTGGTTCTGAAGTTACACGGGACAGTCTTGTAAAACTGGTGGAAAATTTTTGTAAAAAAAATGCCTCTTTGTTCAGGGACATGGATATAGAAATTGAAAATCAATCCGGCAAGCCGATTGTTTATCCGGTGAATCTGTTTTTGTTTGAAATGCTCTTGATGAACATTATTTCCAATGCCATAAAATATAACGATTCAGAGGCACCAAAGCTCATTATCCGGTTTAAAAGCTTTATACAAAAAGTTACCATTGAATTTATAGACAATGGAATCGGTGTTGACAAAAAGGAAGCAAAAAAAATTTTCAGAAAGTTTTATCAATCCGATCAAATCCATAAAAACGATGTTTCAGGATCGGGGCTTGGACTTTACCTTGTTTCCAGTATTGCCAGCATCCATGGCTGGAGAACATCGGTCACAAGTAAGGGAAAAGGAAAAGGTGCAACCTTTAAAATTACAATTCCAAGGGCAAGCATTGCCAATGTCAGGGAAAAAAAATTATGGAAACGGTTGAAAAAAAGCGTATCCTGGTAATAGAAGATGAAGCGCATATCGCAGACGGAATACGTTTAAACCTTTCATTCCAGGGGTTTGATGTGAAGATTGCCGCAGACGGTATTGAAGGGCTTGATCAATGGAGATCCTGGGAACCGGATTTGATTATTCTGGACATTATGCTGCCCATGATTGACGGGTTCTCTATTCTGAAAACCATTCGCCGGGAAGATGAAAAAATTCCCGTACTCATCCTTTCTGCCAGGGGTGATACAAAGGATAAAGTCAAAGGGCTTCGATACGGTGTGGATGATTATCTGTCAAAACCATTTGATCTGGAAGAATTTCTTTTAAGGGTTGAACGGTTAATCAAAAAAAAGACCTGGTATCAAGAGGATAAACAAGACAAAACCCAGGAGTATAAAATTTTTGAGGGCGATCAATACGATTTTGGTGACAATCATATTGATTTTGTCTCTTTTAAAGCCAGATGTGCTGCAGGTGAAATTGTTTTAACGGATCAGGAAATTGTTCTGTTAAAATTATTTATTGCCAATAAAGGAAAGCCGTTATCAAGAGACATGCTGTTGACTGCGGGCTGGGGATATTCAAGGGGTACTTCCACAAGAACAGTGGATAATTTTATTGTCCGGTTTAGAAAATATTTTGAAAAAAATCCCAAAACCCCGGTTCATTTTATCAGCCGCAGGTCTGTGGGGTATGTTTTTGAGCATGACAAATGATCTGTTTGATCATAATCTTAACCAGAAAGCCTAATCAGAAATAAGGGATAAAACATACTCGTTAAGAAAGGTTGAGTATACATCCACATTAATTTTTTTTTGATTATGCACGATTTCATTGTTGATCACCTCAACTTTGTGCAGGCTTTCATTAAATCCTTTTTTAATATATTTTAAATAGGCTTCTTTGATGGTCCAGTTTTTAAAAATATGGGCTGCATTGTCTTTTAAATTCAGAATCTCATTTTGTGTAAATGCGGTTTTTAAAAAAAAAATATCCGGTTTTTTGGTTATTTTTTCAATATCAATGCCAATGGTTTGGTGTTTGTTTTTACAGCATGCAACTGTTGTATAATCGTTGCTGTGGGACAATGAAATGGGAATATCAGGGCAGTTTGTAACATAAGGCGCTCCTTGATCAAGATAGGAAAGTGTGATGTGATCAAGGGGTGTTGTCTTTAAAAAAATGTGCTGCACCATCTGTTTGATAAGGTATCTGCCGCTTATCCATTCGATCTGTTTTTTAAGGGCTTTGAAACCATTGATGGTGTTGATTTCTTCTTTGCTGAAAACAGGGCAAATAAAATCCTCTTTTTTAAATATTTCATTTGCCTGTGGCCGGATGTGGTGATACTTGCTGTTGCTGACGATTGACCTGAGGATATCCGGTATCCTGGAATACCAGATGATTATGCCTGGTTTTGAAGTCAGGGTGTTTATGAAACTTTTATTTTGAAACGTTAACGTCATTTGTCTTTTCTTTTGTTTTTCTTTTTGCGCAAAAGAAAATGGGGGATAAACCTGGGATCAATATTTTCAGGATCAACCGAACCGTATTCATCTTTAAGCTCATTGATCAAAGCCGTTAACACTTCAAAGAATTTTTCCGGCAGATCTGTTTCTTTCATGCCGGTTGCTTCACATGTCCAGATAATCAGGTCATTTAACGGAATGTGTTCTATTGCATCAGAATCGGATTTTGAAAACAGGGCCGCAAAGAACTCTTTAAATAAAACCATATCAATAGGTTCAAGGTTCATGGCCTGCTTCAACCGGTCCTTTGCCCAGAGGGTAAGGATTAATGTCTTATAGGTTAAGACACCTTCTTTAAAAGATTCCAGATCAATATTAAGTTTTCCTAAAACCGTATCCAGGGCCATTATCTGTTCCAGGGCCGTGTTGGTTTTTGTAATGTCTGAAATTGATTTGAAATTGCGGTACAGGTCACCGGATACATAAGCATTGTAATATAACGGCCGGTCAAGAAAAAGGCCGCCAATACAACCTAAAAAATCTTCCCCAAGAAAACTTAAGGGCAGCTTGTTCTGGTTCATGAAGCTGTTCTGAAACCAGTTGGCCGCTTTTGTCTTAAGTTTGATGCCCGCCCTTGAACCGGTTCTGAAAATATCTTCAAGAAAATATTTATGGATCACATTTTTTGCAAGCTCGGGTTTTGGTTCTCCTTTCAGGATAACCTCAAGGCCGAGGTTCAGATAATCACAAACTTTTGAAATGGCTCTTCCAAGATCTTGTTTGGCTTTCAGCTTGATCTTGTCTGCGGAAATGACTTTATTGATCAATGCGGCAAGTTCCGATTCAAGGTCAAGGATAAATTCAGAATCAAAAAATTCCAGGGATTTGACAAACAGATTATCTCCTTTAATAAAAAGGGAGAAAAACTGGGGAGGCATTGGAATGTCCGGATCAAACGGTTTGTTTTTTAATATGCCTGCATCTGGTCGTTTGCGAAGATCGGAAAGCCTGGTTGGCTGATAAATGCCAATGGCTTCATGGGGAGGTAAAAACCCTTTTTCAGCCAGCCGCAGGTTTTTAAGCCGGAACTGTTCTTCTTCGGTTTCAATTGGCAGCAGGGCACAGGTTTCAAGCAGCAGGCCGTGAAAAACCGACAGATCCATTCCTGCAAGGGTCTTGAGCATTTTTTCGATTAATTCCCAGGCTTGTTCTTTGTTTTCAGGTTTTGGAGATTTGTCGTCATCATCTGTCAGAAATTTGTTATCATCACCTGTCATGGGTTTGTCCGGAAACCTGAAATAAAATTTGTCATCCATAGTGATGTAATCATCAAAATTTTCAGGGGGAATTTCATCATGTTCTCTGACAATTATTTCCATGTTTTTAAGCAGGTAAAATTCAAAATAATCGGGTTTTTCCTTGATAACCCACCTTAAAAGCCTTTGGGGATCAGCCTGGAAAAGCAGATCAAAGGTTTTGGTCATGGATTCAAGGTCCAGCCGGTCATTGTCCCAGGCCTCCACATCCAGGATATATTCCCATTGATCCGATTTTGCCATTGCCAGGATGGGAATAAAATCATCAGGCCCGATTTTATGCATGAGATAATACAGATCCTGGTCGGGAAAAGACTGTATCAAAGTGGCAGGGGAGGGCGCATCAAGAATCATTTCCAGGGCTTTTTCAGATTCGACGGCAAGGATTTCATGGCGCACGGCCCGAAGTTTTATTTCCCGGTTTTGAATATTGGCAAGTCTGTAATTTGTTTTATCGCTCATGTTTTTATCCTTGCAATGTTTTGGTGACAGATCTGAATGTATTGGTGCATTTCAGGAATCTTTTTGAATTTTTCAAAGAAGTTCAATGCGTTGGTAAACCGGCCCGTGTTCATTAGGCTTACTCCCATGCAGACGTTTAAATCTTGGTTTTCAGGCCAGTGATTCAGTCCTTTTTCAAGTATCAAAATAGCCTGGTCAAATCGTCTCTGTTTTTGCAGCAGCATGGCTAGGCCTAAAAATGCCCTGGCATCCGGAGCATAGGATAATGCCCTGTCATAAAGCTGTTTGGCTGTTTTATCCTGATTTTTGACCCGGGTGTCGGCCGCGTATTCGCCATGGGAAAATGTCATGGCAAGCCTTGAAAGAAATTGTGCATGAAACGGATATAATTCTTTTATATCCACAAGATCGATCTGCCGGACAAATGTGTCAAGGTTGCTGTAAAATTCAGATCTTAACCGGTCACCAAATGTTTTGACTTTTGTAAAATCAAGCTGCTCGTCAATTTCAAACCAGGGAAGGTCTTCTATTTTCCGATACCATAAATCGTCGTTCACAAGGCCTTTTTGAACGGCTGATTGATACAGGTGGGTTCCCGGGAAAATAACCAGCATGTAAAATATGGCGCTTAAGGGCTTGATGGCGTTTAGCAGGTCAATGCTTTCTTGTATGGTTTGATCGGTTTCTCCGGGTGACCCGTAAATAAAGTAGGCCCGGGGCAGGATGCCATAGGAAGCGGTCAGGGAAAACGCGGTGATAATTTTATCTTGTACAATGGGTTTCCCAAGGCGTTTGCGGATTTTTTCAGATCCTGATTCCACACCAAAACTCAATTGGATACACCCGGCTTTTCTCATGGCAGACAGGATGTCAGCATCAATATAATCCACCCTTGAAATAGCGTTCCAGGTGATGGCAAGTTTTTTTTTGATGATAAGGCTGCAAAATTCAATCACTCGCTGCTTGTCCATTGTAAAGGTGTCATCTGAAATATAAAAATGATGGATGCCTTTTTCTACAAGGGCCTGGATTTCATCGGCAAACCATTCAGGGGAGTGAAATCGCAAGTCTTGATTTCCCCAGAATTTGGGTGATCCGCAAAAGGTACACTTGCCGGGGCATCCCCGTGACAGGGAAAGGTGCTGATATGCAAAATATTTGGACGGGTGAACCAGAGAGTCCGGTTCTGCAATGGGGTCTCTTGGCAATGTCCTGAAAATCTTGTTGTTTTGTTTGAAGACCAGTCCGTTAATCTGTTCAAAGGAGTTGTCGCGATTGTTTCCAAGCGCTGTTGCAAGTTCAAGAAAGGTGATTTCACCTTCGCTTGTAACAATAAAATCAATATCCGGGCAGGCGGTTAAGAGATGGTCTGCAAGAAATGTCGGTGTAGGCCCGCCAAACACAATTGTCACATCAGGCCTGATCTTTTTTGCAGCATTTGCGCACTCCATTGCATTCCAGCGGTTGGAGTTGATCACGGAAAATCCTATGATATCCGGTTGCTGTCTTGAAACAATGGTTTTAAAGACCTCAACAGGGTCATCCCTTATGTCTGCCAGGTTTAGGATGCTGACGCTAAAACCTTTATCCATCATGAGCGCCCCGATATAGTAAAGGCCTATGGGAACAATACGGGCATCTTCTCCGGATATCCTTGCATCAAGGCATGCCGGGTTGACAAGCAGAATTTTTTGTTGATTTGCCATTTTTTGGTTGGTTTGCAATGTTTTTGTTGAGTTACTATTATATTTTTATTATTACTTTATCATATTGTTATTGTTTTACCATGAGCTGATGATAATGTCGTTGAGTTTTCTTTTGGGGACATGGTGGACCTGGTTGTCATCCCTCCAGTATTTGATATCACCGTCTTCACCCAATTGATCAATACAGATTTCTTCAACAGGTTTTCCCAGGGCCACCACCAGTTTAACCTCCAGGTGATCATCAATATTCAAGTGCTGTTTGAGCTTTTTTGCATTGACGGAACCGAACATGCATCCGCCAAGCCCCATGGATTTTGCTCCCAGCAGCAGTGTCTGGGCTGCAATGCCATGGTCGCACCAGAATTTATCGGAAATATTATGATCTCCCATGATGACGATATATGCGGAGGGCCGTTCTTCTTTTATCGGGCCTTTCCACTCTTTCAGGTATGCGGCCCATCCCAGGCAGGAAAAGATATCTTCATTTTTTTGATCATCCCGGCATATGATATATTTCAAGGGCTGGAGATTTGCAGCCGATGCACAGTTCCGTGCCAGTTCAACCAGTTCCCGTAATTTTGTTTCATCAATTTTATGAGCGTTGTCAAACCGTCTGCAGGATCTGTTTTGAATGACAAGCTCTTTAAAAGAGGAGGGGGTCATGAGTTGTTTCCTTTGCATTCCGCACGCTGGAATTTGGGCATAGTGATATCAATCCAGTCGATGATTTTGTCCATTTCATCGGCTATTTCTTTTAACGCCTTGCCCCGGTGGCTGACCTGGCCTTTTTCTTGAATGGTCAACTGGGCAAAGGTTTTGTTCAATTCAGGATAAAAAAAGAGCGGATCATATCCAAACCCGTTATCCCCAACTGCTTCTTTGGTGATAACACCCTGGCACTCACCTTCATAAGTCAAGGCCGGGCCTGTTGGAATCGCAATGGAAATCACACATTTAAAGGAGGCTTTCCGGTTGTCTTTGTCTTTTAATTCTTCCAGCATTTTTTTGACATTGTCCGCATCCGTGGCATTTTCTCCGGCATACCTGGCGGAATAGACGCCGGGCGCACCGTCAAGAGCTTCAACGCAAAGCCCTGAGTCATCTGCCATGGCAGGGTATCCTAATATTTTTGCCGTAAAAGAGGCTTTTTTATAGGCATTGTCATCAAAGGTCTCTCCGTCCTCAATAACCTCTGGGATGGGACCGAAATCATCCAGGTTTTTGATATCAATTGGATATCCTTTTAAAAGTTCTCTGATTTCCCTTGTTTTTCCCTTGTTTCTGGTTGCAAGAACTATGATCTGTTTCAATGGTTTACTCCACATTTTTCAGGTTTGGGTTGATGTTGGCATAATATAAGGCCAAGCCCCTGTTTTGTAAACCCCGGCATCTGGTAAAAGTGGTTATTGCGCCCATGCATGGGCATTGTTCAACCGGATACTCCCCTTCAATTGTTTTTCTTGCTTGACCTTCCGAATTTATTTGAATAATTGTAAAAGCCGTATGCACTGATTCCTTTGAAAAAAATTTGAAAATTTATATTATAAGCCCGGTGTCAGACCTGTTAAAAATTTTTCTTGTTTGTAAACCCTTGCTGTCCGTTATCCAAACATTGAAATAGGGAAGAGTGAAAATGAAATCCATAAAAACACAAAAAATAGTAATATCATCTGTTGGAGCCTTAATGGCGATATTGTTTTTCTTTTCACCTGGGTTAAGGCTTCCGATTCTAGACAGCAAAGCTGACGATTACTTTCGTGAGGCAATAAGCAAGGCCGGGGTTGCTTATGCAACATGCAGGCTTATCAACGCCTCTGTTTCAATTGTTAAGGATTCCAACCTGAATCTGGAACCCGCAGGCGTGGGGATAACCTTAGCCATAGGACAGGCTTTAGACCCGATTGATGATATGACTGAACGTGTGTCTGATGTAATAGTAACTGCGATTACGTCATTGGGTGTTCAGAAATTGGCTTATGAGATTAGTGTGTCACTTGCGCCACCTATACTTGCCCTGTTTCTTTTCGTTTTATCTGTTCTGATTTGGTTTGAGAACCAAAGATTGGCAGCTCTTCAAAAAATCATAACGGGCTTCATACTATTGATTCTAATTGCCAGGTTTACACTTCCTATATCGGCTATTACAAATAATTATATTCAAGAAAATTTTTTTGAAGAAAAAATTTTGAATGCAAATAAAGAACTGGCACTCGGGTCTGCGGAACTTGATAAATTGATGGAATTTTCAATCCCGCAGACCGATGGTGTCTTAGGAACTATCAAGAATAGCTCATCATTTCTTAAACGCAAATCTTTGGAGTTTAAAAATGCCCTTGTTAACACAATCAGCAACACGGGAAATATCATAGAAAACCTTTTGAAACTGATATTTTTATATGTTGGAATTTTTTTGATTCAAGTTGTTGCTTTGCCGATAATTGTGTTTGGAGTGTTTGTAAAATTTGCAAACAGCTTGTTTGACACAAATATTCCAGTAATTCCCAGGATTATGAACCAGTCAAATGTTAAAAGTGTAAAAAAAGAATAAGATCAGGGAACAACGGATATTCAAGACAAGGTGAAAAGTATTTGTGCTATGAATGCACAGACTTTAAATTGCCCTGACCTGCAAAATATGCAACCAGATTTGCGCTATATAATCGTGAGTTGTTTTTTAAAAGAGTGTGTGGTATCTCATTTTTTATGCAACGAATAGGATTTAATCATTTTTATACTTGTATGGACGGTCCCATGGCAAAGCCCGGCTCAAGCAGAGGGTCTTGTGTTACGGCGATTATCCATTTTGAAAAAGATATCTCGTTTTTGTTTCCCTATATCAATGCGGTTGCAGATGAAGCTGAACTCCATGAAAATCCAAACCTGGTCCGGTTTGTTTTTGACAAGGTTTATTGCGTTGTTTACCCTGAAAGGTGTATTGCATCTCCTTTGGACGACCGGGAACATGCAACAGCATTCAGGGAAAAATTAATGGAATTTTTAAATGGGATTCTTGACAAGAAAAATGATATTATCCCGAAATTCAAGGTGTTTCAAAAAATTGCAGTTACCGATATTTTAAAGCTTTTACCAAAAACAAATTGCGGCAAATGCGGGCTTAAAAGCTGCATGGCTTTTGCTGCGATGGTTTCCAAGCAGCGGGTTCAGCCGTCAAAATGCCCGTATGTGGGGTTGCCCATAAACGAGCAGGTCACCTATCCGGTACGTGATAATGACGGGAACCTGGTTTCGTCGGTTACACTGAATATTGATACCTCCAATCAATCAAATAAGATCCATGAAACAAATAAGATCCATGAAAAAAATGTCCCCATGCCTGCTTTGAACAGAAAAGATCATCCTGCAAATTTATCCCTGCCCTCAGCCCTGACTCAAAGAGAACTTGAGGTTCTGTCCGGAATAGGGTTGGGACAGACCAACCGTGAAATTTCACAACAGCTTCATATCAGTCCTCATACCGTTAAAAGTCATGTTGTAAACATCTTTAACAAGCTGGGGGTCAGTCATCGGACTCAGGCTGTGGTTTGGGCGGCTCGCCACCAGATAATTTAATTTTTTTTGTTTCTCCCCCTTTTGGGTGATGTTTTATTGCCAGGTTTATCCTATTTTATTAGTTTAAAATATCATGGAAAATATTTTTTTATATGAAAGTCTTGAAAAATCCAAACAGTGATTTTTATTATTTGTTATGGGCAAACCTGGGTGAGCAAATTATGATATAAAATTGACAAGTTATGCCCATGACAGTTATTTAAAATGAGGAGTGTATATGTCTGAATTTGCCAATGCCATGGAAGTGTTTAAGATTCTGGATAAATCCAATTGCAGAAAATGCAATGAACAAACCTGTCTTGCTTTTGCCTCAAAGGTTTTTTTGGGAGAAAAATCATTGGATCAATGCCCTGTCTTGAGCCAAAAAGTGCTTGAACAATATCAGGGAAAACAGAAAAAAAAGATGACAAATGAAGAGTACCGGTCAACGCTTGTGGCGGACTTGAAAACACAAATAAATTCTTGTGACCTGGAAAAGGCAGCCAAAAGAGTCGGGGGGAGTTTTTCAAAAGGGAAATTGATGATCAGGATTTTTGGAAAGCAGTTTTTCATTGATTCACAGGGCAACATGTTTTCAGATATTCATATCAACCCCTGGATTGCCAGTACTGTTTTGGGATATGTCCTCCACTGCAAAGGGGTTTCTTTGACGGGGAAATGGGTTCCGTTAAGAGAAATTGAGGGTGGGCGTGAGAAAAATCCTTTGTTTGTCCAGAGATCTGAAAAGCCTTTAAAACAGATTGCAGATAAATATCCCCATTTGTTTGAAGATCTGATTGTTCTTTTTAATGGAAAAACAGTGGAAAATTATTATGCATCAGATATATCACTGGTGCTTTATCCTTTGCCAAAGCTTCCCATACTGATCTGCTATTGGAAGGCTGAAGACGGTATGGAATCGGATCTGCACATTTTTTTTGATTCATCTGCCGGCATGAATGCCAATGTGGATATTGTATATGGCATTGCTACCGGCATTGTTGTCATGTTTGAAAAAATTTCCATGAAACACGGGGTGGTTGCCTCGTGATTTTCAGGGGTGTCCTTGTTTGTGCGGCATATTGTTTCATGTGGTTCTTTTGTCTTTTTTCTGGGCAACACAAAAAATGCCGCCTTTGGACATCCCCGGAATAAAACATTTGTTGCACGAGATGCACTCTGAATGGTCGGTTTTATTTGTTGCCCATTTTTTTGGCAGATCCGGTTCCCGGATCAAAGGCCGTGAAAGAGAAATAAAATCCATGCCGTGTTCAGCTATTGCCTTTTGAGCAACAAGAAGGGATCTGAACCCCCCAACGCAAATAACAGGGCACGACACTTGTTTTTTTATGGTCAGTGCAAGATCAAGGTTATAGGCTTGCTTTTCAGGGGAATTGATTTTTGTCCTGGCAGGTCCTTTTTCTCCGGAAGACGCTGTACCGGAAGAAACTTCTATGGCATCAATTCCAAAATCAGAGAGTTTTTTTGCAATTTGAACTGCCTCATCTGTTGTCAATCCGTTTTCAACATGGTCATTTGCATTGAATTTTATAAACACCGGGTAGTTTTTGCCCACACGGGTCCTTATCTTTTCATAGATATCAAATAAAAACCTGCCTCTGTTTTCAAGACTTCCTCCATATGCATCTGTTCTCTGGTTTGTCACAGGAGACAGGAACTGGCTGACAAGATATCCATGGGCACCATGAATCTGAACGGCATCAAATCCCCATTCTTTGGCTCTTCCTGCGGCCCTGGCAAAGGAATCGGTAATGTTTTCTATCTCTAATATGGAAAGTGCCTGGGGCGTTTCAGGAAATGCGCCCACTTTGATGCCTGATGGTGCCACAGGCTGGCGTCCCGCTGATTTTGAATCTGTTTGACCTCCGGCATGAACAAGTTGAATGGCAATTTTACCGTTTAAATCATGAACCGCCCGGGTCAGTTGTTTGAATTGCAGGGCAAACTTATCCGTGTAGATCCCCATTTTACCTGGCAATTGCTTTCCATCCCTTCTAACATAAGTATACCCGGTAATGATCAGCCCAATTCCTCCCTTGACCAGGTTGCAATAGGTGTCCACAAGTTTTTGGGTCGGCCTGCCGTCCGGTTCACACATGCCTTCCCAGGTTGCAGACCTGATCATTCTGTTTTTTAATGTGATTTTGCCAATTGAACCCTGATCGAATAGTGATGCCATATATATTCTCCCGCCTGAAACGCATTATAGCCCTCTACATGGTCTGTAAACCATTTTATAATTTTAATCACATGCTCATACCCAACAATCAAGTATGAATAAATCAAGCATGAGTATATGATACCCTTGAAGGAATCAGGGATATCTCAAGGAATTAATTATTGCAATATAAATTTTGTTGTGAAAAAATTATTTGACAGCCAAAGATTGAAAATTATTGTTTACCAACCGAGTTTCGGATGGCATAGGCATTCAACCGTCCCTGGACGTATAATGAAAGGGCGGCAATGGCCTTGTCACAGACTGTGAACACCGGAATGTTGTTTTTTATCAGGGCCTCCCTCAGCGGGTCATACAGGCGGCCACCGTCAACAACGGTTACCACAGGAGTGTCACAGGTATTGGTAATGTCAATGATCTGGTTTTTAATGCTGTTTTCGTGATTCATATCAAAGTATGGAATCGACGGGCTGTCAAGGGTTTTCATGGCCGGTGACATGGGGTCAAGGCTGACGACGACAGCATCAACACCTTTATCTTCTGCCAGTATCCTTGTGATCTGTGCATGGGTGTCATCATCTGCCGCTGGATTGATATCCAGGGGATTGGACAGTGTCACAAAGGCATCCAGTTTTTTGTGTTTTAAAATATCTGCCACTTTTTCAAGTGTACTCTCTTCAAAACGGGCCAGTTCCATGTGAAAATCATCTGACTGTATGGAATCGGCCATGCCCACGGCTTCAAATCCGGCTCCGCTGACGGCAGCCAGGCGGTTGCCCTTGATGGTTTTTTTGCTCATAGTTTCGGCAAGAACGATCAATTCCTGGAATTCTGAAAAGGTTCTGGCAACAATGGCCCCGGCCTGGCGTACACAGGATTCACAAACCATGTAGTCCCCGGCAAGGGATGCGGTATGGCTTGAGGTGGCGGCCTTGCCTTCAGGGGTACGGCCAGCTTTGTAGAATATAAGTTCTTTGCCCGCAAGGACTGCATGTCTGACAGCTTTGCAGAATTCCAGGCCGTCAAGGTCGTTGAATCCTTCAGCATATACGGCAATGACATCCACTGATTTTGATGTCATGAAATATTGAATCATATCTCCCAGGGTCAGATCTGTCTGATTGCCCATGGAGATCATATAGGCCGGGCTCATGTGGGGGTATTGGTGACTGCGGTGAAGCATGAAGGCGCCGCTCTGGCTGATCAAGGCAGCCCTGTGAAAAGCACAATTTCTTTGTTTTGGCAGTTTTTGTTCAGGTATGAACCAGGTGTCATATCCTCCTGGTTTGGAAATAACGCCCATGCAATTTGCACCAAGAAAGACAGGGCCGCCTTCTTTTGTACTATGGGCCT